>NZ_JBGZYM010000077.1:0-32806 GCF_041824135.1 Kaistella sp. | reverse complement strand
GCAGACGATACGTCACCAAATTCTGAAAATAAATCTTGCAACGACTGTTCTTGAGTTGCATAGTTAATGTTTGAAACAAAAATGTTCATCTTAAAAAAAAATTAATTATTAATACTGTTGAAATTATAAATGAAACTCAATGAATGCGATGAACAATGATTGATTTCGGATATAAAAACAGGTGCAAGTTACAATTATAAATCAAACCTGCAAGTTTTTTACGAAATATTTCACTTTATTTCGTAGCCGTTTTTCGCTTCCAACAGTTTAAACCAATCCTCATGCTCCAATTTGATCTTTAAACTCTCCTTCAATTTTATAATATTTTCTGGCCTTGAAGTGCCTATCACAGGAAGTATTCCGCTTGGATGCTTTAAAATGAAGGCTAATAAAATTTGATTTTCTTCTGCATTGTATTTTTCACAAAGAATTTTCAAAACTCTTTTAATCCTTTTATTCTCTTCTGACTTTTCTGTAAAATAGTTTCCCATAACCGACCAAGCCATCGGTTGGAGCTTCTTCAACATCAACTGATCTAAAGTTCCATCGTAAAATGCAGCAGTTTGATTCAAAGAAATTTCCACCTGATTGGTAATAATTGGAAAAGTATCATTAATAAGATCAAATTGTGAAGGTGAAAAATTAGATACGCCGAAGTGCAGTACTTTCTTCTGCTCTCTTAAAATTTCAAAACTTTCTGCGATTTCTACTGAATTCATTAAAGGAGATGGCCGATGAAGCAATAACAAATCGAGATAATCAGTCTGCAGATTTTCCAGACTTTTTTCAACCGACTTTAAAATATAGTCTTTGGAGTAATTGTAAGATTTTACACTGAAATTTTTATTGATACATGGCATTTCAATTCCACATTTTGAAATAAACTGAACGTCTTCTCTTTTCAGATCCATTTTTGAAAAAGCATCACCGAATAATTTTTCAGTGGTATAATCTCCGTAAATGTCGGCATGATCGAATGTTGTGAGATTCTCTTTGCAAGAAACTTCAATTAAATTTTGAACAGCTCTGATAGAATGGTTGACTCCCCAAACTCCCCAACGCATCGTTCCTATTATGATTGGTGAAAAAACCATTGTTCTTATAATTTTCTCAAAAATAATGAATATCCCATAACTTTAACAGTATAAATTACTATTATCAACATATATTAATAACTTTGATATAAATATATCATTATGAAAAAACTATCTACTTTATTTTTATCGCTTCTTTCGGCGATGGTATTTTCTCAATTTACAAGTCCAGGCACGGGCGTGATTTACAATCTAAATTCACTCTCTGCCGCTGCTCCGACAGTCTTGGTTAACAACGGAACAGATTATCAAATGACTGCCAATATTACGATTGCTGCAGGTGATATTCTACTAATGGATGAAGATACTACCTTGAAAATTGATGGTGGTATGCAATTAACGATTGGAGGGATTTACAATACAACCGCTAATAATCTCTTGATTACTGCGACAAATCCTGCAACGGTCTTTAAAGGAATAAGGCTTGAAGAAGGTTCAATTGCCACTTTTAAAAATACCATTTTAGAATACGGCGGAGGTTTACAGGTTTTAACCGCCACTTTTTTAATGGATAACTGCACCGTAAGATATTTTAAATCGGGTTTGGTAACTGGTGCGGCGGTGAATTTCTCCAGAGGAAATCCAGTGGTAAAAAATTCGACTTTTATTGAAAATGATTTGCCTGCAGTAGGTTCTGGCGCAAACCAATCGGTAGCTTTAGAGTTCACCAACAATTATCTTTCGGGAAACACCAAATTAAATTCTAACCGCCCGCAAATTAATATGGGGCCGAGTGGATCAGGCGTAACTAAAGTTTTGAACAATATTGTTATTGGAAACAGAACTTTGACTAAAGTGGGTGGAATCTCTGTTTCATCTTTGTTAGGCGGTGTAAATAAGGTTCTGATTGACGGAAATACGGTGACCGACAACCGCTACGGAATCACGGTGGCAGGAAATAATTCTTCCGGGACGATCTCTAATAACATTTTGACCAATAATAATTCTGAGAATAACCCAGCCACAGGTGGAAGTGGAATTTCGATTAACGGAAGCGGTGCGTTAGGATTAGGTTTGAAAATTGAAAAAAATGAAATTCGTGGTCACATCTGGGGAATTACGGTGATCGGAACTGCAAGTGTTGACTTAGGTGGTGGATCATTAGGAAGTGTGGGTGAAAATATATTTAAAGACAATGGAAATGGCGGTAATTTATTTGCGCTTTATAACAATACAGCAAATCCAATCAGTGCTACGAATAATTGCTGGAGAGAAGGTGAGCTTTCTGATGACGCCATGGTTGAAGCGGTAATCGCACATGTTTTTGATGATGCTGCTTTAGGTGAAGTAAACTTTAAACCTTATTTATGTGCCGCACCACTCGCTTCTGTTGAGACCACAAATTTACGTGCGAGCATTTATCCGAATCCCAGTAATGGAAACTTTACTTTCAGTTCAGAGCAAGCAGGTAGTGTAGTGATCACTGATGTTTCAGGCAAAATCATTTATACAGGTCAGGTCGCTAAAGGTAAAAATACCATTTCTATAAACGCAACTGCTGGAGTGTACTTTATGCTTTACCAAGCTGAAGGTAAAAGACAAACGATGAAACTGATCATTAAGTAAATATCTTTTTTTATGAAATTAAACTCATTCTGTTTCGATATAGAATGAGTTTTTATTTTTAGAGCTGATCTTGATTATCGCTGTATCTGCGACCCAGCTTGAGTGGAACTCTTTTTATAAAATAAATAGCAAAGGAAATAACGTTGGATTATTTCATAAAAAAGTGGGAACGGAAGATGGATGAAGTCGCCCAAAAAAAACAATATTACACTTATTTGTAATCTTTTGTAACCTTTTGATACTTGGTGTCGTATAATATAATGCAGTCCTAAAGTGGACCTTATTACTACATGAGACAATTAAAAATTACCAAACAGGTTACCAACAGAGAAACCGCCTCTCTTGACAAATATTTGCAAGAGATTGGAAAAGTTGATTTGATTACTGCCGACGAAGAAGTTGAATTGGCACAAAAAATCCGTGCTGGCGACCGAGTGGCACTGGAAAAATTGATTAAAGCCAACCTCCGATTTGTGGTATCTGTTTCTAAACAATACCAAAACCAAGGACTTTCCCTACCCGATTTAATTAACGAAGGAAATCTTGGTTTGATGAAAGCAGCGAAAAGATATGATGAGACCAGAGGTTTTAAATTTATCTCGTACGCAGTTTGGTGGATCCGTCAGTCGATTTTACAGGCTTTGGCAGAACAGTCAAGAATTGTAAGATTGCCATTGAATAAAATTGGATCGATCAACAAGATTAACAAAGCATACGCGCATTTGGAGCAGGAGAACGAAAGACCTCCGTCGCCAGAAGAATTAGCGGAAGTTTTGGACATGAGCGAATCTGACATTAAGGAGTCAATGAAAAACTCCGGAAGACACTTGTCTATGGATGCTCCGTTGGTTGAAGGTGAAGATTCTAACTTGTATGACGTTTTGCGTTCTGGTGAATCACCAAGTCCGGATAAGGATTTGATGTTAGAATCATTGCAGATTGAAATCGAAAGAGCGTTGCAAACTTTGACTCCGCGTGAGGCAGATTTAGTTCGTTTGTATTTCGGTTTGAACGGAAAACACCCAATGACTTTGGAAGAAATAGGTGAAACTTTTGACCTAACAAGAGAAAGAGTTCGTCAGATTAAAGAAAAAGCAATTAAAAGATTGAAACACAATACGAGAAGTAAAATTCTGAAATCGTATTTGGGGAAATAATATCCTATCCTAAATCTTTCTCTCAAGGAGATGGACTTTACCTGGAAATAATTAAAGGAATTCGAAAGAGTTCCTTTTTTTTTGTAACAATACTGAAATAAACCTCATTTATTTTAAAATATAAATTATGAAGAATCTACTAATCATCGCTACTCTATTTTTATCATTTTCGTGCAAAGAAAAAACTGAAAATGCAGTTATTGCAGCTGGGAACTCCAATGTTATCTCAAGCGTTGAATCTAAAACCGGTTCGAGATACAGTAAAGGAAGTTCCTTAATTGATGCCATTTATTTTGAAATGATTAAAGATGACAAAGTGTTGCAAGCACTTGATGAAGAGATTAATTTAATTAGAAAAAATTCTGATGAATTAATTTCTCAAAAGCAAGAACTTCTTATTAAACCAAGTGAATATTATGGTGAAGTAAATCGTGAAATTGCGATGATTAAAGATTCTATTCTAAAGAAGGAAATGAAAAATTTCATTAAAGAAAGTTCAGATAATTTTACCAGAAAGGAAAAGGAACTAGAAATGGTCATCAAAGATCTTGAAATCAATAATGGCAGGATTAATGACTATTATAATTTCTTCAAAATTAAAAAAACACTTCCTGAAATTGAAAAGTATCAAAATCAGAATCCACTAAAATTAGAAGAACTGGAGAAAATGATTGCCGATCAAAATCAACTTTTAGAGAAACTAAAAAATATGAAATAGCAAAAAGGAACTCAACTGGAGTTCCTTCTTTTTATGAGGGTACGAAATTTTTCCGCGCCAGTTCTTTTCGAACTCTACTCAAACTTTCGGGCGTAATTCCAAGGTAAGAAGCAACCATCCATTGGGGAACACGAAGTAAAATTTCAGGATACATTTTAATGAAAGTCATGTATCTTTCTTCAGCTGTGTCGGCCAAAAGCGAATTCACCCGATTCTGTAAATTCCGGATGTGTTTCTGCAAAAGCATATCATTATTTTCGGCAGTCTGAGGAAATTTCTCCACCATGCTGGTGAAAAAATCTTTGCTCAATAGAAATACCTCCGAATCTTCCACAGCTTCAATATAATATTTTGATTTCTGATTAAAATTCAGCGAACTTCGATCTGAAATTAGCCAGTTTTCCGGCGCGAACTGAATGATGTGTTCTTTTCCGTTTCGGTCGAGCGAATACATTCTAAGCAAACCTTTTTCCACAAAAAAAGTATCCATGCAAATCTCGCCTTCGCTCAAAAGCAATTCATTTTTAGTAACTTTTTTTAAAGTATAAAGATTTCCGCAAGTCGCTACGGCTTCTTTCGGAATCTCTAGAACTTCTGATAAATAATTGGAAATATTTTGAAGGGAATCCATTTTAAAGATTTAAATCTGATTAACAGAAATACTTTGATGGGAAGCATCTTTCACCGCTTTACCATTTTCTAAGACAATCATTTGCGGACTTTGGTGTGTTACTCCAAAATCGTCGGCAATTTTATTTGAAATTGGTCGGTGCGAGATTAGATCTAAAAAATAATACACGACGTCTTTATCAGAATGAGCGACTTCGTTTTCGAAACTTTTTAAAACCATTTTGCTAATATGACATCTGGTTGAATGTTTAAAAATCACCACTTTTTTCTCAAATGATTTCTGCACGGCTTGTGCTAAATCCTCTTCTGATTCAATCATATTCCAGAAAGATGTTGATGTATTTTGATCTTTTGGCTCATCACTTCCAAATATTTTATTAAAAAAACTCATGCTTTATTTATTTTAGGTTAGGTAAACTCTCGGCAATTTTCTTACCAATTGTTTTCGGATCTTAAATTTTCGATATGTGCGATATGATGATCACAATGCCACGCGTAAAAGGCAAGACTTTCTCTCAACGTAATATTACGGTGTTGTTCTGGATGATAAAAAGTGCTTTCGAATTCACGGTTGGTTAAAGATCTCAATTCAAAAACCCATCTTTTATGCAAACCTTTTAGAATCTGTAAAGCGGGTTTAATATCCATATTAAAAGAATCCTGCAACTCTGCCCACTGTACCTGATCCCATGGTTTTACGGTTGGATTATCTTCTGTCAAAGCCAGTTTAAAACGGATAAAACTATTCATGTGACTATCAGACAAATGATTTACCAACTGACGAATCGTCCAGCTTCCTTCTCTGTATTGACTGTCTAACTGCTCATCAGTCCAGTTACCTACGAGGTGTTTTAATTTATTCGGAAAGTCTTTCAGCGTCTGAATATGCTTGTCAATATCTTGATCCGTAATCTTTTTTGGATCCTGAAACTTACCAATTGGATATTTAATATGTTCTAATTTGTCCATTTAATTTATATATTTTGACGATTTGGCGCATCGGTTTATTTGGCTAAACATTTGCGTTTTAGTTTTGTAAATTTACTACAAAATAAGTTGAATTCGAAACCAACCGAAAAATTTAAGAATATGAAAAAAGCCCTGATTATAGTTGACCTACAGAACGATTTTTGCGAAGGTGGAGCCCTTGCAGTTCCTGGTGCTAACGAAGTTATTCCGTATGTTAATCTCTTGATGGAAGAAAATGAATACGACCAAATAGTCCTTACCCAAGATTGGCATCCAGCTGATCATAAAAGTTTCGCGTCTAATAACGGAAAGAAAGTTGGAGATAATATTATTCTTAATGGAATCCCGCAACACATGTGGCCAGATCATTGTGTTCAGGGTACTTTCGGTGCTGAATTTCATAAGGATCTGAACAGAGATAAAGTAACTCATATTATTCAAAAAGGAACCAATGTTGATTTCGATTCTTACAGCGGATTTCAGGATAATAACCACTTTGTAAAAACCGGTTTGGATGATTTCTTGAAATACCACGATATTCAATTACTCGAAATTGTTGGTCTAGCTCTAGATTATTGTGTAAAATATACGTGTTTAGATGCGGCGAAATTAGGTTACGTAACCTGTCTTCATTTTAACGGAACCCGTGCAGTAAATACGAAACCAGAAAGCGGTAAAAATGCGATCTACGAAATGGTTCAGAATACAGTAACTGTTTTAGGATAACATGTTTCATTTTAAAAAGTTGAACTTCTCATTATTAATGGGAAGTTTTTTTTGCTTGTTGATTTAATTTTAAAATTTTACTTTTAGCAAAAATTCTATCTTGAAAAAAATACTTCTTTTTTCTTTCGTAAGCGTAATTGTTTCCTGTGTTTCTGTGAAAAGACACAATGAAAAATTAGAGATTCCAATCTCGGTTGAAAACTTGAGAAAAGACATTGATTTTACGCAGCAAAAATTAGAAGAATTGCATCCCAAATTGTACTGGTTTATTTCTAAAGAAGATTTGAATCATCAATTCGACAGTTTAAAAACATCGATTAAAACTCCTTTAAAACCCAACGAATTTTACCAGAAACTCGCACCCATTATCGCAAACATTAAAGAAGGTCATCTGCGGTTAGTGCCTTATGACAAGCGATTAACCAAGAAAGAAATCAAACATCTTAAAAATCAAAAAGGTTTACTCAACCGCTATAATTTTGCCATCGATAATAATAGAATCTTTGTGAAAGATAATGTTTCTAAGATTCCGAATATGAATATCGGAACTGAAATTCTGAAGATTAAAGATATTCCTGTTGTTGAATTACTCGAAAAATACAAACCAATCGTCAACAGTGATGGCGAAAACACAACCTTTCAAAGATATTCTATGGCTCGCAGATGGCCTTCATTTTTCACAGCTGAAAACGGAATTTTAGATTCTGTTAAAATAGAAGCAAAGTATCAAAATGAAATAAAAACCTTTTATATTCAACGAGAAAAAATTACCAAGGAAGAAAAGGAAAAGACCAAACAGGAAAATAAAAAACTAACCAAAAGCGAAACCGGGAAAACCAAAGATTATAATATTGTAAGTAAAAGTTTCAACCGGGACTTACAGTTTCCAACGAAAGATTCTACGATCGCTTATATGAAAATCAAAACGTTTTCTGGAACCTACTCCCGTAAATTCTACAAACAAAGTTTTGCCCTGCTTAAAAAATCACCAGCAAAATATCTGATTTTGGATGTTCGGGATAATCTTGGTGGATCATTGGCGGAGATCAACAATCTCTATTCTTACTTTGTATCAGAAGATTTTAAATTCATAAAGGATATGGAAGTAACTTCGCGAACCTCCATGTTTCATGCTAATTATTTTAGTGATATTCCACCGTTAGCGACGCCAATTGCGGCCGTGTCTTATCCACTTTATCTGATTGGAACCGCACTGTCTGTTAAAAAGAAAGATGATCAATTCTACTTAAAAAACAACGGAATTTTCTCTTTAAAAAAACCAAAGAAAAATCACTTCGATGGAAAAATCTACGTATTAATGAATGGAAGCAGTTTCTCGGCTTCATCAATTATCGCCTCAAAATTAAAAGGTGACCAAAGGGCATTTCTGGTTGGTGAAGAAACAGGCGGAACCAATGACGGAACTGTTGCGGGAAGATATTCTACCGAAAAATTGCCACATTCAAAACTGAAACTACCAATTGGATTAATGCTGGTTCAACCTAATATTAAATTCACAGAAACAAAAAAAGGCGTTCTGCCCGATCACGAAATTATTCCGACTTTACAAGAAGTTTTACAGAAAAAAGATATTCAGCTGGAATGGATTATGGAAGAAATTAAAAATAAAAAAAAATTGCGTGATTAATTTTCGGCAATTTCTTTAACTACAGCAAGCGCTCTGGGAAAACTATTATTGAAATAAGTTTTATATTCTTCCTCTGTTTTTAAAGTTACGGTTAATTTTGTCCCTTTTTCATTTTCATACAAATCGTACTGTTCGATCGCTCCATCCTTAAAGGTTTTCTCTTGAGAAATACCGTCGAGTATCAAACCAAAATGTAAAAAGTGCATCGACTGAAAGGGAATTACTTTTTCTACCATTGCAAATAGTCCATGTCCACCAGGTGATAAAAAACGAACGTCGCTGTTTTCCTTAAGTTCTCCTTCATAATAAGACCCTGGAAGAAAAAGAGCGGTCCATTTGCGGTAATTTTGATCATTCCACAGACTTTCCCAAACTTTTTCTTTTGAAGCCTTAATCTCGATTGAAAATTCTAACTTTTTCATCGTCGTTCTTCTTTATTTAAATTAAAAAATTGGCGTAGAGAATTTAAATGTTTCTAAGAAATCTAAAACAACAGGAAATTTTTTGAATAGGACTACAAAGAAAATTCAATACTCTTCATCAAAAATAAAACCAAAAGTGGGATTTTGGTTTGTTCATTTTTTATTTATGTGATTGGTTAAGTGTTTGTTAAAACAAAAAAAACTCTCCAATGGAGAGTTTTTTTTAAATAATAGAAGGAATTTAGTTGTGATGTTCCACTCCTAAAATCTCCAGTTTCTTTTCGCCGTCTTCAAAAGGCCAGCTAATAATATCGCCGACTTTATTGCCAACAACTGCCAAACCAATGGGTGATAAAATGGAATATTTTCCCTTCTTCACTTTCTCTTGATTTGCATCAACCAAAAGATATTTCTCTTCTTCATTGGTAGCAACATCTTTTATTTTCACCTCGCAATTAATGGTTACAACATCTGTTGGCAATTCTTTTCTTCGCACTTGTTTAGCTCCTTTCAACTGATCTAGTAAAATTTGCTCTTCTTGTAGCGTCGTTTTTCTTCTTCTTAAATGTTCTTTGATCAAATCGTAAATTCCGGTAGTTAAAACTATATTTTCTGACATAATGTAATAAGTAAAATTGATTGATGAATACGCATATAAGATTCAGACAAGATGATCAAACAAAAAACGATGTTTGATACCTGGTAAAAATGTATTCAAATTGAAATTGGTGAGTATCTAATTTTAGGATAAAGTACCCTGTCCTGAATCGCGACAGGGCGAATTAAATGAACTCTTTAGAACTTTTCAGAAAATTATCGTCGTGTAAATAAGATAAAAAACATGACTTTCCCTTGGTTAAATTATTACGTTTAAAAAGAGGAGTTAAAATCATTTTAATATGCTATTTTACGAAGTTAAGCCTTATATCTGAGATTTCCAAAGCTTCTATTTTCTTTGGTCTTAAAGCCGAGCTTTTCTTAGAACCCTGTGACCTTAAAACAAAAGAACACATTCCGAAGAATGTGTTCACTAATACAAAAAAATATAATGAAATTGTCACTATCGCTAAAATTCAATTATAAATCCGAAATACGGAATCGGTGTAGATCGGTCGATTTCTCCGGTTTCTAACAAATAATACTGCTGATTTTCTGGAGCTGTTGGATTACCAATAATCCCATTATTGTTCGCATCGCGCTGGAGATTCACAACTGGTAGTTTGCTTGGGCTTTTCGAGCCATAAGCGTTGACGATATCCATGTAGGCTGTAAATTGCCATTTTTTAAATATCCATTTCTTCTCCGCACGTAGATCCAATTGGTGAGAAAGATTTCCGCGGGTGGAGTTTAATAAATCAAAATTCTGCAATGGACCATTTGAAATATTCCAAATGTTTACCAAAGAACTTCTCTGTAAGTCGTACGGCGTTTCGGGTAAACCAGATTGCATTCTGAACCGAGCTCCTAAATTCCAGTTTCTCTTCAAATATTTTCCGGCCGT
Source organism: Kaistella sp. (assembly GCF_041824135.1). Lineage (GTDB taxonomy): Bacteria > Bacteroidota > Bacteroidia > Flavobacteriales > Weeksellaceae > Kaistella. Next base: position 22,375 of record NZ_JBGZYM010000077.1, on the reverse strand, counting down.
TACCGCGACAATATGCCTCGAATCCCAACTTGAAGGCAATAAGTTTCCAGCTGCGTTCGAGAATTTTGAATATCCAAAAGTATATGCTACAATTCCGTAGAAATTATTCACTGTTCTTTTTTGAGCTAAAAATTCAATTCCGTACGTTTCGCCAAAGCCTCTTGAATCCAAAGGTTCATTACCAACAACGCCAAAATTAGCTCCAATATTTGCGAGAGAAATCTGATTACGAAGAGAGAAAGGATAATTTTTATACTTCTTATAATAGCCTTCAACGGTCAGGCGAAGATTATTTTTTCCGTTGTACTCTACTCCTCCAACGAGATGTGAATTTCGAATATAACTCAAAGTTTCTTTATTGCTAAATAATCCATTTTCCATAAAACCAAGCGCGGTGTAAGCTGGCAATTGATAATAAATTCCTGTATTAAAATTTAAAGAAAATTCTGGATTAATTTTATAGCTCAAGGAAAATCTTGGCGAAAACTGGTCTAAAGGATTTTGGGTGTTCTCATTATAATCACTTGCATCAAAACGAACTCCAGCAGAAAGCTGAAGCTGATCGTTAAAAAACTTCTTTGCGGTTTGAAGATATAAACCATATTGGAAAACGTTAATCTCTGAAAGTACATCATCAAAATTGATCGCATTTTGAGTCACGTTTTTTATAGTCGAATTATTATAATATTTTGAAAAGTTAACATTCGTTCCCGTACTGAATTGATAATCTGACCAAGTAAAATTTCGGTCAAATCGTATTTTATTTTCGCTCTCCTGAGATTTGTAGTTATACAATAAATTCTCAGGTGTTTCAATATTTCGATAATATTTTAAAGCTTGATTATCGAGCATATTTCTGCTCATGGTCAAAAGCCAATTTCCATTTTCAGCCAAATGGCGATATCCAGCACCAACCGTATAATTCCATTGTGGAGAAACGGGAAGCTGATCAATCAAGGTTAAATTTGACAGCGTTGGATCTGCATTTTCATTAAATTTGAAACTGTCCTTTGCCCCCAAACCAAGAAAAAATAATTCATCACCAGACTGGTATTTCTTTGAAATTTTAAAAGTTCCATCGTAGTAACTTGGCAGAAAAGGCAATCCAATTGCTTTAAACAGTAGTTGAAGGTTAGATTTACGAATACTAAAAAGTCCAGTCCAGGATTGATCTTTGGAAAGTGGACCATCAGCCATCAACTGCATATCGTCTAGACCAATTACCGCTTTGTAACCCAATTTATCCTTTCTGGCTTGCTTTAAATTAAATTCAAATAAAGAAGATAAAGCGCCATTTCTAGAAGCGGGAAACGCTCCACTATAAAAATCGACATCTTTTATAAAATCGATGGTAATAATTCCTCTTGGTCCACCAGAAGCACCTTGTGTTTGAAAATGATTGATAATCGGAACTTCTATTCCGTCGATATAAAATTTATTTTCCGCAGAGCTTCCACCACGAATAAATAAATCATTTCTAAAGGTCGCCGTGCTTCCAACTCCCGGAAAACTTAAAATTGCTTTCGAAACATCTCTGGTCGAACCAGCATTTTTCTGCACTTCTTCGCTTGTAATATTTCGTAAAGAAAGCGGGCTTTCGGCAGTGGTTTTATATTGCTTTTTAGTAATGATCACTTCATCAATATTTTTCGCAATTTTATTTAAACCAATTGAAAATGTAAGATTTTGATTCGGAACAACATTGGTATCTTTTAAAAAGCCAGTTTCATAACCGTCAGATGTGATCTCTAAACTGTAGTTACCAGACTGTAATTCGGAAACGAAAATATTTCCAATCCCTAAAAAAGCAGAACCTGAAGGCAACACTTTTATTTCAGCAGAAAGTGGTTTCTTACTGAATTCGTCATAGACATTCACATTCAAATTTCCTGTTTGGGAAAAAATGATGATCGAGACTATGGTTAAGAGAAGAGATATTCTAAATTTCATGAAATAATTTTTGGGCTAAATTACAATAAGCGCCCCAATATTGGGACGCTTATCAGGGTAAAAAAAAAAACTACTATGGTAATAAAACTTTGTCTATGGCGTGAATAATACCATTGCTACACTGCACATCTGTTAAGATGATGTTGGAAACTCTGTTATTCGCGTCAGTAATTTTTGCGCCGCCTGTAGTAGTGATTGTAAACGTTCCTGTTTGGAAAGTGGTCACTACCATATTATTGGTTAAAGCTGTTGAAGCTACGTTCGCTCCAGCAACTACGTGGTATTTTAAAGCATTTTCTAAAAGTGATTGAGGTACTGCACCCAAATTAGCTAAACCTGTCTCTGTAAGCAAAGAAGCGAAAGCTGCATTAGTTGGTGCGAAAACCGTAAAGGGTGAACTAGCTGTTCCACTCAAAATTTCAACAAAATTAGGCATATCGCTTCTTGTTAAAGCTGAAACTAAACTTGTGAAATTTGGATTTGCTAAAGCGTGGGTTACAATTGTAGGTAAACCAATCACTGCATCAGTTTTGTGAATTACACCGTTGGTTGCTAAGATGTCTGCAGCGGTAACATTCACAGTTCCATTAATTTTAACTCCAGTGGTTTTGTTAAGGTACATGCTAATATTTCTGGTAGATGATGCTGCTCCTTTTGCTAAAGTTGAAACATAACCGGTTGTAATCTCAGAAGATGTTACTCTTGCCGCTAAAACGTGGTTTAACAAAATTTCTTTCAAAGCTGCAACAGGAACATCATTCAAAGTTGCAAAGCCATTGGCCTGTAAAAATGTAGCGAATGCAGCATTAGAAGGAGCAAAAATGGTAAAAGTCCCAGTTCCATCTAAAGTAGTCGCAAGACCAGCTTTATCAATCGCTGCTTTAAGAGATGACAAATTGGCATCACGTGACGCAATTGCATAAGCAGTTTGGCTCATCACTGGTTCTTCTTCGTTGTCAGAGCAGCTAACTGCTGTGAATCCTATGGCAAACATCACCGATAAGATTTTAAAAATGTTTTTCATAATTGTATATTTTTTTGATTAATCAAATATAGAAAGTTTATTTACCATAAAACATAATTTAGTAAAATTTATTACCAATAACTCTTATAAGTTTTATCTATTACATCGTTAAAAGATTATATAACTAGGAAACCCTGCGACTTTGCAGGGTTTCATTATTAGATCAATAAAGAATAATTTATTTTAAAACAAATTCTCATCAACAAAATTCGGCAAAGTCACTTTTAGATTCGGTTCGATTTCCATGGCGCGTTTAATCGCAAAAACTGCTCCTTCATTTCTTGCCCAACTTCTTCGCGAAATTCCGTTATTGACATCCCAGAATAACATTGACTTTAATCTTCGGTCTGCATCAGCACTTCCATCAAGCAACATTCCGAAGCCTCCATTGATTACTTCGCCCCAACCAACACCACCACCATTGTGAATAGAAACCCAAGTGGCACCGCGGAAACTATCACCGATCACATTTTGAATCGCCATGTCTGCCGTAAATCGAGAACCGTCATATATATTAGAGGTTTCGCGATACGGAGAATCAGTTCCAGAAACGTCATGATGATCTCTTCCTAAAACGATTGGTCCAATTTCATTATTTTTAATGGCTTTGTTGAAGGCTTCAGCGATTTTCATTCTTCCTTCTGCATCAGCATAAAGGATTCGGGCTTGAGAACCAACAACCAATTTATTTTCTTGTGCGCCTTTAATCCAGGTAATATTATCCTGCATTTGCTGTTGGATTTCTGGCGGAGAATTTTTCATGATCTCTTCTAAAACTGTACAGGCGATTTCATCAGTCTTTTGAAGATCTTCAGGTTTTCCACTGGCACAAACCCAACGGAAAGGGCCGAAACCGTAATCGAAACACATCGGTCCCATAATATCCTGCACATAACTTGGGTATTTAAATTCTCGTCCTAAAGTTGGATTATCGGACATCACATCTGCTCCAGCTCTACTCGCTTCCAATAAAAAGGCATTTCCGTAATCAAAGAAATACGTTCCTTTATCTGTATGTTTATTGATCGCTTTCGCATGTCTTCTCAAACTCTCTTGAACTTTCTCTTTAAATAAGTCAGGATTGTCAGCCATCATTTTATTAGCTTCCTCAAAAGGAATTCCAACTGGATAATATCCTCCTGCCCATGGATTATGCAAAGAAGTCTGATCAGAGCCTATATCTATTTTTAAATTTTGCTCATCGAATTTCTCCCATACTTCAACGATATTGCCGAGATATGCTAACGAAACTGTTTCTTTATTTTCTTGCGCTTTTATAACTCTTTCTACCAATTCGTCAAGGTTCTCATGAATTTCATCGATCCAATTTTGCTCGTGACGGATCTTGGTTATTTTCGGATTAACTTCTGCACAAACCGTAATACATCCTGCGATATTTCCAGCTTTTGGCTGAGCACCGCTCATTCCGCCTAATCCTGAAGTAATAAATAATCCGCCTTTTGGTTTTTTTTTAATTTTTCTAAATGCATTTAAAACGGTGATGGTAGTTCCATGCACAATTCCTTGCGGACCAATGTACATATAACTTCCGGCGGTCATTTGACCATATTGGGAAACACCAAGAGCGTTCATTTTTTCCCAATCATCAGGTTTGGAATAATTTGGAATCACCATTCCATTGGTGACCACAACTCTCGGCGCTTCTTTATGACTCGGAAACAATCCCATCGGATGACCAGAATACATGGTTAATGTTTGTTCATTTGTCATTTCCGACAAATATTTCATCGTCAACAGATATTGTGCCCAGTTTTGAAAGACCGCGCCGTTTCCACCATAGGTAATTAATTCATGCGGATGTTGAGCCACGGCGTAATCCAAATTATTTTGAATCATCAGCATAATAGACTTTGCCTGCTCAGATTTTCCTGGATAATCATCTATACTCCTTGCTTTCATTTCATAATCCGGACGAAAACGATACATATAAATGCGTCCATAATCGGCAAGTTCTTTTCTAAATTCTGGTAATAATTCCGCATGAAACTTTGGGTCGAAATAACGCAAGGCATTTTTAAGGGCGAGTTTCTTTTCTTCTCGAGTTAAGATTTCCTTCCGCTTTGGCGCGTGATTAACCTGAGAATCGTAAGGTTTTATTGAGGGAAGTTCGTTTGGAATTCCCTTTTGAATCTGTTCTTGAAAAGTCATGATAATTTAAATATGTTGCGTTTGTACTATTCGAAGTTTTAAAGATATCCAAATTAGAAAATACAAAGCAAAGAAAAAGAGGAAAAAATTCCTCTGCAATACTTCCAAAAAAAAACCTTACTCAAAAGTAAGGTTCAATTATTAAGACAGTAGATCTTCGTTCGTTTCTTCGTGATTATCTTCATTGTCACTAAGACTATAAAAATTATTCTCTTCATCTTCAGAACCGATCGCTTCCATCGCATCATCTGCGCTAGATCCCGGAACATCTAAATCATCGCCCAATATTTCTTGATCGGTCTTCTCATTTAAAATGGGATTTCCATTACCGTCCAGCGAGACGTGTTCTTCCTGATTGAAAATATCGTTTTCAGGACTGTAGTTCATTTCTTTTAGATTTTCGTTTTGCTCATTGGTGTCATATTGTGGTATCATAATAAATGTTTTAGTGTATTTTTAACGTGTCAAAAATGATTCCACGATTAAAATATAGAATTTATTTTACGAAAAATGAGATTTAAATAATTCCAAAAAATCTATATTTGCCGTTGTTATTTCAATCTACAAGGTGAATCGTGTGCAAATCACGAACTGTCGCGCAACTGTAATCCACGCTTGGAAAGTCAGATCCCTTCTTTGAAATTCTAAAAATGCTTTCGCGATCTGAAGCAGAAAATAGAATTGACCAGGTGGTCAGTTTTTTCTGTTCATTTCACTTATTAATGTTTTAATTCAATAACAATGAACTACGAAGAAAAAATTAAGAATTCAGAAACCCACGTTTTTAAAGTCGTTTTTCCGAACATCACCAATCATCACAACACCATGTTTGGAGGAACCGTGATGGAAATGATGGATGAAGTTGCTTTTATGACCGCAACCCGATTTGCCAGAAAATCTTTTGTGACCGTAAGTTGCGATCGAATCGATTTTAAGAAACCCATTCCTGCCGATACTTTAGTAGAATTAATTGGAAGAGTAAAATATGTTGGAAACTCGAGTTTAAAAGTAAATGTACAGGTCTTTGTTGAACAGATGTACGATGAAATAAGAGAAAAAGCGGTGTCGGGCGATTTTACTTTGGTTGCAATCGGAGACGATAAAAAACCAATGAAAATTTTTGAAAAAAATTAAGTTAAAAAAACGAAATTCCACTTTTCAGTGGAATTTTTACATTTTAATGATCACATGTCATCTTCAAGTTCTTGATTTTTATTATTCTCAAAAGCATCGTCATATGCTTTCTTCTGATTTTCCCAAGCCTTTGGCGGAACTGCATTTTCTGCGCTGAGTGGTCGGTCATTCAAGATCACTTTATCGTCAGAATCGCTTTCGTTTCGCAGTACGCGATCATCAACTCCTTCGATTTCAATGATTCTATTTTCTTCGGTTTCTTTATTTTTAACATTATTTTCCATGATCTAAAATTTTGGTTTGATTTATTATCTTGAAACAAATTGTATTCCGTGTCTTGTAATATTGAAGTTTTTAATAAAAACTTTCATTAGAATTAAACATCCACCTGTTCAATATTTATACTTGTAAATTGTATTTTTCTATATTAAAACTGAACATTCTCAATTCATTATTTAACTAAAAAATGTTCTTCTTTCGCAAATTTTACTAAATTATTATTATTAAATTTGCCGTGATTGACATTATGGAAAAAAACACTAAAAAACCTACGCCTAAAACTGCTGAACAAAGCAAAATACTTTCTAAACCACGCATCTTTTTCGGAATTTTATTTCTCGTGATTTCGGTAGTTGGTCTTCTTTCGTTCATTTCGTATTTAATGAATTGGAAAGCAGATCAAAGCCAAGCTGGAACGATGCTGGATAAAACGATAAAATCATCGAATATCTTTGGTAAAATCGGCGATTGGTTGGGGAATATTTTTATTTTTGAAAGTATTGGTATCGCGGCATTCTTAGTTGCTTTTCTATTTTTTGTATTAGGATTAATGATCCTGAAGAAAAACTATTTCAAACCCTGGAAAACAATCGGCCATTCCCTATTCTTTATCTGTTGGCTTCCTATTTTTATGGGCGCAGTTACCAAAGGTAATGGAGTTTTAAGTGGAGTTTACGGTTTTCAAATTATGGATTTCTTGAACTCAGTAATCGGGTCTGCAGGATTGTGGATGGTGATTTTGGTAAGTATTGGTCTCTATTTTATTCTGGAATTTAATCTACGACCAAGTATCATTAAATCAAAATTAAGTGATTTGAATGATAATACTGTGGGGAAAATTAAAGGAATGATGCCTCGCTCTGCAGAAAATTTCGAAGCAGATGACGAATTGGAAGAAATCGCAAGCAATGAGCAAGATCACATAAAGGTTACAGAAATCAGCGCCGTAAAACAAGCGCCGAAAGAAGTTTCGCTAAGTCCAGAAATCGAACCTATTAAAACGCCTAATCAAACTTCATTTGAGCAACAAGAACAAAATACATCTGTAACCTTAAATCCAACTTCTACAGTTCAGGAAAAAGAGATTGCTCCAAAAGTTGATGACATTGATTTTAAAGTTGAAATCGCAAAAACAGTTGACATCATTGATGAAAGCGATCGAAAATCGCAGGAACTTGTTGATAAGCACGGCAAATATGATCACAAATTAGAACTGGGCAAATTCCAAATGCCACCAATTGATTTATTGCGTGATTATGGCAATGAGGAAATCTCTGTAAATAAAGAAGAATTAGAAGAAAACAAAAATAAAATTGTTGGTCTCTTAAAAAACTTTAATGTCGGAATTTCTGAAATTAAAGCGACGATTGGACCAACGGTTACGCTTTATGAAATCGTTCCAGAAGCCGGAATACGTGTAGCTTCTATTAAAAAATTGCAAGATGATATTGCGTTAAATCTTTCTGCTTTAGGAATTAGAATCATCGCTCCAATGCCAGGAAAAGGAACAATCGGAATTGAAGTTCCAAGAAAAAATCCTTCAATGGTTTCGATGAGAAGCGTTATTGCTTCACAGAAATTCCAAAATTCAGATATGGATCTGCCAGTTGTTTTTGGTAAAACGATCTCCAATGAAATTTTCATGGCCGATTTAGCAAAAATGCCTCACTTATTAATGGCAGGTGCAACTGGACAGGGAAAATCGGTTGGGATCAACGCGATTTTAACATCTTTACTTTATAAGAAACATCCAAGCGAATTAAAATTTGTCATGGTGGATCCGAAAAAAGTGGAACTTTCGCTTTATTCAAAAATTGAAAGACATTATTTAGCAAAACTTCCTGACGGTGAAGATGCCATTATTACTGATACGCACAAGGTAATCAACACTTTGAATTCTCTTTGTATTGAAATGGATCAGCGTTATGATCTCTTGAAAAATGCATTCTGTAAAAACATTAAAGAATACAACAATAAATTCGCGGATCGTAAATTAAATCCTGACAACGGACATCGTTATTTACCGTACATCGTTTTGGTGGTTGACGAATTTGCAGATTTAATTATGACCGCCGGTAAAGAAGTTGAACTTCCGATCGCGAGATTAGCGCAGTTAGCTAGAGCGGTTGGTATTCACTTGATTGTTGCTACCCAAAGACCTTCGGTAAATGTAATTACAGGAATGATTAAAGCCAACTTCCCCGCAAGAGCAGCGTTCCGTGTAATCTCCAGTGTGGATTCTAGAACTATTTTAGATTCTCCCGGAGCAGATCAATTAATTGGTAAAGGAGATATGCTTTACTTTAATGGAAATGAAATTATGCGTTTGCAATGCGCCTTTGTAGATACGCCTGAAGTTGAAAAAATTGCAGATTACATCGGAGAACAAAAAGGATACGCAAGCGCTTACATGCTTCCAGAATATTCTGTAGATGAGACCACTTCTACGGTTGGTGCCTTCGATCCGAACGAAAAAGATGTATTATTTGAAGATGCAGCCAGAATATTAGTTTCTACGCAGCAAGGTTCTACCTCGATGTTACAGAGACAATTGAAATTGGGATACAATCGTGCGGGTAGAATTATGGATCAGTTAGAAGCTAGTGGCGTTGTAGGTGGCTTCAATGGCGCAAAAGCGAGAGAAGTGCTAATCAGTGATTTAAATTCTTTGGAACAGTTTTTGGAAGAATTGCGAAAGTAACTTGAATTTTAAACGCAAGTTTAACTTTGAAGTTAAATATTTATCCAAAAATAAAAAAAAGAATGATTACTATATTGAAAAAAATCTCCTTTGGAATTTTGGTGGTTGCGACCACTGCAAGTTTTTCTGCACAAAAGATTGATGCGAAAGCAAAAACAATATTAGATGCTGTAGCGAATAATTATAAAAGTAAAGACAACGTTTATTTCAAATTTATTTACGGCACAGGAAACAATAAAAAGGTAACCAAAACGGAACCTGGCATTTTCTATTCTTCAAAAGATTTGTACAAATTGAAAATAATGGGTACAGAGCAAATTTTCGATGGAAATAAAATCTACAATATTTCTGAAGAAGACCAAGAGATAACCGTAGCAAAACCAACTGGAAATGAGCAAATGTTCTCTCCTCTTAATTATATAGAACAATATAAAAAAGGGTACAACGTAAAGTATGTTGGAAAGCTAAAAGTGAATGGCGTAAATTCAGATTATATTAAATTAACTCCAATCAAGAATAACGGAATTAAAGAAGTAAATCTTTTTGTAAATGCAGCGAAAAAACAGTTGGTGAAAATCGAACAGTTTTCTAATGACAATGCTGTTTCTATAATCGCAATCAGCAATTATGTAGAAAACCAAAAGCTGAACAGCAACATGTTTACCTTTGATAAAAATCAATACAAAAACTATTTTGTTACCGAACTTTAGACCTCAATAAGTCACGATAAAAAAAGTCACAAAGGAAATTATTCTTTTGTGGCTTTTTTGGTAAATTTGAACCATGATAAAAAAACTCGACGGTTACGTCATCAAAACTTTTTTCGGCCCGTTTCTTTTCATATTCAGTGTGTTGTTTTTCATTTTTGTAGTGAACATCATTTGGATTAGATTGGCGCAATTTACCGGGAAAGGTTTGAGTTATTGGGAAATTCTAAAATTGCTTTCTTACCTTTCTGCGATTGTAGTTCAGCTCGTTTTACCGTTGACCATATTGCTTTCTTCCATAATGACATTTGGTGATTTTGGTGAACGCTATGAATTAGCCGCTATGAAAGCCGCTGGAATTTCACTAACACGGATCATGTTGCCGTTATTCTTCACTACCCTATTCTTTTCGCTGTTTCTATTTTTCTTCTCTAATAATGTCGTCCCCGATTTTCAGCGGAAGGCAAAGAATATGCTCTATAATATTGCAGCAACGAAACCCGCCTTGAACTTTACACCTGGACAGTTTATTCAGCAACTGCCTGGTTACAGCGTTAAGTTTGATAAAATCACTGGTGAGAATGGTGAAAACTTGACTGGAGTTTTTATTCATAAAATGGCAACTTCTTTTGATGACCAACAATCTATCGTTGCCGAAAAAGGAAAATTCGTTTCTGCTGATAATCCTAATTATTTAAAGTTGGTTTTATTCAATGGTCATATTTATGAAGATCAACTTGGAAATACTGATTATAACACCCGGCAAAAACAACCCGATCAAGCGATAAAGTTTGATACTTTGGTTTCCCATTTTAATATTTCTGAAATCATTGATAAAGCGATTGAAGCAGAAAAGATTACGGATGACTACTCTTTTCAAAATGTGATAGAACTGAATGCAACCATCGATGGAGCCAAGAAAAGCAATGAAAATATCATGAATAATTTGACTTACGAATTGGTAAGTCAGGCAAACAGTTATGTTAGTTATATTGATAAAACGAAGGTGAAAGTTGCCATAAAAGCGCCGCCAAAAACGGACACTTTAAGTATTAAGAAAAAGCAGGAAATACTGTACTCCGCTTATAATAAAATAGAAAATGTTAAACAATCGACGATAGCAAAAAAATCACAGATTAAAGATATGCATGCCTACTTTGCTCGCGTAATCATGCACCAGCAAAGAATTGTTTCTTATTCAGTCACGTGTCTTATTTTCTTTTTAATTGGGTCGAGCTTAGGTTCAATCATCCGAAAGGGAGGTTTAGGATTACCAGTCGTTATTGCGATTGTAATTTTTATTTTATTCTATGTTTTGAATCTAACCGCAGAGAATATTGCGTGGGCTGGTGGAATGGATCCGTATTTAGCAGCCTGGTTACCGAATCTTGTGCTGTTTCCGTTTGGAGCTTGGCTGACTTACAAAGCGCTGACCGACTCTCAATTGTTTGATGTTGAAAAATACAAGTCATTATTTAAACCGTTGATCGATAAGTTCTCAAAAAACAAAGAACATCAGCGATATAGATAGAAGATTATAATTGTACAATTCTAAGTAAAGGATGGGAAACCATCCTTTTTTTTGTGATCTTATTTCAATGAAAGGAATTAGTCTAATTATTTTAAGCACAAAAAAAGTTTATTGAACCGGGCCAATAAACTTTAATTTTATAAATAATGAATATTTAAATTCTCTACCTTCTACTTCAAATACTTCGTAATAGATTCACTTGTCGGTTTGGTTGTGCTGATGAAAGTATCGATTAAATGTCCGTTTTCATCAATAAGGAACTTGGTGAAGTTCCAAAGGATCGCTGTGTTTTTGACGCCGTTTAAATCTTTCTCGGTAAGGAATTTAAAAATAGGTGCGGTGTCATCTCCTTTCACAGAAACTTTTGCAGCCATCGGGAAAGTTACGCCAAAGTTCTTCTCACAAAATGAGCCGATTTCGGTATTACTTCCGGGCTCTTGTCCACCAAAGTTATTCGCAGGAAAACCAACGATAACTAAGTTATTTTCATAATCCTTAGATAATTTTTCTAAATCAGCGTACTGCGGCGTAAATCCACATTCCGACGCTGTATTGACCACTAAAATTTTCTTTCCTTTAAAATCGGCAAAGTTGATTTCTTGTCCATCTAAACTTTCGACTTTGTAGTCATAAATTGTTTTGCTCATTTGTTGATCTGCGGTTTTGGTTTGTGAAACATCATTCTTTTGATTTTTACAGCTTTGTAATAAAGCACCTGCCGATAGCAATAGTATTAAGATTTTTTTCATTGTATTTTAAAATTTAAAAGTATTTGCTGGAAATACTTTGTTGGTTTCTATTTTATTTAACATCATGACATAGTCACTGTCTTTTTTAGGGGACGAAGACTCGATTCTAAAAGGCATCGTAAGGTTTCCAACGTTTCTAAAATCAGAATATTCCAACGTCTCCTCTTTTTTAATTTCCTTTAAAAGCATATAGGTTTTAGAGTCGAAAAAGTACATTGTTTTATTGACGTTTTTAGTCAACTCTACTTTATGACAGTAGATTTCTCCTACTTTTTCTTTACCTAAATATTTAGCGTCAAATCCTTTATTTTCCCAGTCGATAAAATCATTGTCGAAACTTTCTGGGACATAATTCGGATATTCCTGAGTTTTGTTAGTTGCGTAATTCATCGCATAACCTTTCGTACCATCATAACCTTCTACCGCTGTTTCCTTTTTACCAATGGTAATTGTGGTTTTTGTTAGATTGGGTCTTTGCTGATAAATCTTGATCGGATATTCATCGTTGACTCCCAAAGTAACTCGTCCTTGTAAAAGAACAGAATTCAAAAGTTTCCAATTGGTTAAGCCACCCGTTAATTCTATGTTTTTGTCGATAATTTCTTTGGCGGTTTGCGCTGAAACGATCGAGCCAATTGCCATTAATAAAACTAAAAAAATCTTTTTCATATATAAAATTACGCCACAAAAGCGTTCTTTCTAAATTAATTGCTGCTAAAATAAAGCTGTTTTTGGAACAGTTGCCAAATATATACTTTTTGAAATGAAATCATTATGACTTCATTGATGCTTATTGAATATTTAACCAATTTTAAGAATGTTAAACCTAATATTTTAAGAAGGTTGATCATTTTTTAGAATCAATCTTGCTTTCTCTAAATCTTCGGGTACGTCAATGCCCACTCCCACAAAGTCAGTTTCAATCATTTTGATTTTCATGCCGTATTCCAAGTATCGAATGCATTCTATTTTTTCTGCAATTTCTAAAGACTGCATTTTTAATTTTGCAAAATCCAGCAAAGCATTTTTCCTAAAAGCATAAACGCCGATATGTTTAAAATATTCTGCTTTCACCGAAGTCTCGCGGGGATAAGGAATGACTGAACGACTGAAATACAATGCAAAACCCTTATTATCAGTGATCACTTTTACATTATTGGGATTTTCTATTTCCTCTATCTCTGTGAGTTTTATTTTTAAAGAAGCCAAAGAAATTTTCTTCTCTAAATCATCTTTAAAAACAGAAATCAACTTCTTTAACGGTTCGGTTTTCAAGAATGGTTCATCACCTTGAACATTGACTACAATATCGCAATCAATATTTGCCACAGCTTCTGCAATACGGTCACTGCCTGTTTCATGGTTTCCCGTCATGACTGCATTTCCACCGATTAATGAAATCTCGTTAAAAATTAATTCAGAATCTGTAGCTACAAAAACTTCATCAAATAACTCAGTTTCTACCACATTTTGATACGTCGTGGCAATCACGGTTTTGTCACCCAAGATTTGCATAAGTTTCCCCGGAAAACGGGATGCTTCATAACGCGCGGGAATAACTGCTATAGTCTTCAAATGTTTTATATTTTTATAAAAATAAATACCCGTCTTTTATCCATATAAATATCCTTGATGACGGGTATTTATTACCAAATTATAATTTTCCGGTACAAGGTCTGAAGGAAATTTAGAAAATGAATACTTTCAGTTTATTTCAACTTTTGCAAAGCATCTTTAAGTCTTGGCAACATATTTTTGATTTCATCCAGAGAAACGCCGCCTGCAGAAGCACGGAACCAAGGCATATCTCGGGAATTTCCAAAGGCAGAAAAAGGAACTAATGCAATTCCCGCTTCTTCGATCAAATAGAAAACAAGATCAGATGAATCTTTAATTAAACTCCCATCGGGCTTGGTTTTACCAATATAATCTAACTTCACCGTTAAATATAGTGCGCCCATTGGCTGAATACTTTCTACAGAGAAACCTTCATTTTTAAGATCTTGAATCCCATTGTGAAGAACGGTCAAACTCTCCGCGATCTCTCCCTTAAAATGATTGACGAATTTGTCCACTTTTTCGGGATGATTTAATAAAACAGATACTGCTTCCTGCTCAGGTTTTGGTGCCCAAGCTCCAATGTGACCAAGCAACGCTTTCATTTTATCAATAACTACAGAGGGTCCAAAACTCCAGCCTACACGAACGCCTGTTGCTGCGAAACATTTCGAAGCACCATCAATATAAATCGTAAATTCTTTAAGCTCCGGATATAAAGTGACTGGATCGAAATGTTCCCCACCGAAAGTAAGCATGGCATAAATTTGATCATACATTAGGTATAAAGGTTTTTCACCTTCACCGCGGCTTTTGTTTTCTTCGATAATCAGTTCACAAATTTCAGCAAGTTGCTGTTTTGTAAACATGGTTCCAGTCGGATTTAATGGCGAACAAAGTGCAATTAAGACAGCGCCTTTGATATGAGGTTTTATATCAGCAGCCGTAGGTAAAAAGTTATTCTCTACTGAAGTTTCAACTTCAATTTTCTGAGCTTCAGTAAGGTAAGAATAGTGATTATTATTCCAAGACGGGACTGGATAAATTACTTTATCATTTGCATCAACGATTGTTTTAAATGCTGCATAAATCAAAGGTCTTGAACCTCCGGCAACCAAAATATCATTTTCAGAATAATCTAAATTCCATCGGTTTTTAATTTCCTTTGAAATTGCTTTTCGCAAAGATAAAAGTCCATTTGCAGGTGGATAATTGGTTAAATTATTTTGATAGGCTTTCTGAATTTCCTCTTTTAATAAATCGGGAATCGGATAAATATTTGAATTTAAATCACCAATCGTAAGGTTTGCTATTTCAGCACCTTGAGATTTCATGTCGTTAACCTGATTTCCAATTTTGATGATTTCTGAGCCAATAAGATTAGCTGCTAATTTTGATACTTTCATAGATGATTTTTATTGACAAATAGAAGACGTTCTATTGGTCGCTTTATTTTGAACCAAATTTACAACTTTTTACTAAATTTCATTTGACATTTCAAACTAAAAAATAAAGATTTAAACATTATTGATCAAGGAAAAACACCTTCCTATCTATTTCTTAAAAATAATTTCGTCGAGTTTTATCTCGAAATCTTTCCCGTCTTCATAAGTGATTTGCAGTGTATGATCATCTAAAAAACGAAGTGTTTTATTGCAGGAATAAGCACAGGATTCGACGATGATAGGGAAATACAATTTTTTATTTTGATCATATCCTAAGAGATTGCCCCGAAAATAAGTTCCTACAATATACGATTCATTTTCAACAATCGTATCGATATCTGAGCCGTCTAGATTAAATAGTTTGTCTTTATAATAGGTAGATTGAAGCGATTCTGGGATAATTCCGTAACCTGCACCATAATGATTATCCGCCTGATTATCCTTCTCCCACTTCTGCTCGTAATTTTTAAGATAACTGATGTTCTTTTCGGCACCTTTCGCCTGCGAAATAAATTTTGATTTTTGAGCGTACTGTTGAAATTGCTGCCAAGCTTTTTTATTTTTAGGGTAATTTTCAGCTGGTAAAAAGTCACCTTTTATGCAGCCTTCACAATATGGATTAGAATAACCAGCGTAAGCCAAGCTTGAATGATCGTCGATATTATTTAAATTAAGTAAATAAAATAAAACCAATCGATCCGGTATGGCTTTTCCCATGAACTCTGGCCTCAGGGTGAGGAAGAGATATTCGTCCTGACCGATGATTTCCTTTTTCAGTGAGGCACTATCGATCTGAAGGTAAGACCATTCATTTCTATACAATTCGATCTGTTTGGACTTTTTTAGAAGATTTTGATCAAAATTATATCTTGCAATATTAAATACATTTAGGGTATCAGAATAGAAATACTTTCCGGCATTCTTTTTACTATCCATCCAAATTCTGGTGAATCCTTGCGGAGTTTTGTGAATGAAAACACTGTTATTCTTAATAGAGTCGGTAATACTATTTTGTTTCGGCTCCTTAATTTCTAAAGAAACAGGAACCGTTTTATCTTCCGTGATCTTTTCCTCCTTATTTTTACAGGAAAGGATCATACATAAAAAAAGCATCATGTAACTTATCGTACCTATTTTCGTCCTATTTTTATTCATCCTATTAATTGCTTCCGCCTGAAAAACCCATAATCAATTACTAAAAATCAAATCCTGCGTCTTCATCAAATTCCAAAGGAATTTCAGAATCCAGTGAAAACAGGCTTCCGCTTCTGCTGCTGACAATCCCTTTGATTCTAGTGGTTTTATTATTTTTCGTGTCAGTCACCAAAATTCCCGTTGCAATTTCTTCTTTTTCGGAAAAATAAGTACTGTAAATTACGTAATGAAAATCGTTGTTCGTAAAGCCAAGGTTTGCGATTTCCTGTGCGGAGTTTGCTTTGCCTCCACCTCGCATATAAAAGATGTAGTTGAACATCTTCCAGCTTTCTTTAGATCGTTCGGTTGGGAACTCCATTTCTATTTTATTTTTTGTTCCGAACCGATACTGGATATACTCATTGTTTTTATCTTTTACCAAAACCATTTTCTTGCGGTTAACAGTTTCAAACGAGTAAATTACTTCCTCATTTGCAAGCACAAACTGCGAATATGATCCGATCGGAAAAAGCATAAAGAAGAAAGTAATGAAGATCTTCATTTTGTGAATTTTAAAATCATTTACAGTTTTTTCAATCCGTTCCAAAAATCCATAAAATGTTTGCTGACTGCCGACGGCAATTCTGAAAAATTTTTACTGAAGTGATTTTGAGAAAATTGATCGTCTTGAGAAATCCAAACTTCGTAGGTTGTATTTTTATAGAGAATCATGCCGATCACCTTCTCTACTTTACTTTCAGGACCAGATTGATGCTGGTCAATTAAAGAAATACTCTCATAATTTCCGTCTTTATCGACATCGATATAACTTGCCCGATTGTCGATGTATGCCAAAGATTTATTGATGGGATGTACGAGTTTATACTGAAAAGACCTTGTGAAATTCTCGCCATTTTTTGTAAATTTTTCAATAAATAATTCATCATTTTCTGCACCAGAGCGGTTCTTGGAAACGACGAAATAATTTTCTGTGTTTTTGTCATCAATTCCAACCGCATACAGTTTTCGGTCACCTGAGAAATCGAGATCTGATTTCGTTAGATTTTGAGAAAATGGTGAGGTGATCATACTTACCTGAGCATTGATCAGATAAAAACTTCCGAAAAGAAGTAAAAATAAGAGATTTTTTTTCATTATTTAAAATTTAAATTTGTTAGCGTAATAATTAAATCTTCAGTTTTGAATATATAATTTTTTGAATTTTATATAATAAAATGTCCAGGGTAACATATAAAATAAAAAATAACAGACCAAAATCCAAACGTCACTTTCACTGATCATTTCCCGTATTGAAAGATAAAATAGGACGAAGTGAATTACAAAGAAAGTGGCCAACGAAATAAATAAATTCTGCCGGATAATTTGGAAAATATTTAGATAAGCCAAAAGACTTGCGAGCGCTAAAAATAAATTGATTCCCACGGGAATCGCGTATTCCAATCCTGTAAAACAGTTCATGTTCCGATAGGGTTCATCTGGAGAATGCGGCTTAGCTGTTGCAATCTTAATAGCAAAAATCAAGATTAAACTCAGTAAAACCCCTATTCCAAAACTTTTTAAAATGGCTTTCGCAAGGAAAAATTTCATTTCAAAATTTTAAATAAAAAGACAGAGATTAATTTTATCTCTGCCTTAAAGTTATCAAAATTTTTGAAACCTTAGAGTTTCAAATCTTCTTTTACCTGATTTATTTTCTTACCCAAAGCTGCGGCTTTTTCATTAAATTCTTCCTTTGAAGAAATCTGATCTTTTACAGAAACATAGAATTTTATTTTTGGTTCTGTTCCAGATGGACGCACACAAACTTTAGTTCCATCTTCGGTATAATAAATCAAAACGTTCGATTTTGGAATATCATCCATCACCGATTTTTCATTATCCACCATATTTAAAGAAGTCTGTTCGTGGAAATCTTTTACGATCGCCACTTTGGAACCAGCGATCTCTGCCGGTGGATTTTCACGGAAATCTTTCATCATCTGAATAATTTCTTCCGCGCCAGTTCTACCCTTTCTCACTACGTTGACCAAACCTTCATAATACATTCCGAGGTCTTTGTAAATCTCAATCATATATTCAAACATGGTTGTATCGTTAGCTTTACACCAAGCTGCAATTTCACAAGCCAATAAAATAGAACCACAAGAATCTTTATCACGAACGAAATCTCCAGTCATAAAACCGAAACTTTCTTCACCACCACAAACAAATTTTTCCTTTCCTTCGAAATCACGGATCATTTTTCCGATCCATTTAAATCCAGTTAAACCAATTTTACAATCAACACCAAATTTGTCTGCAATGTCAATGAAAATGTCAGAAGTTACAATCGTAGAACCAATGAATTCTTTACCAGTAATTTTTCCAGCTTTTTTCCATTGGTCTAAAATATAATAGGTTAAAATGGTATTGGTTTGATTTCCATTTAATAACTGCATTTCTCCTTCCAGATTTCTAACAGCAATTCCCAATCGATCTCCGTCTGGATCTGTGCCAAGAACGATATCTCCGTTGGTAATTCTTGCTAGATCCATCGCCATTTCCAAAGCAGCAGGTTCTTCAGGATTTGGTGAATCGACTGTCGGAAAATTTCCACTTGGGATCATTTGTTCTCTTACCAGATCAACTTTTTTAAAGCCCGCTTTTGCAAGCGCCTGAGGAACAGTCGCGTAAGTAGTACCGTGGATGGAAGTGAATACAATATTCAAATTGTCTCTTCCAACATTTTGATAGAGAGAATTTTCCATACAAGCATCGATGTAAACATCATCTTGTTCCGGACCAACCCATTCGATTAAATCATCGTTTCCGTCAAATTTAATTTCATTGAATTTTACAGAATATACTTCTTTAATAATATTTTCATCATCCGGCGGGACAATCTGCGCTCCGTCATTCCAATAAACTTTGTAACCATTATATTCAGGCGGATTGTGAGAAGCGGTCAACACAATTCCGGCGTTGCATTTCTTATCACGAACAGTGAAAGAAAGCTCAGGAGTTGGGCGGTGTTCTTTAAACAATAAAACTTTAATTCCGTTGGCAGTCAGTACATCTGCACACATTTTACCAAACTCTTTGGAGTTATGTCGAACGTCATAAGCAATCGCCACTTTAATTTCCTGATTAGCAAATGATTGATGAAGATAATTGGCTAAACCTTGAGTCGCTTGTCCAAGCGTATATTTATTTAAGCGGTTTGTTCCAACACCCATAATTCCACGCATTCCACCCGTTCCGAATTCTAATTCTTTGTAAAAAGAATCTTCTAATTCATCCGAACCAGCATCAATCCATTGTTGGATGGTAGTTTGGGTTTCTTCATCGAAAGTATCTGTTAACCAGAGTTTTGCTTTTTCTAAAGTTGTCATATCAGTATTTTTTTATTTCTAATTAAAATTTTTCAGAACTGCTTTAACTTCTTAATCCAATTCTTTGTTTTGAACCGTCGCAGTTTCGTCTATTTTTATGGCACTAATTGGTTCATTGTAGTAGGTCAATTTTGCAGTGTTTTTAATGCTGCCTTTCAATGAATCTTTCACATTCAGTTCAGCATAATTACCGTTTTTAGACGTAATATTTAAATGGTCTATCATCCAGTACGGTGCAATTATACTTGCAGTATCAGAGATTTTTAAAACTGCATCTCTGGTTTTTCCTAAAAAATTAGCGCGACTCTTTTGAGTCATGTCCACTTCTGCTCTTCTGGAATTAACCGACCCAATAAATTTAGTGTTATTTTTCAAATTAAGTTTAAAGTTATCGGTCTTTATTTCGCTGGAAATATTGAGTTCCGCACTTTCCGTCATTGAAACCTGTTCTAAATTATATTTGGAATAAATAGTGACGTTGTAGAAATCCACTCCTTCTGTTTCGCGACCTTCAGAAATGGTTAAAGTTTTATCTTTTACTTTAATTTTTAAATTTTCACCTACGTTCTTATAAGTTTCGACATTTACAAAACTGCTGTCACTTTTAATATAAAAAGCCCGGAACTTACCATTGAGATTAAGGTTTACGAAATCTTCCACTTTGATATCTTTACTGACAATATCGCCTTTAGGAGAAACCTTTCCGCAAGAGAATAAGCTGAACAGAAGTACGATATAAATTAAATTCTTCATTATTAAATTTTATCAAGTCTGAATTTCTTTAGTGCAAAAATTCTTTTCAATTTTATATAATTAAATCACTTCCTCTATGTGATAATTTTCGTGTTGTCTATTGGTTCTGATAATCATTTCCCCTAAGAATCCTGCGATGAATAAAAGGGTTCCCAAAACCATCATGGTTAAGGCAAGAAAAAACCAGGCATTATTAGTTAATAAATGTCCATAAACTCCTTGTGAAACATCGATGAGTTTTGAAATTCCCAACCATAACGCGGAAATAAAACCAACAATAAACATGACCGTTCCGACTGCTCCAAAGAAATGCATTGGTCTTCCTCCAAATCTGCTTACAAACCAGAGTGTAATTAAATCCAGAAATCCGCGAACAAAGCGCTCCGTTCCAAATTTAGAAGTTCCGTATGGTCTGGCCTGATGTTGAACAGGTTTTTCCGTAATCTTTCTGAAACCTGCATTGGCAGCCAAAACCGGAATATAACGGTGCATATCTCCGTACACATCGATGGATTTTACAACTTGTTTTTTGTAGGCTTTCAAACCACAATTAAAATCATGCAGAGAAACTCCTGAAATACTTCTGGCAGCTGCATTAAAAACTTTAGATGGAATATTTTTGGTCATTACATTATCAAAACGCTTTTTCTTCCAGCCGGACACAATGTCGTAACCTTCCGTTTTGATCATATCGTATAACTCAGGAATCTCTTCTGGAAAGTCTTGTAAATCGGCATCCATAGTAATAACAACGTCGCCATTTGCTCTTTCAAAAGCAGCGTGTAAGGCTTGAGATTTTCCGTAATTTCTGGAAAACTTAATTCCATGAATTTGGGGATATTGAACTTTCAAGTTTTCAATAATATTCCAGGAAAGATCGGTACTGCCATCATCTACAAACCATATTTCATAGGAAAGATTTCGTGAATTACAAACTTGATCGATTCTGGAAAAAAGTTCGTCCAGGGATTCTTCTTCGTTGAGAAGCGGTATGATGATGGATAAATTCATTGAGTATAAAAGATTATTAAGACAAAATTATGGGTTTATTTTTTTTAATCCGCATTTAGAACACTGATTAAAATCAAAGTTCAGTTCTGCTTCTGAAGAAACTGGCGAAAAAAGTAGAAAGGATGACATAAAAAACAAGAATTGCAGCGAAGTAATACGAGAACTGTCTGAAGCTAAAAAAGTCTTTATCCTTAGTCATTTCATGAGAAATACGAAGTTTATTTTGAGCGTATTCTTTTTCTAATTCTTCTTTTTGCTCGTCCGTTTTCAAGATCGGTTTAGCCGTGTTGTACTCTTTATCCATTTCGATCTTCTGTCGGTCAAGATATTGAAAGTTCAATAAATCTTTGGCTGCGGGATCTACGAAGTTTAAAAATAAAAACATGGTAACAATGGAAAGAAATCCACCGACGAACATTGGCTTGAACGCTCGTCCGAATACTTCACGGAATCCCATTTTTACTCCAGTTTTTCGGAGCGTATGCACCGAATAATAGGAACCTGCCAGATACACGACCGGCATTACAAAAGAATTGATAAGCATCGTATTATCGAAATAGTTGGTATTCATACCAAAAAAATACATGGCGAAGAAAAAAACCATGGTTGCTATAAATAACACAAAACCAATGGTGTAGACATTTTTGATCATATTGAAAGTAATATTTTTTATTTTTTTAAAGTTTAGAATTTTGAATTTTCAATTAAAGGCGTATATTTGCAACGGCAAGTCCTAAACAACCAGCTCCTGAGACTCCTCCAGGGTGGGAACGCAGCAAAGGTAATCGGTTGTAGCGGTGTGATTTAGGTAGCTTGCCATTTTTTGTGCCTTATATTCT
>NZ_JBGZYM010000076.1:0-63579 GCF_041824135.1 Kaistella sp. | reverse complement strand
GCTTTATTTCCAAAGACTAATCTGTCATTGTCTTCGAATTGCGAGTGCAAAAGTATAAACTTATTTCTAATTGACCAAATGTTTTTTAAGTTTATTTTAAAAGTTTTTTAACTCCTAAAATATACATCTCCAATCATTCAATCTGCTCTACTTCGCTGCCCTTCTCTCTCGATTTGGGATTGCAAAGATAAGAAGTTTATTTGATCCCACAAGAATTAATTTATACCAAATTTAAAAAACTTACGCCTCTCAATTTTGATGCTCTTATTTCCTCCTGGTCTTCTGCGCTACTCCTTTTTTAGAGTGGTGCAAATGTAAGCGTACTTAAAATATCTCGCAATGTTTTTTTGATAAAATTCAAACATGTGTATAAAAAATAATCCATCGTGTTGATTGGCAGATAATTGCACATCATCTAAAGTTATCCACTTGATGCGCAATGGATGATTTGTGACTGACTTATGAATTGAAATCCTAATCTGCGGTAGGGATCGTAGTGGAAATCCCGCAGCAAGCGATGGGTTTTAGCTCAGGCGCGAGGAATTGCAGCGAAGAGCCCGACCCGAGGTGTGGGAAAATTATGCAGCTCTTTGGTAAGCGCCGGCGAGGGAACCGCCCAAATAAAAAAAAACGCACTATATAATAGTGCGCTGTAATTTTTTAAAAATGAAGTAACCAACAAGGACGCCGATCATGTCTGCAACTAAATCCAGAAACTCGAGGGAACGCCCCCAATGCATTTCGTCCTGAAGGATTTCAGTAAGTAAAGCGTAAATCATCATGATCTGAATGAAATAAGCGAACTTGATTTTCGGAAAGGATGCGAAAAAAGAAAATCCAAGGAAAGTAAAAATGCTTAGATGCAAAACCTTATCTATTCCCTCGAACATGAAAGCATATTCCACGTTCTCTATGCCTGGCTTGAGCAGCATAAAAGTAAGAAATGCCCAATAAATGGGCAAAATCATACGAAATATTTTTGAGATCTTATCCAAGTGAGGCTTGGTAATCTTCTGCTGAAAGGAGTTCTGACTGATCTGCACCTTCTGCCAATTCTAATTTTATAATCCAACCTTTTCCGTAAGGATCTGTATTTAAAAGTTCTGGTTGATCTTCCAGATCTGAATTGAATGCGGAAACGGTACCGTTGATAGGCAAGAATAAATCAGAAACTGTTTTCACGGCTTCTACACTTCCGAACACGTCTCCTGCAGAAAGTTCATCATCTACAGAATCCACGTCTACAAAAACAATGTCGCCCAATTCGCCTTGTGCAAAATCTGTAATACCGATTGTTGCTGTGTTTCCATCAATTTTAACCCACTCGTGGTCTTTGGTGTATTTTAATTCGCCTGGTAAATTCATTTTGTTAATTTTTATTGCTCAAAAATAATTAAAATAATATGATTCTCAAAAGTTTCTCTCCTATTTAATAAAGACTTTTATCAGATTCGATATTTATTATGATGTAATTACAGCAGTTATAAGTTTTACATGACGATTATTGTTGGCATCAATCCTTTAATTTGTCTTGTTTTCTTAAATTTGTTTATTCTAATTAATAAATTGACATCGGTTGCACTTTATCTTTCGCTACTAATAGATAAGTGCAACGTCAAAAATTATCAAAAAAAATGAAAATAGAAAACAAACTTAACATTGCACATAAAACCTTTTCAACCTGGAAATCTGTTCCATTTAAAGAAAAACAGAAACTCCTCAAAAAGCTAGCGAAAGTACTTGATGCTGATGCAGAAAAATTCGGCAAAATCATTACTAAGGAAATGAACAAGCCTATTTCACAATCTATTGCTGAAGTTAAAAAGTGTGCTTCGATGGTTCGATATTATGCAGCTGCAGACAATATATTAAAACCTGAAAAGATTAAAACAGAATTTCGAGTTTCTGAAATCCATTATGTACCGAAAGGAGTTATTTTAGGCGTAATGCCTTGGAATTTTCCTTTCTGGCAAGTGATTCGTTTTGCAGTTCCCGCGATCTTGGCTGGAAATACGGTCGTTGTGAAACATGCTTCGATTTGTTTTGGCAGTGGAAACGCAATTGAGAAGATTTTTCTGGAAGCTGGATTTCCAAAAGGAGTTTTTCAAAATTTAGAGATTGGACACGATGAAGTGAAGAAAGTTTTAGAAAATCCGATCATTGGCGGGGTGAGTTTAACTGGCAGCGAAAAAGCCGGTAGAGAAGTTGCGTCGATCGCTGGAAAAAATATTAAAAAATCACTTCTTGAATTGGGAGGAAGTGATGCATTTATCGTTTTGGATGATGCAGATTTTGCAGCCGCAGCAGAATCAGGAGCAAAGTCAAGATTATTAAATTGCGGACAAGCGTGTAATGCAGCGAAACGATTCATCATTCAGAAAAATGTAGAAAAAGAATTTCTTCCTGTCTTTATTAAGGAATACCAGAAATTCGTGGCGGGCGATCCGATAAAAAAGAAAACCAATATGGCGGGAATGGCGCGTCCGGATCTAGCAGATGAACTTGAAAATCAATATGACAAAGCGCTAAAAAACGGTGCAGAAATTATTTTGCCGTTGGTAAGACTATCCGATAGCGAATTTGAGCCAGGTTTAATTAAAGTGAAATCAGGAAATCCGATTTTGCAGGAAGAACTTTTCGGACCGCTTGGAATGGTGATGATTGCCAAAGATGACCAACAAGCTGTAAAATTGGCCAATGATATTCCATTTGGATTATCGGATTCAGTTTGGACGAAAGATAAAAAAAGACAACAATTTTACATTGATCATTTGGAATCTGGAACGGTAAGCATTAATAAAGCAACGAGTTCTGATCCGAGATTACCTTTTGGTGGCGCGAAATCTTCAGGTTACGGCACGGAACTTTCCACCGTAGCGTTGAAAGAGTTTGTCAATATCAGAACAGTGGTTGGAAAATAATTTTTGTAACCTTTATATAGATGATCCGCTCCATTGTTTGAGCGGATTTTTTATGATTAAAAATACATTAGATTTAACTTTCTTTAATCTCACTACTCTATTTAGAAACTAAACGATGAACGCTCTTCAATTAATTCCAGCATTTGCACTGCTCTTTTTATTTTCCTGTTCAACGAAAACACGAAATATTTCCAGTCAGAATAATCTTACGTCTATTTTAGATGCCACCAATCAGACCATTATTGTCAAGACTGAATATAACAAAGGTTTAAATAAAATGAAACCTTCCAAGCAAAAAGAAGTCGGGAAATTTGATTTTTTAACTTACGCCAATGAAGAAAATTTCGAAGAATTATTAGAACAAAATAACGTATCGTTTGTAGTATTCGGTATGGTATCCAATGATTACTCAGATTTCGAAAATAAATACGGCATTAAAGTAAAGACTGAAAACTGTGTTATCTCACCAGGAATTTCGAAAACGGCAACTTTGAATAATCAGATTGTCTCTGCCTATTTAACTGAAAAATTTAGCAACATCTGGAAAGATGATTTAAAAATTGTTCCTTTTGGTTTGAATTAATCTTCAACCACTTCTGCTTTCAGTTGCGATCGATACAAAGTTGAGTAGTAACCGCCTTTTTCGAGAAGTTCATCGTGCTTTCCTTCTTCCACAATTTTCCCATGTTCCATTACAATAATCTTATCCGCATTTACAATGGTGGAAAGTCGGTGCGCGATAATGATAGAAGTTCGGTTTTTGGTAATTTTTTCGGTAGCTCTCTGAATCAGCTTTTCACTTTCCTGATCAATAGAGGAAGTAGCTTCATCGAGAATTAAAATTTTAGGATCAGAGAGATAAGCTCTTAAAAATGACAATAACTGTCTTTGTCCTAATGAAATCGAAGATCCTCGTTCGCGAACCACATAATCGTAACCGCCCGGAAGACTTTCAATAAACTCATCAACTTCGATATCTTTAGCAATACTTTTTATCTTTTCTAAAGTAACCGATTCATCTCCGAAGGCAAGATTTTCAAAAATACTTCCGTGGAATAAAAAGACATCCTGTAACACAACGCCGATATGACTTCGAAGATTATACAGTTCGTAATCTTTTAAATCAACGTCATCCAATAAAATTTTACCCGAATTAATATCGTACAATCTTGTAATTAGACTAATTATGGTAGATTTTCCAGCACCAGTTGCTCCCACAATCGCGACAGTTTCTCCCGGATTTACTTTGAAACTAATTCCTTTTAAAACTTCCTGTTTCTCATCATATGAAAAATGAACATTCTTAAATTCTATTTTTCCTTCAAAATGAGATTTGGCAATTGTACCGTGGTTCGGCATGGCGAAATCTTCATCCATCACGCCCAAAACTCTTTCCGCACCAACAATTCCTCTTTGAATATTATTAAAACGATCTGCAATCTGTCGAAGCGGACGAATCAACATCGAGATATACTGAATGAAAGCAATGACTGCTCCAGCTTTGATGGTAATGAATCCACCATAAAAAAGAATAAAACCTATAAATAAGGACGAGATTAATTCAACAACCGGAAAGAACAAGGAGAAAATAAATACCGTTTTCAACAACGCTTCTTTCAAAGTAATGTTAATGTCATCAAATTTTTTGAACTCTGCTTTCTGTCTGTTAAAAACCTGAACAATCGACATTCCCGAAAGTCGTTCCTGAACAAATGAATTTTGGTTGGAAGTCCAGGTTCGTTCATCACCAAAGGCTTTCTTTAAACGCTTCTGAAAAAACCGCGTTATTAAAACCATCAGCGGAAGAATTACCAACGAGATATAACTCAAATGAACGTCAACCTGAAACATCATGATCAGCACGAAAACGATGCGCAGAATATCGCCGAAAACCATTAAGAAACCATCAGTATAAACGGTAGCAATTGTTTCTACATCGCCAACAGCGCGAGTCACTAATTGTCCGATCGCTGTTTTATCAAAGAAAGAAGTTCGGAAATATATCAATTTATGATACAACCGTTCGCGAATATCCCGAATTACATTTTGCGAAATAAAATTGGAAAAATAAACAAGAAAGAAGTTGAGAATTGTTTCACCGAAAACCAAAGCAACCAAAATATAAATATGCTTCATCATCAACTCTTTATCGCGGAGCTGAATAATGTCGATATCAACAATCTGCATCGTTAAGTACGGTCGATAGGTAGAAATAATCGATAAAACGATGGAAATAATCAGCGTCACAATAAACCACGACCGAAATTTCATTCCGATTACAAATAGCCGTTTAATTATATCCCAAGTCGATTGTTTCTTCATATTGTATTTAAAAATCCGCTGCAAAAATACGGAATTTTGCAGGGATGAGTGGCTCTAAAGATTGAGTTTTGATATTGTGACGATTGACGGTTAAAAATTATAACCAACATCTACTAAGAATAAACCTTGTGGTGGCGCAGAAGTTCCGGCAGAATTCCGGTTTTTATCTTCGATGATTTTTCGCAGATCTCCGGGCTCCATTTTTCCGTTTCCAATTTCAACTATGGTTCCGACAATGGCGCGAACCATATTTCGCAAAAAACGATCTGCAGAAATGGTGAATTTTAATTCTAAGCCGTTCTGTTCCCAAAATGCTTTGTAGATTTTACAATTATTGGTTTTATTTCCGGTGTGCAATTTTGAAAAACTGGTAAAATCTTCATATTCGAAAAGGATCTTACACGCTGCATTCATTCGGTCAACATCCAGATCACGTTTCCAAATCTGCCACGAAGAATCCTGTGTAAAAGGACTTTTTTCTAAAGTAATATAATATTCATAGGTTCGAAAGGTCGCATCAAACCGCGCATGAAAGTCGTTTTTAACTGGGAAGATCTTCTTTATCGAAATATCCTGTGGCAAAAAACTATTCAATTGATAAACCAGATTATCGCCGATATTTTGTTCAGTGTCGAAATGTGCGAATATTTTCCTGGCATGAACGCCTGTATCAGTTCTTCCCGCTCCGGTTGTTTTAATTTTTTCACGAAGGATCGTAGATAAAGCATTTTCCAAAACTTCCTGTACAGAAATCTGATCCGGCTGGATTTGATAGCCATAATAATTTTTACCCGAATACGAAAACTCTATACAATACCTCATCGCCTGCAAATTTACAGAATTTTTAGGAGCAACAAAAGATGATTAAGCAACCCACAAAATTTTAAACCTTGATATATCTTTACTCTAATAAAAACAATTATTCAGACTATGAAAAATTTTGTAGAAATTATTTTATCATTAGATTATGAAACTTCGGTTAGCATTATTAATGATTTTAGTACAGGAATTATTGCTATTCATAAAATCTGTAAAATAATAATCAATAGAAAAAAGTTGGAAAAAGCGATTGATAGAAGAATTAAAAAAATTATAAATAAAAAGTGTCTTTTTTGTAACTAAAATATTTGAAGATCTAACTTGTCAAAAGTGAGAAGTACATTATTTAAGATGACGAAGAAAAAGACTTAAAACCGATTTTCCTTTGTATTACAATATTTTCCAAAATAAAATAAAATTGTTAAAATCCTTTTAAGTAAAAAAGAAGGCTGTAGATTTTGTTAAATAAATCCGTCCTAATTTGCGATTACAAAAAAAAGTAAGAAATTTACGTGATGAAAATATTGCTCCTCTCCGACTCTCATTCTTACATCGACGACCGAATTTTAGACTATGCAAAAAACGCAGATGAAATTTGGCATTGTGGCGATTTCGGGAATTTGGAAGTGATTGAGAAACTGGAAAAAATCAAACCATTGCGCGGAGTTTACGGAAACATTGACGGCACAGAAATCAGAAAAATATTCCCAGAAGTTTTACGATTCAAGTGTGAAGAGGTTGAAGTTTTAATGATTCATATTGGTGGTTATCCAAATAAATATACGCCTTTAGCCAAGAAGGAAATTTCAGATAAAGCACCAAAACTTTTTATCTCGGGACATTCTCATATTCTAAAAGCGATGTATGATCAAAAAAACAGCTTGCTGCACCTCAATCCTGGCGCCATGGGAAAAGTCGGTTGGCATCAAATGCGAACCATGATGCGTTTTGAAATTAACGGAGATCAGATTGAAAATCTGGAAGTGATTGAATTGGGCAAGAAATAAGAGAATTAATTCTCCAATTATAAAAGATGCTTCGACAAGCTCAGAATTTTATTTTTAATATTATCATTTTTAAAATCTTGTCAGGTTGAGCTTGTCGAAACCTTCAACTTTTTAAAGTACAATTATATCATCTTTAATTTGCAGTTAATAAAACAAATATGGATCAATATCGTGAAACACCCATTTTTATAAAGTCTCAAGAAATCTTTGAAACCTTAAGAACAATCACCGATTTAATACCGGAGGAGAACGAGCATTTGGAGTTTACAAAACAGCATATCCTTGAAAACATTTACACCATTCAAGCGAAACTTGCTGGTGCTTATTCCGTAAGAATCTGGGATTTAAAAATGGAAAACGCGGCGATCATTAGAAAATGTGCCAGAGAATTAATGGTTCTTCAACATTCTCTAACAGCTTTTGGTTTCGAAGAAGCAGATTATTACCAAATTGTAAGAAGGCAACTTGAGGAGTTTCGTTTGCTATTTAGAGATTGGGTCGCATCTTTCAATCCAAAACATTTCATTGTTGATGACTGGGGACTTTTTAATCCGCCCGGAATTCCGCAGGATTATGAACAAAGAGATGATGAGTTGAACTTTTTGGATGAAGACGAAGGTGATGACTTTTGAAATGAAATGAGTTTACTTCTTTTTCAAACCTTCATAAATACTATGAATCAATCCATCCGCAACGGAAATTTTCGGGACAAATATTTTATCAATATCACTCCAGGTCATTACATTATTAAAAATTTGTAAGGCTGGAACCAAAACATCGGCGCGGTCTTCCCGAAGATTGAATTTGCTCATTCGCTCAGGAACGGTCAACCCGCACATTTCCTTATAATATTTTTTGAGATAAGCGCTGGACATTGAGTTTCCATCCTTCGTTTTACTCATCGAAAATATCTTGTTGATATTTCCACCGGATCCAATCGCAACGATCGGTTTTTTGCTATTGATGTTTTTGCGAATTTCTTCTTTTAATTCCTTCCACAAATCGTCTTTTACCAAACCATCGAGCAAACGGATCGTTCCGATATTAATGGATTTCTCATATTCCATCTTGCCGTTTTCGTAAAACATTAATTCAGTAGAACCACCGCCGACATCTATATAAAGATAAGCCGAATTTTTATCGAGCGCATCAGCCACGTGATTCTCAAAAACCAAAGCAGCTTCCTCATCACCGGTAATAATTTCGATATCAATTCCAGAAGTTTTTTTGACTTGCTTGATGATTTCCTGACCATTTTTAGCATCTCGCATCGCACTGGTTGCACAAGCTCGAAAATGCTCGACTTTATAGATCTTCATCAGATTGCTGAAAACATTCATCGAGTCAAGAACCATTTGCTGTCTTTCAGGACCGATTTCGCCTTTGGTAAAAACATCCATTCCCAAACGAAGCGGAATTCGGAGCAGATTGAGTTTAGTGAACTGCGGTTTTCCTTTTTTAGGTTCCGTCACTTCGTTAATCAACAGCCGTGCTGCATTACTTCCGATATCGATTGCTGCAATTCTCATTGTAAGGGGAAAAAGATTTTAGAAAAATGCCCTCTTTAATTAAAGAAAACTATTTTTTATTTAATTAAGATAAGAGGCATCAAATGAAAATGGTAACAGTTCCCGAATTGATTTCGTTTTATAGATCTCACCACCAAGAGAGGCAAAATAAATCTCTATCCCTTCGTTCTGTTTCGCTTCATATTCTAAAATAGATTGGCGACAAGCACCACAAGGAGGAATAGGAACTGAAGAAGTTGCATTTCTAGGCGCTCCGATAACAAAAAGCTTTTTAATTTTAACATCCGGAAAATTAGATCCCGTATAAAAAATCGTTGTTCTTTCAGCACATAAGCCAGATGGATAAGCTGCATTTTCCTGATTGCTTCCAGTGATAATTTCACCGTTCTCCAGTAGGATTGCACAGCCAACCGTAAAGTCGGAATAAGGTGCGTAGGCGATATCACGAACTTGCATTGCTTTATCAAAAAGCGTTTTCTCCATCGCATCGAGGTGGTCGTAACTTTCGATGGATTCGAAATTAATTGTATGTTGTTTTTCCATTGGCAAAAATAGGAAAGTAAAGATATAGGTTTTTTTTTAAACTGCTTTCAATTTATGCGTAAACACTGATTAATTCTTTTGTTGAAAAGACTTCTCTTATGTTTGTAGCTCCACTAAAAATGAATTCAGGCTTTATTAAGAAACATCAAAAATAAATAATTATTATCGCGATATCTTCGATAAAATATTCATTTTCACCATTTTACACCAACTGTAATAAATAAACTTAAAAGATCGCATGTTGTAATTAAAAGCAGCTACGTTTTAATGATTCCAGAAAGTGAAATAAACCGTGAAAACACTCGTTATCTTATAACTATTAAATTGTACTTTCACCTTGTTAATATTCGCGACCTAAAAAAGGTAAACAAACGAATGAGTCTCATGAAAAATATAGATAAACCCATTCAATCTAATGATAGAAGTAAGAATTCAAATGTAGTTTTAGAGAAATATTTTATTCATTCTCTACAGGAGATGTATTATGCCGAAGACCAAATCGCCAAGGAGTTTCATACGATACAATCACATATCACTTCCCCAAATCTAAAGGCTATTCTTCAGAACCATTTCGATATTCATCTTAAACATAAGGAGCGTCTTGAAAAGATTTTCCGACTCAAAGACAGCGCAATACAAGGTAGGAATTGCGAAACTTTCAATGCTTTATTAGCCGAAGGATTAAGCCACCTTGCTTTATTTTCTAACGATATTTCAAATTGGGAAATCGCTCTTATTTTGGTTTCTCAGAAACTGGCTCATTATAAAATTGCCTCCTATGGCGGACTTGCTCATTTAGCTATTAATTTAAATTATTACAAAGCTGCAACCTTACTGGCTTTTAGTGCACAGGAGGAAGAAGAATATATCGCCAATAATTTGAATGTAATAATCGACGACTTCCTGAGCGCTCATGTGGAAGGATATAAAAATTAAATCTGCTCTTTACTTTAAAAAAAACACCTTGTTTTTCTATCTGAAAGCCTCTTTTCTTTGTATTGATACAATAAATCACCAGAGCTACCATCGCAACTTCCCTTTTCGTAAATTTGAGATCTTAATTAAAAAAAATATTTATGATTTTATATTCTCCGATTAAATTTAGAAGTGTCGAATTAAAGAACCGTTGGGTGATGTCGCCTATGTGCATGTACTCTTGCGAAAATGGTGTTGCGAATGATTTTCATTTTGTTCATTATGCAAGTCGTGCTCAGGGTGGAACGGGCTTACTGATTGTTGAAGCAACCGGCGTCGTTCCGGCGGGACGAATTACGCACAAATGCACCGGACTTTGGAATGACGAACAAACGCAGGCTTTTAAAAAGATCGTCGATTTTGTTCATCATAATTCTAAAAGTAAAATTGGGATTCAACTGGGACATGCAGGAAGAAAATCTTCAACCTGGAATGGCAAACAACTTTCTATGGAAGAAGGTTGGGAAACCGTTGCGCCATCGAAGATTCCTTATGCTGATGGAGAAAGAATTCCACACGAACTGACGGTTCCTGAAATCAAAAAATTAGTCCAGAATTTTAAAGAAGCTACGAGAAAATCTTTGGAAGCTGGTTTTGACGTTATTGAAATTCACGCGGCGCACGGATATTTAATTCACCAGTTTATGTCTCCTTTGTCTAATGTAAGAACTGATGAATACGGCGGAAGTTTTGAAAATAGAATTCGTTTTCTGGTAGAAATCGTAGATGCGGTGAATGAATTGCTGGATGAAAATCACCCACTTTTTGTGAGAATTTCCGGAACTGAATATGCCGAAAATGGTTGGGATATTGAAGAAAGCGTACAACTTGCAGAAGTTTTGAAAAACAAGAACGTTGATTTAATCGATGTTTCAAGCGGTGGGAATATTGCTGGCGCGAAAATCAGTTTGTTTGATGGTTATCAAGTTCCCTTATCTGCTGAGATTAAAAAAGAAACCGGAATTAAAACAGGTGCCGTTGGTTTAATTAAATCTGCAGAACACGCTGAAGAAATTCTACAAAAAGAAGAAGCTGACTTAATCTTCGTAGCACGGGAAATCTTAAGAAATCCTTACTTAGCAATTCAAGGTTCTTTTGAAGGAAAAGAAGAATGTGATTTTCCGCACCAATATGAAAGAGCGAGAATTTAGAACTTCGTTAATCACCAATAGTAAAGCCAGTTCAAATCGAACTGGCTTTTCTTTTATATTTCTCAACTTCTTAATTGATCAATTTTTGAAAATTGCGTTTTATAAATAAACTTCCAAAATATATTATTGATAGAAATAAGAAAACAATTCCTAATAGGAGGAAAAACTCTGTGAATCTCAACAAAACACTTGGCACTTTAGGATCGCCGTCCAATATAAATCCGATGGTCGTAAGAATGGATGAAATGGTCAAAATGTTTAATAATGTTTTTTTCATAGCGATTGTTTTAGATTATTCATAAAAACGTCACTTCGATGTGATTAGTATCCACAATTATTTTTCAACCTTAAGAATATTCGAACTGTCGAATGACTTCTAATGTTTTGTCAATTTCCTTTTCTTTAATAGAATCAGAAATAAACCAGGTTTCATAACCACTTGGCGGCAAATAAATTCCCTTGGCTAATAACTGATGGAAGAAATTATTAAACAAAGCATGATTGGCTTGTGCCGCTTCGTCAAAATTAGAAACCGCATTAATGTGAAAAAAGATGCTCATCATCGATCCTTTTCTATTAATTCGGTGTTCAATACTTTTTGAATTTAATATTTTACCGATTTCAAAATCTAAAGTTTCTGTGGTCTTGCTTAGATTTTGATAAAAGTTCTCATCATTTTTAATGAGCTGCAAAGTGGTTAAACCTGCTCTCATCGCCAAAGGATTTCCACTCAAAGTTCCAGCTTGATAAACGGCACCTTTTGGCGCAAGCTGATCCATGATTTCATTTCTTCCCGCAAAAGCACCAACTGGAAGTCCACCACCGATCACTTTTCCGAAAGTTACCAAATCTGCTTTTACATTATATAATTCCTGAGCGCCACCAAATGCCAAACGGAATCCAGTCATTACCTCATCAAAAATTAAAAGTGCTCCATTTTCATCACAGAGTTTTCTCAATTTTTGAAGGAAATTATTTTCCGGCAAAACGCAACCCATATTTCCAGCAACTGGTTCAATGATGATCGCGGCAATCTCACCTTGATTCAATCGGAACAAATCTTCAACTTGTTCAATGTCGTTATATCGCGCGTTCAAAGTATCTTTCGCAGTTCCAGGAGTTACGCCAGGCGAACTTGGATTTCCAAAAGTTGCCATTCCACTACCCGACTTAATCAGAAATGAGTCGGAATGTCCGTGGTAACAACCTTCGAATTTGATGAATTTATCTCTTCCCGTAAAACCTCTCGCCAAACGAATTGCACTCATGCACGCTTCTGTGCCTGAAGAAACCATTCTGATCTGATCAATGTTCGGAACGTTTTCTACAATATATTTTGCAATTTCAGTTTCAAGCTCAGTCGGAGTTCCATAAGAAAAACCTTTTTCTGCTTGTTTTTTAATGGCTTCTAAAACCTCAGGGTGCGTATGTCCAAGAATGGCCGGACCCCAAGAATTGATGTATTCGATATATTGATTGTCATCTGCATCAGTCAGATAAGCGCCTTTTGCAGCTTTCATAAATAGAGGCACGCCGCCTACAGATTTAAAAGCACGAACGGGTGAATTCACACCGCCCGGAATATATTGGTACGCTTCGTCGAATAAAGCTGAACTTCTTTGGTAATTCATAATTGATGAGTAATGAGTAATAAATAATGAGTAATGTAGAAAATCTAACTTCTAAGGTCTACCTACTTTCTGGGTTTTTTGCTTTGAAGATAAATGAGCTGTCCAACTTTTGGTTGTTGTCCGTAGTCCATTCTATTTTTAGAATACAATTTATTCAATTTAATTCCAAATTTTTGGGCGATATCATGCATCGACTCTCCTACCTGAGATTTGTAAGTAGCGACATTTCCTTTGGACGATTTATTTTCTAAAAACAGAATATCATTTCTTCTTAATTGAGTTCGGTCGAGTTCATTCCATTTCATTAAAGCAGATTCTGTGATCTGGAATTTTTTCGAAATCGCCGCCAACTCAATATCATCTGGAATAATCACGAATTTCTTAGCACCATTTGGATGGCTTTTAATTAAAATAGAATTTAGTGCTTCCGCTTTTGTGACCAGTTTTTCTACTTTCTTTTTCTGCTCAGAATAGGAAATTTGTTCGTACGGAACTTTTACAGTTACTGCTTTTGTTTTTGTTTGACTTTGATCCAATTGCGCCATAAAAATACGGTCATCCTTTAAATTCGGATACATTTTCAAGACTGCATAAAGCGCTTCTTTAGAACTTACTTTGTCAAATTCGTATAGTTTATTCCTTTCAATTTTATCGATCAGAATGTATGCGTAACGAGGATTGGTTGCGTAACCTGCTTTTTTTAAACCGTGAGCCCAGCCTCTGTAATCCATCATATCGAGCTTAAACAAATTCACGTAATATTTTCGGAAAGCCAAAAATTTGGAATGATCTTCATAAGATTCTCTTGGATCGTCATACACTCGGAAACACTCATTCGGCGCATCGTCCGTGTGTTTCATAGATTTTCCGGTCCAGTCTTCTTTACATTTAATGCCGAAATGATTATTTCCCTGCTGAGCCAAGCGGCTTTGTCCACCACCGGTTTCCAGAAGTCCCTGCGCTAAAGTTATTGAAGCTGGAATTTTATATTTTTCCATTTCTTCGACCGCGTACAAGGCAAATTTTTGAATGTATTGCTCGTCTGTTTTCCAACCTTGAGCGTTGAATTTTGCAAATAATATTAATGCAAGAGCAAAAAATACTTTCTTCATATATTATATTTAATGACGTTAAAACCAGTAATGTTCTATATCATATTTTAATTTATATCGATTAAGTGGCGATTCTGTTTTCTTAATAGTTCATTGGCTCCGGAAATTCCCTGCAAACCACCTGTATGAAAAGCCAAAATTTTACTTCCTTCCGGAAAATAATTTTCTTTTATCATTTCAAAAAGCTTCCTCATCATTTTTCCGGTATAAATCGGGTCGAGTTGAATTCCATACTTCTGCTTGAAGTCATTGATAAAACGAATATTTTCATCCGTTATTTTACCATACTTTCCATCATGTGCTTCTATCAGTTCAAAGTTGTTATTATCTGAAAGTTCCAACACCTTATTATATAAGGACTGATCATCAACAACCTTAAAACCTAAAACCTTTTGATTCTCCTCTGCAAACTTAGAAATTCCAGCAATTGTTCCACCGGTTCCTACTGCGGTGCAAAGATAATCAAAACTTTTTGTTTCCTCATTGAACATGAACTGAATGCCTTCCACGGCGTGTTCGTTCGTTCCGCCTTCTGGAATGATTAAAGCATGAGGGAATTCTTTTTCTAAGATTTGGGTTAAAGTTTCTTTGTCTCTATACTCTTCTCTGGTAAAAAATCGAAAGTCCATTCCGTTTTGGTGCGCGAGTTTTAAGGTTGAATTTTTCTGCCATTGATCCTGAAGTTCCTCACCACGAATAACTCCTAAAGTGTTAAGATTATATTCTTTTCCCAAAGCAGCAGTTGCGGCAATGTGATTGGAAAAAGCACCCCCAAATGTGATAATAAAAGCGTTCTCTGGATTTTGGTCTAAATAAGAATTGATGTTATAAAAGAGTTTCCAGTATTTATTCCCTGAAATCTGTGAATGAATAAGATCTTCTCTTTTCAGAAAAAGTTGAATGTTTTTTTCTAAAGGAATTTGGATCATTGGAATGGTAATGGTGGGAATTTTCATGGGTGCAAATTTCGGGGAAATAATTTAAACATCAATTTCCTAAATTTTTTGAATTCAAATTTCAAAAAACGCTTTTAAATAATTTTTATTTTAATATCTTATGACCAATAAAATTACCATTTTAAAAAGACGAGATAACAGAAAACAAGAATGAATTTAACAATTGAAAATAT
Source organism: Kaistella sp. (assembly GCF_041824135.1). Classification (GTDB taxonomy): domain Bacteria; phylum Bacteroidota; class Bacteroidia; order Flavobacteriales; family Weeksellaceae; genus Kaistella. Next base: position 48,440 of record NZ_JBGZYM010000076.1, on the reverse strand, counting down.
ATTACTGGTAGGCTCCCTCCTACTTATCATAAGCATCATTGCAGGAAAAACAACGTATAAATTTGGCGTTCCTGTACTATTATTATTTTTGGGAATCGGCATGCTTGCTGGTTCTGACGGAATTGGCGGAATCAACTTCGACAATCCAAAAATAGCACAGTTTATTGGGATCGTTTCTCTGAACTTCATCTTATTTTCTGGCGGACTTGATACCAACTGGTCTTCTGTAAAGCCTATTTTAAAGGAAGGAATGATCTTATCAACTCTTGGTGTTTTGTTAACCGCCCTTTCCCTGGGGACTTTTGTTTATTTTGTGACCGACTTTACCATTTATGAAAGTATGTTATTGGGATCTATTGTATCATCCACAGATGTGGCGGCAGTATTTTCGATCTTACGTTCAAAAAGTCTTGCATTAAAATCGAATCTGCGGCCAACTTTAGAACTGGAAAGTGGGAGTAATGATCCCATGGCCTATGTACTTACGATTGTATTTTTAACTTTAGTCATCAATCAGGACCAAAATTTTTCTTCCGTGATTTTTCTGTTTTTAAAACAGATGGTTTTTGGTGGAATATTAGGATTTGGCTTTGGAAAAGTCAGTAAAATAATCATTAACAGAATTAATCTTGATTTTCAAGGACTTTATCCTGTATTGGTAATCGCCTTAATGTTTATCACCTTTTCTGCCACCGATTTCATTGGTGGAAATGGATTCCTGGCTATTTATATCTGTGCTGTTTACTTAGGCAACCAAGATCTTATTCAGAAAAAAACCATTTTGAAAATGTATGATGGATTAGCATGGCTCATGCAAATTGTACTATTTCTCACCTTGGGACTGCTCGTTTTTCCATCTCAAATAATTCCTCATTTTGGGATCGGGATCCTCATCTCCTTATTTCTTATTATCGTTGCAAGACCTGTTAGTGTTTTTCTAAGTCTCCTGTTTTTTAAAATGAAACTTAGAAGAAGACTTTATATTTCGTGGGTAGGTTTACGCGGTGCAGTTCCGATTGTATTCGCGACTTATCCTTTGTTGGCGGGGATTGATAAGGCCAACATGATTTTTAATATCGTTTTTTTTATCTCCGTAACTTCTATTCTTATCCAAGGCACTACTTTGTCGATCGTGGCAAAATGGCTCAGAGTTGCGTTGCCTGAGGAAGCGAAAAAAATTAGTGAAACTGATAAACTCATCTTAGAACTTCCAAAATCTTCTCTGCAAGAATTTGAAATCCCGCCCGATTTTTTTGCGGTTAATAAAAGGATTGTTGATTTGGATTTCCCTACATCCGCATTTATCATCATGATCAAGAGAAATGGTAAATTCATCCGACCCGGCGGTTCGACAAAAATAGAAGTCAACGATACGCTGATGATTATTGCTGATGATCAAAATGATTTTAATAAAGTAACTGACTCCTTACAATTCAAATAGCACAAAATGAAAAAACGATTTATCTTACTCATCGACTTTTCTAAATATTCGGCTAACCTGATCCGATATGCTTCGGAATGGTGCGGACAAATTAATGCTGAACTTCTGCTCATTCACCAGACAACGGTATTGTCTCCTGCACTTTCCAACTACGAAGTGAAACAGGAAATTACACAACACACCAATAATGAAGCACTAAAAGAGTTAAGGAAATTAGCGCAAGAAATTGTGCCTTCAACAATTAAGGTTTCTTTTTGGGTTTCAGAAAGCCATTTGAATATGATCATCCCAGCGATGTTAACTGAACCTTTCGATCATTTGGTTTTTATAGGAATAAAAGAGGCCGGATTATTAAAACAAATATTTTTAGGAAGCACGGCAGTTGAAGTTATCGATGGTACCGATAATATTGTAATAGCCATGCCGAAAGAAATCAGCACTTTCTCTCATAAAAAAATATTTATAGCCGTTACCGAAAAGCATCCTTTAAATATTGTTGAATTAGATAAGTTTTTAGGTTTCATTGATCCGGAAGACACTGAACTTACCTTCTTTTATTTGGCAAAACCTTTTGAAGAAACAGCAAACATTCAAGCGTATCTTAGTGAATTATCGCAGTCTTACGCCGATCAATACCATTCATCTTTCAGCATATTTGAAGGCAGCAAACCCTTTGAAGACATTAAAGAAGTGATCAACGATAAAATTGATGAAATTTTGGTTATTCAGAAAGGTTCCCGATTTCTGAATGATCAGTACTTCCGGAAATTTCTGATTAACGAATTAATCTATCATGGACAAACGCCGATGATTGTTTTGCCCTAAAAATCTTCACAACAAGGTTAGAAGAATGAAGTTTTTCTTTTCATAAAAAACGAATATTCTACTAAAAAATTTTCTATTTAAAATCCAGAATTCCCAAACGGCGAGATCTGCGCCCCGACCTGAGTGGAGCTCTTTTTGCGAGGAGGCACGACGAACAAAAAAGCGGGAACGGAGGGCGGATTAAGGCGCCCCAATAATAATTAATCCAAAATATATTTAAAAAAATTCCAAACTTTTCGCGAGTCGAGATAGTTTAAATCATCTTCCATGGCGTAGGCTTCCCGCTCGAAGGAGATGGATTTGTAGGCAAGAAAATGGTCTTTTAATTTAAAGTACCAATAATAATATTCGATCACGTACCAGATATAAAAGAAAATTACCAAAAGTTCTACCTGCTGTCGCAAATGGATCTTCTCGTGGTTGATCAGGATTTGATCGTGCAGGTATTCTGGCTTTTTCAGAATGATAAACGGGAAAAGGGTAATCCCTGAAATTTTTGTATTTTTGAGAAGTCTTTGGCAAACCAATATCATGCAACAAAGATATTAATTTCAGGAAATCTGATTTAACTTATGTACCAGAAAATTATCAAAGAACACGAAGACTTTTATTATAACGAACAGGGTTATAAAGTTTTTACAGAAGCCTACCATTTGAAACGCGGCTATTGCTGCAAAAGTGGGTGCAAACATTGTCCGTACGGTTATGATAAAAAGACGGATACTTTTGTGAAGGTGAAGAAAAATGAGCAATCAGTAACGAATAATAAGCAATAAATTCAATTAAAAATATACAGGTCATGAGCAAAAAATATATCTTACTTTTATTGGCTTCTGCCACGTTGGGTCTTGCTTCTTGCAGCCCTTTTCAGGTGAAATCTGATTATGCAGAAACTGCGAATTTCAATATGTACAAAACGTATAAATTACGAATTGACGATTTGAAATTGAATGACATTGATAAAGACCGCGTACTGAACGAAGTCTCTAAACAATTGCAAACCAAAGGAATGAGCGTTTCTGAAAACCCGGATTTGATTGTGAACGTAAAAGCGAATCATAAAAAAGTTCAGGATATTCAAGGTTCTAGAGGTTACGGAATGTATGGTTGGGGCGGACCTTTCGGTTACGGACTGGGCATGAATAGAACCTGGACCCAGAATTATAATCAAGGTGCTTTGATCGTAGATTTAATTGATGCGAGAACCCAAAAATTAGTTTGGCAAGGAGTCGGAAGTGGAATCTCTGTAGATTCTCCGAAATCTAAACAGAAACAAATTCCCGAAATTGTGAATGAAATTATGGCGAATTATCCGCCGAATAGAAACAAATAATTTTCTATAAAATATTAAGAAAGACTGATTGAGAAATCGGTCTTTTTCTTTACCACAAATTGAAGATGCACTGATTCCTTTAAAAAAGGACCAATAAATGGAGTAAAGTCACAAAAGTTTTTGTACAGTATTTTTTTTAATACATGAGTTTTTTCGTGGAGTGCGAAAGAATACACAAAAGGATTCTCTCGCAGATTAAGCAGATGCAGCAGATTTGATTTTATAAATCTGTGAAATCCGTGGGATCTGTGCTCAATTTAAATCAGTATAAAAATGCCACCTGGCATAATTGAAAAAAAATAAAATGTCTTCTGTGTTTTTGATAAATAGCAACATGAGTTTTTAGTAAAATGCAAGATCACATTAGTTTTACAGCCGATAAATTTCGTAGAAAATCTTAATCTTCTTAACTCCTTAATTAAATTCTTAATGGTGAGATTTTATCGTGACACTTCACATTTAAAACCATTGGTGACTTTAGTGTTAAAACAAAAAAACCGCTCGAAAGCGGTTTTTAATTATTCTAAATTTTATAGTATTTACTCAAAACCTATTTTCCGATCGCTTCCACAATTGGATTTCCAACGTTTCCACTTGGGAATTGGATGTGCAATAATGCCGATAAGGTCGGAGCGATATCCGTCATGCTGTACTCTTTATTACTTTCGCCCGGCTTAATTCCCCAGCCCATAAAAATCAATGGGATATGCGAATCATAAGAGTTCCAAGAACCGTGAGTAGTTCCTAACTTGGAATAAGTCGGCAACCACGAATCATGATAAATCACTTGAATATCACCACTTCTTTGCCAGTTATAACCATTGACAATTCGACTTCTGATAGGTTCTGGAATTGAAGATGAACCTGCTTTTTTCATATCAACGGCAAATAAAACCGATTTATCTTTGTTCAAGATATCGATCAGAAATTGTTTCACCTCATCTGCATTCAATTTGTTATCAGTCATTAATTTATCATCCAGATAAACCTGATTGTTGGTGATTTTCGTAATAAGTTTATCAACTTTAAATTGATCTTTCAACATGACGTTAAACTCTTTATTGTCTTCACCATAAAAACCAGTTGGCATTTTATGTTCATCCATGAAACCTTTTGCGTGAGCGCCACCATGATCTGCAGAAAGGAAAACCGTGTACTGATCTTTACCAACGTTCTGATCTAAGTAGTTAAAGAACTCCGCTAAATCGCGATCTAGTCTTAAATACACATCCTGAACTTCAATTGAATTCGGTCCAAATTTATGTCCGGCATAATCTGGCGAAGCTAAATTAACTGCTAAAAAATCAGTGATTGCATCTGCTCCTAACTGTTCTCCCTTAATTGCTGCTTTAGCAATGGCAAGCGTTAAAGTGTTTCCAAAAGGTGTGTATTTAATTTCACCTTTCTTACTTTTGTAATCAGCGGCCAGATTGCTATACGGAAATACAGGTGTTTTTGCACTGCCTAGCAAACCTTCCCAAGGAGAATTATCGGGGGAGCTTTCTATATATTGATTTATTGGCAATAATGTATTCCAACCATTTTTCACCAAGCCTTCTCCTACTTTTAAATTATTAAAGTCGTTCACCCATTTTGGCAAAGCTTCCATATAATAAGTACTGGTCACAAAATTTCCGGTCGAATCATCAAACCAAAAAGCTCCAGTTGGATTATGTCCCGCTGGTAGAATAGATGCGCGGTCTTTCAAAGAAACGCCTACCACTTTTGCCTGCATACTTGTTGCTAACCTAAGTTCATCTGTAATGGTGGTTGACCACAAGTTGCGTGGTGATTGATTACCTACTTTTTCGTTGATTGTACCAACCGATTTTACGGTATTATCTTCTGTACAATACCTATTTTTTCCTGTAGTTTTGTCAAACCAATCATTTCCTGCAATGCCGTGAATCGCTGGAACGGATCCTGTATAAATTGTGGTATGCCCGATCGCGGTGTAAGTTGGAATATAATTAATGTGCACATTATTCAAAGAGTAACCCTGATTTAGCAATCTCTTGAATCCATCATTTCCGTATTTTTCATAATAACGATAAAGGTAATCCCAACGCATTTGATCAACGACTAATCCGACAACCAATTTGGGTCTGTCAACTTGATTGGATTTGCTTTTTTGTGCATTAAATCCTGAGCACATCACGGCCAAAAGAACAATGCTTAATTTTTTGAACATATTTTAATAATTATTATTTGCTTTTTTTAAGAGAAACACAAATTTAAGGATTAATTCTAAAGAATCGAATGAACGTTCTATTAACTTTAAAATTTTAAGAGATTGGGCAAAAAAACCATTTACCAGTAATCAATTTAACCATTAAGATCTGATGAAGGGATTAAGATTATTAAGATTTCCTTCGGTAATTGACTGTTTAATTTATTTCGTGGATTTATAAAAAATTAAGATACTATGGATGTGCTTACTAAAAAAGACTTCGACAAGCTCAGTCTGACAATTTTAGAAAAGTTAGCTTAGAAGAAAGATTTGTAATATTGAAAAAACAAACTGCCTGTGTTTCTAGCCCAGATGGCAGCGGCATCCCGCGAGTGTGCGAAAGCAGTGAGCGGATATAGCGGACAGCTGGACGGGTTTTCTAAGAAGCGAAAATCTTGTTGCTCCAAAAAAAACGCACCTTCTAAAAGATGCGTTTGTATAATTGATAATGATTTATTTAGAATTTCAAATCACCATTCACCTCACGAACTGCTTGTGCAGCGGTTGCGAATTTTTCTTTTTCGGCGTCTGTTAAACTGATCTCAACGATTTTCTCAACTCCATTTGCTCCAATGATTGCAGGAACTCCAAGGCAGATGTCGCTTTGACCGTATTCTCCGTCTAACATTAATGAGCAAGGAATCATTTTTTTGTGGTCGCAAAGAATCGACTGAACCATTACTGAAACTGCTGCACCCGGCGCATACCAAGCTGATGTTCCTAATAGTTTTGTTAGCGTTGCACCACCAACTTTGGTTTCTTCGGCAACGTGATCTTGTTTTGCTTCGTCTAAAAACTCAGTTACTGGCACTCCATTTCTGGTTGCTTTACTCATCAAAGGAAGCATTCCTGTATCACTGTGAGCTGCGATCACCATTCCGTCAACGTCTGAAATTGGACATTCTAAAGCTTCAGCCAATCTGTATTTGAAACGTGCAGAATCCAGTGCTCCACCCATTCCGATAATTTGATTTTTTGGAAGACCTGAAGTTTTGTGAACCAGATACGCCATGGTATCCATTGGGTTAGAAACTACGATGATGATCACGTTTGGTGAATGTTTTACCAAGTTTGCAGTAACATCTTTCACGATTCCAGCGTTGATCCCGATCAATTCTTCACGGGTCATTCCGGGTTTTCTTGGAATTCCTGAAGTGATAACGGCAACTTTTGATCCAGCAGTTTTGCTGTAATCGCCAGTAGTTCCGGTAATTTTGGTATCAAATCCGTTTAGAGAAGCGGTTTGCATTAAATCCATTGCTTTACCTTCGGCAAAACCTTCTTTAATGTCCACTAAAACAACTTCTGCTGCGAAATCTTTCATCGCAATGTATTCTGCGCAACTTGCGCCAACTGCTCCTGCTCCAACTACGGTAACTTTCATATTTAAATTTTTATTGATTTTATTAATAATACAGAAACTTTTGTTTCCATATTTAGATTTATTTAATGAAATTCAAATTTACGAAATGTTAAAGTTGTGAGCAATATTTGACCTTATTAAAGTTTTACCGTACTCTAATTTATTTCCTAATATATCAAACACATTGCGGTCATCGTAATTAATTACCTTACATCAAGTGGTTTGGCAAAGAGTATGCTGTAACTTTGTTTCAAATAAAAATGAAGAATGGGTTTTTCCAAACGTTTGCACGAAGGTTATTCTAACCGAAAATATGACATTGATAAAAAGAAAATTGAGGATTTTATTGACCGATTTTTTCGCTTTATCTTTTTTTTGGAATATCAAAGATGTTCAGAAGTTACGGATATTGAAGTCCGTTTGAATAACTTCAAAACTGAATTTAAAGAAATTCTCTATTCAGTGACCGAAGAGAAAGATGACGTTCAAACCGATGATTTTTTTCAGAGTTTTCCCAGAATTTATGAATCGCTGGAAAATGATGCGAAATCTATTCTCGATCATGATCCGGCAGCTCAAAGTCTTGAAGAAGTGATGTTCTCTTATCCAGGATTTTTTGCAATCGCTGTTTATCGATTCGCCCACGAACTTTATAAAAGCAACATCCCATTAATTCCACGAATCTGGACCGAATTTGCACACAGCAAAACAGGAATCGACATTAATCCGGGCGCAACAATAGGTGAAAATTTCTTTATCGATCACGGAACGGGAATTGTGATTGGTGAAACTGCAATTATTGGCGATGATGTGAAAATTTATCAAGGAGTAACTTTGGGAGCGCTTTCTGTTACTAAGAATCTTCAAGATATCAAGCGACATCCTACGATTGAAAACAATGTGGTTATTTACGCCAACGCTACAATTCTGGGCGGTGAAACGATCATTGGAGAAAACTCTGTCATTGGCGGAAATGTCTGGATAACAGACAGTGTCGCTCCCCATTCCGTGGTTTTTCATAAAGGACAAGTCACCGTAAAAAACAAATTCCCTGGAAATGAACCGATTATTTTTAGCATTTAAAAATGTGCATTGACGCTCATTTAAATATATAAACACTTTAACTTTTAAAAAATCATTTATGAAACTTAACAATATATTAGAAGCCATCGGAAAAACTCCGGTCGTAAAAATCAATAAATTATTCCCAAACAATGTTGAAGTTTGGATGAAACTCGAAAGACAAAATCCCGGCGGAAGTTTAAAAGACAGAATTGCTTTGGCGATGATCGAAAAAGCAGAAAAGGACGGGAAAATCAATAAGGACACTTTAATTATAGAACCTACTTCTGGAAATACAGGAGTCGGACTGGCAATGGTTTGCGCGGTGAAAGGATACAAACTCGTCTTGGTTATGCCAGAAAGCATGAGCGTGGAAAGAAGAAAACTGATGAGTTCGTACGGTGCTCAATTTGTTTTGACGCCGAAAGAAAAAGGAACATCGGGTGCGATCGCTAAAGCGATGGAAATGGCGAGTGAGATTGAAAACTCTTGGGTTCCGCAGCAGTTTGAGAATCCTGCCAACCCAGAAGTTCATGCAAAAACTACAGCGCAGGAAATTCTAAATGATTTCCCAGATGGAATCGATTACCTCATCACTGGAGTTGGAACAGGCGGACATATTACCGGGGTGACTGAAATTCTAAAACAAAAATTCCCTAACATGAAAAGTTTTGCGGTAGAACCAACCGATTCTCCAGTGATTTCCGGTGGCGCTCCAGGCCCGCATCCGTTGCAAGGAATTGGCGCTGGCTTTGTGCCAAAAGTTTTGAACACCGAGATCTTGGATGGAACCGTTCAAGTGGAAAAAGAGGAAGCTTATACCTTCACTAAAAGACTGGCGGCCGAAGAAGGAATTTTGGCTGGAATATCTACAGGTGCTTCCTTGGCGGCTGTTAATAAAAAACTGGCGGAAATTCCAGAAGGCGCTACAATTCTAACGTTCAATTACGATACGGGAGAAAGATACTGGTCGGTAGAAGGACTTTTTGAGGAGAATCTATATAAAGGTTAATCGTAAAAATTGATTCTGAAAAAAACCATAAATCCTGCAACGTTGCAGGATTTTGTTATTTGAATAATTTCTGACATTTTGGACAAACGTACGTTTTTGTACCTCCTACTGTTTCAATGATAATTGGAGTTTTATCTTTCGGGCAATTTTTCTTTTCAAAGATCAAGGCATTCTTTTCAACACTATCGGTTTTTAATAAAGTCAAAAGCTCTTCAGCATAATCCTGAACCATTTTTAACAGGAAAATTAATTTTTTTTCTGGAATTGATTTGATTAAACTCTCAGGATGAATTTTTGCATGATACAAAGTTTCCGTTCTGATAATTGGTCCTACACCCGCAAGAATATTTTGGTTCAATAAAGCATCTCCAATTTCTTCTTCAGCATGCTTGGTTTGAAATTCACTTAAAATAGATTCGGCATCAAATTCTGGTTTTGAGATATCAGTTTTAAAATTAAAATAATCGACAGGTTTACCTTTTTGAATTAAAATGTTTGAATCATAGAAATTGATCTCATTGTCGTCAAAATGGAAAGCGAAATTGGCAATGACTTTCTTTTGTTTATTAACCAAAACATTTCCAACTAAATTAACTTCAATCGCAACAAAAAAATCTTTAAAAACGAAAAGGAAATTTTTACCGAAAGTCTGAATATCGATGAGTGCCGCATTGGTAAAGAAGGATTCATCAAATTCTGTTTTGCCAGAGATTTTTGTAACCGTTTTCCCTTTGTAGCGCTGTAGTTTATTTTTAAGAAAAAGAATAGATGGTCCTTCTGACATGGTGTAAGATTTTAATAAAAAGATTGCTTCGCAAAAGTAGAGAAATTAATTGCGGAATATTTAAAGTATTGTGTTGCTGATTTAATTTAAAGGGAAAAATCTTCTGAAAGTATAGATCATTAAAAACAACCAGGAATATCCCAGGCAAAATCCACCTAAAACATCGCTGGCATAATGAACGTGCAGATATACGCGGCTAAATCCTATCGCAAGAGAAAGCGAAACCAAAAAAGTCATTGCGATATATTTCCAGACTTTCGGTAAATCGGTGAGCCAGATGAAATAAGCCAATGTTCCATAAAAAATAAAACTGAAAGTAGCATGACCACTGGGAAAACTAAAACTTTCCTCTCTGTATAATATTGGATAAGGCGGTCGTGGTCTTTCAAAAAACATTTTCATTACATAAATAATGAGTAAACCTCCCGTTCCCGCCACAAACGTGAACAATGCTTTTCTGTAAAATTTAAAAAGAACCAAAATACCTATCAGCAATGGATATGCAATTTTCATCAAAGTAACAGAAGAAAGCTGTGTAATGGCGTATATAGAGCCTGTCAACTGATCACTTATCAAATATTTTTTGAAAAATTCAAAAACCAGGAAATCGATAGTTTCTTCTTTTTCTAAAATAATTTCGTCCGTTATTACGGCAAAAATCAATAATGCCAAAACAAAGAACAAAACCGATAGCAACAGTTTTGCCGAATTATTATGATAATAATCTTTGATAAAACGAACCATAAATGATTATTGATTTAAATGTTTTTGTTGAGCATTTTCTTTGTCTAAATAGAAGTACTATTGTATGTAACTTTATTTTTCCTCGTCGAAATAAAGACGGTAGTATTTTCCTTTCTCATCACTTCCCTGCTCGATCATTTTGCGATCACCGTGAACGTAGATACTGAAGTTTTTATCAAGTTTAATAATGCTTTTAAACCCGCGACTTTGCTTTTTTACGGCAGATTCATTGATGGCAAAATCTTCTGAAATAGAAACCTGCATTTCCTGTTCGTAATCAGATTTAAAGTTGCTGAAACTTTCGATCACATTGTCATCCTGTAATACTTCTTTGGTAAATTCATCGTAATCGAACTGTTCTTTCTCTTTGAAAAACTCAATCGATTTATTCAAAAACTCAGCCTGATCCGCTTTGGTCGTTTCGAATTCCTGGGGAAGTTGCTTGGTGATAAATTCTTTGTAAACGGACAAAGTTTCCTGAGTATGAAAATATTCATTGTCGCGTTGTTTTACTTTCAGAAAATCCTCGAACCAATAATACATGTCGCCATTTTTATTATTGTCGATGATCGACACGGCGTATCCGGATTCTTTGAAACTGTTGTAAATAATACAGCCTTTATCGAGCTTGGTTAAGCTAATTCCGTAATCTTTTTCAATATCAAAAGCGTCTCCTTCTGGGAAAATTTTTAGAAAAGGTGCTTTATTCTCTGTTTTAAAAATACCGATGGAATCAATTTTCTCCCCTGCGATTTCTTCGCCTTCAAAATAGCAGATAAACAATTCGCCTGCCTGAACGCGTGGATTTTCAGTTATTCCATAAAGATGTTCGGCAATATTTTCTGATTCGTAAATGAACTTTGAAAGATCTTCAAAAATTTCTGACGCTGAACTGAAGATCGGATTATTCACCAAATAAGTATCGCTGTAAAACTGAAACTGTTCATCAGATTTAAAGGATTTTAGGAAAAAATCTTCCAGCATTTCTTTCATTCCTTCATCGGGTTGATATTCCTCCTGAGAAAGAACCAGCGATTCCTGATTGATTTTATTACCGACTTTATGAATGATTATTTTACTGAGCATTATTGAAAATTTTGTGAGTGCAAAGATATTTTTAAAAGATCGAAGCAGGAAATTTTTAAAGAAAAATATCGACAATGAAGTGAAAGTATAAAAGTTAAGTTTGTCTTAAAAACATTAAACTTTCAAAATTTGAAGACGCGTGGAATTATTGTTGATATCAAAAACCGCAATTAAACATTAATCAAAAAATTGAATATGAAAAAGGAAAGAGTGATTAACACACAGAAAGCAGTAATTGCTGCGTTATTTTTTGGAGCAACCACTTTCGGTTATGCACAGGAAACTGCCCAAGCTACGGACACGGTTGCAACTGCTACTGAGCAAGTTCAAACGATGCAACAAAATCCAGTGATCGAAACTTTAAAAAAACAAATTGAAGCCAATCCAAACGATACAGAAGCCATTGTCAAATTGGCAACTGCTTATCAAGACGCGAAAGACTGGCCGAACGCTTTGGCAACCTGGAATAAAATGTCAACATTGTTACCAGACTGGGCGCCATCTTATTATAGTCAAGCTTATGTGTTTCAAAATATGAAAGACGAGGATAATGCAAAAATGTCCTACGAAAAGTACATCGCTGCGGTAAAACCAGAAGAAGTAGAAGCCAGTAAAAAGAATTTAGCGTATGCGCATTTCTTTGTGGCCTACAAACTTCAGGAAACTGATAAAGAGCAGGCAAAACAGCACATTGTAAAATCTCTGCAATATGATTCGACCAATGAAGAAGCAATGAAACTAAATACTTTTCTAAATCAATAAATAAAATACCTCGGCTTTAGTCGAGGTTTTCTTCTATATCGTTTTAAGCATTGACGAAAAACAAAATTCCCCAAGTTTTCACTCGGGGAATTTTTATGTCAACTAATTGCTGTTTAAGCAATATCGTTATTTGAATTATTTGACTTCTTCAAAAATAACGGGTACTGATAATCAGTTGTTTATAATTTCATGGTACAAATAAGGTATAAATTGAATAATTAATCTATACAAATACAAGTCATCTAACATGAACTTACGATTGGTTCTTGGTGGAAATTGAAGCACTAAAGTGGAAAATATTATTAAAAATTTGTAAACTAATAGAAAAGAAACTTATGATCTGATAAATTCAATTAAGTCATTGCCATACACTGATATATAAAATGTTTCTAGAAAATCGTTATAATCCTGTCCAATGATAAGCATAAGTGGTTCAGGACACTTATAGACAACATTCTTTGCAATTTTATTCATTTGGCTAATATCTTGTGAACTGGCAATAGGCAAAGCATTAGGATGAAAATGCCATTCTCCTAGATAGTATTGACCTTCTTTCCAAAAACTGTCCAAAGTCTTTTTAACTCCTTTAGTTCCTCTTACAAATGTAGTTCTGCCATATTTTGAATCAGACGGAGGTCCTAACACTTTTGTTATAATTGCAGATTGTAAATCTAAATTATACATACCAACTAATATTCCCCCAGTCTCTAAATTACCTTTTTCTTTACAAAGTTCCTTTACCTCTGAAAGTAAATCCTCTGCAAAGAATATTGTAATTTTATTATTTTCGTTTGTATAAGTCCTCATTCGTGGCTAATATTTAATCCTGTAAAGTGTCCGTTATCATTATAACTTTTGCTTATTACTGTCAATTTAGCATCCCTGTCTTGCATTATTTCTTTTTCAAAAATCTTAACTGCAGCTCCTGCGAGCATTTGAATATCATCGACTCTGGCCGGAAATAAGGGATGCCAACACCCTATACCTTCTATAATTTCCTCATCGCCTGAACTTTTCTGAGAATCTAAAATTAACCATTTTGCAATTTTAGAATTAAAGTCTTCCACCATATCATTTCTGTCATCAGCAGGCCTTGTATAAACATAAAATGAGTCAGCTAAGTATCCTGTTGATACTGAAACAAAAAAGAACTTTTGTCCATCATCTATTTTATCTCCAAGCTGTTTCAATACGTCATCGCTACCCGATGCATCAATAACAACATCAAAACCAGTGAGGTAATCATTATTTTTCTCAAGAACATCTTTTAAGCTAGAATTTTTAAATGAAGATTTTACAGCAGGAAAAATTCCATTCAAATAATTACTTAAAGCTTCCGCCTTTTTTAATCCCACAGAATCTAAAGTCAATATATGTCGCGACATATTTCCTGCTTGAACAAGATCCATATCTAAAACTTCTACATGCAAAACGCCTAATCGGACTAATGTCTGTATAAAAATTGAACCCACAGAACCTGCCCCAATTATAAGTATTTTTAATTCTGAAATATCTTGTTTTAGTCTACCTCTACTATTCAGTTGTTTTGTATTCCAATTTTCTGTGCATATCCATTTAATATTTTTGTCATTTTGCAATGCTATTCTAATCTGAATTTTTATGAGTTCAGGTGAATCTGGTCGAAAACCCGTAACAGCAGGCAGCTTTGGAAAATTAAACGCAAACCAATGAATTAAACTCTTTTCCTCCCCTACCATCTTTAAAACAGGAAATCCCAACAGTACAAAAGAAGGCATTTTGCCTTCTTTTCTGAGATTCCGGCATTCATCATATAGAAACCTGTACAAAGCTACACTCTGTTTTTCTAATATAGACTTTAACTCTGTAAAGTTTAAAGGGATTTGCCAAGGTGGAAGTACAGGTATCTCATCAATCAAATGCCAGATACCATATCTAATTTCTTGATCAAGGTTATCAATACGATTTCCCCATGGCACATTAAATTCATTACCGTTTACACTGTATTGCTTAATCAAAAATAAATCAACCGATCTAATAAATCTAACAGCTTCAAATGTACCTGAATTTTTATTCCTGCTGCTCCAATTATTAAAAGAAACTTCATCCTCATTGAAAATCAAATGAGTATTCGATCTGGGAGGAAACGGAGGTAGTTCAAAAGGATCACCATCTTCTACCAAAGTGTTGTTTGAAGCTGCAATAAGCCATTGCTTACATCTTTCAACATGCCACTTCAATCTTAGATTTACATCTCTCGGTTCCTTTAGATACTGCTTTCTGCCCCAGCTTCCCTGAGTTTCCGTTAGACATATTTTACCTGATGTCCATTCAAGTTTATCACCTTTGAGATTATATTCCTGATGCTGGAAAGTTGAAGTTATGCCATTCTCTTTACTTGGTATGATCCATATATCTCCATCAGGAAAATCATTGTCAGCAAATAAAAACCATTGAGTTTCTTTAGGTACAAATTCGGACTCTGCAATATCTAACGAAATTTTAAAAACTAAATACCATTTTCGAAAAACCTCATTCCATAGAAAATCTTGAACTAATGAATAGCCTTGAATTTTTTCTAATTGCCTTCTCGCTTTTCTAAGTTTATCACTTGCTTCTAAATTATGCAAAACGTCCTGATTCAACATCTGAGCTTTCTTTTCTAGGAGTAAATCCACCTGACGGGTTAATTGAATTTTTTTCAGAGCCATCATCATCATCATCGTCATACGGTGGAAATTTATCTCCGAAAATTTGCCTCCATTTATCAACTTGATCTTTCAACCTATCTGCTTCAATTGCTTCCTTTGCTATATTAGAATACTCTTTCACAGAATCGTAAAAAGATTTAAAATCTTCAACTGAAACCCTCTTCCACACATCATGTTCTGGAACACCCCTGTCAGGTAGTGTTGGTGTCCTATTTAAAAGGTGGTCAATATAATAGGCATCGACAATACCTTCTAATGTTTTAGAAATACCATCTGCAACCGAAGAAATGCCATTAGGACAACAATCTCCAATCATGTGTTCAATAGGATAACCTTTGGGATATTTAAGAGTGGTAAGTTTTAGAGTTCTCCACCATTTTAATGCTTTTACAACATTCACAAAATGTTTATTGGTATTTTTGTTCTTGTCTCTCGTCCAGCTAATTTGTTCGAGTGGATGCGTTTGATCCCATTGTTCCGCTTCTCTATCAGGTATCCATAAAGGGCTGGTTTTCCATTCCGATTCTGATTTTACAGCCTCTGATAAATAAACATTAGACTTTAGAAGGTCTGGTTCAACCCATCCTTTAGAAAGTCTCCATTCATAAGTTGGCGTAAAATCTTCAAGCATTAAATTTGACACTACACTATTAGATTGTAAAGCAGCTTTGTCCACTTCGGAAGGTGCTGATGTAATCACTATATCTAAGTCGACATACGACAATTCTATTCCTATAGAACGTCCTTGTATTTCATATTTACCATCATAATGTTTTTTCACAAAAGGAATAAATATTTCAATAGCTTCTTCAGGAGTTACAGAATCTCTATCGAGATTAGTAACTATAATCACATCTACATCAGCTCTTTTACCATTTAAAGGCCGAACAGCAGTTGATCTTCTATAGCTTCCCTGCAGGAAGGTGGATATTATTATGTCTTTAAGATCTTCATCGGCTAGTAATCTCTTACGAAGCGTAGTATGCCCTGTAATTAAATCTGCTCTCTGTGAAGAAGTTAATCTGATATTTGACAAAAAATCATTAAAGTAAGGATCAATTTTCATATAAGTATTATTTTTTATTATAAATCTAAAATAGCATGATATCCCAATGATCTCTGCTGTTCAAAGTCATATTCATAAAGTCTGACGGAGCCAAGAGGGCTAATTCTTTGTCCTAAAAAGAAAGCCAATGCATTAGGTCCTGCCATAAAAATATGTACTCTACCTGTGATTGCTTGTTCTCTCTTCAATGATTTTACAGTAGAAATCAATTCTTCAAGTGCCAATACTGCATGGGTAGCATCCTTAATGGAAGTTGCTCCTACACCAGCTTTGACGACAGCTTCTACACTAAGTTTGACGCCAATCAAATGTGTTTTAACAAAATCCGATACATCATTTCTTACATCATGCGTTATACTAAGTGACAAAACCAGGTCGTTTCCTTTTTCATCAACACTACTATTTTCAATATTCCAGAAAGGAGAGTTATACATCTCTTTATTTTCCAACTCAGGTTTCCACATCAGATTTCCGTTAAACGTTTTTTGGACAATAGTTATATCTAAACCACCGTATTTAGGATTCAGATTCTTTCCCAACAACATTGCAATAGACAAGTGCGTATCTAAATGTAATAACACAGGAGATTTTGCCGATATTATCGAATTGGAAAGCCTGTCAATCTCTGAATTGATAAATTCCATTCCCGAATATTCATCCAATATAAACCTACCTGAAAAGCAATGTAGTAAACATGCGACACCATCTACTTCATTATGAAGATTCTCCGCACCTCTGTAAAAACTACGAACTCCTGCTTTGAAATAAATTTGTTCGGTTTCTTTAATTCCTACATATAGTTTCTCCTGTCTGCAAATCTCCATTAGCTCATCCTTTGTGAAAATATTCTGTCCTGCAGCGTGAAGCTTCTGAATTAAATCAATGTATTTACTGGAACGTTGATCCGCCGAAATTGTTTCCAGGCCTGATATGGACAAATGAGTATTCAAGTTTTCTTTTAGCCGACTCTCGTCATCAGAACTATGCTTTATCCTAAGTGTGGACAAAACCTCCCTTAGCATATCGTCGCTAGTAATACCCATGTGATCTTTCCATGCCTTTCTAACTTTACCATTTGCAGAGTTTTCTCCTCCCTTAAATAGAACATTTAATCTAATTCCTCCATTATTACCTAATAGTACAGTTAATTGATTACTATGGTCTAACCCCCAAGAGTTAATTAATATATATCTTTTATTTTTGAAATTTACGAGATCATTTTCATAGTTTTTGTATAGTCTCTGTAAGATTGATTCTGTTTTGTTTCCAATAAATTCAGGTTCCATAAGAGATTCACATGTAAAGCCTCTTTTGTGGTCAACATGAAATTTAACCTGGTAACATTCTTGGATAACATCCCCTCCACTTGGATCTTTTGATGCAGGATCATAATAGACGACCACATCATCAAAGCCAAAAGTGCCGTTCATTTCCCATGCAACCTGTTTGACGCAAGTGTGCGGAATATTAAGCCTACATGCCTGTAACCAAAAAAATTTAGCTTGATAATCATCACCCGCCTGCCTCGCTAATACACTGTTTGCCATTGTTATTTTTTTCTTAACTCCACACAGTAAGTATGCCTTAGATGAATTTTTGACAAAATGGCATATATGATTTATTTTAAACAATCCTAATTTTTCTTAAATAATAATTAAAAATGCAGCAAAAACATCAAGTCATCATCAAGTAATACTGAATAATCCAGTATAATTGACATTATTAAATCACTGCACAGTTTACGAATACAATTCTTTTATAGTTTATACATCAACACTTTTGTGGTACAATCTCTATGAGGTTCTTGAAGCTTTACTTAATAATTTCTTGAGTATCTTTTGCTGCCGCTTTTTCTAGTTAAATCATTGTTATCTGATTTTAATACATCGTCAATTGATTTAAAATTGGCTTAGTTGGTTTCAAAACGTTCAACATTTCCTCCAGACCTCCTACTACAGAAAGCATTTTTAAAAATGAATCTAAAGAAATTTGGCCTTTCTGCTCAAATTTCCGCAAAGTAGATAAAGGAACACCTGATCTATCGGACAATCCTTCTTGTGTAAGTTCCATCAATAATCGCCGTTCAAGAATATTTTGAATCAATTTTTTTTATGCTTTTTCTAAAGAAATAAATAACATTGTAATAGTAATTAATGAGATAAACGACCTATAATTAACATTATCGTATTACAAATAGACCTATAATTTAATACTTATTCAGTTAGAATAAATAATAATGAGAGTTCGAAATATTCTAATTCTTCCGTGTTTAATTTATTTATTCCTATTCAAAACACTAATTACTAATCGCTTTACAGTTTCCATTTCATCGGGTTTACTCGAAGCAATAAAGAGTGTCAAACTTGCTAAAGTATCATTACCAATAATCAGTTCCTTTTGTGCGTTGAAAAGCATTTGATTGGCTTGCAAAAATTTCAGAAAACACGCCGCTGCAATTCTTTTATTACCATCTACGAACGAATGATTTTTCACCACGAGATACAAAAGCATCGTGGCTTTTTCTTCCAATGTTGGATAAAAATCATTTTCTCCGAAACCTTTTTCTATTTGCGCAATTGAACTGTCAAAATTTTGATCTTTTTCTTTTCCAAATACTTGCGAATCAAAATCAACCACCATTTCATTGATGAGTTCCTGATAATCTTCTCTGGTAGGATACAGTGCTTGTTTTTTCGTTAAACCTTTAGAATCCAATTCTTCGTGATCATAATCGTCTAATAATTTCAATCCTTTTGAGAAAATTGATAACCATTCATTTTCATCCGATTTTTCTTCAATGGCTCTGCTTAAAATCTGAATTCCATTTTTTAAGAGTTGAACTTCTTGTTCTTTTTGAGCTAATCTTTTTTCGTTTACAGCATAACCTTTTACTAAATATTCTTTTAGAATGTTATTTGCCCAGATTCGGAATTGTGTTCCTTGTTTGGATTTTACTCGATAACCCACAGAAATGATGACATCTAAATTGTAATATTGCACATCTTTAGATTGGCTTTTTCCTTTAATAGCACCGTGTTGAGTGGTGTGTGCAAATTTTGCACATACCACAGTTTCATCTAACTCATTTTCACTAAAAACATTAGATATATGCCTTCCGATAACAGTTCTGTCTCTTTCGAAAAGCTCTGCCATTTGCCCCTGAGTAAGCCAAACTGTATCCTGCTCAAATTGCACATTAATTTGAGTAGAGCCATCATCCGCTTGGTAAATTACTATTTGGTTTTCGGTGTTCATCAGATTATATTTTCTTAAATAAATACTCAATTTCCTCATAATTAATAGTAATGAAAAAATCCAAATAATTATTTTAGGTTATAATGTTGGGCTAATAAAAGTAACATTTCATCCTCATGATCTTTTAAAGTTTGTTTCAGTTTAAAGAAAGAAATTTCATCATATGATTCTTTAATTAGTTCATTTTTATCCAAATCTGTAAATAACTTTGTCATTTTCAAGGGAGGATTTATAAGTCTTTTCCTGTATTCGTTTTTTTCAACAATATTTTTATCAGAAAAACCAGAATTTTCGGAAACCGTTATTAAAATTAAATTTTGTATTTTATCAATATCAATATTATTTTCTGAATACTTCTCTTTTTGAATTTGTGGTAAAACATGTTCGACCGAAGTTCTAGATACAATTTTTGACTGGTCATTCTCATATTTTTTCCATAGTACATATTCTAATTTATAAAACCAATATCTATTAAACCTTCTATATGTAAAATCATAATCAGCTAAATTAAATACATTTGTTTGATTAAGGAAAGATGTAGAATTTTTAAAGTAGCTTTTATACGTATTAAAGGTATTTCCTTTGAGAGAAATAATATTATCAAGTTTTTCTAATATATCAATATCGTTCGTTCTTTGTAAATTTAACAAAAGATCTAGATAAATGCCCAGCCAATAATGTGTTGTATCATTATTGCTGTGATATAACATTCTTTGAAGTTGTTCGATGGATTTATAGAATTCCTTGTTTTCTTGTTCTTTATTTTTAAGATTATTAAGTAAACCGAAATCATAGTTTTGTAAATCTGAGAAAATGATTGAAGAATTGAGCTGTTCTTTTACCTTTGTTAAACAATCTATGAAATCCTTCGCAGCCTTATTTCTTTGATATTTGTCAACCCCTATAATATCATTCCTAAACTCACCAAAAACTTGTAGAAGTTTATCTGTATTGAAAATTTTTGGTAAACTTATTTCCAATTCATCTCTATTATTTTTAATAAATATAAAAAGGGTATGAATCAATAAGGTACTAAAACTAATTATTTGCTGATAATTACCAGCAGAATCAATATTTACATTAGTGCTTTTCCATTTAAAAAAAGGTTTACTTTCATTAGAATCCAAGACATCCAATAGCTTTTCTTTAGTAAATGAAAGCTTCAAATCACTATAACTTTTACAGTCAAATATTGCAGAACAGTTTTCCCATTTATTAGAATATTCATGCCTTTTATCTTCCTCAACAGCGTTCAATAATTCCGATTTTAAAATATCGTAGTGTTGTAATTGAGTACCATTTGTATTGATCTGGATAAATAGATTGTTTTCGTCGGTTCCTTCCGGAGCAATTAAGAATTCAAATGTTAAATTTGATTTTATAAATTTCAAAAAACTATCGTCAATAATATTCTCATGAAACCATTGATCAATAGTTTTAAAATTAGTTGCAATAATCTGATTCTGCACTAAAGAAGGGTCTTGCGAATCATTGACCAGAATTGAGTCTTGTAAATCCCAAAAATTTTCACTCTCTCCTGCATTCTCTTCAGAAGTTAATAATTTATCTAAATATTCATTTGTTTTATCACGTATAGCAAAACTCAGACGTGACTTGCCATCTAAACTACAAAATTTAAAAAGATCATTACTTTCGTGCTTTTTACTTAAATACAAAGAGATCATCCATAAGGTAGTGAACCGCTGTTGTCCATCTACTAAATCAAATTTTCCTTCATTTAAAATAGTAATTATATTTCCTATAAAATATATGCTTTCCTTCGTATTTTCTTGCAAATCATTCAAAAGCTTGGTGATTTCATCATATCCCCAACTATATGGTCTTTGATATGCTGGAATAACAAATAATTCATTATTAGTTAAATCATTAAGAGTTTTTCTAGTGATTGTAAATAATTCATTTCTCATTACAGATTAAAAAAGGGTTGCTTATAATTCTCATTTTTAAATCCAAAACTATTTTTAAATGCTTGAATTCTTCCAGTTGTTATTTCTGCAGTATCTTTAGAGATTGTCTCGTTAAAAAAGTCTATACAATAATCCTTAATTTCGTCTTTATCAAATGCATATAGTATTCGTTTCAATAACTGGTTTTGCTGTTCATTTTTCTTAATTGAAATTTTAGAGCAAGGTTTTGTTAATCTTGTATAAAAACATACTTTAAAAAGATAATTGGAGATCTCAATAAAGTTATCATCTTCGACGGCTTTTTCGCCATATTTGCTCGCATAGCACAGCAAAGCCATTTCAAAATATTCGGTATTAAATTCAACACCATCTAGTTTATCTAGTTTATCAAATATTTCAGATTTTAGTCTCGTTTCAATCTTGATCCATATTTCACTCCAATAGATAAAATAATGAATAGTATTTTCTCCTTTATGTAAAGGCTGAAGTATATGATAGGTCGGAAGGGAAGTTTTAAGATTGCCTTCTACTTCTATAATTGTCGAATACTTATAATCATGACCAGATTGCATTTCAATATTTGCAAATTCTTCAGGAAGAATCTCTTTCCAAATTTTTTCATGATTTCTTGGAAAATCACGAAAAGATAAATCCGTCCAACACCTAATACGGAAACATAATTTTATTACTTTTCCCAGTACATTATCTGAAAATTGATACTTTTCAAACAATCTTGCTTTTTCTTCTTGCTTCGTTTTTTTTAAACTTTGTAAATGAAAAGGTTTAATAATATCTATACCGTTTAAACTTTTTCCAGATGTATTAAGAGTAGTATAGAATTTAAAAGCCTGATCTTGATTTTCAGCAATAATGTAGGTTATATTAATTTTTTCAAAATCAATTCTTTTTATTCCCTCTTCTGATAAATAATGTCTTAAATAAGAAGCATTTGCTTTAATATTATCTTTAGAGATAGAAGATCTAATTACAAATTCCTTATTACAACCGAAGATTTCGTCTTGCTGTAATAAATTCGCAAGAATTAACAAACTTGTTATCCTTTGTTGTCCATCGATTATGTCATAACCATTCTCATTATTTTTAACCAATATAATGTTTCCTAGATAGTATAGCGGAGTAAGATCTTCGGACTGAACTTGATATTTAATTAGATCTTTATACAACTTTATAAATTGTTTAAAAGACCAAACGTATGGTCGTTGGTAATCTGATATTATTAATGAAAATTTTAAGAAAAAATCCGTTAAAATAATAGAATCTTCAATCTTATTCCTCATCTAGTACTTTGTTATTAATTATTGTTTCACTCCGCAATCACCACCAAATCAAACTCTCTACATTTCCGTTTTTCTTGCAGTAATTCTGCAATATCATATCTGCCGTTACTTTTTTGCCAAATGTCTAATCCTCTTCCTAAAATAATTCGCCATCCATTGTTGCAAGTGATGAATCTATCGTGTGCAGTTTCTTTGAATTCAACTTCAAAATCGATATTTATTTCTGATAAAGAATCTTTTATTTCATTAAAACTTTCAGTGGCATTTTCCATGAAATCTTTGTCATTCCATGTTATCAATTTTAAAGTGATTTTCTCTGCTTCGCTATTTCTTTGATAAATCAATGAACACAACTCTATGAAATTTCTGAATTGATATGCGTACCGAATGTAAGGATCTTGAATTATATATTCTGTTGCTCCTTCTAAATAATCTCCAAATAACTTATCGTAAGAAATATTCGTTTGATTATCTCGAATGTGTTTTGTGCAACCGCTGATTGGAAGTTTTTCAACTTTTTTCTCTGTAATTTGTTCAGAATCTTCCTCTACTTCATTGGATGTTTTTTCTTTACTCTCCAATTTTTCTTTAGGTTCTCCATATTCCAATTCTTCCAAAGTCTGCACTTCAAATTTTTGATTTTGTTTATCAAAATATTCAAAATACACTGGATCTTCATTGAAGGTTTCATCCATTTTTATGAGTTGATTTTTCACTCGTTTTCTAGATTCTATGGCAAAATCAAGCAACAATTTCACTTCTTCCTTTGAAACTTCTAAATCTGGAAATATAATTTTCACCAAACCTGAAAATGTTTTTTCAATCGCAGTTTTGTCTCGTGTAGTAATGGTGTTGGAAAGTGTAAAGTAATTTTGATATAATTTACTGTGATCTTCCTTTCTTAAAGTTTTTAAAACTTCGGCAATGTAATCCACAATAAAACCAAAATCGTCAGTGAATAGTTCATTTCTTAATTTAGAAACCTCCCAACCGGGAAGATAAGCGTGAATTCTATCTAAAAATGCAGTGTCATGATAATCCTTCGGCAATGCATCAAACAAATGGCTGTGCTTCATCATATAAGGAACAGAATGATCTGTGTTTCCCACAAAAACCATCGATGCTTCTGCTTGGTAAACGTCGCTTCCTCTGGAGAAAGATTTGTTTGCCATATAATTTTTCATAATATCAACCAAACCGCGATCTACTTTCTTGGTTTTACCGGCGAATTCATCATAAGCGATTACGTCCCAATAACCAACCAAACCTATATTTCCGTTGGAATTATTGACGAACAGTTTCGCTTTAGAAACTTCTCCGCCAGAAATTAAAATTCCATGTGGCGACATTTCACTGAAAATATGAGACTTTCCCGTTCCTTTCGGACCAAGTTCAATTAAATTGTAATTGTTTTCTGTAAATGGAATTAGACGGCACAATTGTATCAACTTGGATCTCATCGACAAAGATTCAGGATTTAGCCCAATTGACTGCAAAAGCATATCAATCCATTCTTCTGTGCTGAAATTTTTTCTTTCGTTTTTATACTCCTCAATATCTACCTGCGAAATTTGAATTGGTTTTACGCTTTCAATAATCCAAGGTGGTGTATTTCTTTCTTCTACAGCAAGATATGCCATATTTACCAAAGACCAAACTCCTTCTGAAAGCAGTTTCGGATTTTTTTTCACAATTTCAGAACTGATCGGAATATGTTCTAATCCCAAATTACTAAACCTAACTTCATAGCGATCTGCTTTATCATTTAGTTTTACAGATAATTTATCAATAATGCGATGCGTTCCTTTTTCCCTGATTTTAGATTTTATAGATTCCGCTTCATCACGGTGAACAAAATGCTGTGCAATAATAGATTTTACCGTTTCTATTCCAGCCAAAATGGTTTCTTCCTGATCAGATGCACAATATTGTCCCAAAAGATATTCCAAAACATAATTGGGTACAATTGCATTCCCTTTCACAATTTGTGTAAGGTCTTTGCGAACTACTTTTCCTGCAAAATGCTCATTAATTTTTTTATCTAATTCTTTCATAATCTTCAATTAAAAATCATCGAAATCGTTCATCATTCCTAGCGTGAGTGTAAATTTATACTTCGCATATTCTATCCATTGGGTTGATCCTTCGATTTGTTCTTCCAAATGCAAATACACTTCAGAATGCCTTGTTAATAAAGTAGAAATCTTAAACTGATACATTAATTCTCGATCTTCTGCGCGGTTTGCAGCAGAATCAAAATTATGAACAAAAACATCACTGATGGTATTTCTCTGTCCTTCTTGATCCACAGCGAAATAAGATTTTAATTTTCTACCAACCAATCTTTCTGCAGTAGGTTCGGATTGATAAAATTTTACTGGATGTATATTCGTCGTAATTTTATTATTGCTTTTATTAATAATATCTACTTCTATTTTACTGATTGTGTCCTCTCTTTTTTTGGTAATGATAAGCACAGGAACTACCACTTCTTGCAACATTGCACCACCGTGAATAAACCTACTTCCTGCTCCTTGTCTTCGCAATCTGTTCATTCCTTTTGGGATAAGAATTTCTGCATCAGAATCTATTTCCAAATTTTTGGCTTCGTATTTTAAAACGGCTTCATTATGCGAAAGGTCTTTACCAATTACAAATCTTCGGTTGCTTTTTGCAATAGTTCCTTTCACATCGGCATCTGCAAAATCAGATTCTGCAATGGCTTCGTTTTGATAGATAAAACCGTGATCTGCAGTAATTACCATGTGCAAAATATTGTTGCTCGATATTTTTTTAATTAATAAAACCAAATGTTCTAATTCGTCTGAAACAGCATCAAACACTTTCTCTTCAGAAATTTTGTCGTCGCCTGTTTTATCGATGATGTTGTGATAGACATAAACCACATCATTATTCTGAACCAGATCTTTTGCTTCTTCAGATTTCACTTTGAAAGAAGCCAATTCCTCGGCAGAAATACAAGCAGATTTTATACTTCCAGATTGGTTTAGGATTTTTGCTCTTGCTTGCATTCCTTTTGTGGAAAGTCCATCTAAAAAAATATCATCTGCTTCTCCCAAACTAATGGTAGAATGTGGTAACAAAGAAGCCATTCCCAATTGCGTGTAAGATGGCAAACCAGTAATTCTATAATCCAATTTAGATTCAAATCGGTTTTGAAGATTGATTGTTCTATTCAATTCTTCTCCTATTTCGAAGCGCAATGCATCAGAAATTATGACGAATACTTTTCTTTTTTGATCGATGTATTTGGATTTTACAACGGTGTCATAAAAATTCAATTGGCTTTTTGATCCGAAATACCATTTTTCATTTTTATCGACGAATGCTTGCCAATGATCTGCCAAATCTAGCAACCATTTGTTAGAATATATTTTTTCAACTTCCTGGTAAAGTGGTTGCAAAATACTGCTTGCTTCTACTCTGCGTAAAAGCGAAATAAATTGGCGATACCATTGATCCACTTTGTAATAAGAACTGCTGTATAATTCAAAACCACTTTCTAAACTTTTAATCTCTTTGAAATCTGTTTTCTGTATTTCTTCAATTAAAAGTATGGCTTTCAATATTGCTTGGTAGTAAAATTTGTATTTTCCAAACCAATGTTTGCTTTCTCTTTTTTTAATTATTTCTTCTACACGAGAACTATTGAAAGTGCGGTCTCTTACTTTTTTAATCACATCTTTTACAATGCTTTTCTCAATTTCTTCAAAAAGATTTTCTTCCAAAACTTCTTCTAAAACAATGCCGTTCAGAACCAATTTCACATTTAGGTCTTTTGCAATTTTATTGGAAACTGCATCGAAAACTGGAGAAAATGAACGCAAATCTTTCCAATTGGAAAGCGCAACTTTTGCGGAATTTAAAAATTGTTCTGCACCACAAATCGGGACGAAACTTCTTTGAAACAACATCAATAGAAAATCATAAATATTGTGAGATTCATTGGGAATTCCGTAAACATTTGCAATTTCTACCCAAAAATATTCTGCCAAATTATGTTTCTCCAACATCTCTTTCACCGCATCGGATTTTGCATCGGCAAATGCTTTTACATAATCTCGCAATAGTTGATCTAAATCGTGGTACTCTGAATTTAGCAGAACTTGCAACAATTTATTATTCAGTGTTTTGACATCATCTTTCGGGGATATTAAAGTCTGAAATTTCGCCAAACGTTCTTTGCTTTTGAAAAATAAAGTTTGCTTCTTAAGCCAAGATTGAAGATGAAACGGTAATTCTAATTCCTGCAACAACATCGATTCCTGATCTGTGTGGAAAATGGTTTGCGACAATTCTATATCTTTCAACCAATTCTCGTCATCTGATGGTTTTTGGTAAGGCATATAAAGCAAAAATTGTTGCTTTGGCTCTTGCAAAAGCATTCTGTGCTTTATTGCCAATTCATCATTTGCAACAGTAAGAATGGTAATTTCTGGCAAGTCTAATGTTGCCAAATCTTCTTCAAAATTTTGCTCGGCATCATACCAAAGTACAATGCGATGTTTGGTATATAATTTTTCTAAACTTTGTGCTATTTTACTCATTTGATATTTGCAATATCGATCCAGTCAAATTTTCTTACTTTTTCTTTTGTTTTGGTATCATTTAAACCCGGAACTGGTGCAATCGCTTTGCCGAATTTGTTATAATTCACCAAAACGCCATCATCTAAATCTATGGCAATCCGTTCTCCTGCTAAAGGATACAAAATATCATATTCATAAGCATCGCAATCTTTTAGAATATCTTTCAGTTTGTCTTGGCGTTTTCTGGCTTTGCCTTGTTCTATAGCAGATCCTGTGATGATGATGTCTTCTTGCTGTTGCATATCATTTTTCACTTTCTCCCTAAATGGACGCAAGTAAGAATTTAAAATAAAGTTGAGTGTATCTTGCGTATATCTGTGCATATAAACAAGTACATTAAAGTGACCTTTTGGCGAAGAAAACAACCAATAAATAGGACGTTTTTTATAGCGTTTTATGTGATCTGCATAAAAATATTTGGTAAAATATTTACGCAAATCATCACCCAAACAATCTTCTACAAACTGAATATTTTTGCTGTACACCTCATTTCCCCAAATGCTTCTGATGAAAATTCTGACACGGTTTACAATATCATCATCAAACCATTCTTCTTCTAAAATGGGAACTACATTGTCTGCATCTGGTAAAAAGCGCAACTCTTTTTCTTCTTTGCCGACTTTCTGAAAATAATCTTCTAAAGTTTCTCCTTGGTTGGCGAGAATTAAACCTTCTTTGTCTAAAGAATATCTGCCAAACATGCAACCAACAGCGTAAGAAATAAATTGCGCCATAATCTCTTTTTGCTGAAAGATGAGTTTGCCGTTTTCTATTTTGCTTTCTTCTTTTAGAATGGTGATGTCTTCAAGCGGAACTTCTGGCGTTAATTCTTCTTGCAAACCATAGATTTCTATAAATTGATGGTTGAGTTCTTCTTCATTTTTATGAAGAGTGAAAAACTGCAGTTGCCAATAATCTTTATAAGAATTGTACGCACTTTCTACATCTACGCCTTTGAAACGGACGAGTTCGTTTTTCTGGAAATCCCATGAAGTTTCGCGGGAATTCCATTCTTGTTTAGAAATAAAGATGTTATTTTCTACGATTTGAGAAATTTCTGTATTATTCTGAATTATGATCGGTAAACTTTCAACATTTCCAGGTTGTGTAGCGAGTGTTGGATTAATTACTTTTAGAAGTTCATAAGTGATTTTGCTGTTCAAAAATCCGAGAAAATAATTTTGATCATCTAAACATTTAATAAATAAAGACATTCCATTTACATCAAAAACGCCCCCACTTTCACATTTTCTAAAACTATTTCCATTCGATGATGTTAATGACCATGTTATACAATTTTTGAAAAAATATTGTTGGTTTCTAATAATAGATGTTTTAAAATTTTTAATTTCATCGCCGTCATTTTGCCAATTTATAAAAAGAGAATTGTTACCAAACCATTTTTGCGTGCTTCCTCCTTTGCGATATGATGTCCAGTATTTTTCATCATTATATGATTCTTTAGTATTTATTTTTATTTTATCAATTTCAAACCAGATTCTAACAAATCTTTCATTTTTTCCCGAAGTAATTCCTGTTTTGGCTTCTGCGAATGTGTTTACAAGTTTTTCACTGAAATTCATTAACATTTTTTCACTTAACCAATATCCAATTGGACTTCCCGGAATCTTTTCAAAATCCTTTTGGTTGCCGTTGTAAGAAATTTGTAAACCATTTTCATCTTCTAAATCATCAATATGGACAATTTCACCTTCATCTCTGTATTTATCAAAATTTATTTTTGTTAAAGAATTATTTTTGGATTTTAAGAATATATCTCTAATATCTTCTGGATAAATATGTTGGAAATTTCTTTTATGCAGTTTAAAATATTTCCCCTCCCTATCAGATTTTTGATTTTGAATTATGAATGCTGTTGATCCCCAATCTACGCCAAAAATCCCTCTTCCCATGTGAAGCAAAGAATCAATATGTTTTTGTTTTATGATAATATTTCGTAATTTTTCAAAAGATGAAAGAAACAACCAAGATGGTAGATTTATCATTCCTAAATATCCATTTGGTAAAAGCATTTTCCAACCTGCTTCCATAAAGCAAGTCATTAAATCTGCTTTAGAATCTTTATAATTGCTTTTTACAAAATCGCCTAAAACTTTATTCATATTTCCGCCTCCCATATATGGTGGATTATCTACAATGCAATGGTATTTTTTGCTCAAAGGCAAGAGTTGCAACAATGCCAATTTTAATTTTTCTAATAATTCCTGCTGAAAAAGATCGGCTTTTTGCAAGGCACTCTTTACTTTTTCTAATGCTTCATTAAGAAATGTTTCAGAAGATTTTGGGATCATCAAAGAACCATAATTGGTGGCTTGTTCCAAAATTTTCAGATCATATTGCAGTTCTGTGCTTTTATCCAATTTGGTTAAAACCAAAACGCTGGTTAATTCTTCCTGGTTAAAAACAACATCGTCATAACACAAGACATTGGGTTTTATTTCTTTGTTAAAAAACCTGCGTTGGTAAGATCTGGCTTTCATCATCAACGCCAAAATTGCCAATTGTGCAGCACGATCATCAATTTCAAAACCGTGCAAATTTTTAGTAATAATAAGAGCAGGAATTTCTGCAGGACTGTAACCTTCTTCTTCGTAAATTTTGTAGAGCAACTCAAAACCATACACCAAAATATGCCCACTTCCACACGCTTGATCCAAAAGCGTGAGTTCTTCTATAGAATTGAGTTTCAAGAAATCTTCATTTTTTACAGAAGGAGATTCTATAAAATACGGCATATGTTCTCGCAATGCAGATTGGGGTTTGTTTTGCAACCACAATTTTCCCACCGTATTTTGCACCATATATTCTACAATCCATCGGGGCGTAAAAAGTTGTGTTGCCGCAGGAATATCTTCTTTCTTCACAGAAGTTTTGGCGGCAAATACTTCATCTTTCTTTTCAGAAATATAAAATTGGTAGATCCAGCCAATGATTTCTACTTCGGCGCAATTTTCTATCGTCATTCCTTTTACCACATCGTTTACAATAGAAAATGGCGTGGTAAGATCATCGGGCAAAAGCAGTTCGGTGTAATCATCAATCTTCTCAAACAAAAAAGGAAAAATGCGGTGCAGATCATTGCAAACCGCAATAAGAATATGACGGTAAATATCGTTATCGGGATTAGAAGAAGCAGTTACGCCATTCAGAATATCATTGATATAATTTCTGTCTAATTTTAAATTTTCGGGAAAAATTCCTGCCTGTACATCGGCTAAAATCTGCGGAGAACCACTTGTTAAACCGTGTGTAGGCGAAAGAATATTGATGCCCAAAGGTTGAAAATCATTGGCATCCATAAAACGAAGTGCCACAAAACGATTGAACCAAGTGTAAGCAACCTTATCAATCAAAGCCTCTTTGCCAATTTCTTTTATTTCTTCGTCCAGTTTTTTGATGGTTTCTGCTTTTGCACGAAGCGATGCAGAATCTTGCGTAAGAACAGATTCTAATTTTCCGGCAACCAAATTGAGGAGTTTGGTACGTGCTTCCTGTGCAAATTTCTTTATTTGGGAGGTGTTCATCTTTTAGTTCAAGTTTATTTTTCTGTTTTGCTTTAGTTGATCCAGCAAAACGGTTTTGAGTGCAGCCAAATAATGCTCTACATCTTCCTCGGATTCTAAACGAGAAACGTCAGAATTTACTTTCTTCAAAGTGTTGGATAAAGTGATGTAAAATTCGTGCGGATCAGCAACTTTCGGAACTGGATTTTCGCCAGAATTGTCTCCAGAATCTTCTTTTGTTTCTTTATATTCTTTCGATGGATTGGCTAAAGTTACACAGAGATTGAGTTGTTTAGTATAAAGATCCGAAAGGTCATTTCCAAAATCTTTGAGATTTGAAATGAAGCGTTCTTTATTAGCGTTCCTCGTTAATTCTTCAAAAGGGCGCAGAACTTGATCTTTTTGAGTGTCATTTAATTTAGAAAAATCTTTTTCGGCTTTTAGATTTTGTATGTTTTTACTTAATTTTTCTAACGTTTTTGTTCGTTCTTCCTCTTGTTGCGCAAGAATTCTTTTGCTTAAAACATCCATCGCTTCTTTTGCCAAACGAATTTGATCTCCCATATAAGGTGCATCGTGATTTTTGACAGCGTGGAGTTGCGCAATTTCTCTTTCTTTTTCAATGAAATGCAGATTACCACTATTTTCGTTAAGAAAAAGATTGATGTTTTTGTAGATCTTCACTTGATCGCTGTTCATAAAAGCACGAATTCTATCGAAAACATCTTCTTTGAAATCGAGCAAATCATCTTCATAATCTTTTACAGAATTGATGAGTTGGCTGTAATCTAAATGTGCAAAACCTTTGATCTTGTCTTGGAAAGATTTCAAAGTTTGTAGAAAAGGAAAAGTATCGGTTTGATTTAGGAAGTTTTGAAGTTCCAAATCTAATTCCCGTGCTTTTTCTTTGAAATTTTTGGCGATTTCTTTGGCTTCGGTTGCTACATTGGTATCATGAAAAAGATCTTTGTGCAAATCTTTCACCTTTCGCAAAAGTGTACCATCTATATCTTGCTGCGGAATAACCAAAGTATTGTTCCACTGTTGGTTATTATTAAAAGCCATCGCAAGATCTCTGTCTTCTAAAGTATTGGTATTTTGTTTGGCTTCTATTTTCCCACGTTTGAAAAGTTGGGCAAGAATACAGAAACTGGCAACCATTCTCCACCCAAAAGGTTTTCCGTTGAAATGATTTCGCACATCGGTAAGCGTTGTACGCTCATTCATACTTTTTCGACGGTTGATATAATTTAAAACTTGTTGTTCTGGAGCGGAAATTAAAGTATCATCTCCACCAAATAAATTATCTGCAGTAGATTTACTCATCATTAAATTGAGTTGCGCTTCATCTAAAATGGCATTCCCTAGAAGATCTAATTTTGGATAAGCCACTTTTATCAAATCCTGAAAAGTATCTACAATTCTGGTTCTTGCATCGGATGAAGAAGATTTTGTGCTTTCGCTTCCGTTGATGAAAATTTGAGCACGAGCAATAAGATCATTAGCAGTTTCTTGAATAATTCTATTTCTTTGGCTGTTCAAACTTCCTTTTTCTCGCAAAATTCTCGCATAAGAATCAGAATTTGCACTGGTGTTGTTTTTCCGGATGTAATTTGCAGTTTTCAAGTGCATCCTTACTTCACTGATGAAGCGTTTCTCTTCTGGCAAACGTACCATCATCAAGGTTTGATCTGCAATTGTTTTTGCAGAAAAATGAGAATCATTAGAATATTCGGGATAATCTGATGTGATGAACGTTAATTGCAACTCTTGGGGTCTGCCAAGTAATAAACCATCTACAAAACGGGCAAACTCAAAATCTTGCTTGTTGTCTTGGTATTTTATTTTGGTGTCTTTTAATATTCCATCAAAAATAACGGCACCTAAATATTTGCTGATTTCATCATCTTCTATACGAAGATCTTTTATCTCTTCCTCAATATCTTTTTCTTCGTTGGTCAAATATTCATAAATATCGCCACGTCTTTGGATGTAGGTTTCTTCTTCCAACAAATTGAGCGCTTCTTCTACTTTCTTTTGGAAATCATTAACCTGAATATTCACACTTCCTGTTAAAAGAATCTGAATATTTCTGGTTGTTGCTTTGAAACCATCAAAATATTTTATTAGAAATAATGTTTTTAAAATTCTAATTGCTAACGGATTTCGGGTTTTTAGTTGGCTGTTTGCAAGACTAATTGCATTTTGAGCCTCAGGTCTTAACGTTCCGACAATACCTTCAAACATCGCATCAAAAGTGGCTAAATCTCCTTCATCAAAAGTGCCCAAACCTTTCAAAACCTGCTGAAAAACGCCTAACATTGAACGTTCTCCAACAGATGCGTGTTTTCCTTGAAAAACATTGTGGCGAGACAAAGACTTTATACATTGCTGAAACAAATCAAACTGATAAGGAACAAAAGGATATTTATTAATAAAATCTTGTTGATCGCTGTATAATTTAAACTGCATCCCAACTTCGGAAAAAGAAAGTAATGTTTTGAGATTTGCATTTTCCTTATCGTATAATTTGCCAAAATAATCTTTTCCTTTTTCATTTTTCTCCAAAAGTCGACGTTCAATCACTTCATCGACATTGGAAGAAGTAAGAGGAATACGATTGCTGAAACGTCCTTGAATTTTGGAGAAATCGTCTTTTTGAATATGACGGTCATCACCAATCAAACCTTCTAAATCTGTTTGCGACGTTACAAAAACCCAACTATTTCCATTACATTTTGTGTTTAAAGATTCTGCAATAGTTTGCAGATTCAACATTAGTTTTGTGTTCTCTGCAACGTATTGCCCTACTTCATCTATGAAAAAATTCAGACGGAAATTTTTTCCTTTTGTAGAAATATAATCTGCTACTTTATCTGCAAAATTTTCAATAGACGCTTTGTGTTTATTTTCCCATTGATCCAGATAATCTTCATATTTGGAAGCATCAACACCATAAATCTTACCTAAAGCCATTTCTAGTGCTTCATTGAAAAGTGGATCTACATAATCTATCCTTGCTTCTTCCCATTGTCTAGGAAAGTTGTTGTTAAATTCGATTTTGAAATCGTCAAATTTATTCTCCTTGCTTAAATAGGATTCAAATTCTGCAATGTGTGGTTGGAATCCGTAAAAACCTTGGTGGTCATAGAAAACTTTATAAAAGACCTGTAGCAACGCATTTGGGTCATTTTTATTCGTAATTTGCGCTTGTTGATCAATATTAAATAAAATACTTTCAGATTTGTATTTCTCAATGCTTTGTAAAATATCTGCCTTTAATTTGGCATCTTCTTTAATTTTACCCGCAAACATTTCGCCCAATTTTTCTTGGTCGTAATGTTTGTTTTCTAACACATAACTCAAAATTTTCAGTAAATGCGACTTTCCAGAACCAAAGAAACCCGAAATCCATACTCCATTAGTACTGCCTTTGTCTCTGTATGCCTCAAAGAAATCTGAAATTTTATTAGAAATATCATGGGTAACTACATATTCAGAAACTTCATCATAAATGTGATTCTGATCATCTGCCATAATAACAGTTTCTATAACTCGATCATAAGGTTTTACAAAATAGTCCGGTAATTTTATCATTATTAATTTTGAGTTTTAGTAAGGTTATTAATTTTATGAAGAAAAATATTCTGTGCTCTGTAATAATTATCATCTTTTATATCTCCAAAAAGATTCAAGGTTCTGCCGTTATATTCTCCAGGGAAAAACATTAAAGTTGGAATATGAGTAACTACACTTTGTAAATTATTAAGAACATTATGCGAACGAATGAAAGGATAAACTGCACCTACACCTTTTAATATGAGAATTTGCGCTTTTGATTCTTTCACTTTTTCATCAATCAAAGGGATAAATCGTTCGTGCAAATTCAAGGTAGATTGTAATGCTTTTTTAAATTTATCTTTATTTTTTTTCTTTTCTACTTGGAACATTTTATCAAGTCCGATATTTTCTTCAATGATCTCTACTGATAGTTGAAAGAGATCAAGATCCAAAACCTTCACACCTGCATTATTCAATTTATTTAATAAGTGATTTAATTCTTGATCGGCAAAATCTTGCAATTGAATATCATAAGGCGCAATCCAGAATGGAACTTCACCACCAAGTCCCTCCATATTCAAAAATTCCTTTGATCGTGTAATATCAAAAATAGAATTAAAGTTCTCTTTTATTTTTTCTTGCCCGCAAATCATAAGTTCAAAAGGTATTTTTTATCTTGTTCTAATAATATATTTTGCAAATTAAAATCAAGAAATGGAATTTGTATTTTTTTTGTTCGAACACTATCAATAATTCCCGCTTGCTCCAGAATTTTAAAAATAACTTGTTGCACTTTTTTTTGAGTGCCTTCGGTTAATTTTTCAATTTCTTTGTATTCTAGGGATTTATTGTACATAAAAGCACTTATATCTCTGTTGCTTAAGAGATTATCAAAAAGTAATATTTTCTCCAAAATCACTTCCTCTACAAATTCTCTGATAATTCTGTATAATCGCACACAAGCCAAAAACGAAATAAGTTTTTGATTTTCAAGACTGCTTTCTGCAAGAATTTTTATCTCTTCGTTAGAAAGCGTTTTCAAACGTAAAACCAATTCTGAAAATTCACGTTTGCGTGTTGCCTCTCTATCTCTCTTGATTTCATTTTGAGAAATCTGATCGTAATCAAAATCCACACTGATTAATAATTTTGCTAAAACTACCAATTCGGAAACCATCAAAGACGCTGCGGTAAATGAAAATCTGTAAACCTGCATTTTCATATTATTTTGATGAATTCAATAGTTCTTTAATATCTACATCTAAAAGTTTTGCAATTTCAAGCAATGTTTCCATCGATGGTTGCACTTCATTGGTACACCACCGCGAAACTGTAACATCACTTTTCCCCAATTTTTCAGCCAACCATTTATTGGTTTTCTCTTTTTCAGCAAGGATTACTTTCAATCGATTGATTTTCATTAGATGTTATTTAATTAACTTGTGGTGTAAATTTATAAAATTATTAGGAGGATTTTATGATATTTAATAATAAATTATTTCACGATCAGTAATGAATCTTGGTTCCCCATCATCTGTAGTCATTCTCATTATCCAATCATGGTTATCGTTAAATTTAAAGTCATATTTTCTAACTCTTCTTTTGACGCCTGATTGGAATTCTATCTTTTCCACCAAATTATTAGAATCGTAAAATTCTCTTTTTATATTGCAAACTAAATCTCTATCGTAGCTTTTAATAGAAGTAATATTATTCAATTTGTCATAAATCTATTCGTAATCAAATAAAACTTTTCTATTTGTATCATACTCTGTTTCTTAAATTACTTTTTCATTTATAAATCATTTAAAAACTGATAGAGGTAACGTTTTGATATTACTTGATCTTATCTTCATCTCTCCTGTTTGAAAAGTGTTCATCCCAAAATTTTATGCTTTTCTTTTCGTTATTTTCTGTCCAAACAAAATATTTCCGTGATTTTTGGACATGAAAATCCTTGTCTAGATTTTCACTTAAAGGATTTTTCTTTTTAAAAAGATCAATAAACCATATGATTTCATATCCTTCTTTTTCAATTGCAGTTTCCAAAATATCCTTATCAACTAGAACTAATTCCTGACTATCACGGTATGCACCGTCGGATTTTTTAAAATTAAATGCGGTTGTAATTCCATTTGCATTTTTTAATTCGTCTCCTACGAGTTCAATGCAATCAATCATTTTTCTGATTTTTTTTGACGGCAACTTAAAATAGTCTTCTCCTTCAACTGTATTTCGTGTAATCTGCGTTACTGTGTGATAAAGATATTTTTCATCTTCAGAAATGCCATCATAATATGATTGCGTTGTGTCATCTTCTTCAATCCATGTCATCCACACTATATCAGTTGGATTGCTGTATGTACTTGTTTTTGGCGTAGAATAGAAATTATCACTATTAGATATGAAATTTAAGACGTCTGGAATTTCCTGAATAATTTTTAGGAGTGGTGGCAAATCTTCACTTTTAATTATACATGCAGTTGCATTAAAGTATGAATTACAGTACTCCTTTGAATCCGATAAACTGGTTCCATTGTAAAGTGCTATCCATTTTTTATTAGGTTCAGCAATTTGAAAATCGGTAGAATCAAAAGTTAACCAATTTTCTAAATTAAAAATAGGTTCTTCGTTAACCCAATTGCAAATACTTTGATTTATTTCAATGCCAGTTTCTAACTCACTTGATAAAACCTCTTTTACAACCCAATCTCTTTTAAGTTCTAATTCTTCAATTTCTGCATCAATATCAAGAAAAAATTCTGCTGGATTTGGAATGTCTGTAATTTGTGAATAGTCTGACACAAATTCTCGATTACCAGACCATGACTTTGCAGGAATATAATCTGATAAGTATCCTTGAATATAATGAACTGCAAGCCATGTATATTTTTCTTCATAGGTAAATACTTCGCTTTTGCTTCCATGAGTTGCTTTTGTGTAGCTATTTCCTTCTAATCTAGTAAATCCAAGTCTTTTAATATAAGAAATGGCAACCTCCATACTCCAACGATCCGCAAATAAATTATCATCATTATATTTTTCGCGGTACATATCTAATAAGATTTTTGCCTCACTACAATCATTATCCTTTAAACCATCAACGAATGAAGATGGATACTCTAAAAATTTACTATATGATTTTCCTATTACGTACCATTTTAGATCATGAACAATTGGATAGGATTGCCCTTCACTGGTCGTTTCTAAATTTCTTTCAAGAGGAAGCAAATCGATAGTTTGCATTTGACTTGGTCTACACTTTTGAATTTCTACTTCAGAAACTAAATTATGCTGAAATGCTCTTTCTATAATTGCACGAAAACCTTGTCTTACAATAATATTTCGATGAATTTTTAGATGATCAAAAACATTGGCAATTGACCAGTTAGCCAATTCACTAATTTTTTCTTTGTCTTTTAATCTACTTGCTATTCCTAGCATTATTGAAGCCAAATCTTCTTGGATTTGTGGGTCATTGCAATTGAATATTTTAGTTAACAGAAGTACAAATTCGGAAGGATTATTAATTCCCCAACCGGTTAATGAAATTCTTAAATCACTTCTTAATTTTTGATCAATTGTTGAAAGACCCCAAGCAAAAATAAGTGGTTTACCGTTGTGTAAATCCCACTCATACAGGGTTGGATTACCAATCCCTAATTGCCTGAAAATATTGTCATATTGATAATTATCTCTTTCAATTTCGTCAACTTTAGTGAGTTCGTACATATCCAAACCTGACCAAAATTTGTCTCGTTCAAAAACAGAAAGTTTCATTAAGATTTCATGTAAATATTCTGCGCCAAAAACAGAATCTTGGTAAGAACTTGATGGAAAAATTAAATATTTTAAAACGTAAGAAAGATTTATATAACTCCCATTTAAAAGTTCGTCAATTTTGGATTTGAAATCTTGTGCTATATTAATTGGTGCCGCGTTTATTGCTACTAACTGGTATTCTAATATTTTCCATTCATCGAAACCTTCTGTTAGAAAACCATCATCCCCAATCAATTTGCCTGACTCAATTAATGAATTATTTATTATATTTTGAATTATTTTTTCGTTAGGCTTAATTTCCATATAACTGTAAGAATCTGCTGCATTAAAATCTACAGGTCTTATCATTACCTTATGTAAAAATTCTGGGATTCTATCTAAAGAACCGCTTTTTATATCATAGTAAATGTTTTCAGATATAATATGCTCAATGATAGATTGATATGTGATGCTATAATAATGCTTGACTTTTTTTAAAAGTCCTTCATTATTAATTCTGTCAAATCTTATTAAAAACGCATTATTAGTTAAATAATCAATTAGAGAATCCATTTCTGATACATCTAAATACTTTTCTAATGGTTCTGAAATTAATTTGACTAATTCATTGTGTTCTATTTCGTGGTTCTCATAAAAAAAATTTGCGATAATTTCTAAAGAATCCATTAAAGGATTTCTGATTGCTCCTTTTTTGCTTTGTAATTTTGAAAGAAATTCGCTATTTAAACGTTTTATTTTTAAATTAATTAAATCTCTTGTCGCTGTTAAAATATTATTTGTAGCATTAATAGACTGGTTTCTATATTCTTCGCAAAACAGTCTTAAGGCAAGCAAACTATCAATTCCCCTTATTAGTGAAGGGGAAGAAAGTTGGATATTATAATTATCGGCATTAAAATAATATGGTGCCACTTCTTCAATGGGTATGTCTCCTTCCCTCGGTAAGAAGACTTCTTCAAAAATTTCACTTTCTGGAACTTCTCTGTGATCATAAAAATATCGTCGTGCACTGAATAGAAATCTAAGCCGTGGATATTTAGTTGTGAGTTCTTCACATTCTCTTAATCGCTCATACCAATCTTTTTCATTTGCAATTTCTTCTTCAAGACCATCAATACAGATTATTGCTTTTGTAACTTCGTAGTCATTTTCTTCTCCAGCATTTAATGAAGTTGCTCTTTGAATGTCATTCTTAATTGCAAGCGTTTCAAATGCGGAAAGAATTTCATTCTTATTCCAATCTATTTCTAGCGACTGGCAAAGAATTTCAGTCCAGTTGTTACATGCAGATCCTTTCGCTTGTACAATTAAAGATGGAGAGTTTTTAGACAAATGAATTTCAACGCAATTTGTAAGTCCATGTGTTTTGCCAGTACCTGATTCGCCTAAAATTAATCTTATCTTCTGATTAAAATAAAAAAAGAAGTGTCGTATGTATTGTGGTAAATCATATTCATGGATATTTTGTAAACTTGAAATTAATTTCGGTAGTATATTTTTTTGAATATTGATAGCATCGAATTTCTCTAGTTTTAGTTTTATTTCCCATAAATCGACTTCTGGAAAAATTAGAGGTATATAAAAGCCATTCCCGGTTTTTATAGCATCTGCTATATTTTTAAGTTCTTCAAGAAATTTTTTGAGATTCTCTTTAGCAACAAGCAACTCGTCATTTACACCATCTACATAATTATTTGGTATAAAAAGTTCAATTTGAGAGATACAAAATCTTATATCTATAATTGCCTGTGAGATTTTGCTAAATAGTTCATTCCGGTATTGGTTTGAAAAACAAAGTTTTTCGTATTCTTTATGAATTAAACCTAAACCATGTAATTCAGGAATATATCTTTCGTTTAACCATCCTCTTTTTTGGATAGCAAAATGATTTGATAAATAGTTCATTGATATGACTTCTTTATCGAACCAGAATTTATGGACACCTTCATTATCTTGTTGCTGAAGTTCAGTTAATATTTCATTGTCAAACCACCAAGTGATTGTTAAATCAGGATAGGTTACATGAATTTCTTCAACTAAATTATTAATTTTATTTTCTTCGTGATTTGTAGTTGGCTTTTTTCCCCTTCCAATTTTCAGAGAATTTACATCATGTGGAATACAAATAATATACTCTTTAATTTCAGCACGAATTTTTTTCGCTGTTAGAATTGAGTTTTTTATTTGTCTAATTTCACTATCACTTATGCTTTGTTGAAACCATTTTGCTTGGATCGCTATTATTTCTCCTGAAGTTAATTGTCCATATGCCTCAATTCCTCCATCGCCTCCAGCACCATTAATAACTCTAAATTTAATTAATTCAGTTTTATATGTTCGTTTGAGAAATCTTTCAAAAAGTTGATTACATAATGTTTCAAAAGAATTTTGTGGGCTTTCTCCATAGGTGGTAAATTTATTCCAGTTCATCATTTAAATTTAAAAATATTCTTGTTTAAAAAGTTAATCATAGAATTTCAAATTTCTAAATCTATGAAATTTGTACTTCCAATTGAATAAAATTGAAAAAATTCCACTTTGTTTTTTTCTAAATGATCGTTATTTCATACAAAAAACATTAATTCGTATGAAATAACAATCAAATTGAAGAATAACGTTTCTTACTTAGAGTCCTTACTCGCTTCGTACCCATCTTTAAATCTCAAAAAATCTTCTGCTTTTGTAGGATTATTTTTAATCCATAATTGCATCAATTTAGTATTTTCAGTCAAAGCTTTCACCTCATTTTCATAATATATTTTTTTCCCTTCACCAGCAATTTCATTTAAAATTTCTTCTCTAATTTCACTTTTCGCTTTAATACTTTCTTTATACCAATTCGTAGCAAAGTTGATAGAAATAATTAATACTAGAATCGCTAAAATCATCGTTCCAATTCGGGACCATGTTAAGATTTTCATTTCTTTTATTTTTGAATCTATCTTTTCAAAATATTCTACTGTTTCCGGTGCAAGAACTGCTTCGATTTTGGTTGGAATATTTTTTAAGAATTCACTTCTTTTTACAGATTCTAATTCATGAAATTTCATTGCATCTTTATATTTCTCGGCAACCACTTCAAAATCTAATTGTGTCTGACCCATCATCTTTAAATGATCCTCGAACATAAATGCCAATTTCACATAGAGTTCAATTTTATCTTTATTTGATTTAATATTTTCTTCGTTTGATTTTATTACTTTTTCTAAAAGTTCGAATCCATCGGTTTTAGATTCTTCAATTTGATTTTTGTTTTCCATTTTATATTTTTTATCGTTTGAATTTTTTCTTTTTTTTCCACCATTCATCTTCCGCTTGCGAAACATAATTTGGTTTTAGGATGTCTTCAACTGCACCCAAGGCAATTTCTAAAATATCATCACGATTGGTACTATCAGAAATACATGGTGAATGATTTGATGATAATGAGGTACTATTTAGTAGTTTTTCAATATTCTGGTAATTGCTACCAATTGCAGAAAGAGAAAACCCATCGTATTTGTGGTATAAGAAACCATCTTTCTGCTGATTGGTAGTTGTGGTTGCAACTCTTTTGATCCAGATATCCTGAACTTGATTAATTTGATTGGGTCGGAATTCGTTTTTATACTGAACTTTCATCGCCCATCCTTGCCTATACAGATTATCCCGAAGTTCTTTCAAACTTGAAGACGCTTTTAATTCCTGATTCACAATATTTTTCAAATCAAAAACACTTTTGATCTCCGCTATTTTTAGACTTGATGTTATTTCTGAAAGTTTATAACCCGGTTTGTATTGTCGTTTGGTTTTATGATTGATGTCGCTCTCCAAAATGATTCGTATTCCCGAAATTCCAATTTTTTCATTTTTAGAAAGTTCAGTTAAAAAGCCTCTTTTCCTCATTTCTGAAATTAATTCATCAAAATTATTGGAGCACTTCAAACTCTGAATAAGATTTTTCAGCATTTCTGCTTTCTTTTCAATTCCAATTTCTACATCGGTTTTCAGATTTCGTTCCTGACAAATTTGGCGGACTTCTTCACCGAATCTTTCTCCTATTTTATGCGATTTAACAGTACATTTCCCATGAATATTCATTCTATTGACCACAAAATGAATGTGTTTCTGTTTTGTGCTTTTATGAATATCCAAACGAAATTGATTTAAATCCGTAACGCCAACTTTTTTTAATGCTTCAATCGCAATGTCCGTCAATTCCTGATCGGAAAGAGATTTTCCAATTTCTTCTGGTGGCGAAATATATCCGGTTAATGCCCATTTTTTAACCTTGTGATTCCGATCAGGTACGATTTTCATTTCCTGAAATTGATCTTCTGGTTTTCTACCCAAAAGAAAATTAACTGCCGCAAGTACCGCCATTCCTTTGTCGTTCCCATTATATTCCAACGCAATTTCAGAGATCTTTCTGGTAGTTGCTGAATTATTCATCCGCTATTATTTGATCTTTTTTAGAATATAAATACTCACGGACGAGTTCAATAATTTCTTCAATCTCTACAATAATTTTCTTTTTATTTGCGAAAAGATTCCATTCTCTGTGGCGCAGTAAATTTTTAATCCTCTTAAAATTATTACCGTATTCCAACAAGATTTCATCGGTTTTAAATTCGTCAATTTTCAGCACTTTTCCCTGGTAAACCATTCGGGCAAAAGTTGATAATTTCAACTTTACTTTCTCGGCTTTTTTTAACTCAATTTGATATTCACTTTCAGTCATCCTAAAGGAAATTATTCTCGTTAATTGCGGATCAGATTTCTTTTTCAAACCACCTCTTCGACCTAAATCTTTGAAGTGATTTTTTCTTTTTTCAGCATTCAATTTTTGCTCATTTTCCTGTGTTGCTTTTTGTACAAATTTTTTAAAAAAATCTTCTTTCATGTTTTAATTTTTATTATGTTATTTTCTGTAAATTGTATTTCTGACGATAGGAAGAAATCAAGCATCCCAGTTTTATAAAAAGCGTGAAACGCTTATTGTAAACAATGGGTACTTTTTGCACTACCATCTAACCATATTTTGACCGTCACCTTTTTACGCAGGTCTTTTATTCTTTCTTCTATGCTAATACCTCCTTCTATTTAACGATTGTAGATTATCATTTTGTGGATTTTTATGAATTAACCAATCATTTAAATCTTTAAAATCTGAATATAAAATCCGGCAATCTTCTGCTTCAATTCTTTCGTTTTTGATGATTTCAACGGCGCAATTTCCTGCTTCGTCATTATCAAAATAGAGGTCTGTTTTTTCATAATTTTCAAGTGAATTTTTAATCTTATGAATCATCGAAACTGAATTCAAAATCATGTAATCTGAAGGGACATTTTCTAACGATTTTTCAATATTTTTAAAGGAAAGAAAATCGAAAAACCCTTCAAAAATCAGAAGCGATTTTGAGTTATTTTTTATGGTTGTAATGTCTTTTTTACCAAGACAAATTTTAGAATAAGCGTTTCGGATTTCATATCCATTTGAATCGTTTTTAAAGCCAATTCCAAAATATTTTTTGTCATTCATTTGATAATGAATTTCAGAAACTAAGTGTTTTTGAGCTTCTACTTTTCTGCTTTTTAGATATTGAATTAATGCAGGATGTTGAATTTCTTTCACCTCTACTATTTCATAAGTTTTGGAAAGATTAAATAATTTCTGATTATTGGTTTGCTGGTGAAAAGAAGAAAAATTGTGATTTTCTGCCCAGTTTAAAACTTCAGATATTGAAGCATTCAAAAATTTCTTCATAAA
This sequence comes from Kaistella sp., assembly GCF_041824135.1. Taxonomy (GTDB): domain Bacteria; phylum Bacteroidota; class Bacteroidia; order Flavobacteriales; family Weeksellaceae; genus Kaistella. The sequence continues at coordinate 4,334 of NZ_JBGZYM010000076.1, read as the reverse complement.
ATCAATGTTATTTCCGCCGATTCCTTCTGAAAATAAATACCAATAATTGAGGTTTTTATTGATTTTAAAAGAGGCGTTGTTTTCCTTGGAAAAAGGATTTAGAAACCACGCTTCTTTTTCATTTTGTTTTGTGGGAAAATGTCCGAGCGATTGTAGGATATCTTCCACAGATATTTTATTAAATTGTGTGCAGTTCATTGCTGTAAAGTTTAGGGGTTGGTTTTTAGGGAAAGTTTGATGAATTGATGAGAAAACACTGTATATATTTGTATATCATTAACTTATATACTCATCAAATGCTCATCATCTCATCAAACTTTATATTTTTTGCTCATCAAATGCTCATCAAAAATCAGTGTTTTAAAATTTGATGAGTACTTTGATGAGATGTAAGTGATTGATTTTATTTTCGTTATCAACTAACTCATCATTTCATCAAATTTTTGAGAAATAAAATTTCTTTCTATGGTAAAATAGCGACCAAGTTTATTTTGCTGAAAGAAACTTCCGCTGTAATCCATGTCGTATTTGATGTAAGCCAAAGAATTTTTTTGCGGTTCTAGTTTCCAGACTTCTTTTAATAGTTTTCGAACATCGTTGATCGTCCAATAACTGCTTTTAAACATTTTACTAAGCATATTCAGAATATCTTGAGGGACGGCATTTATTTCCGTGTCTTCTACACTTTCAAAAAATTCAAAAAGCAACTCAATAATTCGGGATTCCAGTTTGTTATTATTTTTCCAAACTAGTTTTTGCAATGCAGTGGTTCTAAGTTCCGTGTGGTTAAACCACATTCTTGTTTTCTTTTGGCTGTAAAATGTTCTTTGTATCAAGTAGTTTAAGAAGTATGGAATTTCAGCATTAAGATCGCGCAGAAATTCTGTTCGTTCAGATTTGATCGGTTTAATTTTCAGAATCCAGAAGCGAACTTCATTTTCATCAATCTGAATAAAATTATCTTCATTGTTGGAACAGAGAATAAACTTCGCAAAAAAATCGACCTCCTCCCGATCTTTCCCTTTCGCTTCTTTTTTATCTTTGTCTGTCGTAGAAAGATATTTTAATCGTTCGGTGATCTCTTTTTTATCGAAGAAGACTTCGTCAATTGCCACAATTAACATTGAGGTCCAGTCTGCATTAAACTGACTTCCGAATGAATCTCCCTTGATGTAGGTCATATTCAATCCGAAAATACATTTGAGCCATTTGATAAATGTTGTTTTTCCCGTAACCCTTTCTTTGCTGACCAAACAAAGTATAGGAAGAATTTGTGTGGGATATAGAAGTAAAATTTTTAAATAGTCCAGTCCCAATTCTATTTGTTCTCCGAAAATATGATGCATAAAATCCAGAGAAAAAGGAATTTTTTCTCTTATTGATTGAAGTTCTACTTTTTCACCATTTGGTTGAAAAGGCATTTCATTGTACACGTTGTAGAATCCTTCAATGACTTGTTGATAATGTAAATGGCTTGGAATACAGCAAAAGCCATCAAATTTCGGAACGCTTGAAACGTATGTTTTTCCGTGGTCGCTTATGATGGTTTCTCTATTCCAGCGAACTAAAATCGAAATCTTATCTCCAGAAATTAGTGGCTTTTGAATGGTTTTATAGTAGGATGTTCCTACTCTTAAGTAAGGAATTTCTGTGCTCATGATTGGGATTTTAGATTAAATTCTGCTGAAGTTTTTCTAAAATTCTTTTTGAAATCTGCGGTTGCTTCAGATTCAATTTCCTGTAACGTTTTTTTCCTTCCTTTAGAAATCCAGTCTAATAATTCGTCTTCAAAAAAATAGAGTTTCTTACCATTTTTGTAGCAAGGAATCAATCTTTTCCGCACGAGAGTGTAAACGGTGGGTTTGGCCTTTCCAATAATTTGGCAGGCTTCCGTTATATCTATTGGAATTCTTTTTTGAGGAACTTGCTGGGTTTGCTTTACTTCTACCAAAAGTTTGATTATAGCAATTTCGCTGACCAGATGCGCCACTGCTTTTGGCAGATTTTCGAATGAGATTTCATTACTCTCCATAACTGTTGTTTTTGATTGTTATGGTGCAAAGAAAAAAAGTGTTTCGCCTGTGATGATATACACAGATGAAACACTTTAAAAAAACAGCATTTTTCTAATTTTTTACATGATTTTGTGGTCGGAGAGATTTTCTTTGATAGTAATAATGATGTCTTTGCCAGAATTTCTTAAATGAGATTTTATACTATGAACTTCACTATCTTTAAATGATTCCATAAATACTTCTTTAAGAAAAAAAGCAATCCTGGTTTGATTACTAACGTTAAAATGATTCCAGATATTCCAGCCAAAATTTTGCAAATCAAGATTTGATAATGTTTTTATTTTGATGGGTTTTACATTATTCAATTGTTGCTTTTCTGAATATAGAATCACGTAATCGCAAAGTAAATTTAAATGTTCATCTGAAGCATAGGGTGCAAATTGTTCCTGGACATATTTAACAGCAATATCCGCTTTATTTTTCTCCTTTTCTCTATTTTCTTTCTGTTTGATTTGTCTTATTTTCTCAAAATCTTGGATAGGAATTAATTTCGCACTCTCAACTTTAGCAATAGTCTTTTCAGGGAGTATCTTCTTATTTTTTATAACTGCATCCAGAAATAAAACTATTGATGCATAAACAACTATAAATAATGCACTGACGCACCAAAAAATAATGTTTGCCGTATAATCATCAACACCTTTATAAAGAAAAGCCACCCTAGCCAAAGCGCCTATTAATACACAGGCAGAAACGACCGGCAAATGTTTTAATATATGATCAAAATATTTCAAATTCATTCTAGAAGTTTTTTAACTGAATTGCTTTTGATGCTTCATTTTTCTTTTCATCAACAACCTTTGCATAAACCTGCGTAGTTTTAACGTTGGTATGTCCTAACATTTTACTAACTGTGTAAATATCAGTACCGCTAGAAAGTTGCAAAGTAGCAAAAGTGTGTCTGAAATTATGAAAAGTTATTTTTTTGGTAATTCCTGCGCTTGCAATCCATTTTTTAAGTGGTCGGGAAATCCAAGCAGGGTTCGTCAAATCTTTAAACACCAATTCATTCGAAGAACCTGCTTCTCCACATAGTTGTAATGCTTGTTTAGACATTGGCATATATTCTACACCTTTTGTCTTTTTTTGAGTGAAGTTTATTCTTGCTTGATCGTTTTCAATCTTGATTTCATTCCACGTCAATTTTTGAATGTCGGAATGTCGCAAACCTGTCAATGCAGAAAATAGCGCTGCACGTTTTAGAACATCAACTTCACATGGTGTTTCAACCAAAGTATTGAGTTCTTCTAACGTTAAATATTCTCGTCTCGATTCTTCATGCGGAATTGATTTAATTTTAGCCGAAATATCAGTTGTAAAATATCCATCGATAAATGCTTCTTTCAATGCGGCTTTGAAAACAGAAAAATAGGTGGAAGCTGTATTTTGAGAAATTATCGCTTCTTTATTGCTACCACTTTTCGCAGTCAACAAATACGATTTGAAATTTTCACAGAATTTTGTGCTAATCTGTGAAAACATAATTTTTTCACCTCCGAAATCTTTTAAAAATTCTATCGACCGATACCAATTTACCTGAATAGATTCGGAATTATTTTTATGCCTTTTATTGACAAGCAAATCAAAATATCTTATAAAATTCTCCTGAGATCTTTCTTTTTCCTCCTGCTGAATTATATCAAGTTCGTTGTAAAGTTCAATGTTATCGTATTCTCTCTGTCTTAATTTCCGTAATGAATCTGCGTAAAACATTGTCTCGCGGTCATTTTCACTTTTGCAAACGATAATTCCGTTATCATCTCTTTTTGGTTTGAATGAAACTGAATTTTCCGTAGTTCTCGCAGGTCTTTTCTTGTCAAACTCTACTGTTGTGACACTTCGGTTCAAATATTCACGAATTCTTTGAGGATCATTTTTACCTGAAATCATCACGGGGTAACTTTCCAAATAAATGAACCATTCTTTTCGGAACTCTGCTTTTCGCAACCTAACTGTAACTTTGGTTTTTAATAATTCTTTCATTTTCCGTCAAAAATTTTATCAATTAAATTTTTAGGTGCATACACAAAACTTCCCACCTTTTTAGTGGGGATTTTGTTTCTCTTAATTACACTATTTACGGTTCCAGGATCAGCATGGTATTTTGCACTAATTTCGGAAATTGTATAGCAAGTACCTATTTCAAAAACTTGTTTTTCCTCAATCTTTTCTTTTTCCGGCGCAATTTTTACCGCAGTAAATATTGATTCCAAATCCGACTTACAAACTCGGGTTAATCTTTCACCAAAATTATGTGCT
>NZ_JBGZYM010000075.1:0-19922 GCF_041824135.1 Kaistella sp. | reverse complement strand
GTAGAATGAGTTCATTTTCCATTTGTATCGTTTGATTGATTTATTGATACAAAAGTCATCATCATAAACTTAATGGGCAATACCAGAAGTTTGCAAAAGGCTAAATACTATTAATTTGGATTAAAAACGGTCCAAAAAAAGTCTAAATAAGATTAATCTGGGCTATTCTGGCTTCTATTTGCTTAAAAGTAAAAAATTAGGTTTTAAAAATCAAATTTTTCTTTACTGTAAAGTATTTCAAAGAAAAAACCTCACATTTCCAACGTAAGTTCTGGAATTATTTCTGCTGCTTCTTTCATTTTACTATCCACGATTTTTGCATAAATCTCCGTCGTTCTCAATTCTCGATGTCCCAATCTTTTGGAAATAGTGTAAATATCAGCACCATTTTCCAAAAGCAAAACTGCATTGGTATGTCTTGCGGAATGAAAAGTAATGTGCTTTGGAACTGCCGCGCGATTACACCAACGGATAATTTCCGTATTATATGTCATACCATATTTCAAACCTTTGAAAACTCTGTCTTTAGGATCTTCTCTTTCGCCCAAAAGTTCACGAGCTTGTTTTGAAATATACAAATATTCTACACCATCGGTTTTTTCTTGTCGAAAATTAACTTTAAAAACATCACCTTCATCACGAACTTCAGACCAAACTAAAGTATTAATATCCGACCAGCGAAGTCCCGACAAACACGAAAAAAGAAAAGCTTTTTTCAATACCGGATATTTACATTCGGCTTTGGCTAGAGATTGTAGTTCGTCAAAGGTTAAATATTCTCTTTGGCTTTCCGCTTGCTCAAAGGATTTTATTTTTGAAGCATAATTAATCGTCAAATATCCATTATCGAAAGCGTTTCTAAGTGCAGCTTTGAATTTATTAAAGTATGAATATTTTGAATTTTGAGAGAGTGGAATTTTACTTTTGCTTATCGCATCTTTTTCAAAATATTTCCTAACTTTTTTAATAAAATTCTCATCAATTTCATCAAAAGTCAAATTTTTCGGAACCACTTTTTTTAAATGCTGCAAAGTAGAATACCAATTCCCATAATTGTTTGATGAATCGAGGGTTTGTTTTTCTTCGGTAAGTTCAGCAAAGAAATTTAGAAATACTCGCTTAGCTTTCGTAGTATTTTTTAACTCGAATCTTCCTTGTGCATATTCCGCTTTTCGAATCGCAACAACGTTTTCTGCAAATTCTAAAACCTCCTTATTTTCTTTTTTTTCTTTGGCTGTTTTGGGATCATTAATTAAGTAAGAATCTAAATTCTCGAAACTTCGCAAATGTTTTCTCTTTCCATCTTCTGTAATTTCAGAACCACGATAAAATTCTATTGATAGACTAATCCTTCCGTCTTTTAATTTTCTTTGGCTAAGTGATATTTTCATAAATTTTGTTTTGTACTACTTTGTACTACTTTTCAAAATTTTTCAAGTCTGATGTAGTACAAAAGTGGTACAAATATAGAAATAAACTCCAACAAGAGAAAATAAAATTTACATAAAGTATTGCAAATCAAATAAAAGAAAGAAAAAGAAACTAAAGAAAAGCTAATTTATTTCCCAATACAAAACTTAGAAAAAATATTCCCCAATACTTCATCATTCGTAAACTCCCCGGAAATTTCCCCCAACTGCTCCAACGCATTTCTCAATTCATACGCCAACAGTTCGGTATGAATTCCAGACCTCACCGCTTCTTCCACCTGAAGAACAGATTGCAGCGATTTCTGCAACGCGTCAAAATGCCTTTGATTCGTAATGATCACGTTGCTTTCCTGGTCTTTTAAATTTTCAACATAATCTACTAAGATGGTTTTCACGGCTTCAATTCCCGTTTGATCTTTTGCCGAGATCTTAATGATCTGGTCGCAATAATCCGGAAATATTTGCTGATATAATTGTTGGTCGAATGGACTTTGTGATTGATCTTTATTCAAATCTACTTTGTTGTGAACAAGCACGATTTTCAAATCCTCACGATGGAATTCTTTTACAAAAGCGATCACTTCTTCGGGAGTCGAATCAAATTCGTCATAGAGATACAATAAAATTCTAGCCGAGGCAATTTTCTCCTTCGCTTTGGTCACGCCGATTTTCTCAATAACATCCGTCGTTTCCCGAAGTCCGGCCGTATCCACAAAACGAAAAGCCGTTCCTTTCAGATGAATCACTTCCTCGATCGTATCACGTGTTGTTCCTGCAATTTCAGAAACGATGGCTCTTTCCTCCTTCAATAAAGCATTTAACAAAGTAGATTTCCCTGCATTCGGTTTCCCGATAATGGCGACTTCTACTCCATTTTTCAGCGCATTTCCGTACTGGAAACTCTCGATCAAAGCGCTCAGTTTATGCCGAAGATTCAGCAGCAGCTTGTTCATGGCGGTTCGGTCCGCAAATTCCACATCCTCTTCCCCGAAATCCAGTTCCAGTTCGATGAGCGAGGTAAAATTCAGAAGATCATTTCTCAAAATCGAGATCTCATTGGTGATCCCGCCTTTCAACTGATTCAAAGCCACTTTCCGCGAGGCTTCATTTTCCGAAGCAATCAGATCAGCGATCGATTCCGCCTGTGCAAGATCAATTCTGCCGTTCATAAATGCACGCATCGTAAACTCCCCGGCTTTCGCCAGACGCGCCCCGTTCTTCACCAGAACTTCCAGAATTTTTTTGGCAATATGCGGCGATCCGTGAAAAGAGATTTCCACCACATCTTCCGTCGTAAAAGTTTTCGGCGCCAGAAAAACAGAAACCATGACTTCGTCGATCAGCTCTTCGGCATTGTTGGATGTTGTCCCGATAGCTATCGGGAGTTGAGGGTTGACAGTTTCTGAATTCTGAATTTTAGATTTTAAATTTTGAATATTAAATTCCTCAAACTCTTCCGTCTCCAGTCTCCCGATAGCTATCGGGACATCTATTATCTTTGTTCTTTCCTCTTGGCTCTTTTCCCTTTTTACTTGGCTCTTATCATAAATATACCCGTAATGCACCGTATGAGACGCCACAAGTTCTAAGTTGGTTCCTTTAAAAGTTTTTTGCGCAATCTTCACAGCCTCACCTCCAGAAAGGCGGATAATTCCCAAAGCGCCCACTCCATTTGCGGTCGCAATCGCACAGATCGTATCTTGATTCATGCTGCAAAATTACGTAATTATTCTCTTCCCGATAGCTATCGGGATTTAGGAGCACCAAGATTTCGCTCCTTTTGAAGACCCGTCCCGCTGTCCACTATATCCCGCCGCGGCGGGGATGCCGTTTCCATCGGGGCTAGAATGGAGGGTGGTTTTTAATTTCAAGAGAAGTAAAATAGGTACAACAGTGGGCAAAATGAATTACGCATTTTAATTATTGTTGACTAAGATTTTCTAATTTAAGAAATGTCCTTTTATTCATAATTCACTATAAACCAATCAAATTATAATATTATAAATTTTAGTAATATTAGCAGAATTACGTATATTTGAGAGTTAGCGGTTATCTCAAAAAAACGTCTTTAAAATAAAAATATCAAGTAATTTATTAAAACTATGAAAAAAACATTTATCCTATCTGCTGTTATTATCAGCGGAATTTTTTGCGCACAAAAACACGAATTTTCAGCGTACTCAAACAATGTTGAACTTGTAAAAATTAAAAATTCTATAAAGGAAAATCAGAAAACAGAATTTTACAAGCAATACCTAAAAAATGAGTTAACAGAAGATATGAAAAGCACCTTCATTTTTAAAAAATATTCTGATATCGTTTTAACCAAATTTGCAGATACACTTTTAACATACGACAGTTCCACAAGATATTTGGATCAGGGCGAAAATATATCAATTAAAAATCTGGATAATTTAATCGGATCCAAAAATGATGCAGAAAAAATTAACGAAAATTTGACAGCACTTCTTGGTGATTTTCCTAAAATCGTGAAGATACAAGATGCTACTGAACATACTGCTTTTGAAATTATTCCCGGTGAAATTTTAGAAATCTATTATTGGGGAGGAGGTAATATGACAAGCCAAATATATTACAAAGTCTCTAACAATGATCTGAAAAACATAAATGTAATTCCAGAAGAAGACAAAAACTTTTTAAAGACAGTGAAGCAAAATATCGGAAAGAAAAATATTACGTTTTTTAGTTCTAAAGGAAATTCCTATTCAAGTATTGAAAAAAATCCAAAAGACAAATTCTATGTTATTGGTGCTTCATTATTTTTAGAGGAAGACAATTTTGCTCCTATTTATGAAATAGAATATAAAACGACAGATTTTAAAAATTTCATTCCTTTAAGGATTAAATCATCTGAAGAAAATTCAAAATGGAAAACTATTAAATAAGAGACAGCCGCTAACATCGTATTGGCAGTAGTGCGGAGGAATCGCAAGTTTAACCATTTTAGATGCTTCGCAGATTAATTTATAATAAGAAAGTTTCTGCGGTAAAGCTGCACCATCGCCAATACGTAACCGTTCGTCAGCGATAATTCTATAAGAACAATATTATGATTTTAAATTTTCCATTTAGAAATATCACAATAAATGAATTATGGGATTTTTTGCAAAAAGCAAAAATCAAAGATTATCAAGAAATTGTTAGTAATCCAGATTCATGGAAAAAGAAATATTTTGAAGATTCAATCCAGATATGGAATGAAGGTTTGGTCAATTTTGAAAACGAATTATTACAAGTAATTAATACAACTAATCAAGAAACAATTGATGAATATTTTAAACAAACTCACGAAACAATTGAACAATTTTATGATTTTTTAAGTGTTGATTATTTACAAAGTGAAGTTAGAAAATGGAATGGAGAAAATTATAAATTATATGAAGAAAATGTAGAAAAGAAAAGTCAAGATTTTTTTAAAAATAAAAATCCTGAATTAAAACACTTGGAAGAGTATGAAGAGGTAGAGAGAAAGAACCCATTCTTTTACCCATTTCCATTATTACAGAGTCAGAAAAAAACTGGTAAAAAAATCAATTATAATTATTATTGTGTTGAAGAGAAACCAGAGTATATCTCGACAGCAATATTAGAGGCTTATTTCAAAATTGTAGAGAACTTATTTACTAGTCTAATTGAAACATTTAAGAAATATTATAATCCTTGGAAAGAAGGGAAATTACTTTCTAAAGTTGAACAAGTCATAATACCAAAACCAATTGTTTTTGTAGAAGGAGAACATGATATAACTTATATCAAAAAAGCGGCAGAGTTGCTAGACAAGAAAGCACTACTTGACAAAATTGAATTGCGCCAAAGAGAAGGGTTCCGAAATCTAGATAAATTATGGTTAGAACTGAACAAAGAAAGTTGGGAGACAATTCCACAAATTAAAATTTTTCTATATGATTGTGATACGAACAAGGAAGATCAGGATTTTGGTTATCACTTCAAAAGACTTATTCCAACAAGAATTGATGGAATTGTAAAATCAGGAATTGAAAATTTATTTCCAGATGACCTAATTTATAAAGCAATTGAAGAAAATAAAGCATTTATTGATTTTAAAAAAGAATCTGGAATCATTCGTGGTGTCGAGTATCAAAAAGAACACTGTGAGGTAAATAAAGATGAAAAGAAAAATTTTTGTGACTGGGTTTGCAAAAATGCAACAAAAGAAGACTTCAGTAAATTTGAAGTAGTTTTTGAAATTATTGAAAATGTAATTAAGTAATTACAGCTACCGCTAACATCGTATTGGTAATAGTGCGGGTTTTTCCCATATTTAAAGATTAGAGATCTTTCGAAGTTTAGTTTATAATAGAAAAATTTATCATATTAATCCGCGCAATCATCAATACGCAAAACTTTAATTAATATGCGCGCAATCAACATAACAAAATCCGGCGGACCCGAAGTTCTACAACTTCAAAAAACCTCAAAACCAACTAATGAATATTTTTAAATCCTTTATCAATAGCGTCAAAACGTTTGCTACAAATACTGGCACTGAAAAACGCAGAGATCGATTTACGGTAAAGCAAATTCAATTGGATGAGTTAGGTGAAGAACTCAACCTGGTTCTGGAAGGTAAAACCGATTTTAATTTTATTGGGATCACTGCCAATGGATACGACAGCCTCTTTTTTGTTCGGAATGACCAGAATTTTAATGTAGAATTTAGGGCACTTAAAAAGATTCAGCTTGCTTATTTAAAACCATTAGAAGAATTTGCTTCTAAACACAATATCAAGTTTGAAAAAGAAAAATTAGACAGAATTCCCTATTTGAGAATTAGAACGAACACGAGTATCACGGAAACGGTTGATTTAGCAAAACGCATTCAAAAAGAAATTTTTGGAAATACTGATAGTACAATATATAAAGTGATTCCTTAACGGTATTCCTATTGATAAAAAATAAAATGTGCAGCGATTGTTTTGATAAGGAGTATTACGGTTTTCCTTCACAACTTGAATTTAAAAAATTTGAGGATAATTTAGATTCGAAGACTCGTTCCAATAAAATTGAAATTCTTGAATCAAATGATGAAAATAAACTCATGGATTACCGAATGTATTTTCTGTGCAATACTTGTGAAGAAATATTTGTACTTTCAATTCCGGATCATGCCTGGAGAGGATATTTTTTAACTCAAGAAAATGCATCAGCATATCACGATAAATTATATTCATCTGATAAAAAGAAAAAATATGGTTGTTTAGTAATGATCATCATTCTTTGTTCCCTTTTGATCTATGCCCTTTAGCAAACGTTTGAATAATCTATTAAATTAAAACTTTTGTAACTTTTGTGGTTTAAAAATTCAATCATAATATGAAAGCAATCCACATCACCAAATCCGGTGGACCGGAAGTTTTACAACTTCAGGAAACCCCAAAACCAACACCTGAAAAAAACCAGGTGCTCATCAAAGTAAAAGCAGCCGGCGTTAATCGCAGCGATGTGATCACCCGACAAAATACCGCCACTTATGGCAAAGGTTCGCCCCAGACTTTAATTCCCGGCTTAGAAGTTTCCGGCGTTATTGAAGAGATTGGCTCTGAAGTCACAGACAAAAAAGTCGGCGATCAAGTCTGTGCGCTTATTTCAGACGGTGGTTATGCCGAATATGTTGCGGTCGAAAGTTCGCACTGTCTTCCCATCCCGGAAGGAATTAGTCTGGAAGATGCAGCCGCGATTCCGGAAACGGTTTTCACGGTTTGGTTTGATGTTTTTATGTTGGGGAAATTACAACCCGGCGAAAAATTACTCATTCACGGCGGAACCAGCGGCATCGGAACCATGGGATTGCAAATGGCAAAAGCCTGGGGTTGCGAATCCTACTCTACTGCGGGAACAGAGGAAAAGGTAGCATTTCTCAAAAATCTTGGAGTTGATCATGTCATCAATTATAAAAAAGAAGCTTTTGAAGAAGTCTGGAAAAACGAAAAGATCGATGTCATTCTCGATATGGTCGGCGGCGATTATACGCAAAAGAACCTCGACATCCTGAATAAAAAAGGCCGCCTCGTTTACATCAACGGCATGAAAAGCACCGACGTGAATATTAATCTTCGCACGATCATGGCCAAAAACCTGACCTTAACCGGAAGTTTCCTCAAACCTCAAACCGCCGAAGTGAAAACCCAAATCGCGCAGCAAGTTGAAAAAAATATCTGGCCGATGTTTCATTCTAAAGCGATCCATCCGATCATTTACAAAAAATTCCCTTTAGCAGAAGCCGCCGAGGCGCATCAATTGATGGAAAGCAGTGAGCATATTGGGAAGATTCTTTTGACGATGTGATCATTGGTTGATCTGATGATGTGGCGATTTGAAAATTAGTTTCAATAGAGTCTCAAAACCTTAATCCCTAAGAAAATTAAAAGTTGAGATTCCACGCTCCACTTTGTTCCGCTCTGAATGACAAATTAATTGTTTAATTACAAAATCTAATTTGAATGACATAGGAAACGGAGTCGTAAAGAAGATTGAATATTTAGAACTTATATGATATTTCAAAAGAAACCTTGTGCCGATATCAAATTAATTGATGAGCTGGTTTTTAAACCGTGTAATTTTAGTTTAAAAAATATAGAGCCTGAAGCAGAAAGTCAGGAATATTCAGCCCATCGTTTTCAGCTGAATGAAAAAAAGATCCTATTTCGAGTTGCCAAAGTAACTCCTACAAAAACAGGACAATTTGTTGCAATCTGGAAACGCACCTCTGAAGGAATAACTGCGCCATTCGAGGTTTCAGATGAATTTGACTTTTATTTGATCGCCACCAAAACCGCAACAAATTTTGGTGTTTTTATATTTCCAAAAAAAATCTTACACGAAAATAAAATTTTATCCGATCAAACAAGAGACGGAAAACGCGGAATAAGGGTTTATCCAACTTGGGATGAAACGACCAGCAAACAAGCGACGAAAACCCAAATCTGGCAAACAGAATATTTTTTAAATTTATCTAATCCTGTGCAAATTGATATAAATCGTGCAAAGAATTTGTTGAAAATAGAATAAAGCGATGGGTCGGTAAGATAGCGTTCCTACGGAACGCCCAACATTGCTACGTAATAAATCTACAGAGATATGATTCCTACGGAATCTTTTATTCATCAATCATTCAAGAATTAAAATACTGAAAGAACATAGCATCTGATAATAAGATAGCGTTCCTCCGGAACGCCCCTCATTGCTACTTAACGAATCTACAGAGATATGATTCCTCCGGAATCTTCTTCCTCATTAAACCATTGCTTATTTGGATGAAAACCTTTATCCATTACCTTCAAACGAGATCAAAACCTCTGCGTCTCTGCGAGGAAAACATTGCATCTTTGCGAGAAACCATTTTTCGAATCACAAAAACACCAACTTATTTCAAAAGTGGTATTTTAGTAGCATTAAATAACATCAAATTCTTTTTTCGACCATCAACGGGAAAAGCAACTCTAAAAAAACAATTCATGAATCAACCTGTTATCGATCTTCACTGTGACTTACTCAGTTATCTTACCCGATCAAACTCCAGCATTTACAAGACCGAAGATGTTGGTTGTGCCGTTCCCTATTTAAAAGAAGGAAATGTTAAATTACAGATCATGGCGATTTTTGCACCAGTAGAATCCAATAGCCACGACTATGGATTAAAGCAAAGTGAAATATTCCGGGATCTCAATTCTCAGGAAAATGAACTCTACCGTTTTGAAAAACATCATTTAGAAACTTTCGCAACAAATGAAAATATTGGAATGCTGGCTTCGGTAGAAAGTGGTTCGGCCTTTTGTGATGAAAACATTTCTTTGAAAGAAGGTTTTGAAAATCTGGAGAGGATCATCGAGAATGTAGGTTCGATCATGTACATCAGTTTTACGCATCATGCTGAGAACAGATTTGGTGGTGGCAACTACTCCGCTGTTGGCTTAAAAAATGATGGGAAAGCATTAATTGATTATATACACAACAGAAATATCGCCATTGATTTTTCGCATACGAGTGATGCTTTGGCGCATGATATTTTAAATTATATTTCCAAAGAAAACATCAGCGTTCCGATCATGGCGAGTCACTCTAATTACCGTCCGGTTTATGATCATAAGCGGAATTTACCTGATGATATCGCAAAAGAGATCATTCATCAAAAAGGTTTGATCGGACTCAATTTTGTGCGGGCTTTTGTGAATCCAGAAAAAGTAGAAGCTTTGGAAGAACACGTTGCGCATGGAATTAGCTTGGGTGCCGAAAATGCGATCTGTTATGGTGCTGATTATTTTTACACCAAAGACAATCCTGACAAATCCAGAATTCCTTTCTATTTCAAAGAACATGGAAATGCAGATTGTTATCCACGAATCAATAAGGTTTTGGAGCAGCAATTTGGTGCGGAACAAATGAAGAAAATCAGCAGTCAGAATGCTTTGGAGTTTATTGAAAGACTTTGGAGTTAAATATAATCTTCTAGGATCAAAACTTAAATAAATAAATAAGCATTGAAATATTATTTGGGCGCCTATTATTTGATGAAACTTCGCAAGTCTAATTTTGGAACTTTTGAGGGTGCGAAATTGTATACTTGCAGTACTTGCATCAATGATTCATTTATTGACGCTTGGTCTCTTAGCTGGACTGAGAGTGGGAAAAAAGTTAACGACGAAACTAAGTCCAGTTTTAATATTAATGAGATGCAAATTATAAATATCCAAAAATGGGCAGACCAAAAATTTGAGGAAGAAAAAATTGGTTGGATTTCTACTTTTACGGATTTAAAAACTTTGATCGAATATAAAAATTTATTCTTTCCCAAGGATTGCGCGGAAATTTTGAGCATTAACTTTCCCGAAACTGAAACAGAAGAATTATTATCATTTTTCAATTCCGAAGAATCATCCTTTCAAGAAATTGGTCTATCAAATAATTTGAACAATCGAATCCTTGAAAACGAAAATGATATAACAATCGGCTATGATCTCATCGGAATTGAAGAAAGTGGCGATTTTCATAGTTTTCACTGCCACAACTTAGCAACAGAACTCACTGAAAAATTCGGAATTGAAATCAACGAATTTGGACTGATAAAAGAAAATAATCAGTGGCAAGAAATGGTAACTTTTATGAATGATGAAAACAACGGATTTGCATCTGCACCTTGGTTTTATGTAAAAGTGAAAAAGTCAATACCTGATCTAGAATTTTAAATATTGTAAACCTTAATTAATTCAAACAGAAAATATGGCTCAACAACTAAAAGAAACTGACCACAAATATTTAGAAAGATGTCTGGAATTGGCAAAAGAATCGGTGGAAGCTGGTGATGAAGCGTTCGGATCGGTCCTGGTGAACGAAGCAGAAGAGATTATAGCGGAAGCTCGAAACAGAGTGAATGAAAAAACAGTCTTGGCTCATCCTGAAATTGATTTAGAATACTGGGCAGCTGAAAATTTATCGGAAGAAGAAAGACAAAAGGCAACCATGTACACCACTGGTGAACATTGTCCGATGTGTTCGGCTGCGCACGGTTGTGTCGGAATCGGAACTTTGGTGTATTTGAGTTCTGCGAAACAGTTGGGAGAATGGCAAAAGGAATATGATCTGGCATCCGCGCCAATTAACTTCTTGCCCGTAGAAGATATTATAAAAAACGTAGAAGTTCGTGGTCCGGCTGAAGGTGAATTATTGGAAGAAATCAAAAAACTGCATCAATTGAACTGGTCAAAAAAATAAGTTCGAATACTCTCATTTAAACATTACGTCGACTACAAATGTTTAAAGTCAAGATTTAATCACCAGAATTTTTAATTTATTGATCGTCTATAAATCATTTTAATTTTATATTCTACTATTAAAAAAGATATGTTGAAAATAGTATTCTGCTCGATTCTCTTTCTATTAATGATGAGTTGTCAAAAAGACCATCAGATTATGGAACCAGAAAATAGTAGGTCTCCTGAAAAAACAGCCGAATTTGCTTCTAAAAATAAAGAAAGCGTCGTCAAAGAAAAAATAAAAGTTTATCGGTCAAAATATTTGGCAATTGAGAATATTTTAGTGAATGATCACAAAATCATTTTACCTCAACAAGAATTTGCGAAACTCTATCCGAAATATGATTCGATCCGAACTACATTACGTGAATGTGGCCATCCGTTAGAATGGTTAGATGAAAAGTGGATGATGAAGACCTACGGTGAAAAAGACGAAAACGTGGGAACTTTCGCTAGATTCAACGGAGAAATTACCCGATTCAGTATTAAAGGTTTCGATTTCGACAGCAATAATCATCTGGTTATTTTCGACTCTGGAAAAGCGAAAGGAAATACGTTTCTGATCATTTCTGATCAAATCGTGCTGGATGAAAACACAACCGTTTCTGACTTCAAAAAACTCTTTCCTAAAGTAGAAATGGAAGAAACTGAGGATAAAGATACGGTGCGTTTTAGATTGTACATTGCTGAAAATCTTGATGAGGCATTTTTATTTTATTTTAAAAATGGAAAATTAGAATATTACACATTGTGGTGGTTATTGTGCTAAAAATTGAAATCATTTCAAAACGCCTCAGATCATTGACGGTAAAAGAAACTCGCATTATAAAAGACAAACTATTTATGAGAAAGATATTGGTCATTAATATCATATTGGTTTCTATTCTTAGCTGTACCGATAAAATTAAGGATAACAAAACCGTAAAGGAGAATACTTCGAAACCTGTGGTTACTGAAAAAACTACCGCTAAAAACAGCGAAACGTTTCAGAAATTCGAGGAGTCCACTTATGATCGGACTGATTTAAAAGACAGAATCGAAAATCATCAAAGCGCGCTTGCTGCTCTTTCAGATAATGGAATTTTTAAGTCAATCAGCAATCCTTTGCTCAAAAAACTTTCTACGAAACATGAGCAGTACTTTTCGGGTCATCCAGAATACGAACTTTTATCGATTGCCAAAGGATCTCTTACCTCAGAAGGAAAAAATGACCGAGTTTTCGTGGTCTTCAATAAGAGTGAATCGATGATTACGATTTTAATCTATCAGGCAGAAAAAGATCTGTATCGGGAACTCTACCGAACGGCGAAAGTTGAAAATGGTTTGGAAGATGCCGGCTGCAACTACGGCGCTTTTGGGACATTGGATTATCAAATAGGTGAAGAGATCATCTATCATCAAGAATTTCTGAAAAAAAATGTAGGTCAGTTTTTTGAAGCTGTTCCAATCATTATGAACGGTTTAAAAGAAGATGAAAATTTTGCACCTGATCACGGATGTTTTTCAAAAGGAATGAGCATTGCAAAAAAAGTAAGCTTTATCGCAATCCCGACCAGTCAAGTCTACAGCAACTGGGATTGTCTCACCTACCAAAAGGAATCGGATTGTTTTCTTATTTTCTATGGACAGGCCTTCGCAGACTGAGTAATTTCTCAGTACGAAAATTATCACAAACACTTTGAGTTTTAAAAAAATTCCCATCTCACCTATTCATGTTTTTTTTGAATAAAGGCTAACTCACAGAAAACGAGTATCTTTAGGTTCAACAAAAACAAATACCATGACACAACCAGTTATTAGTCAGTATCATTTTTTAGTAGAATGGGGCGGATCGAGACTCGATTTTCTCGAAGTTTCAGGATTAGATATTGTAGTGGATATCGTCCCTATGCGAGGTGGAAGTTCTCCCGAAGAGAACGAGATAAAAATTCCGGGATTAACGAGGTATAAAGATATCGTTTTGAAAAGGACAGTAAAAGTCGGAGATAATGACTTTTATAACTGGATTAAAACTCGAAGTTTCGGAACAGTCGAAAGAAGAGAAGTCACTATTTCTTTACTCAATGAAGAACATGAACCTGTGATTTTTTGGAAGGTTAAAAATTGTTTTCCTTCTCAATATATTGGTCCTATGCTGATCAGTAATGATTCTCAACTTGCAACGGAAACACTCGTGTTAACACACGAAGGCTTTTCAGTGGAACACCAGTAAAAGTGGGTAACCTTTGATATCATTCTATTCCTAATCTATGGAGATGATCTCTTTGCGTGAGGGATAGTAATGGAAATCCTTTTTGTTTTATTTGGACTTGGTGAAGGCAAAACAAAAAGATTGCAATGAATAGCCCGACCCTTGGGTCACGCTCCAAAAAAAAAAGTGTAGAAAAATCTACACTTTAAATATTTATATCGGTTGAACCATTTCTAAGAACCAGTCTTTGACCTCGCCTTGTAAATCGTTTTCTAATTTCTTTTTACACCACGCGTGGTAATTATTTAACCAGTCTTTTTCAGGTTGAGTTAATAATTCGGTAGCGATCACATTTTTGTCGAACGGACAGATCGTTAAGGTTTCAAAATCATAAAACGTTCCGAAATCAGTGGTTTCCAATTCCCGAACAGCGATTAGATTTTCATGACGAATTCCGTAATGGTTTTCGTAATAGAACCCTGGCTCGTTGGACAATACCATGCCTGGAATCAGTTCCTGAAAATTCATGTCTTTTCTGATGTTCTGCGGACCTTCATGTACATTCATGAAACTACCCACACCGTGACCGGTTCCGTGGTTATAATCTTTGCCTTCTTTCCAAAGCGCCAATCTTGCAAACGCATCCAACTGAACACCGCGTGTGCCTTTCGGAAACTTCACCATCGATAATTGAATCAATCCTTTCAAAGCCAAAGTGCAATTTTCTTTAAATTCTGCCGAAGCATTTCCTAAAGCTGAAGTTCGCGTGATATCTGTTGTTCCTTCTAAATATTGTCCGCCAGAATCGACTAAGATCGTATCTTGATTCGTCACATCTTTGCTGCCTTCACTTTTCGCAGAGTAATGCATGATTGCTCCATTTTCTTTATAACCAACAATGCTACCGAAACTTTCTCCTACAAAGTTTTTACCTTCTGCACGGAAACCTCTTAATTTTTCACCAATTGAAAATTCTGTCATGGCTTCTTTTCCAGCTTGATGGGTTAACCAATAAAGGAATTTCACCATGGCAACTCCATCTCTTTGCATCACGGTTCTGAAACCTTGCAGTTCGGTTTCATTTTTAATGGCTTTCATTAAATTTCCCGGTACAGGTGCTTTAATAAAAGTGTTATTTTCTTTCAAAGCTTCAAAAATAGACTGATTTCCATTGGGCGAGATCAAAACTTTTTCGTCGTTTACTTTATCTAATTCTTTGTAGAATTCTTCGTAAGGAAGCATTTTAACCCAAGCATCATCCATTTGTTTTCTGGAATCAACATCGAGTTTTTCTAAATCTATAAAAAGTTTCGCTTCATTTTTAGTCAATAAAACGTAACCCAGAAATACAGGATTGGACTGTACATCGCTTCCACGTAAATTTAAAGTCCAGGCGACATCATCTAAACTGGAAATAATGTGCACAGATGCGCCCAACTCTTCCATTTTAGTACGAATATCTGCCAACTTATCATTCACTGATTTTCCAGCTCTTTCAATCGGTTGTACAAATACAGGATTTTTTTGAGCGCTGGTCGTCCTATCTTTCCAAATTTCTTTTAACAAAGGGAAGTCTACCAGCTTATTACCTTTGGCAGCTAATTTCTCGGTTAATAATTCCCAGTTGGCATGTGCAGTTGCAATCGCGTTTACGGCTACTGTTCCATTCTCAGGAATTTGTTCATTAATCCAGTCGATATAATTGGGAGTTCCCTCCATTCCATCTTTCATTAAATCGATTCCGGAATCTTTCAATTCAATCGGTGCCTGTACAAAATAACGTCCGTCCGTCCACAAACCTGCTTTATCTTTGGTAATGACTACGAATCCAGCCGAACCTGTAAATCCTGAAAGCCATGATCTTTCTTGCCATTCTTCGGGTAAATATTCGCTCATGTGAGGATCTGCCGAATAAACAATAAAAGCATCAATATTATTTTCTGACATTTTTTGGCGAAGCGCCACTATTTTTTCTGATGAAGTCATATTGTATCTATTTGGATGTGAATTTACGAAGAATTTAAGGGTTTGGAAAAAGATGGGTCTTAAAGTTTTTATAAAAAATGAATTTCCTGCATATTGACAGTTCCAAAAAATATAAATATTCCGCAAAATGTAGTTAATAAACTAATTATGTTAAAATTTAGAATTTTCACAACAATACTCCATGACCAAATTTATACTTTTGCGAAAAACCGTGTCGAGGTTTAGAACTTTGACGGTTGGGAATAATTTATCTTTTAAATGCTATGAACTCTAATTATGCATTTTCCATTGAAAGAATATCCGCTCTACATTCTAGCCCCGATTGCAACGGCATCCCCGCCGTCGCGGTGGGATAGAGTGGAAAGCGGGTCCGGGTGCGAACAATTGCTAAAATCTTCGTGCTTCTAAAAAAGAATAAAAAAAAGTATACCGAAAATGAATCCGATATACTTTAATTAAATTTCTACATTAGGTAGATTTTATTTTTGAGCCGCTGTCATCGCCTCTTCTTTTGCTTTAAATTCTGCTTGCTTGGCTTCATTTCTCGCTGAACCATACAGACCTTTTAATAGACTTACAGCATCTATACTGTTGTTATCGTACTGATACCATTTTTCAGCGAAAGGCAAGGCTGCTGCCAATCTCGCTCTTCTGGCTGCGATAATTTTATTAGACTCTTCAATCTTACCTGCTTTTCTAGCTGCGTTATAATCATCAATCGCTTTGGCATCGTCGCCCATCGTCATGTAGGTCATATTTTGCCAAGCCTGAACGAGTTCCGGTTTGATCTCAACTGCTTTTTTGTAAGAAGCTAAAGCCTCCGCTTCAGTTGCTGGATCTTTACTTTGCAACACGCCCAAATTGTACCAGTTGGTCGCATCGTTTGGATTACTCGCCAACTGCTTCTTTAAACTCGAAACAAATTCATTCGTTTTCCCGGATTTGAAATAGGCTGTTCCTTGAAGTTCCGCTAATTTTGCGTTGTTCGGGAATTTCTTTAAGCCTTTTTCAATTAAAGATAAAGCTTCTTCATTTTGATCAGTATCAAGAAGTAAAGCTACGGTAGTTTCGTATAATTCTTTTTCTACACTCTTAGAAGTTTCTGTTTTAAAATCAGAATAATCTGCTGTGGCTCCCATTTTTTTGTAGAGATCCCAAGTCGATTTTTCTAAATTTTCAACTTCATTGCTTTTTTTATTTTTTGCAGTGTAGGTTGTTTCAATTCCAGTGTAGCCAGAATTAAGTAAATTCATGTAAATGGTACTCGCTTCTTTTTTCTTGTCTGCAAGCGCATAGGTTAAACCTGAATAATAAAGATATTTTTTATTATCCTGTCCAGCTGCGTTTAACAAGTCGTAAACTTCTTGAAACTTTGGTGCCGCTTCTGCATATTTCTTTGCATTATAAGCATCTAAAGCCACTTTGTTTGCAGCTTCGATCACCGGGTTAATTGAGCCCGATAATTTCGAAGTTAAAGTTGGCGTGTAGGATTCCTCTTTTAAACCTTGAATTCCTGATTGGTCAGCGGCAGCTTTTCCAACATAGTACACTTTGTTTTTTGAAGAATCTTTTCCAACATAGATTTTATTCTTTGCTAAATCATTAATTTTCCCCAAATAAGAAGCACCTTCAGCAGTTTTTCCTGCTTTTAAAAGTGACAATCCTTTTGCATAATAATATTGTTCTAAAACTGCAGGCTCCAAAAGATAGGTCTTATCTCCCATCGCACTTTCTGCTTGTGCAATTTGCGCATTGGTCGTCGCAAGATCTCCAGCATCAATAGCCTTAACCGCTGCTGCAATTTCTTTTTTTTGTCCAAATGCGAATGCAACTGTTAGCATTGCTGCGCTTAAAAATATTTTTTTCATTTTATTTTAATTTAAAATTTGGTTGATTTATTATTCCGCAGATTCATCTTCTGAATCTTTATCGTTTTCTTTTGTCGTTTCATCGTTATCTGCTGCCTCTTCGTCTTCAATTTTCTGAAGTACTTCGGGGTCACCAATGTTTGTAAACGCATTATTTCCTGTTTGTTCCTGATCACTAAAATCTGGACGTGCAGAATCAACATGTTCTGTTGGGAGTTCAGCTAACGGCTCATCGACTTCTTCATCGATAATCACTTCTTTATCCATTTCTACTTTTGCAATGGCAGCAATTTCATCATTCTTTTTCAAGTTGATTACTTTCACTCCTTGTGTATTACGACCCATCACCCGCATTTCATCCATGCCCATTCTGATAGCAACACCCGATTTGTTGATGATCATTAAACCATCTTCATCGGTTACCGATTGAATAGCGATTAGATTTCCTGTTTTTTCAGTAACGTTTAGCGTAATAACTCCTTTTCCACCACGGTTGGTTTCTCTATAGTCAAGAACAGCAGTTCTTTTTCCATATCCTCTTTCAGAAACTACTAAAACGGTGTCATTTTCAACATCATTTACAACTATCATTCCAATAACTTCGTCCCCTTTATCTAAAGAAATTCCACGAACACCGATGGATCCACGTCCAACTGCTCTAGCTTTTTCTTCTGGGAATCGGATACACTTACCATTCTTAGTGGCAATCATAATTTGAGAAGTTCCATTGGTTAATCTTGCGCCTAACAATTGGTCGTTTTCTCTAATTTCAATCGCATTTACCCCGTTGGTTCTAGGTCTTGAATACGCTTCTAATGAAGTTTTCTTGATGGTTCCGTTTTTGGTGATCATCACGACGTTCATTTGATTGACGTAATCCAAATCTTTCAGATCATTGGTTCTGATATAGGCTTTAATTTTATCATCAGGTTCGATGTTAATTAAATTCTGTACGGCTCTGCCTTTAGAAATTTTCGATCCTTCTGGAATTTCAAATACTCTTAACCAGAAACATTTTCCTTTTTCGGTAAAGAACAGCATGTATTGGTGATTCGTTGCGGCTACAATATATTCCAGGAAATCTTCATCTCTGGTTGTGGCTGCACGGTTTCCGACACCACCTCTGCTTTGTACTTTATATTCTGAAAGCGAAGTTCTTTTAATATAACCTGCATGAGAAATAGTCAAAACTACTTTTTCGTCAGGAATTAGATCTTCGATGGACATTTCGCCACCTGAATAATCAATTTCCGTACGTCTTTCGTCGCCATACTTTTCTTTCATGTCTAACATTTCATCTTTAATGATCTGGAATCTTCTTGGCTCATTCGCTAAAATATCTTCTAAATCATTGATTAATGCCATGATCTCATCATATTCCGCACGAATTTTGTCGAGTTCCATGCCAGTCAAACGAGCCAATCTTAAATCTAAGATCGCTTGTGCCTGGATATCAGAAAGTTCGAATTCGGCCATCAATCCTTCCTTCGCCTCTGCTGGATTAGAGCTGTGACGAATGATCGCGATTGCTTTATCTAAAGAATCCTGGGTCCCAATCACTTTCATGAAACCTTCAAGAATATGTGCTCTTTCCCTGGCTTTTCTTAAATCGTATTTCGTTCTGCGAACAATCACTTCATGTCTGTGATCTACGAAATGAAGAATTAAATCCTTTACATTTAACTGTACCGGACGGCCTTTCACCAAGGCAATATTATTAACGCTGAATGAAGTTTGTAATGCTGTATATTTATAAAGCATGTTTAAAACTACATTCGGTATCGCATCATTTTTAAGTTCATAAACAACGCGCATTCCCTGTCTGTCAGATTCATCACGGATCTCAAAGATTCCTGTGATCTTCTCATCTTTTACCAGTTCTGCGGTTCTCGCAATCATGTCAGCCTTATTCACCTGATAAGGAATCTCGGTAACGATGATCGCATTTCTATTTCCGATCTCTTCAAAGCCCACTTTAGCACGAAGAACTACTCGTCCGCGTCCTGTATGCAGCGCTTCGCGAACACCATCGTAACCGTAAATGATCCCACCCGTTGGGAAATCGGGCGCGATGATGTGCTGCATCAACTCATCAATAGTAATTTCAGGATTGTCGATATAAGCACAGATGGCATCAATTGATTCTGACAGGTTATGCGGCGCCATATTGGTCGCCATTCCCACTGCAATACCCGAAGTTCCATTAACCAAAAGGTTAGGGATTTTTGTTGGCATTACGGTCGGCTCCGTCATGGAATCATCAAAGTTATTTTGAAATTCAACCGTATCTTTATCAAGATCTGCTAAGATTTCATCTGAAATCTTTTTCATTCTTGCCTCCGTATAACGCATTGCTGCTGGCGGATCACCGTCTACAGACCCAAAGTTACCCTGTCCGTCTACCAACTGATAACGCAAACTCCACGGTTGTGCCATTCTTACCATCGCATCGTAAACGGAGGTATCACCGTGTGGGTGATACTTACCGAGAACATCTCCTACGATTCTCGCTGATTTTAAATGTTTTCTGTTTGAAAAAACGTTCAATCCGTACATTCCGTAAAGAACTCTTCTGTGAACCGGCTTCAAGCCATCTCTTACATCGGGTAACGCTCTGGAAACGATTACCGACATCGAATAATCGATATAAGAGGAT
>NZ_JBGZYM010000074.1:0-3585 GCF_041824135.1 Kaistella sp. | reverse complement strand
CAGTTAATTAAGTCGTTTTACTTCTTATATTCTTAATACCCCTTTTTCAAAGGGGAAAATTAATGCTGGAAGAAAAAAGAAATTACCTCCTAAATCCGTACCCTTTTTGGGGTGGTTTTGGTGTCTCTATTTTCTGCCTTTTTTCCCTGTTGAATAAAATATCTTTCAAATGTTCGTTTAAATCTTTGTAGCCCTGTTCGTGAATACCGAACGAGTCTCGGACATCCTGTGCTTGGGGAAATTGTTCCAGAAGTTTCTTAGTTGCTTCGTTTCCGGCACTATCTCCGTCCAAACAGAAAAACATTTGGGAGCTTTCATTTTGGTAACGTTCTATAAATTTAGACACATTGGTAACAGAATTCAAGCAAACAAATTTGTAATCGTTTAAATCTCTCCCTTTTGCTTTCAAAATCTCAATCATCGAAAGCGTGTCTGTCATTCCTTCACATACCGCCATTTTTTTTGCTTGTGGATTTCCGAGTTCTGTAACATCAGATGTTCCAAATTTTGTCTTTGCAAAGGGATTTCGTATTTCATAACCTCCTTTAACGTTCTGATATCCTATGCCGTAGTAATGATTTTGCCCCACTTGGTAATGTATTTGTTTGGTGTATTCTCGCAATGTTTGTGAAGATATTCCCCTTTCTCTAAAATAGTTGATTAACTTACCTGTGCTTGGTTTGGCTACTTGTGTTATTTGAAATTTACCATCTTCCAAATTTTGGCGTTCTAAGGCTGTTTTTTCGCGTATTTTTGTAAAATTGGTACTTAACCCTGTGTTGAATTCATTAAGCCAATTTACAGCCTCTAACCAGTCTAATTTTTGATATTTTTGTATTGCCTTAATGATTTGCCCTCCTTCTCCGCTCTTCAAATCGTGCCAGCCTTTTTCTGAAACGGATATTTTTTGTGTTTGATTCTCATTTGTAAAAAGAAATTCCTTACCTGATTTTTTCTCAAAATTTATAAAACCCTTGTCCGCCAAGTATAAAAAATAGTCAATTAAATTGCTTTGATTAATAATTTCATTTACTTTGTTATTCGCTATATATTTAGTTTTCAATGGTTCCCGAAGTTCAAAAGCTCTATCAAATTCTTTAAAAGATTGTTTTACCTCACGAAAGAATTTAGCTTGTTCAATTTCTCTTTTTTCATAAACTTCTGCGTTGTTCAAAATTGCTTGATTTATACCTGCTTTTAGGTCTTTTTTTAGATTTTCCAACCCAAAAAGTAAATTACTTTTACCTATGCTGTCTATTTTTTTGTGAAGCTCTTCCGCAGTGGTGAGCTTCTGTGCCTCACGTCTGCGGTATTCATCTGTGGTTTGGTGCTTCCTGTCCGATTTTATCCCCCTTTCAAGTCCAAATTTTTCCATCGCTTTGGCATAGGAGGTCTGTAAATCTTGAAGTTTTATACTGCTCCCTATAAAGTCCTTAGCTGATAATCTTCCATCTTTCGTTATTGGAACAAAAGCGCAATGAATGTGAGGTGTTTTCTCGTCTAAATGAACGTTGAAACGGATAATATTTTCCTTGCCAAAATGCCGAATACACCAGTTAGCATTTTGCTTTATCCATTCTTCCAATTTAGTGGGGTCGGCTTCTATTGCTTTCATCTCTTCGTGCGAACCGCTAAGCATTACATTCACGCTATACGTGGCATCTCTGCGGATAGATTTCTGCGAAGTGTAACCCTCTTCAATGCGTTTGTGAATAGCCTCATTATACTTCATTTTACAATACTCATTGAACTGATATACCTTGTTCAGATGCGTACGCGTCAAATCTGCGTGCTGGTATGAATATTCCATACCCTCCGTTCTGTCGATGTGATGACCCAAAGAACCTCCTATTGGCTTTCCGTGTTTTTCAAAATGTAATACAACTTGTCCCATATTTTTAATTTCTTTTTTCTTCCAGCATTAATTTTTTAAACCTCTGAAAGAGGTGTCCGAAGGACTGCCCGTAGGGCTTGGCTGTCTGCAAGACCTCACGGAACTTTAATACGACCAAACACCCCTGAAAGAGGGTGTTAAGGAAGTGTTAAAGTGTAGTGAGCTACACCTTATGGTTTTAAATGCTTAAAAAAACCGCTCGGGGGAGGGGTTATTTTTTATATCTGTTTTTGATTTTTTGAATGTCTTCTTTGGTATTGATAATACCTATAACACGAATTATTTTTTCAGTTTCATCTATGAAATAAAAAATTCCAAAATGGAACCTCTTGGTAAAACAGCTTCGTATGTCTTCTATTCTTTTTTGATAGATATAGGCATCGTTTTTCAAACTATCCAAATATGTTAAAACTTCGTCTTGAACTTCAAAACCTAATCCTTCGCGTATTGGTTCGTAAAAGTTGAGGATATTTTGAAAATCATTTTTTGCCTTATCAGAAAGTTTTACCCTAAATTCCATATCGCTGTTTAACTACTTCTTTTTTTAAGTCTTCAAGAAAAATACCTTGCTCAGGATTTTCTTTAAAATCTTTATATCTTTCGCTTAGTTCAATTTCTAATTCTTTTGAAATAGAAGTATCTACATCGTTAAAAGAAACTTCTGAGGCTGAAATTCCTTTTAAAAATCTCTCTATATATGGCAAATCAATTTCTTGAATTGTAGCCTGTAATCTAATCGTTCTCATAGCATTATTTTTTTGCAAAGGTATTAATTATTTTAAAAGTCTAATTTCAATTGGTCGGGATTTTCTACTTCTGGCTTTTTTTTCCTTTTAACATAGCTTTCTGCGAATGTTATTCTATTACCGTTGAAAACAACCATAGGATTGATGAAATATAAAAATTCTGTTTTTCCTCTTGCTATCATTTGGTTTTCGAGCAAATTCGTTAAGCCTATTCTTACAGAATTTTCTGATTTATACTCTGTGTATTCCAAACAATCTTCTAAAATAAAAACAAATTCATCTTTATTAGGAATTAGTTGGTTTAGAATATACCCAAATACTTTGATTGCCTGTGGTTTTAGGTCAAAAAATGCAGAAAAACGACTAAGATATAATTTGGCAAATTGTTCCTCATCTACTTCTATTTGTCTGATAAACTGAGTATGTCCAAGCATATCACCTGTATTAGGGTCAAAGGCTTGTAAAATAGCCTTTTCACTTGTTTTTGTGGCTGTCTTGTACTTTTTAGCTACATTTTGATTTATAACCTCTAATGCCTGTTTTAAAAAAGGATTTTCTTTGTTAAATTCAAAATTTGTAAGAGCAGATACATCTCTCCTTTTACTATTCACCTTTTTTGCTCCCATATGACAACATTTTTACTTTTTTGTTGTTGCAAAAGTACAATAAAAATATTATTACACAACAATAATATATACTTTTTTTTACTTTGTAAAAACAACATATTTATATATTTGTTGTCGTCAAAAAACAGTAGTGTTGTCGTCAAAAAACAGTAGTGTTGTCGCGACCCCCCTTGATTATCAGTTAATTAAGTCGTTTTACTTCTTATATTCTTAATACCCCTTTTTCAAAGGGGAAAATTAATGCTGGAAGAAAAAAGAAATTACCTCCTAAATCCGTACCCTTTTTGGGGTGGTTTTGGTGTCTCTATTTTCTGCCTTT
>NZ_JBGZYM010000073.1:0-5837 GCF_041824135.1 Kaistella sp. | reverse complement strand
TGACAACTTTCTCAAACGCTCTAAATCAGCTTCCGTAGGCGGTGGCAGATTTTTTAAAGTACGTCTAACCATGCTCATATTGTTTCCTTTCTGATTTGCTAACACGACGAGCAGAGATAATGCGGATAACTTCATTGCCATCATCGTCCCAAATCGTATGGGCAACCAAAAGCAAAATAATGTTTCTGCTGTAACCAATGGTTTGCCAACGATATTCGCCATTTTCAAATCGGTCTTGTTTTGTTATGCGATGTGGGTCAGTAAAAACAGCCATTGCATCTTCAAAAGTTACTCCGTGCTTTTGTAAGTTGATTTTGGCTTTATTTTCGTCCCATTCAAAAATCAAATTTTCCATAGTTATAAAATTATAACTACAAATTTGGCAATATTCAAAACAAAATACCTTGCTAAATGGTGACAGCTCAAAAGGCTGACAGATTGCCTAAATTCGCTTTAACTTTCTTCTACAATCATTGTCAGATGTTGTAAAAAGTCAATAATTTGACCGTCAGGAACTACTCGACTGTTTTCAACATTTCGTAGATACCCCGCTTCTTTTTGCCATATTGAACCATCTTTATTGTGTTTAAATTTTGTGTAATTTGGCACTTCTCGCCAAGCTTTTTCAAGTGATTTGCTCTCTTCATTTTTTTGTTTTTTAAGTTGATTTTTCACTAAAACATCAAGACCCCAACGTTCTGCAATCGCTTTTTTCGTAATGTTAGCACGGTAAAAATCACTCACAATTTCGCCCTTACTTTCTTTTTGCGCGATGTATTCATCAATCCGCGCTTTAATTGTTTCGCGTTCTAAATCTGTTAAACCATCAAACAAATCAGGAGTTTTAATGTCGCTGTTTTCAGTCTGTGCTTTGGTTGCTGTAGGAGAGGTTTTTTTTCGTTGGTATATGAATTTAATTGCGGTAAATTTCCGCCCTTTTTTAATCAATTCATACTGAACCAACAAGGGAGATTGCTCATTGATTTCATTAACAGATGGGTCAATTACGCGTTTTTTGAAATCTGCAAAAAGCCTATATTTATCTTTTAAAACAAGCATATATTTTAATTTTTCAATTTCAATTTGCACCCAACCTTTACCAGTTTCTTCATTCAAATATTGCATGAACAATTCATAAAAGCGGTAGGTATTAAAACTGCTAAATTCTTTTACATCTGAAAATAAAATAGGCGTAAATTTGGCTCTTAAATCGCTCAACAATGGGAGCATTTTTTCATGAAAAATCACACGAGCGACAATATCATCATCGTGTTTCATGGAAACACTATCAATTAAGTTAAATAATCTCAATTTATTAATATATTCTGAATAATCTTCTTTATTTGGGTAACGCTCTCTTAATCGTTCTTCTGCTCGTTTATCAAAACGCAAAACTTCATAGAGCCACGGAATTTCTACTTCCCCAATAGGTGTTAAGAATTTAACTGTTCTTTTTAATAAATCTCTTGTTGCTTGACGAATTTCACGCGCTACTTGGCTAGGGTCAGCCCCAAGTTCAATAAAATCTTCACGCTTAATTAAAAATGGGGTGTTTGGCGCAATGGGCTTCCCTTTTGGAATCTGCTTTATAGCGCACCAAATTAGACGTTGTTCATTCAAAGTGAAATTATAGGCAGCCGTAATTAGTGAATTATCAAATACAACCAAATCTTTTTTAGTATCCATCATAATGCGAAAAATCAATCAGAAAAAAGTACCATAATAACCAATTTTATGACATTTGTAAACTTGTCATAGTTAAACGACAAACTGTCATAGTTAAACGACAAACTGTCATAGTTAAACGACAAACTGTCATAGTTAAACGACAAACTGTCATAGTTACTCTCTCGCAGCCCTGATGTATCAAGGCTTTCAGATAGGCTAAAAAAGATTTAAAAAGATTTAAAAAAAAGAAAAAAAGCATACACGAAAAAAAACTGTGAAAACCTAGTCATTCGCATACGCGAGTAAAAATTTTTCATCATCTTTTTTATGATTTTTTCATTGTCACAGCTGGTTCAATTTTAAATCGCTAAAAAGTGGCGAGCCAAAGATAGTACAGCCAACGCTGTAGCGGTTTAAAAGTGAATGAGCTATAAATGTACCTCAAACTGTAAACAGAATTTAATCGCAGTTATATAAAATATAAACAGGTACATTAAATATGAATTCCACTTTTAATGTACCTGTACTTTTAAATTTTAAAAATATTTCCCAGTTCTATCGGTTTCTCGTATACGCAAAATTTCTTCAATACGTTCAATATTAGAAGATAAATTTTGACCATCATAACCAAGAATATCAGCATCATATTCTTTAAGCTCTAAAAGTAAATTATGGGCTTTATGATAATTCCCTTTTTTTTCATATACATGAGCAAGATGAACCATAATGTATGGTCTTTTTACATTGTAATCTTCATTTACTTTTTTTACTGATAATTCAAGAGCTTTTTCTAGGAAATAAATGGCTTTCTCATTGTCGTTAAAATAATCATGATATGCCATTCCTAGTTCAATAATGCTATTCAAATTATCTTTTTTAATGCCTTGTCCGTACCAATAAATAACTTGATTAGCATAAAAGATTTCCTTTTCATATGTTTGGTCATTATTTTGACTTTTATCTTCTAAAATTGATTGAAACACATTGAGATAATGACGAGCCAATGAAACTTCTGCTTTAGAATATCCTGATTCTGCGGCTTTTTTACACCAATTAAAAGCGTCACTTTCTAAAAAGGCTTCACTATTTATTCCTAATCTAGTATCCCAAATATCATAGCCTTCTTCAAACAAATAATATTGAGCTTCCATATTGCCATTTATAGCAGCTAAACGAATCCAAAAAATACCATTGTCATACAATTCTTGAGCATTCAGAATTTTTTCTCGGTACGATTCAGATAAATACTCTTTACGCAATTCTTCATTGTAATCTACTTCTTTAATTATCTTCAGTGTGTCAGCATTTACAAACAAACCTGGATAACGTGCCATTTCAAGAAAATACATTCCTATGTAGTTTCCATTTTCATTTTTGTCGTTACGTAATGCATCAAATTGGTTCATGTAGTCAAGACCAAGTTCATATTGAGCTTTCGCAGTTTGTGGGATTTTATTTTTCATAAAAGGCTACCTTTCAATCAAATGGTTAAAAAATAAATTATGAAATATTTTTGCATATTCTTTTATCATTTGCAATAGATTTGCAGAGGATAATTTAAATATTTTCATACTATTTATTTTAGTATTTTAAATTTTGATTATTTTTTATTTAATTTAATTATTATAATTTCAATTTTTAAATAAATTTAAATAATAAAATAGTCTTTATGTAAACATTAAACATAAATGGAAACGTATTTAGGTAAAATAAAGTTTCTTAAACAAGCTAAAGAAATGACATAATGGTTTGCCAACGTTACAACTCAAATGGTTCATAAAAATAACTGAAAATTTATGTGCTTGGTTATTCAATCTGTGCTTTTTGAGGATGACTTTTAACATACCTACTTTGCTTCATCTTCTTTTTATAGTGTTAAATCAGAATCTAGTGATTGATTTGGTTCGTATTTTTCCTTATATCTACTTAATTCAAGCTGTGTTGCTTTTAACTTTTTACACAAATCATCAAAAGCCTGTTGATGCTCACTCATTACCCTTTCCTGTTTTAATTTTTCTTCACGCCATTCATGAAATTTGATATTCAATGAAGCAATAACTCCACTTTGTATATCAACTTCTAAAGAAAGGTCTTGAATTTGTTCATTTTGTTTGGAAATTATTTCATCTCTATGTTTGAGTTCATTGGATAATTCTTCCTTTTCCAAAACAGCCAATTTCAAATCAAAGTCTAAATTTTGAGTACGCAATAACACTTCTTCATCAATTATTTTTTGTTGATTTTTAAAAAATTCTCTTTTTTGATTGTCTAATTCTTCTAATTCTTCCTGCTTGTTGTTCAATGCTGATTTCACTTTAGGAAAGTAGGCATATTTGGGTGCAAGAATTTCATGAACGGATTGTTCTACTAACTGGTAAATTTTTTTTTGGTATCCATCAGTTGTTTCTAACAGGCTCTTTTTAGGGATATGGATTTTTTGACGAATTTCTTGATTCAATTCGTCCTTTGGCACATTCCCACTCATTACCTGATTTATTTCTGAATAATATTGCTTAATAGTTTTATGCGTTGCTTTACTGTTTTCAATGCCACGATGCAGTCCAAAATCTGCTACTTGTGTCGCATAGTCTGTCTGTAATGCACTTAAAATTTTTCGCCCCCCGAAAAAATGACGCGCATTTAACTTTCCCTTGTATTCAGGAATCACAAAAGCAGAAATATGCGGAGTGGTTTCATCTGTTTGGTATGTTGCAGTAATGATGTTTTCAACACCATGCTTTTGTTTTAAGAATTCAATAGTTCGTTTTCGCCATTTCCTTCGTATTTCCGAAGTACTCTGTTGCCACCATTCAGGGCTAGCAGTAAAGAGATACTCAACAGCCAATACAGCATTGCTTCTGATTTTGCCATTGCGTGCAATCTGCTCTATTCGGCGATTAAATACATCCATTGCCTTACTTGTGGTGTTTATAGGCTCATCTTCGTTATTAGCCAAATCTTGATATTTCATTGAAAAATGACCGTTGTTTTTTGTCATTTCAGGATTGGCGTTGTGTGTAGGAATTTCTCTGAAATTGTGTTTTAAGCTACTGACTAGGTTTTGTACGGTTTTGTGTTTGGTAACACGCAAAATGGCATACTGGGGCATAATGAATTCCGTTTCATTTTTTAAGAACATGAATTGATTTTAATTACCATGACGCAATTTCCTGCACCCAAAATAAAAAAATCCCAATTTTTTACAAAAATGGGATTTTTTTTAGTCATTTAATACCGTTTACTCGGTATCACTTAATAATTCTTTTCAGAAAATCAGCTAATTGAGCTAACTCATCACGTTTAGGACTTGGTTTATTGTCTGAAGTTAAATTTTTAGACAATTCCCGAATGGTTTTTTCAAATTTAGGGAGCATACTTTGATAATTTTCCCATTCGGCTATTAATTTCTTTACGGGGGCAGGATTGTACTCTGAAACAAAAACAGCGACCTGTTTATAGCCTGATTGCTTTTTTCGCTCTCGATATGCTCGTTGCCGTTCTCTGTTCTTCTCTTGTAATTGAAGATACTTTTTAGCCAAATCTTTTTGAGTTTCTTTACTCATCTCGTTATATCCTTTATCAAAAAGTATAATTACTTATAACGTTATTATAATTCGTTATTTTAAGCGTTACAACAAATCAAAAAATTTCTGGAGTTCCACCACCTAAAAACTATGCCGATACGCAATAGTGTACTCACTACACAATTTGCTAACGCAAATTGTCGTGAGTAAGGGGGCAACGCCCCCTTAACCCCAAACAAAATACCGTCAATCAATGATTGACGGTATTTTGTTATGGCAATGCTAATTTCAACTTTTTAGCATCGCTTGGCGTAATATGTTGTTTAACCGCGTTTGATAACCTTTCCCGCCTTTTTTTAACCATGCCAAAACATCAGCATCAAGACGAACCGTTACTTGTGTCTTGTTTGGACGATACAACTCATCAAAGCGTTTTGTGTTTACAAAAAAATCATCAGGCAATGGCGGAATATCGCTGTAATCAATCGTTTCATCAGGCATCTCTGACAACTTTCTCAAACGCTCTAAATCAGCTTCCGTAGGCGGTGGCAGATTTTTTAAAGTACGTCTAACCATGCTCATATTGTTTCCTTTCTGATTTGCTAACACGACGAGCAGAGATAATGCGGATAACTTCATTGCCAT
>NZ_JBGZYM010000072.1:0-99353 GCF_041824135.1 Kaistella sp. | reverse complement strand
TTTAAAGTATTGAGAATTTCTTTGTCTTTGTTACAAGAGACAAGAAAAACAAGTGCAAAAACGATGGAAACAATTCTAAGATTCATTAAATAAATTTTTTCAAAAATACTGAATTTTACTAAGACATCAAGAGCCAAATTTTTAAAACAGAAATTCATCAAGTAAAATAATAATTATATTTGCTTCACTTATTTAATTAAAATGAAAAAAACGCTCGCACTTCTTCTATTCTCCTCGGCATTTTTATCTGCTCAGAGCTTCACCAAACAAGATACACTGAAAGGCTCCAATATAGAGTTCAGAAATTTTTGGGATGTTAAAAAGTATGAAATTACGGTGGAACCAAAGTTTGCAGATCAAACTGTTTCTGGTACTAATAAAATCACTTTTGAGATTTTAAAGGATGTTAAAAATCCCGTCTTTCAAATTGACTTGCAGCAACCAATGAATTATAAGATCATTGATTCTGATGAAAAATTATGTTCTTCAAGAAGAGATGGTAATTTTATTTTTATTGAAACCAAGAAAGACTATAAAAAAGGAGAAACGCATTCTTTTACGATTCAGTTTTTCGGAAATCCGACGGTGGCGAAAAATGCACCTTGGGATGGCGGCTGGGTTTTTAAGCAAGATGAAAAAGGAAATCCATGGATGTCGGTTGCACAAGAAGGTATTGGTGCTTCGGTTTGGTTACCTTCCAAAGATATCTGGAGTGACGAACCTGACAATGGAATGACGATGAAAATTATTACGCCGAAAGATCTGGTTGGCGTGGGCAATGGAAGACTGATTGCTCAAACTACAGAAAAAGATAAAAACTTTTTTACCTGGGAAGTTAAAAATCCGATCAACCTGTACTCTATCGTTCCTAATGTTGGAAAATATGTGAATTTTAAAGAAACTTACGCGGGAGAAAAAGGACCACTCGATCTGGATTACTGGGTTTTAGATCATAATTTAGGAAAAGCGAAAAAACAATTTCAACAGGTTAAGCCGATGATGAAAGCTTTTGAATATTGGTTTGGTCCTTATCCTTTCTACGAGGATTCTTATAAACTAATCGAAACTCCATATCTCGGAATGGAACATCAAAGTGGTGTTGGCTACGGAAATAATTATGAAAATGGTTATTTAGGTCGAGACTTATCTGGAAGTGGCGTTGGCTTAAACTGGGATTTCATTATCGTTCATGAAAGTGGGCACGAATGGTTTGCCAATAATATCACCGCAAAAGATAAAGCTGATATGTGGATTCATGAAGGTTTTACCAATTATTCGGAAACATTATTTGTGGAGAATTACATGGATAAAGCTTCAGCGGAAAAGTATATTGTTGGAATTCGTCGTAACATTAAAAACGATGAACCTATTATTGCATCTTATGGAGTCGCAAAATCAGGAAGTGGCGATATGTATTACAAAGGTTCGAATATGATTCACACCATTCGGCAGGTCATTAATAATGATGAGAAATTCAGACAAATTTTACGAGGTTTAAACAAAGATTTTTATCATCAAACGGTAACAACAGAACAGGTAGAAAATTATATTTCGGATCAATCAGGAATTGACTTTTCAACTGTATTTGATCAATATTTAAGAACAACTCAAATCCCAACTTTACAATATTCCCAAACTGGAAATACTTTTAAATATAGATATGATGCAGGTGTAAAGAATTTAAAATTACCGATCAGAATCAATGAAACTCAGGAAATTAATCCAACAGAAAAATGGCAAACTGTAAAATTGACCACTTCAAATCCGGTTACATTTGACGAGAATTATTACATTTATTACGATGAACAAAACTAAATTTCATCAATTTTAATTCAACAAAAAATGCCGCTCTTTTTAGAACGGCATTTTTATTTGTCTTGCGTTATCCTTCATTTCTACAATTCAAAATATCGGAAACCTTCAACCGCTGACTTCCCGTATTTGCTGGTACCGCTACATCATCAGATGGAATATAATTCACCGAAGTAATCGTACTTGGAACGTATATTCTAACGGTCATTTGTTTGTAACCATGCGGCTGGTATGAAGTCCAATATCCATTCGGGTGAAGTCCCCAACTTCCATAAGCAATTTCAGAAGTTACCGGATTTACCCCTCCAAGCAAAGCCAATCGTTCTAAGTCCGAATAATTGGAGGAGGAAGAGCTGAAAAAGTTTCTTATTTTATTTTCAGCTTCTAAGACCATCTGGACCGATTGAGGTAAATTACTTTTGGCCCTAGACATAACGCTTGCCGGCACAAAGTCTAAACCCATCTTCGTTAAAGAAAGCAATTCATTTTTACTTAAAAGTTTCATTGCTGCCAATTGCATATCTGGGTTCATATTTTTGAAACTTGATTTAGCAATAATTCCCCAAACCAAGGCTTGAACGGTCTGCTGCGGAATATCTTGATTTTTATACCAGTTTTTAATTAAAGAATTTACGATTTCTTTTTTCTGACCTTTCAGCGGCCCATACAGATAACCGTCTCCTTTACTTGGTGCGTAGGTCCCGGCGTGCATACAGAAACTCTTCAGTTCAACAGTGTAGAAACCAGGTTTTAGAACATAACCTTCTGACGGAGAAAAATTGACATTACAAAGGTTAGTATATTTTTCATTTTTTCCAAAGTCCGCATTTTTGACATCGATTTTGTTGCAATCTTTAAAACTGGTGCTAATCGCTTCGGTAGTGATGGCACCAATTACTTTATCTCCAACCAAACTCGCGGTTTTATCTTTGACTTTGTCCTTTAGTAAATCTAAAATTTGCGCATTTGCAAGCAAAGAACCAGCAAGCAAAAACGAGAGCATTAGCTTTTTCATAATCAATTAGTTTTTAGGTATTTGTACGAATTTATATCTTTTATTCTAAACTATTGAAGAATAAAGGAGCGTATTTTAACCCTAATTGACTAATGACTTTATATTTTAAAGAGGTGTTTTTTAAGAATTTTTCATAGAGATCCGGAAGGTAGTTCCTGTTCCAATTTCGGTTTGAGCGATTTTAATATCACCGCGATGGTATTCTTTGATGACTCGTTTCGCAAGAGATAATCCAAGGCCCCAGCCTCTTTTCTTAGTAGAATATCCCGCCTTAAAAGCTTTCGCCGCCTGACTTCTGGTCATTCCTGAGCCAGAATCTTTAAAATCGATAACGATATTTCTATTTTTTTCATAGAGCTCGATTTCCAGTCTGCCCTCACCTCTCATCGCATCAACGGCATTTTTCACAATGTTTTCGATCACCCAACTCAATAAGATTCGACTATGTGGAATCAGAATTTGCTCTTTAGGTAAGATCAGCATAAAACTTACTTTTTTAGATATTCTGGATTTCAAATAATCATAATTTTGTTGAATGGTTTCATTGATATTGAGATCATTAAGCTCTGGAACAGAACCAATTTTAGAAAATCTTTCGGAAATTGTTTTCAGCCGGTTGATGTCATTTTCTATTTCTTTTACGCCGACACTATTTTCATTTTCCATGCGTAGGATTTCAATCCATCCGATCATTGAGGATAATGGCGTACCAATTTGATGGGCAGTTTCTTTCGCCAAACCTGCCCAAACATAACCTTCATCCGTTTTTTTAATCGTTCGCAAAAACCAGAAAGAAAAGAAAATATAAGCTAAAATCAGAGCACCTAAAATATACGGTGAATACCGTAAATTATTCAGTAAATCGGAGTTGGTGTAATAAACATATTGATTGTTTCCGTCTGGCATTTGCAGTTCGATTGGTCTGTAAGAACTCGCCATTTTATTGATCAAGGCTTGCATCTTCTTGGGATCTGTGAGCGTAGTTTCTGGAATATTTCTTTGAAAATCAACACCCAATGGTTTTTTATTTTTATCGGTAATGATGATCGGAATGGTATTATTAGATAAATTAATCTGCAGAATTAAATCCAGGGTCATCGCATCTTCGATAATCTCATTCTGTTGATATTTAATCGTCGTTGCAAAAAGTTCGATTCTTTTGATCTCTTCTTTACGCAAATAATCGATAAGAATAACAGACGCAAAAACCACTGCAGCTACCGCTGAAGTGAGCAAAATATAAATAATCCAGTTATTCAGTTTTGAAAAAATTCCTCTTTCGTTCATTGGTCGGAAATCCTGTTATTTTAAAACGTTGAGCACTTGATACAAGGCATCGCTGATATTACCACCTTGATAATTATTGATGATGATGGCAAATACGTATTTCTTACCCTCTTTTGAAGTGTGGTATCCTGCAAAAGATTTGGTATCTTTCATGGTTCCACTTTTCATTTTCATCCCATTTCCCTGGGTTGGAAATCCATCAAAAAACTCACTAAACCACGGTTGTTTTTTACTCCAGAGTAAAGACTGTACTTCCGCTCTGGCAGAAACATAATTTTGAGGTGAAAGACCACTTCCATCTGCAAAGTTAATCATGACTGAATTAATTCCTTTTGCTTTCCAGAAGTCTTTTAAATAAGAAATGCCGGCATCAAAACTTCCTACATTTTTCTTTTCCTTTCCTAAAGTTTTAATTAGAGTTTCACCGTAAAAATTAACGCTTTTTCGCATAAACCAAAAAATTATTTTATCTAAAGTCGGCGATTTATATTCAAGCAAAATATTGTTTTTAGGAGCAAAGGTGATCTTCTCCCCCGCAATTCTCTGCTCTGAGGTAGAAGTCACTTTTCCGTTAAACTCTATTCCTGCTTCATTAAACCAAGTTGTCACTTCTTGTCCGAGACTTAAAGGTGGATTAGGCGTTGACCCAGAGACCGTAATTGATTTTGAAGGTAATGTTCCGTTGATATAAGCAACATTAGAATGTGGCGCGGTGTAGATGAGACTTTGATCAGAACTTCCGCCGGTTTTAATATCATTCACCCAATTCACTTTCGGTAAATCGATATTCAGTTTTTTAATTTCGCCACCGATCATCTGCATATCAAACTGATTTTCACGCCAGTTGACGCCCCAAACTCCTGCCCCGTAATAATTTCCTATATCATTCCACGGCCAGCCACCAGGAATAGTTTGAAAATCAAAGTAAGAATCATCGATAATTAAATCTCCCGCTATTTTAGTAATTCCTTTATCCTTTAAGGATTGAATTAATTTTTGTTTAAAATTTTCCGGTTTGTAACCATCGTACCGCCAGCTTCCTAAAGTCGGATCACCAGTAGAAGTAATATAGAAATCTCCATTTAAATTACCCGCTGAAATCGTTCCTGAATAATGAGCGGTGGTGACATATTGAAAGTCCTTCCCCAAAGTTTCTAGTGCTGCCGCAGCCGTAAATATTTTTTGGGTAGAAGCGGTTGACAGTCCTTTATTTCCATTATTCTCATAAATGAAATTACCATTTTCATCCGCCACGTAGATAGAAAGATTTGCAGAGTAAGCCGCACTGGAATTTAATAGCTTTTTAGTAGCACTTTCTAAGCTTTGCGAAACGTTCTGCGAAAAACAGAATTGCGAAATAAATAGAACCAACGGAATCAACTTCTTCATAAACATTTTTTGATTTTCAAATATAAAGAAATATAATTTTTCAAGTGTTAAAAACATTAACGATAGAGGCGTTCTTTTTTAATAAATACATAATAACCATCGGTTTAACTTGCATAATTCACATAAAAATCGTAAACTTTGTATTGTAAACTTAAAATTTAGAATAATGGCATCAATTATCACCGGCTTATTTAAAAGCCAAAGTCAGTCTCAGCCAATTGGAAGGGATCTAGAAAATGCAGGTATTCAAAACAAAGATTATATCCTCTATCTGCATGACGAAAAAATCAATAAAGAAATTAAAACCTCTATTTGGCAACATTTTTTTAAGGATAAAA
The DNA here is from genome assembly GCF_041824135.1 of Kaistella sp. Classification (GTDB taxonomy): domain Bacteria; phylum Bacteroidota; class Bacteroidia; order Flavobacteriales; family Weeksellaceae; genus Kaistella. The sequence continues at coordinate 93,512 of NZ_JBGZYM010000072.1, read as the reverse complement.
CTCAGCTGGAAGATGACAGTTTGGTTGTTAGTGTGAAAGTGAGAGATCCTGATCAGATAGAAAAGGTAAAAGAGGTGTTTTCTAAAAACAACTGCATTCATCAAAATTATTTTCAAAACATAAAATTTCGCGCGGCTCAGTCGTTAGAATATTTAAAAAAGATCGTTTCGTTGCGAGCGAAAGCTGCAATTTATAATAGTCCACAAGTTAATTACAGAGGTCAATCGGCAGGGATTAATTCGGAAGTAACTTTTGGAAATTCTAAGTTAGAACAATAGTTCTTTTTATTTTTAGATTCAGAATTTACAACTGCACTTTCTAGAAAAGGTTCAATTAATTACAGCATTAGAAACAAACTTCCGCCTTTATTATCAAAGAAAACATTTATCAATAAAAGAACCCTTCAACAATTGAAGGGTTCTCTTTTTAGTATTAATAAAATACTTTTTAAATAGTGAAAGTCATTATTGTTTGATCACTTTATTCGTAATCACTTTACCATTTACAACTGCTTTTACCAAGTAAACGCCTTTTGATAAAGAGGACATATCGATTTGCGATTTATCTGCTTTCGGTGAGAAGCTCATTACTTTTTGTCCAACTAAGTTATAAACTTCAACATTTTCTATTTTACCAGAAGCCGTGATGTTTAATATTCCAGTTGTTGGATTTGGATAATAACTGAATTTAGTTGCATTCACATTATCAACAGCTAAAGTATTGATTGTATTCGCGATACTAAACATGGTAACTTCACTTCCGTTAGTAGAACCCATGAAAGTTGCTGCACCTGTTGTTACATCTACAGAGTAAAGGCCGCTGGTGAAATCAGTTAAGAAAGCAGCCATATAAAGTTTGTTATCCGAGACGTTGAAGTCTGCTTCTTGCGCATAATTAATATCGATTCCTAAAGCACCAACAAGAGTTGCCACACCTGTAGTTAAATTAAGTGAATATAATGAATCTGTTCCCACATCTGCAACGTAAGCTAAGCCATTATTATCTATTTCTAACCATATAGGAATCGTGGATCCTGTGATATTTGCTACAAAGGTTGGTACACCTGTCGTAAGATCGACAGTATAAAGTTTTGCAGCACCGCCGCTGGACACCATATACATTTTACCATCAGCTCTGTTCCAGGAAAGACCACCAATATTATCTGCAAGAGGAATTCCGGCCAATGTGGCAACAACTGTGGCAACACCACTATTATTAATTCTTAGCAATTCTTTGGTATCATTTTGCACCGCATATAAAACACCTGCTCCATCAATATCGTCTGCAAAGATTGCCGTTGATAATGTGCTAACTAAAGTTTGTGTTTGAGGCGCAGATAGTAAGGAAGTACCAAATTTAGCCGGATTGTCCGGATAACCACGCAGATCATACGTTTTATTAGTTGGCGGCTCTGTGGTATCAGCGATACTGAACATGGTATACTCCGCATTTTGAGCCGTAGTATCACCTACCAGAGTTGCAACACCAGTTGTTGTGTTAATAGTATAAATACCACCAACACCACCTCCTGTGTAAGAAGCTGCATAAAGCACATCGTTATCTTTATTAAAATCTGCTTCCTGAGCAAATTGCATATTGACTCCTAAGGCTCCAACTTCCGTAGCAGTACCCGTTGCCAAATCTATTTTATATAATTTATCACTCGCAATATCTGCTGAGTAGGCTTTTCCTGTATTATCAATTTCCAACCAGATAGGAGCTGTAGTTCCCGTCATCGTACCTACTAATGTTGCTACGCCTGTGGTCATATTGATCGTATAAAGTTCGCCTACCGTGCCTGTAATTGCAACCGCATACATGGTGCTATTCACACTGTTCCAAGATAATCCAGATAACGTAGAAGCAACAGGAATATTAGTCACAGGACCAATATCCGTAATAACTCCCGCATTATTTACGGTAACGAAATTTCTGCTCGCATTATCCAAAGCATATAATTTCCCATCGTCGGCAATATCATCTGCGTAAATTGCTCGCACACCAGGAATATTTCCATTAACAGTTAAGATATGTGGAGGTACTAATGGCAAGGTTCCAAAAGGTCTCGGCGCATTTGCTGCACCTCTTCCATTGGTTGCAAAAGCTTTATTAAAAAGTTTAGATGTACTAGCACTTTGAGGTTTAAGATTTTGAAGTTCAAAAATTCTCAAAGTTTTCAACTCTTGTGTCGTAAATAGATGATCAGGAAAAGCAAGTGGTGAATTTCCCAAATTTTTGATTTTATCTAAAATGGGTTGCACTTCACTTTGCGAAACTTTTTTCCTTAAATCTTGTTCCGTAATCCCATAAGGATTATTTTGTGCATATTGTGCATCTTCTTTTTTCTGAAGTTGATACGCACGGAAGAGATTTGCCTCTTCTTTAGTTAATTTCTTTATTGGGAAAGCTCCTGCCGGATTTTGCTTACCTAATACATCCAACTTGTTGAGTATAGGTTGGATTTGTTCATTTGTTATTTTCTCTTGAGAAAATGCTGAATTGGAGAAGACAATCATCGCAATGATTCCTAATCTGGTGTAAAGTTTTTTCATAAATAGTAATTTTTTTGATTAGGTTTCGAAATTAATTCTTTTTTATCACCCAAACAAATTAAATTACGGATTATAATAATTAACAGTGAAAACACCCTATAAATTAACAATGTTTTAATTAATTCTTTAAATTAAATTTAAATTAAAAATCATTAAATTAAATTATCGAAAAAACAAATAATTATTTGAAAATCTTACATGGAACGCTTTCTCAATAAAATTTCCACAAAAAAAAATTAGAACTTTTAAATTAAACCAAGCAATATTTTATTGTTCATCACCAAAAAACGGGTCATTAAAAAAGAGGATGTGAGAAGAACCTTAAATAACAAATATTTAAATGGAGAAATCGATGGCGCTGGTAACTGCATTTTTTGAGCAAAGCCACAATATTGCGCTTTTTTTTTCTTATTTTCGTGTCCTAATTGGCTTTCACAAATGGTTTACGATTTAGAACAGGAAAATAAAGAAATTCTCGCACGGTATAAAGATCTGATCACGAATACCTACCGCAATTTGGATGAGGAACAGAACAAACTCATTCGAAAGGCTTTTGATATTGCTTTAGATGCTCACAAAGATCAGCGTCGGAAAACGGGTGAACCCTACATTTACCATCCAATTGAAGTAGCCAAAATCGTAGCGAACGAAATAGGATTGGGAGCCACTTCCATTGCGTGTGCACTTCTGCACGATGTTATCGAAGACTCTGATTACACTTACGAAGATCTCAAAAAAATATTTGGAAAAAAGATTGCCGATATCGTCAATGGACTGACCAAAATTTCGGTCATGAATCATCAGAACATTTCGATACAATCTGAAAATTACCGCAAACTTTTACTGACCCTTTCGGAAGATTTCCGGGTGATTTTAATTAAAATTGCAGACCGTCTTCACAACATGCGAACGCTGGAAAGTATGACGCCAGAAAAGCAAAAGAAAATTGCGTCTGAGACCGTTTATATTTACGCACCACTCGCCCACCGTCTTGGTTTATATAACATCAAGTCGGAGTTAGAAGATCTGTCTCTAAAATTTAATAATTCTGAAGTTTATCTGGATATTTCTGAAAAACTGGAGCTGGCCAAAGAAAGCCGTGAGAAATATATTGAAGAATTTAAGAAAGAAGTTTTCGAACAGTTAGAAGATGAAAACTTGAACGTTTCCATTAAAGGTCGCGCAAAAGCAATTTCATCCATTTATCGAAAAATGCTGAAACAAGGCGTTGCTTTCGATGAGGTTTTTGACAATTACGCCATCAGAATTATTTATAAATCCGATGCGAAGAACGAAAAATTTCTGGCGTGGAAAATATATTCAATTGTAACAGATCTTTACCACAGCAATCCGCAACGAATGCGCGACTGGATTTCCCAACCACGATCTACAGGTTACGAAAGTTTACACCTTACCATTTTAGGTCCAGATAAAAAATGGATCGAAGTTCAAATCCGTTCTGAAAGAATGGATGATATTGCAGAAAAAGGGGTTGCAGCTCACTATAAATATAAAGAAGGATTTCGTCAAAGCTCTGATGAAAAGAACTTCGAACGTTGGGTTACTGAAATCCGTGAAGTTCTAGAAAATCAGGAATCTCTTTCTACAACAGAGCTTTTAGATGACATTAAACTTAATCTTTATTCAAAAGAAGTTTTCGTGTTTACACCACGCGGAGAAATAAAAATCTTACCGATTGGATCTACCGCCTTGGATTTTGCTTTTTCTGTCCACTCGGATTTAGGAACTAAATGTTTAGGCGCGAAGGTGAACGGAAAATTAGTACCGATCTCCTACGTTTTATTAAACGGCGATCAGGTCGATATTCTCTCTTCTCAAAATCAGAAACCGAAAGTGGACTGGCTGGATTTTGTTGTTACCTCTAAAGCGAAATCAAAAATTAAAGCGATTCTTAATTCAGAAAAGAATTTCTTGGTTGATGAAGGAAAAGAAATTTTGCAGCGTAAAATGCGTCATGCAAAATTGAATTTCAATGATGAGGAACTGAACAAAATGCAGAAGTTCTTTGAATTAAAAAGTTCTCAGGAATTATTTCTCAAATTTCAGAATGGTGATCTAGATATCGGCGATATTAAAAAATATACCGAAGGCAAAGGAATCTTCAGCAATATCATGCAGCGTTTCCGCAAGTCGCCAGCGAAAAATGAAGTCTATTCTGAAACGCCGGAAACCAATCTTGACATGATTGTTTTTGGCAAGGATGAACAGAAAATGAATTACTCCTACGCAAAATGCTGTACCGTAATTCCGGGCGATCGGATTTTTGGTTTCATTACTATTTCAGAAGGAATTAAAGTTCATAATGACAACTGTCCGAATGCGATAAATCTCCGAGCTCAATATGACTACCGCGTTTTACCTGCAAAATGGGTGAATGAAGAAAGTTTCAAAAACAGAATTAAAATTGAAATTGAAGGCTTGGACAGAATGGGAATGATTAACGATATCACGGCCGTCATCAGTAACAATATGAATATGGACATGAAAAGCATGTCGATTGAATCTAACAACGGTGTTTTCTTAGGCAACATTAATCTCGAAGTTCGCAATCGAATTCAATTAGATGAAACCTTCAAACAACTCAAAAACATCAACGGTGTTTCTCGTGTAAAACGAATGTAAAAACACTTCTAAATAACATTTATGCTAATAACCGACTATTTCAAAAGATTTCTACACAGTTCACAATCTTCAGGAATTATATTAATTCTTTGTGTTTTATTATCACTTCTTATCGCGAATTCGTCTCTTGGCGTTTCATTTCAAACGCTCCTTGACACCAAAATAGGAACCGATATTTTTCAGCTCAATTATCCTTTAAGCATTTGGATCAATGATGGTTTGATGGCTATTTTCTTTTTGCTTGTTGGCCTGGAGATTAAACGGGAAATTGTAGAAGGTGAACTTTCCACCTTTAAATCAGCTTCTTTACCTATTGTAGCGGCAATCGGCGGAATGGTTGTTCCTGCCCTAATTTACTATGCTTTCAATTACGGAACTGAATATGCAAATGGTTGGGCAATCCCGATGGCGACTGATATTGCTTTTTCTCTGGCCATTATTTCGATGCTAGGAAAACGAGCTCCTTTGTCTTTAAAAATATTTTTAGCTGCCCTGGCAATTGTTGATGATCTAGGTGCAATTATGGTGATTGCCATCTTTTACACCGACCAACTGCACTGGATTTATTTAGGATTAAGTGGACTGATGGTGGTTATTTTAATTTTACTGAATGTATTCAATTTTAAGAAACATATTTTTTATGTGGTTCCGGGATTATTCCTTTGGTATTTTATGCATCATTCGGGTATTCATGCTACGATTGCCGGCGTTCTTTTAGCGTTTACGATTCCAACCAATATTTCTACGACTGAAATTTCACCTTTAGAAAAGATGGAGCAAAAGCTGCATTTGCCTGTTAACTTTTTAATCATGCCCATTTTTGCTTTAGCCAATACCAATATTACCTTTAAAGATGGAATGGTTGATGGTCTCTTCACCAACTTTGGTTACGGAGTTATTTTAGGATTAGTTCTGGGTAAAATTATCGGAATCAATTTATTCTCCTGGATTTTCATCAAATTAAAAATCAGTGGTTTGCCAGATCAAGTCTCGTGGTCACAAATGTTAGGAGCAGGACTTTTAGCTGGAATCGGTTTCACGATGTCTATTTTTATTGGCTTACTCTCCTTTAAAGGTCATCCCGAAATTCAGGACGAAGCGAAGTTCGCAATTCTGGTTGCCTCCATTATTTCTGGATTTGCAGGATATTCACTATTAAGATATATCGGGAAAAAGAGAGAAATTATTGCTGAACAGAAAGATTAGGCGTTTACCTAACTTCTGTGAAAAAGAGGAAGTGTTGAAAATTCATTAATCCATTTTAATATGGTGGTGATCACTTATAGGTGCATCGATGTTATCTAAATCGGTGGTGAACTGCAGATCACTGGACGTCATTTCCTCAGCGATCATTTTATCTACCCGTACTTTTTTGATGGCAATGTTCAATTCATTTCCTAAAAGGATCAGGATGATATTGATGTTCACCCAAACCATTACTAAGATGATGGTCCCGATGGAACCGTACAACACATTATAGCGCGCGAAATTTCTAACGTAAATAGCAAAGAAATACGTCAATAAAACAAATAAGATTGTCGTTAAAATCGCGCCCGGAATCGCTTGTTTAAAAGTGGTGATTTTTAAACAACCTACCCAATAAAACAAAGCGAGTAATATAAAGTAGAAAATTGGGAACGAAATAAATCCAATAATTTTAGACATATTATCGACTAACCAAGAAATATTAATTTCTGGTGTAAATAGTTTCAGCACCACTTCACTGTAATAGACTCCCAATAAGGAAGCGACAATTAAAAGGATAAATGCAATGGTGATTACAAATGCCACCAGATATTCCTTCACTGCTCCTCTCTGCAAATTGGTATTGATATTAAAACCATTAATTAAAGAATGCGTGCCATTAACAGCGAAAACCATAGCAAAAACGATGGTGATATTACTGATGTTTTTAATATTAGGAATAATAAAATCCTGAATATAACCAGTCACATCACTTTGCATATTTGCAGGTAAGATATTGTGCATCAGCACTTCAAAAATATAAAACTGTAATTTATCGTAGTGTGGAAGATACGGCAAAAACGAAAGAAAAAATAAAATAAAGGGGAACAAACTCAAAAAGAAACTCCAGGAAATACTCGCAGCACTGCGGCCAATTTGCATTTTAAAAACACCTTGTCCGTAAATTTCAAACATTTTCCAAAGAGAAATCCCTAAAAAGGGAATGTGAATCTCATCCAGAAAATCTTTTATTTTGATGATGAATTGCGGAGTTTTAATGCCCATTAATTTATATTTGCAAAACAAAGATAAGAAATGCGAATTAATTTAGTCTGCATGGGCAAAACCGATGATAAAGAAATTACCAATCTGGTAAAATATTATCAAAACCGCTTGCCAAAATACTGGAATTTTGAGATCATTGAAATTCCAGATGTCAAAAATGCAAAAAATCTCAGTCCTGATTTACTTAAAAAGGAAGAGGGAAAATTGTTTCTCAATCATATTGAAAATTCAGATACCATCGTTCTGCTCGATGAAAAAGGAAAGCAGTTTACGAGTCGGCAATTTGCTTCAAAAATAGATAACTGGATGAGTTCCTCCGTTAAGAAAGTTTCCATCATTATCGGTGGTGCTTATGGTTTCTCCGATGAAATGTACGAGAGAGCCAATGAAAAAATGTCACTTTCAAAAATGACTTTTACCCATCAAATGATTCGTCTTTTTTTTGTAGAACAGATTTATCGTGCAGATCAGATTCTTCAGGGAAAACCTTATCATAATGATTAAGTAAAGTTGAAGGTTTACCAGAAAGTTGTTAGCGATTTCAGCATCTTCGAAAGCCACAATGCCACCCGAAGCTTTTTTCGTATTTTTGTCTCATGACTCAAGATTTATCACTTCGAACCGTAACCGTAATGCGCTATATTCTGCCTTTGCGAGAAGGTGGTTCTTTGCCGGCACTTGCGGAAGCCGACGACGATTTCAAATATGTTTTAAAATTTAGAGGCGCAGGTCACGGCGTAAAAATGCTGATTTCTGAATTGCTTGGCGGAAAAATATCACAGGTTTTGGGTTTACCTATTCCAGAGTTGGTTTTCGCTAATCTCGATGTAGATTTCGGACGCACAGAAGCTGATGAGGAAATTCAGGATCTACTGAAATTTTCCGAAGGTTTAAATTTAGGTCTTCATTTTTTATCAGAAGCCATTGCCTACGATCCTTCCATTAAAGTTGATGCATTGTTGGCTTCAAAGATTGTTTGGTTAGATGCCTACATCACCAATATCGACCGTACTTTCAAGAATACCAATCTATTGATGTGGCACAAAGAATTGTGGCTTATCGATAATGGAGCTTCCTTATATTTCCACCATTCGTGGATGAATTTTGAGAAACATGCGCTTAGCCCTTTCGCTTATATCAAAGATCACGTGCTACTTTCCCAAGCCACCATGCTTGACGAAGCTGATGAGTTTGCAAAAACAGTTTTAACTGATGAAGTTTTACATGAAATTGTAGAATTAATTCCATTGGATTGGCTGGATTGGAATGACACTGATGATTCTCCCGAGCAAATAAAAGAAGTGTATTTCAACTTTCTGAAAACACGCCGCGATCACTCTGTAAACTTTGTAAACGAAGCGAAAAATGCCAGAAAATAAAATTTACGAATACGCAGTAATTCGGCTCGTACCGAAAGTGGAAAGAGAAGAGTTTTTCAACATTGGACTGATTATGTTTTCGAAAAGGGAAAAATATATCCGATTTGAATTTCACCTTTGTACGGAGAAATTTCAGTCCATGAAAAGTAAACTTGAGTTTGATTCTATTTCGCAGAATTTAGCGAATTTCAAACATGTCGCAAGCGGAGAAAAAGAGGGCGGTCCAATTGCCCTACTCGAAATTCCGGAAAGATTCCGTTGGTTGACCGCAGTTAGAAGCTCTGTGATTCAGACTTCTCGTCCGCATCCTGGGAAAACAAAGGATTTGGATGGAACTTTTGATAGATTGTTTGAGGAATTGGTGAAATAGATAGAAAATTGTTATCAATGAATCTACATTAAATTATGTCGATCTCTTAATTTTGAATGCGCCTCTAAGGCACATTCCTACATTTTATATCTTCGTCAATTTCGCAAATTTCAAAATCAAATTCTTTTCACCTTCGTGCTGGAATTTAACTTTTGCTTTGATGTTTTGAGCATCGGTACCATCCAGGAAAATGACTTCTCCAACGCCAAAACGGTCGTGACGAACTCTGTCGCCTACTTCGATATCTTGGGACGAATTTCCACTTGGATTAATAATTCTTGCCGTAGCGACAGGTTTTAAATTTTGTGGTATCGGAGCTGGTTCATTTTTTTCGATGGTTTTCTTCGGATCTTTCTTTTTAAAGAATCTAGGCTCTGAAGGCTCATCATCAAAAATATTAGATTTTAATCCAGAATTATTCATGAAACGACTTTCAGTCGCGGGATTGACGAATTCTAAATACTGTTCGTCAACTTCACTTAAAAATCTAGAAGGCTCGGCACTCGTAATTTTCCCCCATTGAAAACGGGAAACTGCGTACGTGAAAAACACTTGCTTTTCAGCTCTTGTTAAGGCAACGTAAAACAATCTACGTTCTTCTTCTAATTCCTCGCGGGTCGAAGAACTCATAAAACTTGGGAAAAGGTTCTCTTCTAAACCAACTACGTGAACAACTGGAAACTCCAAACCTTTTGAAAGGTGAATGGTCATTAATGACACTTGGTCTCCATCAGCATCTTTATCGGTTTGTGTATCTGCGGACAACGCAATATTCTCTAAGAAATTGGAAAGTGACGCATCACCATCGTCTAACTGTTGCTGTTCTTCAATGAAACCCTGCATCGAGTTCATCAATTCCTGAATATTTTCAACCCTCGAAATTCCTTCCGGTGTCTGATCATCTTTCAAAAATTTAATAATTCCCGTTCTTTTCGCAACTTCCATAGCGACGTTGTACGCATTCTCTGTTTTTAGCATCACCTGAAATGCTTTAATCACCGACCAGAAATCTGAAAGTTTGGTTAAAATTCCATTATTTAATTTGAGATTAGGAGCATAAAAACCAAGATTATCTAAAACTTGAGAAACAGAAATGTTTTGAGAATCGGCAAAAACAATTAATTTATTTTGAGTTGTTTCGCCAATTCCGCGCACTGGATAATTAATAATTCTTGACAGTGCTTCCGAATCATTTTCGTTGACTAAAATACGAAGATAAGCGACCAGATCTTTCACTTCTTTTCTTTGGTAAAATGATAATCCGCCAAAAACTTTATACGGAATATTCTTCCTTCTCAAAGCATCTTCAAAAGCACGCGTTTGCGAATTGGTTCGGTATAAAATCGCAAAATCAGTAAATTTTTTCTGCTCAGAATTATGCTGCTGCCAAATATTAGAAGCGACAAAATTTGCTTCATCCGCATCTGAAAGAGAACGATATACTTTTATCTTTTCTCCTTCTTCGTTATCACTAAAAACGTTTTTCTTGAATTGTTGCAAGTTTTTCGAAATGACCACGTTTGCTGCATTAACAATATTTTGCGTCGAACGATAGTTCTGCTCCAATGATACGGTTACCGCGTCTGGATAATCTTTTTTAAAATTTAAGATATTCTGAATATTCGCCCCGCGGAAGGAGTAAATGGATTGTGCATCGTCCCCTACCACACAGATATTTTCAAATTTCGAAGCCAACGCTTTCACAATTAAATATTGCGAATGGTTCGTATCCTGGTACTCATCTACCAAAATATAACGGAATCGGTCTTGGTATTTCGCCAGAACTTCTGGAAATCTGGTTAATAATTCATTGGTTCTTAAAAGCAAATCATCAAAATCCATTGCTCCATTTCGGAAACAGACATCAACATATTTCTGGTAAATCGCACCGATGTTTTTCATATTGGCACGTTCATCGGCTTCTATGAGTTCTGGATTATTGAAATACGCTTTTACCGTAATTAAATTATTTTTATAGGAAGAGATTCTTGCCTGAACTTTCTTCGGCTTATATAAATCTGAATCAATATTCAATTCTTTTAATACTTTCCGAATAACATTTAAAGAATCCTGAGAATCATAAATCGTAAAGTTTGATGGAAAACCAATATAATGCGCTTCTGACCGAAGTATTCTCGCAAAAACAGAGTGAAAAGTTCCCATCCAAATAGATTTTGCTTCGCTTTGTCCAACCACTTTCGCAATTCTTTCCTTCATTTCCTTCGCCGCTTTGTTGGTAAAGGTTAAGGACAAAATGTTAAAAGGATCGACCAAGTTGGTAATCAAATGAGCAATCCGCATCGTAAGCACCCGCGTTTTACCGGAACCTGCACCAGCAAGCACCATTAGAGGGCCATCAAGTGTTGTTACCGCTTCATGTTGCGCTTCATTTAATCCTTTTAAATACTCCATTTTCATAAAAATTTGACAGACAAAGGTACGTTTTTTATAGCCTTTTTAAAAGTCTAAACTTTCCATTTAAGAAAATACGAACTCTTCTATTCGGATCAATTTCAACAAACAGAGTATTATCAACTTAATTCTATATTTAATTTTGAAAAAATCAGTATTTTTAAATATTTAAGTAAAAGCACAATTATTCTTTGTTAATGTTAAAGAATTACAAAAAATATCCTATATTTGCACACTAAAATTCAGAAGAAAAAATGGGCACTATATTTACATTATTCATGGTTCTAATCATGATTGCGAGTATCTTACTAATTATTATGGTAATGGCACAAAACCCAAAAGGTGGAGGTCTTTCCGGAACTTTCGGTGGAACATCTTCCGCTCAGTTTGGAGTTCAGCGAACCAATGACTTTATGGAGAAAGCGACTTGGACTTTAGGAGCTATCATTGTTTTATTAATTTTGCTAAGTGTAGTCTTAACAGCAAAACCTTCGACAGCATTTAAACAAACTGCGCCAGCAAGACAGGAAGCACCAGCTCCACAAACTGCACCAGGCACTAACAATTCAGTAACAATGCCTATTCCTGCGCCTGCAACTGCACCAGCGGATAAATAAAAAATCGTTTATTACAAAATAAAAAAAGAGATACTTAATTGAGTATCTCTTTTTTTTGGTTTAGTTTTCTTACTTCCATTCTGTGACGCAGTTTCAGTCCTGCGGACAGAAACCGATGCTGAACTGGTTTTTGATTCTTATAATATTTATCGATAAAAATTTGCATCGCTCCGTAGAATCTCTCCAAATATTGAGCATCGCGAACAGTACTTTCTCCTTTGTGATGAAGAAGTGAGGATTTACCGTAATACCAATTTTTATGTTTTTTTCTTAATAGAGTAAAACATAGATCGATGTCTTCTCCGTACATAAAATATTTCTCATCTAATCCGCCGATCTCAAGATAAAGCGCTCTTTTAATGAGGAGAAAAGCTCCTGTGATCACTTCTACTTCGGCGATCTCAAATTCATTGATATCATTTCTGTAATAAGACTTTGATTTTTTCTTCTTAAAGTTGGTAAATAGTTTTTCAAAAGAATTGAACATATCGGGAACAGAACGTTTACTTTCTGGCAAAAACTTTCCAGCAGCATCGTGCATACGAATTCCCAAACAGCCTAAATCTTGATGTTGATCAGCAAATTCTACGATTTCTTTCATGTAAAAACCCTCCAATTCTGTGTCCGGATTCAAGAGCAAAACGTACTCTCCTTTTGCTTTTTTTACCGCCTTATTATTGGCAATCGCAAATCCGTAGTTTAATTCTGATGAAATGAATTGTACTTTTGGAAATTCGATCATAAGATCTTTCCACGAAGAATCGGGAGATTGATTATCGATAACGATAACTTCATAAGGTAAATCCTGTACGAAATTGATTATTGAGCTTAGACAATTTCTTAATAATTCCGTTACATTATAATTGACAATGATGATTGATAATTTCATTTCCCCTGTAAATTTAAACACCTATTTCGACTGATTCTCACCATATACTTTGCTTTATAAAAAATAAAATATCCAAGATATTCCGCGAAATTAATTCTATTTAGATTTAAAACTTCCTTCAAATTTTTCTGAAAACCTTTCTCCATCTCTTCCAAATTTGCCGAAAGTCCGGAAACTCCAAATGTTCTTTTTCCTGAACCCGCTAAAACCAATTCTTCATTTAGAATAGCCATTTTATGATGTTCGGAAACTTTCAACCAATAATTTAAATCTTCAGCGTATCTCTGATGATCATCAAAGTATCCGCTATTTTCTAAGACTATTCTTTTAAAGATAACGGTGGAAGGCTGGACCTCATTTCTAGTCATTAATTTCCGAAAAGAAACTGATACAAGATTATTACCATCAACTTTATAAGGATAAAGAATTTGATGATTTTTTCGTCTGCAACTCAGAAAGTCTATTTGAAAATCTTGATCCTCTAAAACCTTCATTTGGTGCTCTATTTTCTGTGGATACCATTCGTCATCGGAATCTAACAAGGCAATAAAATTTCCTTCTGCGATTTTCAATCCGGCATTTCTCGCGTTCGAAACTCCTCCATTTTCTTTATTGATTAACTGAATTTTTAAGTCGAAATTATTTTGAATATAACTTTCAACCACTTCCCTACTTTTATCGGTAGAACCATCATTCACCACAATAATCTCAAATCTATCCTGAGGAAAAGTTTGATTTTTTACAGAATCTAAAGCGTTTAAGATAACGTTCTCTGCATTATACATGGGGATAATTACCGAAATCACTTTTTACTTTTCTTTAAATTTAAATATTATATTAAAGATCGAAAATAAGAAATATAATCCTTACAATTATTGCTGCTCATTATAAGGCAAACGATTCTGAATCGATCTTCCCAAAGAAATTTCATCAGCATATTCTAACTCATCACCTACTGAAATCCCACGAGCAATTGTAGAAAAACGAACAGGTGAACTTTTGAATTTTTTATAAATATAATAAGCAGTCGTATCACCTTCCATGGTTGCACTAAGCGCGAATATTAATTCTTTAACGATGCCGTTTTCTAATTTCTTTTCGATGGAAGAGATATTGAGTTTATTGGGACCAATGCCTTCCATCGGAGAAATTTTTCCACCTAAAACCAAATATTTCCCCCGAAACTTACCTGTATTTTCAATCGCCATAACATCACGAACATCTTCTACGACACACAGCAGTTCCTCAGTTCTTTTTGGATTCGCACAAATTTCACAAACTTCTGAATCAGAAAAATTATGACAGTTTTTACAATATTTAATATCGATGACTAACTTTTTTAAAGAATCACCTAAGGCGATCGCCTGACTTTCGGGTTGCTTGAGCAGATGCAAAGCCAATCGTAATGCTGACTTTTTGCCAATTCCCGGTAAACCCGAAATTTCATCTACGGCTTTTGCTAAAACTTTGCTCGGATAATCCATTTCACAAAAATAAAGTTTAATAACAGAAGTTCCAAGTTTCGCAGATTTTATTATCTTTAAAAAAAATAATAAATGGTCCTTAAAAATCTGAACTATCCACTTGATTTTAAATTTAAAATAACCACCTTATCGAGTGATTTTAATATTACCGATACCAACGGAAATTATGTGGCCTACGTTCGTCAGAAAATGTTTAAACTCAAAGAGGACGTGGTTGTTTTTAATGATGAATCAAAATCGGAGGAACTGTTTAGAATTAGGGCCGATCGCTGGTTAGATTTTAATGCCAGTTATTCAATCACCGACCTGATCAACAATAAAAATTACGGCCGACTCGCCCGAAAAGGAATGCGGTCTTTCTGGAAATCGCACTATGAAGTTTTAGATGAAAACGATCAGCTAAAATTTAATATTAGCGAAGATAACGCCTGGGTGAAAATTATGGATGGAATGGTTGGCGAAATCCCTATCGTTGGAATGTTTAGTGGATATTTTTTAAATCCGTCTTATACGGTAAGAGATGCCAATGGAACTGAATATTTTCGATTAAAAAAAATGCCCTCTTTAATTGGAAGAAGATTTCAGCTAGACCGGTTAAAAGATATTGACGATCAGGACGAGTCTTTGGTGGTGTTGTCTTTCCTGATGATGGTTTTGCTTGAAAGATCGCGAGGCTAAAAAATTGTAATTATAAAATAAAAATATCAGATGAAGAAATTGATGATTATTGCGTCTTTAATGATGATGTTTTCGTGTAAAAAAGAAGAACAAATAATAGAAAGTAAGCCGTTAACTACAGATTCTTTGAAGGTTGAAACTGATTCCATGAATGTAGGAACCTCTGAAACTTTAAATCAAATCAACTTGGAAACTTTTGGTTTTCCGGCAGAGGTCAATGGTTGTTCTTGCTATTTTTCTAAAAACAAAGAAGATTTTGATCAAGAGAAATATATTTACATCGACGATTACGGGAACAATGCTTATTTAAAAATTGACGGTAAAACCGTTAAAATAAAAATGAAAGAAGGAGATTTTGATCCTGATAATTTCAGTAAGGTTATTAAGAACGAAGAGATTTCTGTAACTATTCAAGGAAAGAAAGTCAATGAACTGGAGGAAGTGATGATGTTTGAAGGAACGATGACGGTAGAAAATAAAAATGGCGAAAAAACGATCACACCGATTTATGGAGAATGCGGCTGTTAAATAGTCTTAAAATTAAAATATAGCGCTTTTGGAAATTTCAAGAGCGTTTTTTTATTTGTATTTTTGAAGTAAATAAAATTTTAAAATGGAATTATCACAACTCGAACCGCAAATCATCTGGAAGAATTTTTCAGCTTTGAATGCGGTACCAAGACCATCAAAAAAAGAAGAACAAGTAATTAAATTTATTAAAAACTTTGGCGAAAATCTAAATTTAGAAACTACGGTTGACGAAGTTGGAAATGTCATCATCAAAAAACCGGCAACCACTGGAATGGAAGATCGGAAAGCAATCGTGTTACAGTCTCACTTAGACATGGTTTGCCAGAAAAACAACGACGTTAATTTCGATTTTGAAACGCAGGGAATTCAGATGGAAGTGGATGGAGATTGGGTGAAAGCAAAAGGAACAACTTTAGGAGCTGACAACGGCTTAGGTGTTGCTTCGATTATGAGTATTTTAGAAAGCAGCGACATTGCTCATCCAGCTTTAGAAGCACTTTTCACCATCGATGAAGAAACCGGAATGACAGGAGCAATCGGTCTAAAACCTGGACAATTACAAGGTCAAATTCTATTAAATTTAGATACGGAGGAAGATGACGAAATCGATATCGGTTGTGCCGGCGGAGTTGATGTTACGGCTTCTCAAAACTACGAGATCGAAGAATCTAAAGGTCAAATTGTGAAAATGACTGTGAAAGGTTTGCAAGGTGGACATTCAGGAATGGATATTCACAAAGGCTTCGGAAATGCCAATGTTATTTTAGGCAGACTTTTATATACCGGTCTTTATAACCAAAATATTCAACTGATTTCAATGGATAGCGGTGGTTTACGCAATGCCATCCCGAGAGAAGGAAATGTGGTTTTATCGGTTCGCAATTCTGTAGAGTTTATGGATCAGGCGAACAGCTTGAAAGCCTCAATCATAGAGGAATTTACTTCTGTTGAGAAAGATTTACAAATTAATATCGAAACATATTCCACTCCCGAAAAAGCAATTTCTGAAGAAGCTTCGAAGAAAGTTATTTTAGCTTTGAAATCTGCTCATAACGGTGTTTACAGAATGTCGCCAGATGTTGCCGACCTAGTAGAAACATCCAACAATATCGCCAGAGTAGAATTAAAAAATGGTGAGTTGAAGATTTTAAATCTTTCACGTTCATCGATTGAGTCAGGTAAATATGCCGTAGCTGAACAATTAAAATCAGTTTACGAATTAGCTGGAATGGACGTAGAATTTGGTGGATCTTATCCAGGATGGAAACCAAAACCCGGGTCTGAAATTGTTCAGGTAATGGAGAAGATCTACGAAAAAAGTTTCGATCATAAACCTCAAGTTGTGGCTTGTCACGCTGGTTTAGAATGTGGAATTATTGGTGCAAATTATCCCGATATGGAAATGGTAAGTTTTGGACCAACCATTCGTGGAGCTCACTCTCCGGATGAGAAAGCCAATATTCCTTCCGTACAGAAATTCTGGGGATTCTTAAAAGAAATTTTAGCAAATATTCCGGCGAAGTAAATTGATTTTAAAGCAATATTATAACTGAATTAACTTTGCCAAAGTCTTGAACTTTGGCAAAGTTTTTTTTAAAAAACGTCAAATGAATTAAAAGTAAATTTTCAATTCAAAATTAAGTTTTAAATACATTTTCAGCGGCGGCTTCGCCAGTTTCAATTGCTCCTTCCATGAAACCTTGCCAGTCAGCGAGATGTTCACCAGCAAAATGGGTATTCATAAATGGTTGCGCTAAGATCGGACGAAGTTTGAACCACTGATCAATTCCATAAAAAGCATAGGCACCGCGCGAATATTCATCATTTCCCCAATAATAAGTTACCTGATTTTTGAGGAAAGGTTTAATGTTTCCGAAGTGAGGTTCCAAACATCGGAAAACATCCTGCGCCAGAAATTCATTCGTCTGATTCGCATTCATCATGGCTTTATCACCAACCGAATAGGCAATTAAAACTCCGTCTTTTGATTTTTGATTTTTGGTCGCATGGTAAAAATACTGTGGTGACTGATCGGTGATCATATCAAAACTTTCATCTCCCCAGAATCGTTCGGTAAAATGCATCGCATGTTTTTGAATCCGAGCGTATTGTAATTCCCTTACGGCTTCGGCAAAATTGATTGGAAGTGCGGGCAACCAGTTGATTCTGCTCAACGCAAAAGCAGGCGCCGTACAAATCACTTTATCACATTCAATCACCGTCCCGTTGGTGCAATGAATACTTACCTTTTTACGGCTTTGATCAATCTTCGAAACGTGATGTTTTAATTTGATATTTTCTGTGCCGATTCTGTTCGCGAATGCTGTTGCTAATTTCCCGTTGCCGCCTTTCATTTTTAAATCCATTTCATTTTTCGGGCTGCTTTCAGCATATTCTGCCAAAGCTGCAAAGGCCGAGACATGACGAATACTTTCCCCGAAATCGGTACTGTCTAACAGTTCACGAATTTCTAAATCTCTGCCTTCACAACCGTTATCTACCAGATAGCGCCACCAGTCGTATTGATCAAGTTTTAGTTTCTCCGCTTCAGACATTTCAGGATATTTTTTTAGAATAGTTTCAAATTTATTGCGCCATTCTTCGCTGTAATCCCATTTTCCAGAAGGAGAATATTGATTTTTGTAGATGAGATGTGATTCGAATTGATTATTCTCGAGCGGTATATTGAACTCGCCACATAATTCCTGAATTCGGGCGTGCGAATTTCCGATCCATTCACCACCCAATTCGATGACGAGATCATTACTCATTTGATGCGAAAATACTCTACCGCCAATTCGGTTTCTACTTTCTAAAACGACGAACGAAATTCCTTTCTGTTTTAATTGATTCGCTGCCGCTAAACCGGAAAATCCTCCGCCGATGATGACCACTTTTACGTTGGCTGATTTCCCACCAATCGACCAGGCATAGGACGGCACCAATAATGCCCCAGCAGCTAACGAAGTCTGTTGAATAAATGTTTTTCTGTTCATGATTACAAGTTTTTATGGTTATTAGTTTTAAACAAAAAATAATTGGTCGTCATAAAATCGATACTTCATTTACTGGGAAAACTGCAGACTTATCATCCGTTTTACTCGACAAAGAATAAGTCACTGTTGTAGGTATTCATCTCCATTTTTTTATCCGACAAAACCAGAAATATATTTTGTCCTGAATATAGTTTTATCAAATATACTGATTTACAATCATATACATGAAACTTGAAATTGTAGTTCAGATAAGAAGATTACTATTAAATAAAAATTGAACTATTCTAAAAGAGCAAAGAATCAATTACATTTAAAACTGATGAGCACAAAAATCTTTAGAATAATAAACTTGGATATTATAAAGAAAGCCATCCCAATATTTTGAGACGGCTTTTATTAAAACAATAATTCTGCTGTATTAGAAAATACAATTACATTATTAAACGAACGCCACCCAGATCGGAAACCCGGTAACTAAACCGATCACTTGGGGAAGCGATAAACATAAAGTTTTTGGGAATATTCCATTTTTGAGAAAGTTGCTCGATGAGATCTGGTGTAAATTCACCTGTTATTTCAATAAACTCAATATCAATTTCGGGGTAAGCACGATCTAAAACTTCAATATCTACTTTCAATTTTTCATTGTCATCGCCAGGTTTCATTATGTTGACAATTTTTAATTTTTTAGTTGTTTCATTGATTTGAACATATTGCATTACTTTATTGAGGATCGCCACATCATCGCGCTTTGTAAAAAAAACAAATTCCTGCGAGTGCACTTTAAAATACATCTGTTTCAATTTTCTATTCGACAGAACAGATAATTTTCTCAACGGTCTGAAAAAAGCATCAGCCGTGACCAATAAAGCCGATATAATGATGGAGCGGTTTAACATCACCATGACTATCAAAAGTGCGGGAATTAAATAAAAGATAAAAGTTTTAAAAGAACTGGGATTTAATATAAAGTTGCCCCAGAAGGCAAGAGCGATAAAGGCAATTGCTACTAAAACACTAAAAACAGGTGCATATTCCGGACGTGGTAATTTTTTACGTTTGACTTTTAACATCAAATTTCCAATCCCAAAAAGAGCCATTACGGAGAGAAATGAAAACGTATAAACTCCAGCAAGAGAAGTCAGCACGCCATTGGTCGCAATTAATACGGAAACACATAATAATAGAAAAGCAAATGCAATCCGATAGTGCGAACCCTTTTTATGTTGTTTAAGAAAAAAATTAGGAAGAATTCTATCTAAAGTCATTCTGTTTACCAGCCCTGAAACACCGACGAACGAAGTTAGAACTGCACCACAAAGCACTAGAACGGCATCTCCAGAGATCAAATAAGCCAGCCATTTTCCGCCAGTTACTTCGCCAACATACGCCAAAAGCGATTCCCGATGCGCACCTACGGAAGCAAGTGGTAAAACGAAAATAATTATTAAAGCAATAAGCGGATTAAAGAAACTCACTGCCAACCACATATTGCGTAATGTTTTGGGAAATATTCCAGGCTCTTGCTCTTCTACAAAATTGGCAGAACTTTCAAAACTAGAAATCCCTAACATTGCCGCTGAAAACCCCAGAAAAAGGGCCATAATGATTCCACCAGATTTCACTGGAACTGCCCAGTTGAGATGTAAAGTAGACAAACCATTATTTGCAATAAACCAAAATCCCGCAATGACCAATAGTGTTAGTGAAACCAAATGGATCAAAAATATCACTACAGCAACGATGGAAGATTCACCAATTCCCGAAATTGTTAACAAAGTAAAAATACCGAGTACGACAATCGTTGCAATCATCACATCAAGACTTGGTATCAGTTGATTTAAAGAATGCATCGCCTCTGAACCCGAGAGTACCGCGGTTGCCATGTAAGACAAGACGGTAAGTGTGGCTGCAAGAGAAGCTAATCTTTTGGAAGAAGTGTTGAGTAAAACGTTGTAAGCGCCTCCGTTCAGGGGAAGCGCTCCTACGACTTCACCGTAAATTTTACGGAAAAGAAATAAAACCATCGCTACAACGAGCAGCGAAATCCAAACATATTGTCCAGCGTACATAATCGTAAGCGCCGATACATAAAGGCAAGAAGATGTAATATCATTGCCAGAAATTGCAGTCGACTGCAATTCATTGAGTTTTTTATGGACGGATTTTTCCATTTCTCATATTTTTCAATTTCGATTTCTCGTCTAAGATCTGATCATTATTCAAGACATTAATCCCACCAATTTTTCGGTCGATCAAGGCTTTTACGCCAGTATGAAAGGTTTGAGATGCTGCTGTTTTTTTGGTTGGTATTGTATTTTTCATCATTTTAAAATTATGGAGTTAAAAATTATTGGTTGCCTATAAAAATTTCTTTCTGAAATTATTAGGACTTTCCTGCGTTATTTTTTTAAAGTATTTGCCGAAATGTGATTTATCTGAAAAACCAAGTTCAAATGAAATTTCAGTAACTGACAGATCGGTGTTGAGCAGTAATCTTTCCGCTTCTAAGATCACTCTATTTTGAATGACGTTTTCTGCAGAAATATCGAGTTTTTCTTTGATCAAAGCATTAAGATAGTTCGCTGAAATCGTAAGTTTTTCCGAGTAGTCAGAAGTTCTCTTCAGTTCTTTAAAATGGATTTCTACCAGATTTTTAAACTGTTCGATATAATTACTTTTGCGATTGGTCTTAAAATCTATATAGTTTGCATTGTCCGTTTTTCTAATATATTTAAGCATTGAAGCCTTTAGTAAAAGACAGATTATTTCTTTGCTTAATACTTCAGGTTGCGTAAATTCTTTTTTAATATCGTTGATTCCTGCTCTGAAATTAACCAAGTCACTTTTAGAAAAATCCATGAATGATGGTAAATGAGAAAAGGCGGTATCGTTTTTAATTTTTCTATTTCCAGTATAAATTAAATTATAAAAAGACCGCGTAAAAAGAACAGCTTCTCCTTTTAAATTCTCTGCCTCAGTTAGTCTAAAGACTTGATTATAATTTATAAAAAAGACTCTTCCTTTTTTCAGGTCATGAACTTCATTATCAATGATCAATTTTCCAAAACCACTTTCTACAATGAACATGGTATAAAATTTCGTTTTAAAAGAATTATCTACTTTGAATAGCGCCACAACATCTGAAAGCGTCAACAAAACAAACTCTCCAGCAAACGAAAAAGGCAGTTTCAAAGAGTCAATCGTCATCGTATTAATAAGTGAGTTGGTCATGAAAAGGTCTGTTTTAATAATTACTCAAAGGTAAAACAAACCATTTTAATCGAAATATTTTTTAAGTATTTTTTGAAAAAGATTATTTTAAAGAAGAATTATTGAAGTAAAAAGCCATCAAAACAATGGAAAACTTTGACCCTTCCACTATCAAATTTTGTTTTATTTTAAAGGAAAAAGTTTAGTTTAGACAAATATATTCGTCTTCTCTACTTTCTAAAGGAACGATTTCGGTATCCACTTTTTTGTCAACGTAATCGGAATTCATGGATCTTAGAACAGCCATATAATTCATACTAAAGTCAATCGTATCGCCAACTTCAAGATTTCCAGAATTTTCTCCTAAATCTAAAATCAACATATCGGAACTTGCACCTATAATTCCGATGCCCGGAACTAAGGACTCGATATCTTTAAGATCAATATCCAGTAATCCAACATCTACTATTGCTCTTAGGGAAGATTTTCCTTTTTCCTCCTCAGAAAAAGTTGGAGTTTCACCAGTGAGATTTGTTCCAGCGATCCCAGAAGGAATTGTTGGTTTCTGTTGCTTTTCAATAATCTCTGCCGTCAGTGTAAAAACGTCCTGATACATTCCAGTAATCAAAGAATCTTTATAAACGTTGGTACCAAAAAACAAAGTTTCACCCACGCGGAAATGATTGATTCCCAAAGGTATTTCTTTTCTAAAAATCAACGGAATCGTTACTGAAGAACCGCCGGAAATGTACGGAATTTTCTCACCAGAATTTTCTTCGATGATTTCTTTGAATCTGTTGAGTTTGTACAATTTTTTCTCATCAGGTAAAATCCCATTTAGACAATTCAAATTGGTTCCTAAACCCACCACTTCGATATTGGGTAACGCCAGAACCTCATCATAAAACTGCATAAGATTAAGCGCCATTATACCTTCCCGCAACTCGCCCATTTCTACCATAAGCACTACTCTATGCACTTTGTTTTGAGCCACTGCTTCTGCAGAAAGTAATTCTAAAGTTCCTAATTCGGTATTGAAACTTACATCTGCAAATTTTACAATGCTTTTTGCCAAACGCTTTGCTGGAGGTTTAATGTAAATGGTCTGCGTTTTTGGAGATAGTTTCTTGATGGTTTTTAGATTGCTCAACCTGGAATCACAAATTTCTTTATCAGACAAGTTCAACAAAACCTGTAAAAATTTTTCATTTCCGCATAGTAACTTGGCAACAATTGCCCACTCAATTTCATTTTCTGCGAAAAGTTGATTGAGTACTTTGTAGTTATGTCGAAGCTTTGCAGTATGTAAAGTAATGTATGACATGTTATTTTTTTAATCTCATTTCGAGATATTTGCTGGAAAAGCCTAATTTTTCATATAAAAATTTCGCTGGATTATCGGGTTCACAATGCAAGGCCATATCACCGTCTGAAAGGTTAATGGCGGTTTGCATCAACTGTTTTCCGACGCCTTTTCCTCTCATATTTTTATCCGTCGCGATATAAACCAAAATGTTTTCCGGAATATAGCCGTCCATTCCAGTTTTATTAGTGATCACGGCTCCAACTATTTTTTGAGAATCAGAATCGATGGCTGAAAGAACCATTCCACCTGGTTTATTGTTTTGCCCAAAAGCGTAAACCATGCATTTTTCAATATCAGCTTTTGGATCACCATATTGCTCTAAACTTTCAAATAGAAAATTAATGATATCATTTTTTATTTCTTCTGTCGCTATATTATCTGGTGAATAAGTATTTATTTTAATCATATTGTAGTTTTTTTTTATCCTGGAATTGGCATTGTGATATCGTAACCCATCAAGTCTTCAGGCTTATTATTAATTCTATCTAGTTTAGACTTAACGATTAAGAGAGGAATATCTGTGCCATTAATCATTTTTTTAAAGAAATTATCTGCCATAAAAGATTTCCAGGAATCTTCATCTTGATCGGCTAAAATAATGATATCACTCTCCTTGTCGATGGCTGCTTGTATGATCACCTCAGCATTATCGTGAGACAATTGAAATTCTGATTCGTAATCTGCGGACTTCAGCATTAAGTTTCTTTTCATAGCGATGTAATCTTTCTTCACATCTTCCATTTTATCTAAATCACCAACCCCTAAAAGATTGATATCACCTCCATTTTTTTCGGCTAAAAGAATAGACAAATCTGCTTTTTGATCAAGCTCATGATTCACGCGTACCGGAAACAGAATTTTTTTAAAGGAAGTTTTTCTAAATGTTTCAGGAATCAACAACACTGAACAGTTCGCATTCAAAAGTATATTGTAAGAATTAGAACCTAAAATAAACTGTCTGATTTTTTGTCGTCCAGAGGTTCCCATTACAACAATATCAACCTTATTAGTTAGTATTAACTCATTGATACTGTCCAGAATACTTTCGCTGCTAATTTTTGTTTCAATAGTTATGTTAAATTCCTGGTTCAATGAAGTTTGAAGTTCAAGCAGTTTCGTTTTAGCAGTGTTCCTGTTTTCCTGAACGGTATCTGCACCAATAACCTGCTTTCCGCCGCGATCGATCATATAATAAGTATGAACAGTATGGGAAATGATCAATTTTGCCTCATGTCGTTGTGCCATTTTAACCGCCACTCTCAAAGCATTTTTTGATAAGTCGGAAAAATCCGTTGGTACCAATATGGTTTTAATTTCAGTTTTCATCTTCATTAATCGTTTAAGTTCATAACTATCTCGGTGCAAAATTACAAAGACGAATATAAAAAGCGTGTCAGTAATACACCCATTTGTGGTACTAATTACTTTTTAATGGAAACTATTTTATACAATTATATCAATTTCAACTAAATAAATAAAATAGAGATACCTTGAAAGCAAAGAAGCCGAAAGACATTCTTCCGGCTTCGTGATTAAATTTTATTCTGTGTAAATGAGCTGTTTGGAAGATTATACTTTTAACTCTCCTTCTACGCCACCGTCTTCATTTTTACTTCCAGTGACGGCTGCAAAAACCATTTTCGCCATAGCGAATATTTTATTATCTTTTGTTTCGTAGTAGTATCCATCTTCTGGACTTACGCCGATTACGGTAACGCGCGGATCATCTTTTCCTTCAAACCAAGCATCCGCAAAACTGCTATAATACTTGTCAATCAGAGCTCGATCCTGCGAAATTTTCGCATTTCCTTTTATAAATACATATTCATAAGAAGAATCATTTTGAAAGTGCAATTGAACCGTAGAATCTTCGGAGATATTTTGGTTGTGCGTACTGTCTATCGCGCTGATAAACCAAAGCGTTCCATGCTCGTCAACTTCTTGCAAAGCCATTGGAATGCTGTGCGCATCATGTCCTACCTTGGTGGTGAAAAAACAGATTCCAGCTTTCTCAGTTAAGTCCTTAATTTTTTCGATGGCTTCGTTTCCGCCTAAATCTTTGTGTGGTGATTGTGCTTGTCCCATAATTTAAATTTTAATGTTTTGGTAAATTTTAATGAGTGAGTTTAAAGTTTTAAAAAATGATATCCTTTAAAAACACTTTTCATAGATTATCAATTTTTAGTCCAAAAACTTACTAAAATATTAAATTTAAGACATTTTAATACTATTAATTACAATTTGATTATTGCCAAAGTTTCCCAAAGCAGAATAAAAAAATACCGAAAGATTACTCCTCCGGTATTTCATAATTGATTAACAATCGAATTTTAATCTACAATCATTTTTGCAGATTGTGATTTCGTTGTTACAAAATAAACTCCTTTTGGTAATTTATGAAGGTTCATTTTTTCTTTGTTATTTACGTTATTAATGGTTTGTAATAATTGACCATTTACACTGTAAATCTTAACCGTTTCGTTTTTATCGATTCCTTTGATAAAAAATTCGCTGTTTTTTACGGGGTTCGGATAAATGGTCATCTTTTCATTTCTGATTTCTGTAACCTCAGTTGCTAAAGAAGAATAGCAAGTCCAAGAAAGATTATCAAAAGAAACTCTATTGCTTGTGGTTTCATCAATTAATTCGATAATTACATTTCCTTCAATATTAATGTTTTCAATGGTTTGGGTTTTTGCCGTTTTAGAATATGGAATTAAACCTTTTTCTACACCATTGATTTTTAAAATATAATTACCAGCACTGTCACTAAACGGAAGATAAGTTTTAACCTTCAAAGTTCCGATACCACCAGAGATGACAGAAGATTTCAAACTTCCTTTTTTAAGACAAATTGCTTTATTAGTTGCGCCATCAATATAGATTTGAGTATCAGTTCTTGCGAAAGTAGACGTCCAAACAATTCCGTTAGCAGACCATGTTCTGTCACCATATGACGAAGCAGGAGGATTTCCACCTGTTGAGGGAATATTCTCAAAGTCTTCTGTTCCACACGTAGTTCCCGGTCCAATCGGACCAGCTTCGGTGGTTCCAACAACTGAAGCACTATTTGCTGATGTATTACCTGCTGCATCTTTTGCTGCAATAAAGAATAAGTATGATGTTTCTGGAGTTAAACCCGTAACCGTTATTGAAGTTGAATTCGAATTGCCAAAAAGAACACCGTCTTTATAAACATCGTAACCTGAAACAGCAACATTGTCTGTAGAATCCGTCCAATTCAAAGTAACACTGGAAGAAGTAACTCCCGTAACCGCTAGATTAGTAGGAACTGAAGGCGCTTCGACATCTGCAACTCCGCCACCACCTAAAGTATCTGGCCAAGTATTCTGTGCTGCAGGACCACCCCAAATCACCGTTGCTAAATAAGGATTATCGATAAAAGGATTTCTATTTTTCTGCATATTGGCTACCACATTCTGTCTTTGTAATTCAAAAGCAGAAACCGGATCTTCCACATTCCATTTTAATAAAATATCTGGAAAGTCTGACGAATACGTACTTGGATTCATGGCAATGTTTAAAGGCAAACATCTCGTGTTGTATCTCACATACATGTACATTAGAATTCTGGCAACATCACCTTTCCACTCATCACCTGGATACCAACCACCACGACTGGTTGTATATGCTAAAGCGCCAAGACCATCATCAAATAACAAACTTCCTCTGGCACTGTTTAATGAAATATCAGCCGGACGAAGATGGTGACCATCAGCTCCTGGGCCAGATGTTCCTAAGTTCGGAGTTCCTTTTGATTTTGCATAAACGTGTTCGCGGTTCCAGCTTCCGCCCGCACTGCGACTACGCTGATGCATACCTGAACCTTGCGATCCGTACACTAACAGGATATTTCCTGCTTGATCAGGATCGGCATCACTCGTTACCATCAACGTTTTCAATTCGCTGTAAGTGATAATCTTAGTGTGTGTGGATGTAATTAAAGTAGCCAAGTCATTCTTCAACTCATTTTGAGTTTTATTAAAATTAATGCCCGAGTAATACGCTGGTGCGGATTGAGCATAGATGAAGAATGAAATGATACTTGCTAAAAAAGATAGTTTTAGTCTCATGTTATAATTATTTATTGTTTTCTGCGATTATCGTATTCTGATAAAGAACACGGAATGGATTTTCTTTGATGATCATTAAAGTTGCTTGATTGAATTCGAGGAAGATCTGTTCCTCAAAAAGGTATAATTTTGCTGGAACTTTATGGTCAATAACAGCTGATTCCAGGTCAACGGAAATCCCAATTTGTAATTCAGTATCGGTACAAGTTGTTTCTTGATTCCATTGAAGAAGGTTTTTTGGAAAAGACAAAACACTCGTCCAGAGTCCGGGATGGTTTTCTCCTGTACCTACAAGAAGGCGATTATTTTCTTTATCGATTTGAATGACGTACAATGGTTCTTTTTTTCCACCTACTTTAATTCCTTTTCGCTGTCCTAATTTAAAATTTTCAAGGCCCGAATGTTCTCCCACTAAAAAGCCATCAAATAAAGAATACTTTGGCTCCTCAGATTTCCAGAGTAGTTCTTCTTTCTTCGATAAAAAATCAGGCTGCACCCTTTTGTAAAAAAGAGCGGATACTGGAATCTCAACTATTTGTCCTTTCTCGGTCATTTTCTAAAAGCCTTAAAATCATCCTATTAAAATGTGATAGCTCATCACTTTCTTTTAGGGCGGGCTAAATTATATATAATATTTTAGATTGTGGGTAATAAATATCATTTTTATAACAATACCGTAACGATCAGCCTTTACGAACGAATTATCAGCAATTTTTCGCTCACAAGTTTATTTTCATCGAAATGAATTAACTATTTCGTAACTTACTTCATTGTGTTTTTTAAATATACTTTCAACTATTTCTAAATGCTAAGGTTTGCAGTCGGAATCCATAGTCATCTATTGATCATCACAAAAACATCCTCTTCTATTACTAAAAAATTACGTCGGTTTTAAACCACTAAAATTTACCGTAAATTGCAACTACTAAAACAATACTAATGAAAATAATTAAAATCGGATTTTTACTTTTATTTGGATTCTTTCTGACTTCATGTGTAGTAGCGGCCGCAGCGAAAGTAGTGACCACCGCAGCGAAAGTTGGTATATCTGCCGTGAAAGGAACCGTAAAAGGAGTTAGTTGGGCCGTAAAAAAAGCGGAGGGAAAAATTGATGAAGACCGTCTCAACGGAACCTGGAAAGTAGTTGGTGTTTATGATGGAACCTACGAACAGTTTGTACAGGACAGTGATCCAGCGAATAACTTCAAAAGCGAATGCGCGCACGGTTCAGAGGTGATTGAATTTAAATCTAAAAGAGGAAAATTTCAACCGGTGCATTGTGAGTCAGAAAAAGAAGACTGGGTGAAATATAAATTTGAGTTTGGCAAAAATCCGCAAACGAAAAATAAAGAAAACTATTTGAAATACAATTCGGTCAACTACATTTCTATCATTGATGTTACCAGTAAGACCATGGTTTTAGAAGGCAACTTAATGGCGAGTTATGCATTCTCTGGTGGCAAATTATATTTGTTTGAAAAAGTGAAATAGACTTTCTGTATTTCATTGGCAGTTATAATTACTTATTATTACAAGTACTGGTTATCGTCAGCAGTATCTAAATTGGTTAACGAAAAAAAGAAGAAGTTTACCAATTATTTTAGCAGTTAAAGGCACATTAATTTTTTAAAATTCAATGGACAACTAAGACGTTAATTTTAACTATTTTAACATTTTATTTGCATCGTATTAATTAATTTTCGTACCTTATCAGATAATTCAAAAACAATACAAAATTTATGGCGGATTCTTTCACAAAAAAAGAAAACATTAAGAAAAAAATTCAGAAACAAAAGGAAAAAGCAATGCGCCGCGACGAGCGGAAAGAAAGCAATGACAAAGGAAAAGGGCTTGATGACATGATCATGTACGTAGATGCAAATGGTCAGCTTACAAGCACTCCTCCGAACAAGAGTAATGAAGAAGGGATTGATGTTAATAACATTCAGTTAGGTGCTGCGCCTATTGAAGCTGAAGAAGCGATTAAAACTGGAACGGTCACTTTCCTAAGTGAAAAGGGTTATGGTTTTATTACCGAGGAGAAAAGCAAGGAAAATATTTTCTTCCACGAAAACAACTGTGCAGAACAAATTAAAAAAGGAAATCGTGTTTCCTTCGAAATTGAGAAATCTCCAAAAGGATTATCTGCAATCGACATTAAAGTGGTTAAGTAAATCATTAAAAAAAAGCTTCTCTCGAAGCTTTTTTTTTGCTTTAAACTTAATCTATCCAACACTTAACTGAATAAACAGTTCTATACTATTATTTCCACTTGATGCTCACAATAATTTCATTTTTTCGATCCAGAACTTGATACGGTGCGTTGTAGCCTAAAAAACGGAAATTACCGAAATACTCGATTCCACTTAATTTTAAAGAATTTTCTAATTGATCAGCATATTTTTTAATATCCTCATCATTGGCATAGCCACCAAACTGAATTGCAGCAACGTATTCTTCCGCTGTCTTCTCGATTTTTATCTCTAAATTATCAGGCTTAGGTAAGTTTTCTCTATTGTATTCCGACGGCATTACAAAACTCATCGAAGATTCAGAATCATTAATGTCCATGTGAACTGGCGACGCCATCGCAATATTTTTTTGATCCTTATTTGCCCCAAATATAAAGGACGCCAATTTTCGAAAGCCAGTTGAAGATAATTCCTTATAAGATTTTGCATTCATCGAAACAGTGGCCATAGTAGCTGACGGATATTTCCGAATCTCAAAATCTTTTTCTGTTTTAATAACTTGATAAGATTGCGTTTCAGTTTTTGCCATGATAAAATAAATTTGAGTCGCCAAAAACAGGACGATGATTATGCTGGTAATGATGAGAAAAGTTTTCATACATCGCGGAATTTAAACGATTTAAGATAAAGAACATTAATAAATACTTTATTGCCTGCTTCTGTATTTCTCCCTTGACAAAATTTTCTCTGCTTCTCTCTCAATGAAAAGCCTCGCAATTGTTTCAGCAGCTGTAATTGTGTTGTCTGTATTTTCAGCCAACTTCTGTTTTAGTTTCGTTTCAGAAATATCTACCCGATAAAGAATACTCACTAAGCGGTTGAAATCATTTCGAATTAAATCATCAATAAAGCCAACTAAAATTGAGAATTGCTCCGCATCAGATTTCTGTTCGCTGTTGAACTCCAGAAGATCAAGATTGTTGACTACAGTATTTAATGCTTTGTTATTTTCCATCACCTACTAAAATTAGATAAAAATTATCACTATTCAATAAATTTCATTTCAGAAACGAAGCTTTTCTTATCTTTTTAACAATTAATTAAGATTTATTTGTAGATTGCTTCAGTGCTTTTATATTATATGAAGAAATTTAATTTTGTCTACCAAAAATCAGCACCTGAAAACAAACGAATTTTATGTTTAAATCTACGCTCAACAAGGGAATATTTCTTCCCAGTATTATCTTTATATTATTGGTTTCTGTGGTTTCCATCCTCTATCCAGCAGTGACTGATCAAATATTGGATACCATCAAAAACTTTATTTTCGTCAATCTGAACTGGGTTTACGTCTGGTCCGTAACGTGTTTCGTTATTTTTCTCATTTATTTATTGTTCAGTAAGTATGGAAAAATCCGCCTGGGTGATAATGACAGCCGACCAGAGCATTCTTTTTTCTCCTGGGTCGCCATGTTATTTTCTGCGGGAATGGGAATTGGACTCATGTATTTTGGGGTCGCCGAACCGATGCAACATTATACTTCTGAAGTTTTTGGTTTGCAGGAATATGTGAACAAACCCAAAAACGCACAATTGTATACTTTTTTCCATTGGGGAATACACGCCTGGGCAATTTATGGACTGGTAGGATTATCACTTTCCTATTTCACTTACCGACTTAAACTTCCTTTATCATTAAGAAGTTGTTTCTATCCATTATTAAAAAATAAAACCGATGGAAGTTGGGGAAACGCAATTGATGTATTCGCCTTGTGCAGTACCTTTTTTGGAATTACTACGACGCTGGGTTTTGGTGTTGTTCAAATTAATTCGGGCCTACAACATTTAAATATTGTTCCAGATACCAGCTTTATGTATCAAATCATTATCGTAGGTGTCCTGGTATCATTGGCGGTACTTTCGGCTCTCACCGGAGTTGATAAAGGCATCAAAATATTAAGCAATATCAATGTCACCATGGTAGTGGCGCTACTGGTATTCATTCTGATATTAGGTCCGACCGTTTATTTAATCGGAAGTTTCACGGAAGGACTGGGCAATTATATCAGCAACTTTTTTCACTTAACATTTGCTACCCACGTTTATGATGAAGAGCAGTTACCCTGGTTTTATGACTGGACGATTCTCTATTGGGCCTGGTGGATTTCCTGGTCGCCTTACGTTGGACTTTTCATTGCAAAAATATCTAAAGGCAGAACAATCCGCGAGTTTATTGGAGCCGTACTGTTACTACCATCTTTATTTAATTTTATCTGGATGACCGTTTTTGGAAACAGTGCCATTTGGTTTGATGAGAATGTAGGAAATGGCGCTCTAAGTGCTGTGGCTGGTAATCCTGACGCGTTAATGTTTCGGTTTTTAGAATACTTACCCTTTTCTACCATCGCCAGTTTTATGACCATTTTAATCGTGATCATCTTTTTTGTAACCTCTGCGGATTCGGGTATTTTTGTAATGAATAATATCGCGACCAAAAACGCTCTGAAATCCCCGAAATGGCAAACTGTTTTGTGGGGAGTATTATTGGGAGGACTGTCTTTACTTCTTCTGAATGCTGGTGGATTAAAAGCCCTTCAAAGTATGACGCTCATCACCGCTCTGCCATTTTCCGTTATTTTGATTTTGTTTATTGTAAGTTTAATTAAAGCACTCGCCATTGACCAGGCCTATTACGATCGTACGTTTTCCAAAGCAACTGTTCCGTGGTCAGGAAGATTATGGAAAGACCGACTGAAACAGATTGTTGCCACCAAAGACCGCAAATCGATTGATCATTTTGTGAACACAGTTGTTAAAGAAGCTTTTATCGAACTTCAGGCTGAGTTCGCCGAAAACGGAATCGCCTCCAGTTTAAATCAAAATTCTAATCCTACAAAAGTTGAAATAGAGATCAAATATGACACGATCAACAATTTCGTCTATGGTGTGGAGACGACTTCGAAAAAAGTATCCGGTTTCTTGGTAGATGAAGATAATATTCCAGAAGTTCAGGAGAAAGGAGCTTTTTATCCAAAAGCCTATTTCGGCGATACCAGAGAAAGCTACGATGTTCAGTACTTTACAAAAAACGAATTGATTTCCGACGTTTTAAAGCATTACGATCGGTTCTTAGATATTGTGTCGGAAGAAAGAAATGAAATGTTTATCAGCACCGATTCGAACGAGCGATATCAATAATCTGCTTTTAATTTTTAAAATAAATAAACCTCTAAAATTATTTTTCAGAGGTTTGTTTTTTGTTGTTATAATGTGGTAATAAACATCAATATTAATCAGATCCTTATTTAAAAAGGTAACAGCGTAGTGTCAAATCATATGATTTTTTATGCAATAATCATCAAATTTAAAAATGCAAAAAAAATAATATCTTAATCTTTACAATTGCTTTAATCCAGCCATCATAAATGGTCCAATTGGCAAAGCGGTCACTATTTTAAGATCATCCAAAATGCTACTTTCATTACCCAAAAATTTTAAAATCTGTTCAGGCGAACGTTTTGAAAACATCAAAGAAAAAATTTCTTTGCCTTGCATCTTTCCAGACAAAATAACTTCGAGTAAAGTGCGGTCATACCACTCATATCGCTTGTCATCAAAAGATTTTTCAAGATTAGGATTTTTTTGCTGCACTAAATTTTTAACGATTTGGGCTGTATTTTTCTGTACAAACTGAAAAGTATAGCCACTACTCGCCTTAGTGTAACCACCCGCTGTTCCAATGTTAATGATGCGATTAAATGCATCACTCTTCCGCTCAAACTTGGCTAATGACATTGGTATAATCCCAAATTCTGTGTGGGTAATTTCGTAATCTGAAATTTGAAGGTTATTTCCAATGTAATGCGTCAAGGCCGTTCTATATTCTTCTTTTGGTAAAACACTCTTGCTGAATAAAGTGTACTCGACCAAAGCTTCTGTGGAACTTGTCGGTAAAACATACATGAAGGTTGCGCCATGTTTTTGATCTAATGTAAAGTCCATTAACGTTCCAACCTTTGAATCGAAAGTTGCTTCTTTCGTTTTAATGACCCAACCCGTAAAATGTTGAAGCAACGAATTTTCTTCTGTGATCTTCGGATTAAATAAAGAAGTTGAATTGAATAAATATTCAGAATGGTAAACATTCTCCTCCGTTTCTACGGTCGCCTCAATAGCATCTGAAGTAATCCTTTTTATATTTTCATTTTTGAAGGTCACATTTTCGAAACCTGCTGCATACGAAAGGACAAACTCATAAAAATCTTTTCCCTGTATCATTTTGTAGCGATACTTTTCCAAATCAAATTGCCGGGTAAAATCTTCATTTTTAAAGATCAAAGATTTCCATTCATGAATGACCACCGATTCAAAAAGACCTTTTCCTTCCTCCCAAAAACACCAGGTTCTATCGTTTTCATTCTTTTGAATCCGATCAATCACCAGGATTTTTTTAGATTGTAAAACGGGATCGATCAGCAATCGGTAAAGCAAACTTAATCCAGCACAGCCAGAGCCAGCAATGATATAATCGTATTTTAGGTCCTTATTCTTCATGTAAAATTTTGAGGTGATCTTCTATTCATCAATAGAATTTTTGAAAATGATATTCGTCGATTAAAGATAGACTTTTGTTGGTTTGAAAATTGAAAACAAGTTTTAGATTGCGTAATTTATTTGCCGATACAGAATCTAAACAATCCTTTATCTATGGTGATTCAAGAGGGTCAAGGTGTACAAAAGTAGTACTGTTCTAACATGCTGCAACATCTTTTTACTTACATTTCCACCCGATTTTCGTCTCCTGTAAGTACCATCATTACTGAATTCTGTAAAAATACAACATTTTTCAAGATTTATATTGTACACCTTGACAAACCTAAAAATCAGAAAATCAATTACTTAACTAAAATAGAGACTATTAAAAAAATAATAGATGTTAACATGATCATCTTTAAATATCCATTACTTAAGATAAATTCTTATCTAAAAGACGTTTTTGATTTACTAATCACTCGAAACAAAATACCAATCTTTAAATTTCTCTAAATGCCAATACTCAATTTTACCTTATTTTTAGTGTCTCGAAAAAATGGAAGATAAAGGTGGGAACTAACATTCGACATCATAGAAAGACGCATATCGTAATTACAGTGAATTATGTATCAAATTACAGTATAAAATTTTCAAGAACCTTTAAAGTTATTATTTAAAATATTAATTATTTAATTTAATATTTGTTAGGTCACTTGTATTCACCTTCTTACCTAAAAATTTAGGCTTTCTCGCAATTACACAATCAAAGAAACTTTTTATAGTAGCAAACCACTCTCTAGCAAAGTACTTTCTCTGCCCTTTAGAAGATGACGAGTATCCGACTGCGTTAATCCCTTTCTGCTGTGCTAGATAAACTGATCGATTTAGATGAAACTTTTGAGTAACTATAACCGCATCCTTTATACCAAAAACCTTGCTTGCTCGTGACATTGTGGAATAAGTATCAAAACCCGCATAATCTCCGAAAATCTTATTTTGTGGAATTCCGGCATTCACCAGATATTCGTTCATTGCACTAATTTCATCGTAAGATTTCTCACCATTATCTCCAGAAACTAAAACTTTCTTAATAATTCCTTTATTGTAAAGATCAACTGAATCGTCTAATCTTTGTTTAAGAAAACTACCCGGCTTACCGTTTTTTTTAACACCGGCGCCAAGTACGATCGCAAATTCTTTTCTCGGAATATTAATACTTTGATTATAAATTTCATCTTTAACAGTGTACTTTACATAAATTGGCAATACTAATATCAATACTGCAATTATAGCGGTAATTACAGTCAGTGGAAATATTTTCATAGAATTTGGCATGTATTATTACTTATAAGAAGAAGTTCTCAACATAAAATATATTCCGGCAAAAAGAAGGGAAACTCCAATTTTGCATGCAATAAAAAGTACAACTGCTACAGAAATAAATAATAATCCAAAGATATTATCAAATATTTTTGTCTCTCGAACTCTTTTTCGGCAAGTCTTTTCACGCGCTAAATAGTAAGAATAAATACCGCATATATTTGATCCTTATCAAACCTTTCTTCTCTAAAATCCTGAGCCCAAATTTTTAATTAAGTTTCTCCTTATGAAGAAGATGCTTAGATCTTAAGATTATATTCTCTCTTTGCATAATGTATTTATTTAAGAACCAGAAAAGCCTTTAAATTTGCATGTCTAAAAATTTATTTTTAATTGGGATATCATATTAGTGCTTTGATGCAATTTTGCTAAAGGCACGCACGAATTTGGATGATTTACGCTTTTTGGAGATTTGAAAAGCCATTTTGAAACATCACTTTTTTAACATAACTCTTGAAATTTTTTCCTGAATCGAAGAGGTTTTCTAATATTTGTAAATAATTCTCTAGTACCCCCAGTGCCTACTATTTGAATACTTCCAAATCCTAATATTCTGCCCAAAACACTTTGATTAACATTGACACTTTCAATTTTCGTCAAGTTAAGTTCAACCGTTCTTCTTCTAATTAATCCAGTCTTTACAATTACCCTTTTATTTGTAATTGCAAATTCATCTGTCCAACGGTCAAGGATAGGTGCGATAAACAATGTAAGTAATGACCTTAATGAAATAAAAATTATCCAATGATAAGACGTTTCATATTGTACATGTTCTCCCGAAATCAAATTATTTTTTACGTAAGTTCCCATTTGTTAATTTTTGTATCAATGATAACCAATTAATTTATCTTTCAAAATATTATCACTACTAAACAATTTTTCAATTGCAGCTTATAAGTTTAAAAGCAAAAACGGCAAATGACCGAACAAAGAACTTTATCACAAAGTAAGTCATTTGATTATTTACCGTTTTTTAATAGTTTTAATTATTTATACAGCATAGCATAATACTACATTTCTAAGTCCTCACCTGTTAGATCATCATCTAAAGTTGACGTTACATCTTCTTTTGTTTCAGGAAATACTAATGATGCTAAAACGGATATAATTAAAACTCCAGCGACAATTCCTAACGAAATGGGTGAGGAAATATGATACCATGGTGAGATTAGCATTTTCACACCGATGAAACTTAATACTATTGCTAACCCATATGGTAATTTGCTAAACATGTGGATGAAATTTGCTAGTAAAAAGTACAGCGATCGTAATCCCAAAATCGCAAAAATATTGGAAGTATATAATATAAATGGATCTTTAGAAATAGCAAAGATTGCAGGTATTGAATCTACGGCAAATAGCACATCGGTAAATTCTATAACCGCAACAACAACTAACAATGGTGTTGCCATTCGCATTCCATTTTGTACGGTGAAAAATTTATCGCCATCGTAATTATCTGAAATTTTATAGAATTTTTTTACCAGTTTTGCACCTGC
This sequence comes from Kaistella sp., assembly GCF_041824135.1. Lineage (GTDB taxonomy): Bacteria > Bacteroidota > Bacteroidia > Flavobacteriales > Weeksellaceae > Kaistella. Next base: position 56,434 of record NZ_JBGZYM010000072.1, on the reverse strand, counting down.
AGTATCACTAAAATCTTCATCTTCGTCGTCATCGCCAGATCCCCAGGATTGAATTCCTGCATAAATTAGAAACAATCCAAACAAAGTCATTACTAAATTTATTGGAGGTAATTCTACTGTCTTTACATCAATAACATATTTTGCATTAATAGCAACAAGAAGTGAAACTGCAAATAAGATTCCTAGACTTAAGAAGATCTTTTCTTCTCGTAAATATTTAAATGTCAAAACAATCACTGCTAATGCAATCAAGCTCCATATGACATAAAAAGTATTGCTTTCATTTGTCAGGAATGCTGATAAATAAGTTACGTTTATAATTCCAACGCCGGCAAATATAAATATGGCTCTAAAAATTAAAGCACCAATTATCCCCCAAAATAAAACTTTATGGTGTAGATGTTTTGGTACTTTAAAAAAACTAAATACTAGAATAAATACAAATAAGTTATCTACAGACAAAGCTTTTTCAACCCAATATGCTGCTTGAAATTGTGTAAATTTCTCAACTGCAATTTCATGTCCGCCTGCATCTTGATTAAAAATCCAATAAACAACACCAGAAAAGACCATTGAAAGGGAAATCCAAATGACACTCCATATCGTTGCTTCTTTAGATGTTACTTCATGCGCTTTTTTATTAAAAATTCCTAAATCTAATAAGAGCATGATAAAAATGACTACAGCAAATCCTACGATCAGGCCTGGATGTAAATCGATAATGTTTTGATTCATTTGTTAAGTTTATTTGTTTGTTAAAGTTATATACATTAGTCTCCCTCCATCTTCATCGGAGAGCATTATTTTTTTACCATCAGTCAACTCTACCATCGAATTAATTGGAATTACTTTATTCTCTGTAACATCTTTCATATTAGGCAGAGATTGATTAACCAATACCCATCTATTTTGATAGAAAGTAAAATATCCGACTGGTTTTTTATCAAGGGCGGTCAAACTTTCATTTCGGATTACTTTTTTTGAAACATGCCATTTGAAAAGATATTGATTATGATAAACCATTAATCTGTGATTTTCCGGTTTCCAAACATCATCCTTGAATTTATAGTATAAATCAACCACCGGTAATGTCCCTTTGTGTGCAGTTCCACAAAATGGGCATTTAGGTTTTGAGGTATTGTCGAAAACGTACCATTTTTCATCACAATTAGGATTACTGCATGGTTGAATTAAATCTACGGTTTTTAATAATGCGGTTTCCCACTCATTTGCGATAGGACGTAAAATTGGATTGTGTAACCCATCAACAAAAGCTCTTTTAAATAAGGCACTTAAATAGGGCCCAGTTACCGTGTAAGGTAGTTTTTTCGGATCTCCCCAAAAAGAATCCCATTTTCTTAAATGCTCTACTTTAACCCGATTCGTTGAATCTGTTGGATGCTCAATAAAAATTGCTTTTTCACCCATTGACAAAATTTCATCCTTTTCAGACTCTAAATCCCAAACCTTTCCACCTCTCAAAGGATGTCTTCGCAATAGATACATATAAATTAATATTGCTAAAGCATGTAGATCTGTCTTCTGATTTGGTAAAATTCTACTAGGATCTTGAATTTTAAGATGCTTGGTTTTCAATACTTCTGGTGCAATAAAATCAGCAGTCCCAATCACTTCCGGTGGAAACAAGCCAGGAACAACCAAACCATCTATATCGATAATCGCAGCAGACTTTGTCACAGGATCAATTAAAACATTATTGTAAGAGAGATCAGAATGTGCTAAGCCCATCTGATGCATTTTCTTTACTCCCCGACTTAAATTAATACCGATTTGAAAGTAACTCAACCAGTCCCCCAATTCTGACTTATCTAAGGCCAAAGGATATTGTTTATTTCTAAAAGAGGGAGCCGTAAACCATTTTCCTTTTTTTTCCACTCCCTTAATCGCTTCATTAGAAATGTAACCTTTTTTGAAAAAAAACTTGGAATCATAAACTGGTACAATAACTCCTACCTTTCCATTTTTTTCTACAGCGTCATAAGGCCATCTATATAAAAGATCTAGATAATAATCTGCGCTATGTCCTTTTTTAATATTATCAAGATACAATTTCACTATCCTTTTAATTCTATCCTTTTGATTAAAATCCAAGGGTTCCCGAAAGAAGGCTACCACATATTTCCTATCTTCAGAGAAATAAACATCTTTCATCCCACCTTTCATCGGATTACCATCATCCACGTAATTGTAAGATTTGGTTGGGTCTAAAATTGAATTGACTTTAATTACACTCATAATATTTAATATATTATTGCTAAAGTTCTGTCATCGTGATTTCCTTTACTCCAGAAGTCCATCCAATCTGAAAGCTGATTTTCGATATTTGTGTCGTCATCGAAATTTACTTTTATTTCATCATCATTTTCGCCATCTAAGTCACGAAGGAAATTTTTCCAACTTTCGACATTTTCCAGTTTGCTTTCCACAACAAATTTAGGATCATAAATACCATCAGTCATTAGGAAAAGTTTTGAAAAGTCCTCAAAACAGTTTAGGCCAAAACGATTTACCATATCCGGACGATTGAAAATTTCCGGCATGGTCATAAAACGAGTTGCACCACTACTTTCACCAACATCTAAAAAATTAAGTAAGTGTACACTACCATCTTTATTAATCACATTTATAGGACAATCACCAACACCAAAAGATAAAATAACATATCCAAAACTAAATTTTTTCACTAAGGTGAAAATTAGAGTTGTATGAAGGTCTCTGAGTAAGATTTCTTCACTTTCTGCATACTTAGATAGTGAATCATGTAATTCCTTAACATTTTTATATAGAAGATTAATAATGAAGCTCTTATTTTTAATTTTCAGATCTTCTACATCACTCGATATAACTTCGTCTTCAAAAGAAACATCTTTTGATTCAGTTTCACCTTTGTCATTCTCAATACTTTCAGAACTTTCAGAAGTAAAATATTGGGTAACTTTTTGTGATAATTCTTGCAAAACCTCCTCCTTATCAAAACTCTCAATAATATGATTACAAGCATATTTTGATCCAGCTCTCGCATATTTTGCAGATCCAGCACCGTCCGCAACAGTAACAATTGACCAATCATCAGGTAATGCTTTTACTAAAAAATCGTCATCTCTAAATGTTCCGTTATGGGCATGCGACCGACCTCTTTTAGAGGACACGACAATTTTTTTATCCAAAAACGAAGATTTATAGTTTAAGATTTCATCTTTGTAAAACCTACTGTCTGTAGGACTTGGTTTATCTAACCACAAATCTTTAGGATCTGCATTTACAATAAAAGGAACTACTTTGGTATCAGTCAATAAATTTTCATCGTTTTTATTAAAGAAAACAATGTGAATATCAATGGTATTAGCAACAGAAGGAACACCATATATGCAAGATTTCTCATCATCAAACTGCAAACCGACCAAATCTAAATTTTTTATTTCTTTGATCTTAATGGCTGGAAACAATGATAAATCAAAAGTAAAGTTATACTCTTTCTTTGCATTGGCGTTCGGAATAGGGAAATGTGCTTCTATGAATTCTTCACTATCTCTTTTCATTTTAAAAATTTCTATAATTTGATTTTTTATTTCTTTGATGGACTTTGTCAATTCAAAAACTTTTGAGTTATGTGCCAGTTTCAGAACTGTTTTCTCGACAACTTTTGTATTTTCAATATTAAATTCTGACAATAAATTATTTAATTGATCTTCCATCATTATCCTAAAGTTCTATTAATATCAAACCCACCTTCTGCCAAACCATAATTCGCTTCGCTACCGCACCAAGGACACTTTGCATAACCTTCTCCAGAAATACAATGAATTCCTCCACACTGGCAAGTAGCTAAAGCAAAGTTATTTCCGCATGACGGGCAACTAGGATTTCCCTGAATTTCCTCGCTTGAAATTTTCACTCCACTTACTCCTCCTTCAGAATATTCTTTATAAGCGTTTTCATCTATTTTGTACGCACCTTCAATTTTATAAAAGCGAGTTTCGAATCCAGGCACACTTGATTCTTGTAAAGTTTTTTTAAACTTCATCAAATACAACTTATCATTTGTTGAACATTTACCATTCAGTACTACAAAATTATTATCCGGTAAAGAATACTTTTTTGTTAAATCAATCTCTTCAACTACACCAGGATCTGTTTTGCTCAAATTAATTCCGTCTGTATTGGTATTAATAATATTCTCGCTCGTTGCTTTGATGGATGCTGTTACCCATTTGAAGAATTCTTTATAAGCATTAGTATCTGTATTATTAAACAACAACACCTGATCTGATAAGCGACCTAAAAGATTAAAATTAGTATTATCTCCGATTGAAATGATTATTAAATTACATTTGCTTCGATAATTGGTATTCCATGTCTGGATTGCTTTTTCTGAATCATCTGTAGGAACACCGTCAGTAAATAAAAAGACAATTGGTTTCCAATCACCCTTTCTTTCGAAAGTTGTTTTAACGATATCTTTATCCAATGAATTCATTAATTCTTCTAAACCTTTTGAAAGTGAAGTTCCACTGCCGATCGGGATTTTTGGTGGATAAAAAGTAATCACATCTTGTAGGGGCATAATAACTTTACTTTTACCTGCAAATCCAATGATTGAAATCCAAACTGTTTCCAAGGCATAGGGATCAGTTTTTAATTCTTTAATAATCATTGCAATTCCTTCCTGAACTTGCTCTATTGGCTCTCCCACCATCGATTCAGAAACGTCGAGCAGGAAATAAATTGGTAATCTTCTCATGATTTTCAGATTTTAAACTGTTATTATATTTTGTTTTTTTTTTTCTTAATGCTATGAAAATAGCTTATTAATCTTCTTACATTAAATTGATTCTGATTATTATACTCTAGGAATTTTTTTGAAGATCAATTATTACATGCTCTGTTGATAGATCTGTAAACATCAACTCACGTAACTTCTCTTTAAATGGTTAAATCATTATCTTCAGGTTCCTAATCTGGTAGGAATTTATAAATATTACTATTTAAAGGATTAAGTCATATGTCAACTATCCGAATTTTTGCTGAAAACACATAATAAACAAATACAAAAATCCAGGTATAATTGCTGCCATTGTCAAAACAAAAATCTTAATTCCTATAAAAAAATTATTTATTTTTTCCTAATAATGCTTTCAAAACTATACTACCTACTTTTCTTTTTAAGCCATCTTTCGTTGTTGGAATTCCAGTTTGCCTCGCAAATTTTTGTTTTGCAGCTGTAATTCCTAAAAGTCTATTTAAAGAAAATGAAAATCCAAATTTTCCCATATTTTTATTATTTATACAACAATATTCAATTCAGTTGGTGGCGGTGGCAATGTCATTTTCTCACCCGTCCCTTGTGATTTGCTACCCATTTCAATTGATGAACTTACCCATTGGAAAAAAGTTGATAATGTAGAAGAATCGGTCGCATCAAGCTTTACCACATGATCAGTTAATTCTAACAAAAAACTTTCTTCCGCTTTCGGACCGGCAGCACATGCTACAACTGCACCGAAATCTAATGCTTTTATGATTGGAATCATCTGTCGGTATTTTTGGATATCAGAAGGTTTTCCATCAGTAAAAATAAATAAGAGAGGTTTCCAATCTCCTTTTCGATCCATAGAACCTTTAACGAGTTCAGCACTTACTAAATCACGTAACATCTCTAAAGCCTGTCCTGAATGGGTCGGACCACTCTCTGGGCATGTTATTTCAATTGGCTGATAACTTGCCAAATCTACGAGTGGAATAATATTATGAACTTCCCGATCGAAAGTGATTGCACTAATATAGAGAGAATCCATTGCTTGCGGATCTTGTCTTAACATAGATATTAAGCCATTAAACCCATTATTTAGCGCAGCGATTCCCTCTCCCCGCATTGAGCCAGAAGTGTCTAATAGAAAATAAGCGAGTAATCTTCTGTTCATAATTAGGAAACAATTACTAACTCAGAAGGTGGCGGCGGAAGTTGGTCTAAACCTGCTAACTCAATACCAGTTTCTTCAACTTTTGTTGAAGTCGTAGAAATTGAAGCGGTTACCCACTGAAAAAACTTTTCAATACTACTTGAATCTGCATTATCCAATCTTACGACAGCACCCGCAACTTGTTTTAAAATGGTATCATCAGCACCATTTCCGGCAGCACATGCAACAATTAAACCTTTATTGACCACTTTCAGTTTATTAAATCCTGATTGCCAGTCGTCCGTAGGAACTCCGTCAGTCATAATAAAAGTCAATGGTTTCCAGTCACCTTTTGTATCAGTAGTAGTTTTTGTGATTTCAGATTCCATTTTATCAGCCAATAAAGAAAGTGCAGCTCCTAAAGAAGTTGTACTGGACGCTTTAATATCAACCATTTGGAAAGAGGCTAGATCAGTAAGCGGAACTATTTGTTTTGCTTCACTATCAAACGTAATTACGCTTACATAAGCGGTTTCTAAGGCCTGCGGATTTTGACGTAAAGAATGCAACATCATTTGAACACCATTTTTAACAGCTTCAATTGGTTCACCAGTCATTGATCCAGAAGTATCCAATAATAAATATACAGGTAATCTTCTCATTTTAAATTTAGATTATTTATAGTTTTGTGTAATTTTTTGAATAGTTTGAATAAAAAGTTTGTCATCTGTAGGATCACCAATAGCATCAAACTTCCATTCACCATTTCTACGATAAAGCTTACCAAGAATTAGGGCACCTTTTCCACGGTAGCTTGAATCGGTCACAATATCATAGTTTGAAAAAACACTGTTAACCCTCGTAGGTGTACCTTCATACATTCTTATCTTGGCAAAAGGAATCTGGGAAAAATCAAAATTTTGACCTTGATTTAAATAAATATTAAGAAAGAAAAAAATTTTATCAACGTTGTTACTGACACGATTTAAATCGACCGTAATAATCTCGTTATCTAATCCATCATCTCCACCTACATCACCTTGTCGGTCATCTCCGCTGTGACGTAAACCACCATCATTTGAAGTCAGCTTACCTAATGGAAATTTATTTTGTGATAGCCAGGCATTGTATTCTGGAGAGTAAATCCAATCTACGAGTTCTCCATTTTGGTCAAGCATTATACAACTTAGATCCAAGTCTACATCTTCAATTACTTTTTTACTTCCGATACCAAAAAGACCTGGTTTTGTAGTTTCGATTGCACCCCAATTAACGCCAACGCAAAAATTGGTCAATGCTTCTCCCGACGATTTTCGTAAATCAATTTTTTGTCCTTTTTGTAAATTTATTGCCATGATATATTTTTTTTAGTACAAAAAAGTGCCTGAAATAATTAAAATTAAACAGGCAGCGTTTAAATACATTTTTATGATATTTTACAAATAATTTTGCTGAACTGTTTTCACAGTTTCTTCAAGTTTTCTGTCCTTGGTAGGTTCACCGATGGCGTTGAATTTCCACTCACCGTTTCTTTTGTAAAAAACTCCCATTACCATGGCAACGTGTCCAGCGAAATTGTCACCTTTCGCAATATTGTACGTTGCAAAAACTTCAGAAACTCTTGACGGAGTACCTTCATAAATACGAATTGATGCAAAAGGAATTGTGCCAAAATCTTGTCCTTTATAACTATTTAAAACAAAAGCAACAGAGCTAACATTAGCATTAAGTTTTGAAAAATCTAAAGTTATTATTTCATTATCAAGACCGTCATCACCTGACATATCTCCCGTAAGATCATCTCCACTGTGCTTTATTGCTCCATCTTTCGATTTTAATTGCCCAAAGTAAACAACATCAAGCGAGGTTTTTGAATCATCAAATAGAATGCAACTCGCATCTAAATCTACGGCTTCCTTAGACATTCCACCAAGCCATCCTTTTTTCTCTATTGCACCCCAGTTAACTCCTACGCAAATGTTTTGTAGGGTATTTCCATTGTCTTTCTTCAGATTTATTCTTTGTCCTTTTTGTAAGTTAATTGCCATTTTATTGTAATTTATTATTTAAATTTAAAGTAAGCATAGAATTGAGGATATTCAACTCTTCATCTATGCTTAATAATTGATTAATTATTTCTTGGTTTTCTAAGTTCTCTTTATACTTTTCTAAAATTGATATAACCTGATCTGGCAAGGTAGTTTTTAAAATTTTCGCCCTTTCTTCTAACTCTTTATTCTTAGTATTTAATTCAGTTACAAATGATTTTTTCGACGAAGTATTGGGCGACTTATCAAGTAGTACTGAAATATCCTCCGGAATAATATAGAATTCGTTTATCTGCAAATTCCAAATAAAATCTTCGTCGATATCCGTAATTTTGAATAATTCAAAAATTTGATTGTTAATATTATAACCGCACAAAAATCGAATTTTAAAATGATTAGAATTTAATTTTCCCAATAATTTCCTTTCTACATCGACATTCTCAAATTCATAACATTTAATATTGGGCAAACTAATCAAGAACTCCATCTTCGCAGTAGTTCGATAATACTCTACAGCGTAATTATTTGAAAGTTCACGAATCTTTTTGTAATCAATGGGTTTTCGTACATCAGTTAAATTACTATAAATATTTTCTAGAAACTCCGAGACATAACCGTTTTGGTATTTTCGGTCGATATTAAAATTTCTACCACCATTCTCTCGATCAACGAAAGAATCTATATAATCCTTATTTGCATCAATCTCCTTATAAATTGTAAGGATATTTGCCTCTTTCTGTTTTTTTATTTTATCTAATAAAACAAGTAGACTGTCTGTGTATTGAAGGTGAAAAAGTTCTAACTTATTAAAATCTAAACCTAGCTCAGATTTTGTCTCAAAATAAGACTGAATAATCTCTGTCTTTATAATGATATTAATAAGTTCAGTTTGTCCAAAAAATTTGCTGAGAAGTTTTAATTTTTGAATTCTTCTCTTGCTTTTTTTTAATATTTCTTTTTCTTGATCCAACTTTTATATTATGACTTTTGCATTTGATTTTTAAGAGTTTGTTCTAAGTTTTTGAGTTCTCCATCTAATACAAGTCTATTTTGTGCACCTTGCTGTTGAATCTGTTTTACTTCATTCAAAGTATCAATCAAAGAACTGGTAGTTTCTCTCAAAGTTTCTACAGATACGATAGTCTGCTCATTAGCACGTGCTACATCGACGGTATTCTGTTGTAATCTCTGAGCATTTTTTCTCAAAATTTCCTCAGTCGTTGAAGATACCTTTTTCTGCACTTCAATATTTTGCTGTTGTCTATGCATGGCTACAGCTAATGTTAACTGATTCTTCCAAAGAGGAAGGGTGGTTGTTAATATGGTCTGTGCTTTTTCCGCGATGGATATATTGTTGGACTGAATTAATCTAATTTGAGGCAGGGACTGCAAAATGATAAAACGAACTACTTTTAAATCCGCCAATCTACGGTCTAACCTAGAAATAAAATCTCTTTTGTCCGATATTTGATAATCCTGATAATTGGCAACATTAGATTCCATCATAGCTAACTCTTCACTGGATTGCTGAAACTTTAATGTCCCAGCAATAATGTAATCTTCAATTTTTTTAACCGAATCTATATTGCCAGTAAAGATCGTCTGCAAGACCGCATTGTCTTTGGTAGAATTTATAATTCCTGCATTAACCTTATTTGAGATATCAGAAATATTGGTTACAATTTTATCATATTTCACAAAAAGGGTTTCTACGGAGGTCACCATTTTCCCGAAGAAAGGAATTTTCTTCAGAAACTTTTTTACAGAGCTTCCCTCTAATTCATCTACATCCACATAATTTAACTCGACCAAAAGTTTGTTGATCAGTTCTCCCACTTCGCCAGAATTCGATTTCCGTACATTATTTAGGAAAGAATCACTTTGGCTCGCCAAAGAATTCTGCAAATCTGACCCAAAATTAATAATGGAATTAGGATTCTGCTCATCAATAGTTGTTGCAATACTGTCATATTTTTGCAAATCTGCACTTGGCAATACTGCCAGATCTACGTTTCCGCTTTTATCTATGGCTATATTTGTTGTTGGTTGTGGTTCCATATTAATTATACAGGTCTAAATATTTCTGTAAACCTTCTCTTTGTCCGTTTCCTACCGCTTCAAATTTCCATTCTCCATTTTTTTCATAAACTCTACCGAATTCTACTGCAGTTTCTATGGAGAAATCTTCATCTAATTCATATTTCAAAATTTCCTCATTAGTCTCAGTATTAAAAATACGAATGAAAGAATTTCTAACCTGTCCAAAATTTTGATTTCTGGAATCAGCTTCATGAATGGTAACTACTACAATAATTTCTTTCACACGGCCATCAATTCCAGTGAGATCAATTTTGATTTGCTCATCATCACCGTCGCCATCACCTGTAAGATTGTCACCGGTGTGCGTTATAGATTTGTCTGGCGTTTGCAGATTATTGTAATAAACGAAAAAAGAATCATCTACTAATTTTTTACTATCGCTTAATCCAAAAATGGAAGCATCTAAATCAAACTGACCCCCAGTTGAAGAATTATTAGCATCCCATCCTAATCCGATGGTAAATTTTGGTGCATTAATGTTTTGTCTTTGTCCTTTTTGTAAGTTGATTGCCATTTTATTTTATTTTTTAATGTCGTTATATTTTTTTTATATTCTTCTACTTGGTGATAATTGTTACTAATTGCCAGACTTAAAATTTCATTTCGTCTTTTTTCTGCAATATTATCATAAAGATGCTCAAATTCAGATACCTTCATAAGAAGGATGAATTTTGTTATTCTTGTATTAAAATGAAAGTCTCTTCCATTAATGACTTCCACTAAATCTTCGGTTGTTTTAACTTTAAAGTAATTGTAATGGTTTTCAATTTTAGGATGAATATTAGTATTCATTAATTCCGCAAAATAGACAAAAATAAACTCTCCTTTTACCTCATATTCTTTCAGAATTCTATCCACAGTATTTTCATGACTTCCCGTAATTTTAATATCATCTAAGAAAATGCAAAATTTTCCATCGACAAAATGTTTATCGATATAGTAAGTGTCATTTGAAATTAAATTAATCCTCTCTTCGTAGTTCATGTTGCCATAATCCTCTACATAGGTTTGCTGCCGGTATATTTTCCCCTCTATGCACGCTGCTCTACCATGTTCGAAAAGAAAATAGTTTAGTTCTTCTTTAAAATAATGACACAGAAAGTTAGAAGCTGTGGGAATACTGTAATATGGACTTGGGAAAAGAATTATTTCTTCCTGCTTTAAAATCTCACTCTTAAATTCTGCGATAAAGCCAACAAATAATTGCTTGGCAAATTTTCTTGCAAAATAGGTATCACCAAATTTAAACAGGCTATACTCGCCTTCATCAAACGGACTTTTTTCCTGACTTTCTATTTTATTTAAACTATATCTTTTCCTCATTACTTATTTAAAATTTTATCAATTTGGCTTCAAAACCAAAATTTTTTGCGCCCTCAAAATCTGCGATTATATTATCACCGATATGCAATATTTCACTTTTATTTACGGTCTGAAATTCATTCACTTTTCTGCACACTGTTTCAAAAATCTTTGGATTCGGCTTAGAAACTTTTTCGATGTCTGAAAATATCATGAAAGAAAAATAGGTACTTAATCCCAGATCGTCCAGCACTTTTACCAAAGATTGACCATGAATAAAAGCGGTATTGCTTAAAACATTCGCTGTTTTACCAGCATCTTTAATTTTGATAAGAATTTCTTCGATATTTTCCCAAAGCAAAACAGGCCTGTACTCTAAAAATAAACGGTCTACCTCTGTGAAAAAAGTACTTAAACTCTCCGTTGTGATCTCCTCCTCATTTTTACCTAATGTTTTTAAAATTAAAAGAAACGCGACTTCGCGTTGAATATGAAACCCTGTTTTTTCAGAAATTCTATTAAATAGCAAATCATAATAACGTACTTCTTTACGAATTTCGTCAAGGTCTTGATCTAATGAAAAAAACTCCTTAAGTAAACGATCTCTTTTCCCTTTAAATTCAGGATTAGACCTAATAATAGTTAGCCAAAGATCAAACGAGAAATGAGAAAATTTAGATATGTTTAAGTCCATTACATATTATTTCGATCCCGTCGCCCATTTCATTCCCCAACTATACATCTTATCACAATCACTATGAGTGTTATGGAAGGTTACTAATTTTTTAACCTGCAAATTAGTCGGTGAAAATATAATTTCAGCAATCGCACAAAACTTACGAGAGTCCGTCTGTTCACCCATTTTCACCTCAATATCTGGATTTCCTTCTACTTTAATGGTTACAACTCCATTTGTTTCTGTCCATTTTGCAACGCCATCATAAATAAAACAATAAATAATCATTCTTTTTATTCCATTAACACCTGCGGGATTCACTACAATATTTTCGCCAGAACCTGCTGCCGCACCTCTATCATCACCGGTATGCCATATCCAGGGAGAATTTGTATAGCGTCCCTGACGAGTTTTTTGATCTCTATTTCCACCATTACCTTTAGAGAATTGCACTCCGTCGATCACATTTTTCTCGCCATTATCCAGTTCATAAAAACAACCAAGATCCAGATCTATTTCTGAATTACCACCTAGTAGATTGCCAAAAAAACTCTTTTTGGTTGTGCCTTGCGACCAATTTAAGTTAATCACAATTTCACTCGAAGCTGAGCGATTTTTTGTAAGATCTATAGATGCTGTGTCGCCAGTTTTTTCAATGGTAACTTTTTGTAAATTAATTGCCATAATTTTATTTAATAATTGTCCCGCTGTAATATTTTTCTAAAAAGAAACCTAGATCTGCTTTGTACCCAATTCCTGAAGCTTCGAATTTCCAACTGCCATTTCGTTTATAAAGTCTACCGAATTCGACACCTGTTTCGATTGAAAAATCTTCATCTAACTCATATTTTGCAATCTCCTCATTATTAGAGTTATCTACGATTCTTATATAAGAATTTCTAACTTGTCCAAAATTTTGTTTTCTGGCTTCAAAATCTGCAATTGTTACTACAAAAAGAATCTCTTCAACTTTAGAGTCTACCTTTGCAAGGTCAACGATAATTGCTTCATCATCATCACCATCACTGCTCTTTCCGTCTGGGTCGTCACCGGTATGAGTTAATGCTCCATCTGGAGAAACTAAATTATTATAAAAGATGAACGAATCTTCACCAAGTAATTTTCGTTCAGCATTTATCATAATTGCAGATGCATCTAAATCGAATTCATGCCCTGTTCCCTCACTTGGATCCCATCCAAGACCAATTGTCATTTTTGATAAACCAATATCAATTTTTTGACCTTTTTGTAAATTGATTGCCATTTTTTTGAATTATTTTAATTTAACACAAATTTTGACCGTGATAAGTAAAAAATTTGCGAATATTTTATTAAGTTTCGAAAGATAATAAAAATTTTTAATTGCTGAAATGTACTTATTGAATTTTGCATCATTAATAGTAAATTCATAACTTCTCGACAACTTTTAGTAAAAAAACTGGTCGTTTATACGTTTAATCCGACTTCAAACACAAATCCAAAATTAAGAAAATAATGGTCTAATAAATTTTGTAATTGTTAATCTACGGAACTATTCTCGAAGACGTTAAACTGCAACATATTATTAAATTAGCTTTCCTATGAGTAGTAATTAAAATTATAACGTTTCAGTTTATATATTTTACAATAAATCGCAATATAAACTAATTTATTCCTGCCATATCTATACTTTTTAATAATAGCATATCCAAACAACAAATAATTCCACCTCCAACTCCAGAAAAAAACTATATAAATTTGTGTTTTGAGCTTCCTGTTTTTGCTTTCTGGAGCTTTTGGTGTTTGAATGTTTTTCAGGTCTCAAATATAGAACACCACAAGCAGACTTCCTTACGGGAAACCGTAAAGCGCGAAGTATTATGCTAAAAAATCGAATTTATTAAGGGAAAAAGGAAGAACTCAGGAGAGGCAGTGCGAAAAACATATTTACAACACCCCCAAATCTTTGCAGATCGCAATCAAATGTTCGTTGCTTTTGGCCGCAAAAGTCTCTTTCAAATAATTTAAAGTTTTTTCTACTGAACTTAAGCTGTTGGGTTTTAGGGATCGTTGTTTCAAAATTTCAGTCATATCTTTTTGTAGAACTCCCTCTGAAAGCAATTTTAAAATTGAAAACTCTACAGAAGTCAGTTCTATGGTGTCTGTTTTTCTCAAATTAATGAGATTTTCTGAAGAGAGGTACGTTTTATTTTCAAAAATAGTTTCAACGGCAGTTTTAAGATTTTTACCATCCATTCTGCCTTTATTGACATAGCCATCAATTCGTAAATCACTGAACAATTCTTTAATAATTTGGGGCCGTTTTTCTCCCGAAAATACCAGAATTTTCAGGTTCGGCAGAAGTTTCCGAGCTTCAACAATGAGTTCTTTTCCTGATTTTAAATTCTGCTTTGAAAAGTCTTCTTCAAATGAAAGATCGGTGATCAGTAAATCGAAAGGTTTATTTTCGCGAAGGCTTTCTTTGAGCAAAACAAGCGCTTGGTCACAATAATATACAAATTTTTTTTCTGCAATATTTAAATCAGTTAGTGATTTTTGCACTGAAATGCTTGCACTTTCGAAATCTTCGGCAGCGAGAACTTTTTGAAACATTTATCCGTTTTTTAAAGGGAAAGAAATAAGAATATGAGCTCCTTTTCCTGTTGTATCGTCAAAAGTAAGATTTCCTTTTTGAGAAAAAATACGGGTTTCCACATTTTGGAGCCCATTTTTTTTCTCCATCGTGTTTCCAAATCCTATACCATCATCTGAATACACCATTTTCAGGCTATTCTTGACAATTTCAAATTTTAAAATTATTTTATTTGCCTGGCTGTGTTTTTTTGTATTGATCAACAATTCCTGCAAAATAAGCGCAATTTCCGTCTTCAAAGTTGGCTGAATTTCGGACCATAAAGCTTCGTCATTTCCAATAATAATTGTTTGTAAAATGTCGGATGAAAATGATTTCGTCAAGGTTCCAACCTGCAATTTAAAATCTGCATCAGCATTTCCCGTCAAATTCTCATAGGAGATGTCGCGCGATTTCTCGTAAACGATCTCTAGCTTATCGAGCAATCTGTTTTTATCGATTTCGGCACTGTTTTCAATTTCCGACATGACTTGATAAATTCCGTTCGAAACCACGTCATGCACTTTTTTAGAATACTTTAAGGCGGTACTTTTCACCTCGAAATCTTTTTCCTGTTTTAAATGCTCCTTCCTTTTCTGCGTCCAAAAAATGGCGAAGATTAATGCCAAAAAGGCTGCTCCCAACGCAATGTTTCTTTGCAGGATCTGATAACGGTTCTCTATATTTTGCGCTTCAGCTTTTAAAAAATCTACCCGGTTTTTTTCAGATTCATACCGGATTAATGCAAACTGATTTTTCGCCTTGTTCCGAATATTTGTTAAGCTGTCCTCCAGATTTACATATATTTTATAATATTTTTTGGAATTAATTGGATTTTCTAAATCAACTAATTTTTGCAAAGCTTCCAATTGATCATCGGGACTTTCTATTTTCTTGGAGATTTCGTACATCTGATGGGCGTGAAAAAGAGATTTTGCAACATCTTTCTTCGCAAAATAATCTGACAAATGCGATTGACTTGCATTTTGGCCCCACAAATCCTTTTCATTTTCCCTAGTCTTCAACGCACCGTACATTTTCATTTCTGCTTTATAAGCGGGATTCTGTAAAAATTTGATGTACGCAAGATTATCGACTACTCTAGCAAATCCTTTTTGATCTTTCACGGGATCAATATTTTTAAAAATATCTTCTAAGATGTTAATCGATGCATCATAGTTTTTCAAATACTTGAAACAGTTTGCTTTATTATTCAAGCAGGTATTGATTTCTGACTGAGAAGTTGCAAAGGCAATTGCCTGCTCGAAGAAAGAAATCGCCTTGTTATAATCACCTAGATTTTTGGTCACAATTCCTAAATTATTATAATTAGAATACAGGATGGGATGTAATTTCTCTTCCTTTTTATTTAAATATTTGATGGCTGACAAAGACATTTCCTGACTTCCATAATAATCGCCTTTTTCAGCTTGTATAATGGCCATATTAACCATGCTGTTTCCTATTCTGGCAGAATCACCCGTTTGTGTGAAGGCATTTTTTGCAACATTAAAGTAAATAAAAGCACTGTCTTTTTCACTGGTGGATAGAAAATCGTAGGCTTTATCGTAAAATTTATTTTCGCTTTTCGCAGGTTCAATAATTTGCTTCTTGCAGGAAACTAAGGAGAAAAGTATGATAAGGAGATAGAATTTCAGTTTCAAGTTTTAATAGTTTAGTCCAAATTTAGGCAAAAAAAATAGCGAAAATAAATATTTCGCTATTTCTGTTATAAAGTTTAAATTTTGGGAGGCGGAACTTGTCCGTCTTCGCCGCCAGTATCAAAATTTAAAGTTGTTTCTGACTGATTTTGATTATTAATATGCGTGTTTATATTGCCATTAGGGAAAGTGAATCCCAAAATCTCCTCCTATTCGTCAGCATGGCCGTAGATATCTCCTATGAAGTTGTACATAATATCAACAGTTTTTCTTTTCCAGAATTTCTCCAAGCATAATAGTGAAATTGCAATTTTCTGTGGTTAGTAGGTCTTTATCCATATCAAAATCTTCGTCGGTTTCTATGAACACACCCTCGCATCCGATTATTATTTGTGGCGCATCTTTGCTATAGCCCATTTGAAATTTTACCGTGTCATATTTTTTAGTACCCTGGATTTCTCCCTTTTCATCAACTTCGCATAAACGGTTGATATAGAAATCTGTAAAATCACGGTATTCTTCGGTTTTGGTACCATCGAGAATTTCGTTGAAATATTCTTTCTTTAAGACGAGATAGAGCTGTTTTTTGTCGTTCATATGCTTTTTTTTCTCATGACGAAAATCTATATTTTCGTATGAAATGTTTTTAAATTAACATCACAAAGAGAAGCACAACCTGTGCATTCTAACTGCATCTCTTATTTATTTCGGAAAATATTCTAATATTAAGACGCAGAATAATACATTTAATCATTGACTCCAAAACAATTGCGTACACCATTTACTCTTACTCTAATTTAAAATCATCCTAATATTCTTTATTTTAAAAGCAAAGGCCGTCCTTCAATTGTGCAGGAGGTGGTGTAATTATTATCGTTACAGTTTATAACTAGCGATGGCTTCTTCTAAGATAGAAATTATTTTACTTTTTAAATGATCCGGTGCGATTACCGTGACCTGCTTCCCAAAAGAAAGAATTAATTTCTGGAGTTCGAAATTAGGAATAACACTGATCCGGATTTCCAGATGTTCTCCTACCTCTTTTGTCTTTTGAGATGCGTGAACAGGCTTCGTTAAAACATAAGGTTTTGCTTCTGCACTGAAAAGTAATTTTACCTCTTCTGCTTCTGCCTCAAAAGGTCGGCTCACTCCTACGATGTCGTAAAAATAATCCTCCCAGTCTCTATCTGAAGAAATATAGAAGTCTGACGTTTCCTCGATTAGACTTATCCGGTCCAGAGCTAGATTCCAGGTATCGATACCGTTTTCCGCATTGAGTCCAAATGCAAACCATCTGTTATTGTATTGCTTTAAATGGTAGGGATGAAAAATTAACTCGGCAGCTTTCTCCTGTCTGAATCCGTGGTAAGTAATTTTAAGAACGCGCTTATTGTGAATGGCATTAAAAATAACTTTAATGTATTCAGCTCCTATATAATCGATGTTGGATTCGTAACTGATGATACGGCTACTGTCTTCAATTGCACCAAATTTGGCTTCCAACCTTGGTAATATTTCATCCATCCACTCAAACTGGGGAGAACCGGAAAATCGGGAAAAGATCTGCATTGCCGACTGCATATGAACCGCTTCGGCTGCACTAAGTGGTTCGTTCCTTATACTAAATTCTTTATCAGAATACCTGTAAATTTTCTTTTTGCCGTCTTTGATCTTATCTAATGGAATCGAAAAACCATCTTCACTTTCCATGTATTTGATATCATCAAAAAGCTGACGGCGCTGAATACCGGAATTGCCTGGATTGTTTTCAAACAATCTGTTATTGATCTCTTCCAACAGATCATCAATCGTATATTTTCTTCCGGTATTTCGAAAACAAATGTCCAGGATCTGATATCTCAGATATGCGTTTTTATTGATTGCCATAGTTTAATTATTAAGATGCAGATTCACTGCACAAGATACAAATACTTTTGTACTGTCAATCAATAAAAACAAAATGATGAAAACTCAAAAGCAAACAATTAACTGCCCCAGCTGCGGAACTGAGATCGATGTTAATGACGTATTTTCCCATCAGATCGAAGAAACTTTAAAATCTAAACTTCTTGCAGAAGAAAATTCTCTAAAACAAAAATATGCAGAAAAAGAAGAAATGCTCCATGTAAAACAGAAGGAAGTTGAAGAATTAAAGAAAAACCAGGATTCTATTCTGAAAGCCATCCTTGAAGAGGAGAAAAAGAAAATTGAAAAAGCAGCTGAAGCGGCTATTAGAATAAAACTGGAAGCCGATAATGCAGAAATCCTGAAATCAAAAGATGAAGAACTGAACACCAAATCGGAACAGTTAAGAGATTTTAATAAAATGAAAGCTGATTTTGCCAGAATGGAACGGGAAAAAAAGGAACTGAAAGAAACTTTGGAAGCGGAGAATGAGCATAAACTCAATACAAAGCTTGAAGAAGAACGCCAGAAAATAAAAATGCAGCTGGAGACACAGAATGAATTTAAAGTAAAGGAACTGGAGAAAAAACTGGAGGTACAACAAAATTTAACCAAAGAAATGCAGCGCAAACACGATCAAGGTTCAATGCAACTGCAAGGTGAAGTGATGGAACTTGCTATTGAAGAATTTCTCGCACTTAATTTTCCCCTGGATACGATCGACGAAATTAAAAAGGGTGCATCAGGCGCCGACTGTTTGCAGACTGTTAACACTTTCGACACTCAAAACTGTGGAACCATTTATTACGAAAGTAAACGCGCAAAAAACTTTGCAGGAGCATGGATTGAAAAATTTAAAAATGATATCCGTGAAAAAGGAGCTGACATCGGAGTTCTTGTAACGGATGTTTTACCGACCGGGATGGAAAGGATGGGATTTTACCAGGGTATCTACATCTGCAAATTTGATGAATTTAAAGGCCTGGCAAGTATTTTACGACAATCATTGATCACCATCAGTGCTGCTGTTAAATCTCAGGAAAATAAAGGGGATAAAATGGTAATGCTCTATAATTTTCTTGCCGGTACCGAATTCAGACTGCAGATGGAAGGAATTATCGAAGGTTTTCAACAAATGGAAACTGACCTGAACACAGAAAAAAGAGCCATGATGAGAAGTTGGAAGCAACGCGAAAAGCAAATCCAAAAAGTCATCAATAATACGGTGAATATGTACGGCTCTATCAAAGGAATTGGTGGAAATGCGGTTCAGACCATAGAAATGCTGGAAATAGGATTTTCCCAATATCAACTTGAAAATACGCTTGACAATGAATAATATCGTAAGAAACAAACTCATCGAAGTTTCGAAAAACAAAAGTATTATCAGTTATCAGGAATTGTGTAATGCCTGCGATTTAAAACTCAACATGCGGGACAATCCCTCTGATCGGGGTGAAATTGGAAGGATCCTGGGAGAAATCTCCGTCTACGAATTTGAAAACAACCGTCCCCTATTAAGTGCAGTTGTACTTTCAAAAAATGGTGAAGAAGGCGATGGGTTTTATAAGCTTTGCGAGGATTTAGGACTTACAAAAAACTGGAGAAAGCTGAAAGAGGAAGGAATATTCAGTATTCAGGAAATTATTAAATGCCATCAATATTGGGCTAACAACTAAAATTATTTATTATGGAAAAGCAACACGTACACAACCTCATTATTTTAGACGAAAGTGGCTCAATGGGCAGTATTAAATCGCAAATCATTTCAGGCTTTAACGAAACAGTTCAGTCGATTAAAGGTTCCCAAAAAAAATTCCCGGAGCAGGAGCATTTTATCTCTGTAGTGAGTTTTAATGATCTTGCCAACAAATTGTTGCACTTCATTGATCCGGTAGAAAAACTTAATGAGATCGATGCTGATCTCTATCAGCCGAATGCTGCTACTCCACTCTTCGATGCTATTGGATTTGCAGTGACGAAATTATACAGCATGGTGAAAAATCAGGAAAAGTGTAATGTTCTTGTCACCATTATGACAGATGGTGAAGAAAATGCTTCGAAAGAATATTCCGGAAAACAGATTAAAGAACTCATTGAAAAGTTGAAACAGGAGAAATGGACCTTTACCTACATCGGAACCGATCATGATGTCGATCAGATCGCACTTAAACTTTCCATAACCAATACTTTGATCTTCGAGAAGAATGAAGCCGGCATTAAGAAAATGTTCGAGAAGGACAGAACTTCACGTGATGTTTATTATTCTAAAGTACGAAGAAATGAAGATACTAAGGATAATTTTTTTGAAGAGCTGTAATAAGAGCTGCTTCAGATTTCATGATAACATCATTAAAAATAATAAACTTCAATATAAAAATAATTAAACATGGCAAATACCACCCAAAGCCCCAATGAAAAATATGAATTCGATTTCGATATGAATAAAATTACACTCGAAGATTTAAAAATTCTTTATGCTCATTTTCAAATTGATGATTTTGGAGACGCAAAAGCTGCATATGATAAAGAATCTTTTTTTAAATGTTTTGTTGAAGATGAGACAAATGGTAACGACGACGCTTTTTTACTAATCCGATTGGCAGCGATGCTGTCTTCTGGAAGTGCTAAAGTCATACAGGAAGAATTTATTAGAGATGATTCAACTACTTACTTCAGAGATTTATTAGGGATAAGAACTGGATATAAAGTGGATTTCCAGGAGATGGATTATTATGAATTGACTGATGACGGTGAGCAGATATCTGTGGTGATTGAGATGTTTGATGTGGAATCGATGACGCCATTACTTTCAAAATATGATTTTTTAAAGCAGGTCTAATTAATAAATATTCTGTTTAGAATAATAAAGACCATCATTGTGGTTTTCATAAAATCGTTAAATAAATAAAGTTATGATTTTTTTACTATCTATATTATTTTAATATGAACACCTCAAATATTTAATTTAAATGGAAATATAATCGTATTTATGTAATCCAAAAATCTAAAATTTAATAATTGGAATGAGTGGTTTATAAATAAGAGATAAAGTTTCTATTGTGATTATTAATTTGCCAGTTTAAAATAAAAAAAGACACTTCTATGAATGACATCTTGAATGAGAATTTTGTAAGGAAATATAGTGAATTAGAGTTCGACAAGAATCGCTATTATTGGTTACATGGGATAGATTGGAAGTTAAGTAAAAAGGAAATCATAAAACAACTGAATGAAAACTTAGCTGATATTACCGATTTTATATGGCACTCACTTACGTTAAGTTTGGTTAATAAAATGATTTACAATTATGCACCACAAGACCATCTATACATTAGCAATTACTTTCGATGGAAAACCGGCAGCAGTGAGATATTTGCGAAATTTTATCCACACGCATTCTGCAGGATGACTGATATTGTATTGGGGAATTTACCGGGAAACTTACGATTGGAGGTAAATAAAATTTCTAAAACGAATATGGATCTTTACACCGATTTTTTCATAAGTATATTTAATCACTTTGATTTGGATCTCGTAGGTATCGAAACAGACGCGATCTTAACCAGAGCGGTAGATGATGAGTATTTTATAAAAGAATTTTCTGATGAAACGGGTTGTCTGTCGAAAATCTACTTAAGTTCCTTAATTCACAAAATCAGTAAACATAACCAATAATTTATGGGTAATCTTTTTTTTATTCCAATGCTTTCTAAAAATTTCACAATTGAAGGCGATGAAACTATTCTGCATGAATTTAAAGAGAAATGGAAGACAGCGAACCTGGCATACTATCCTAGTTCCGGTTTAGATCTTAACGATCTACAATACCTCAACAGAAGGCGTTTTAAGGAGCTTGAAGGTAATGATCCGGAAATTTATATCCACAGTGATCTTTTATGGCCAGATATTGAGTACTATGACAAACGACGATGGCTTGGCTGTCTCAAGGAATTCTCAATCACTTCCGTAAATACCTTTAGATATTTACACGGTGAAAATAGATCAGTTGAAATTCACAAAGTAAAGATTGGTAACAGCGACACCGTAAAATGGCTACTGTATTTCCGGGGGTATATGAATGAAGAAGTACTGGCCAATCTCCTTCGTAATAAAATCCAGATCCCAATCGTTTATACTTATTGCGACGGCATTACACATGGTATGGGCAATTTTGAGGGAACTATACCAACAGTTTTCTACCCGCTTATAGCCCGGCAGCTCGGTATAAAAATGATCATAACAGAACAGTCGGCTGAAGATTTTTGCAAACGAACAGATGATAATAAGAGTCTCCGAGAATGGATTAAAAACACGCTTGACCTGACTGGAAGCAGTGTACTGAAATCTTTTTTAAAATTAGATGATGCGATTTTTCGCCAGACACTGCATCAAACCCTCTTATCAGTTCCTGAATATTCGGTCAATACTGAGGCGAAAAAACGTCTGTTTGTCAGGGGAGGTGATATTGATATGGTAATTAAAACTCCGGAGATCGGTATTATGAATATATTATCAGCTTATATAGAAGAAAATTCAAAAGTTGAGCAAATTACAGAAAAAAAAGAGGAAGAAAAAGAAGTAGAACCTGAGCAAAACAACTACAACGGTGAACTTGAAGACCCCATTTATTCCCAGGATATAGGTTTGCTTGAAATTCTGCCTGGAATTGGTAAAATTCCGTACCAAATAAAAAACCATTACAGAACCATTGATGAGCTTCTTTTTAATAATGAAATTATATCGCCCCTCGTAGGGACTTTGAGACAAAGAATTATCAATAATAAAGAGATAAGTGTTTATTTGATGTCACAGCTTCTTCTTCGGAAACTCAATGAAAACGTGTCTATTACAGATTTTGAAGGTGAATTGAAACTTTTTATTGAAAATGCATATGGTATTTTGCCGTCGGAGGAAGATCTTTTAAACTGGGACAGACTACAACTTTCAGATTACAGCAAATTACTCTTGCCAAAATGTCTAAAAAGAATGCTGGAAAATGAGCAGCCAAGCAAACTAAAGATCATGTGTACCGATAATCACTCTTTTCTCAGAATAAAAGGAATGACTGAAAATAAACTTAATGATTTTATTGAATTCCAACGAACATTATTAGACAGTGACAGTATAAAAGCACTGGAAAAGCTTCCTAGCAGAGATTCACTACATCTAGATTATGATTATGAAAAAACACTTACAGAAAATATTGAAAAATATAGAGACCGCGTCGTTGACCATGTAGAGAATTTCAACATTAAGTACGTTAATAAATATAGAAGTCAGGAGATCCGAAACCTGCAAATTTTTAAAACTTATTATAAAGAACAAACAGATCTTAATTACAACCAAACCGGAAGAATTTATGAGCTTTCGGGAGAAATGATCCGGCTACTTTTCACAGAAAAAGAAAAGCCTTATAATATTTTCTCATTTATTTTCGGTTCTCCTAATGAATACCTACTGGACCTGACAGGAAATTTTACGGAGGAAATTAAAATTATATTGAGCAGCGAACTATACAATCCTGAATTTGGAGAGCAGTTAAATGCTAATGCACAAAATTATGAGACTCTTGCTAAATATATGTCCCTGTTTGGATTTGACTTGGCACAGTTTCACAATAACTCCGTAATACCTTATTATGTACTGATTGAGCCTGAGATATATGGTATCACAAAATTCAAACACTTTAACAGAGAACTTTTTCAACTGATGAAAAACTCTCCATATAGCCTTACTCTGGAGGAGATCGTAGAAAAACTTACAACAAAATTTACGGTTGATGAAGGTGTGCTCGAAACTGTTTTAAAGTTCAAGCCTTACCAGTGTGCAGAACATGAGGACGGAACACTAAAATATAATATTCAGCCCAATCTTTTGGGAAGTTTAATGCTAAAAGTAGAAAGGCTATTGTACAGGAATGAAGATAATATGTCCTCAGACCAAATTTTAGAGGAATTGAATATGATTCAGCGAAATTACGAAGACGATGAATACACTGCAAATCAACTCATCATCAAAAGTAATAGAAATGTTATCAGTTTTGGTAACAATACCTGGATTCATTCTGAATACTGGCATCATGCTGAAAGAGAAGTGCCTTCTGTTTTCATTGAAAATCAAATTATTACAAATGGAGGAAAAATCTCTTATGCTGAAGTTATAGAAGCAATTCGCGACAATCACTATAACATTAAGGATAGTTCAGTGAGAGCTTATATTATGTCATTTTGCAGAACAAGCAAAGATGATCTCAATCTTTTCGTTCACAAAGATTATGTTAACGAGTATCCTGAAATTAAATTTCATCCGGTCAGAAATCAACTTATCGGTCGGGCCATGTTGGAAGCGTATAAAATAGCCTCAGAACATAGCCCGCAGTTTACAAAAGAAAATATACAGAATCGAGTATGGGAACTTCTTTCTGAAGAGAACAGGGACGAAAGACAGATAAAATTATATTTCCGAAATCTGTCAGAAAAAGAATATTTTCTTGAGCATAACGGCATTTATATGGTTAACCCTGAAAAAAATATTGCGAAGATCAAATACCGGAAAGAGCCACAGTACAAGACGCTTATCCGGGCTTTTATCGTACAGGATCTCAAAGCCAACCCAGAAGGATTAACTTTAAAATCCCTACGTTCAAAGTATAAGGAAAATATTCCCGAAGGCGTCAGTATCAATAATTTTTATAAATTTTTCCACAACGGTCATTTGTTTGAGAAGTTTAGACGTGATAATATTGAATATGTAAAACTTGTACCGGAATATCTTCCAGAAGCGCAGCCAGCAAATATCAATACTATTGAACCGGAAGCTGACGAAAGAGCGGCAGTGGGACATGGTTTGGAATATGTGGAGGGTAGAGCATTCAACAGGGAAGAACTAATGGTTGCTTTGCAGGAAAAACTTGAGCCTTACTTTATATCAGAAAATCACTATGTGCGATCCTTTAATAAGTTTGTGGAACAAATGGAGGATTTAACCAATGGCAGTATTACCTTACATTATCTTTTTAAAGTTTTCGTGTTGAAAACTGATCACTATGAAAGGTTTGCTTTTCTTGGAAATATTGTGAATTTTTATGAACCTTATTTGAAGTCTTTAAACTTTGAACCGAACAATCAATATGAAAGAGGTTTAGGAAATATAATCCGCAGTAATGGGATATTGGGAAATCTTCGAATGTACGAAAGAGATATGAAGCACCGTCCTGCATATCTTGCAGATTCCAGAAAACTTTACTTTTCAAAATCGCTTAATAGCCTAATGCACTATCGAAATCTTAAGGACCATGACCTCACTTCGGAATTACTTCTGGAGGAAAATATAAATATTGTAGAACTTATTTCCCAGTTTGTGGCTTTGTACATGTATACCTGTACAGAGGTTTATCAACCGGTGGCATAAAACATAATCTATCTCTTTTTTTAAAGCATTACAAAACCTAAAGAGTGATGCACTTTTAATTGACGGTCAAAAAACAAAGGAATATTAATTCCACAACCCAAAGAAATTAGCAAAATATCTAGCCATGAGAAAATCCAATAATCAAATCATTTTTTCTGCTTCAGATCTCTCGAACCATATTCACTGTAAGCATTTGACTTCACTTAATAACGGAGTTTTAGAAGGTCTTTTGGAAAAACCCGTGAACAACAACAGGGTACTGGATGTTTTGCGGGAACGCGGAATAGAATTTGAGAATTCATTCTTAACTTCATTGGAAAATGAAGGCTGTTCGGTTTTGAAAATAAATCCCGAAGAAAGTGATCCCAGGCAAAAAACCCTACAGGCAATGCAGGACGGTTTTGACTATATCTATCAGGCAAGACTTGGGAATGACCAGTGGCAGGGTTGGGCAGATTTTTTAGTGAAGGTTCCTTTACCCAGTAATTTATGGGCTTGGTCATATGAAGTTATCGACACAAAACTTTCCACCCATACCCGAGCCGGAACTATCCTACAAATCACTTTATATTCTCAGCTTTTAGAAGAGGTTCAGGGTGTATTGCCGGAATATATGCATGTGAGAACACCGGAAGGAGAAACCGACTACCGGGTAAATGATTATATTTCCTATTTCAGACTGATCAAAAAAAGATTGGCAGCTGATTTACAAAGTCCGAATGAGACCTATCCGGAACCCTGTTCTCATTGTGATATCTGCAACTGGTGGGAACACTGCAACAAACGACGGAGAGCAGATGACCACCTGAGCTTTATCGCCGGAATGGGGACGTCACAGATGAAGGAGTTAAAATTCCAAAGTGTTGACACGCTGGATCAGTTGGCTTCCCTACCCCTTCCTTTGGCTTTTAAACCCCATAGAGGATCAGTAAGCACTTTTGTGAAATTACGCGAACAGGCGCGCGTGCAAAATGAATCCCGTTTAGCAAACAGGCCAGTATATGAGCTTTTAGACAGGATTGAATCAACGGGGTTCTATAATCTGCCCGAGCCTTCCCGTGGAGATATTTATCTGGATTTTGAGGGCGATCCATTGATTGAGCCTTCGGGAATTGAATATCTTTTTGGATGGGTTTTTCAGGATGAATATTTTAAAATTTGGGTAAAAGATCTGGATGAAGAAAAAGCTGCACTGGAGCAGTTTGTTGATTTTGTATTTGAAAATCGGGCACTATTCCCGGATCTACATGTCTATCATTTCGCGCCTTATGAAACCATTGCCCTAAAAAGAATGATGGGAAAATACGCCGTTAAAGAAAATGAAATTGACATTCTGTTACGGGCCGGAACTTTTGTAGACTTACACCGTATTTTGAAGCAGTCTTTAAGAGCCGGTGTTGAAAGGTATTCTTTAAAGGATCTGGAAAAATACCACGGTTTTGTCCGTGAAATGGATCTGCGGAAACTTTCCAAAATAAAAGCCTATTACGAATTTTTACTCGAATTAAAAAAATTTGAATTGATCACTGAAGAGATGACAGATGCCATTCAACTTTACAATCAGGAAGACTGCTTTTCTACGCAACATCTTCATTTGTGGCTGGAGAATGAAAGAACACAACTGATCGAGAATGGTGAGAACATATCACGACCTTTTCCACAGAATGTTGAAGTACCTGAATCTGTAAATGCACATTTGCTGAAGATTCAACCGTTATATGATGCATTGATGGAAGGCGTTTCTTTTGACGCCACGGAAAGAAATAAAGAAGACGAAGCGAAATATCTTCTTGCCCATATGCTGGACTGGTACCGTAGAGAAGAAAAATCTTTTTATTGGGAATATTTTCGTCTCCTGGAAATTGACGATGATGAAATTATGGAAGAAAAAGAAGCGATCAGTTATATGCAGTTTACCGGTGAGCGTGTTCCAAGTTTATCCTGTCATATAGATACCTATTCTTTCCCACCGCAGGAATATGAATTCAGACCTAACGATAATCTGCAAAATCAAGACGGAGAAAGAGCGGGAACCGTTGTAGAAGTTGATGAGATAAGAAATTTGATCAAAATTAAAAAAGGACCCTCCATTCATAACGTACATATCGAGAAAATTATTAAGTATAATAAGATTTCCAGTGCTAAAAAAGCAGAAACGCTTATTCGCATTGCAGAATGGATCATAGAAAACAGTTTTAATCATGATAGTAACGACTATAGCGTAACGAGAGATCTTTTACTCAACGGCTTACCAAAAGTTTCCGCACCTCCAATCAATGAAACCGATACTGTAAAAAGGAGCATTGACTGGGCCTCAAAATTAAACAACAGCTTTTTACCAATTCAAGGACCACCAGGTTCCGGTAAAAGCTTCACGGGCAGTCATATGATCTTCGAATTAATAAAAAAAGGCTTTAGAATTGGGGTTAGCGCGTTAAGCCACAAGGTGATCATGAACTTACTCCTGAAAGTGAGAGAAGTGGCTACTACAGAAAATTTTGATCTTAAAATTAATTACAAAGGCAGTTCTTCAGCCGAGCGATCACCACACTGGAATAAAGCAGGTAACATCAATTCAATCGTAGAAAATCTCACCAGTTATCATATCATTGCAGGTACGAGTTTTATGTGGGCAGATGAAGCACTTCGGAATTCTGTTGATTATCTCTTTGTTGATGAAGCCGGACAGTTTGCTCTCATCGATACCGTTGTAGCTTCCCACGCTGCCAGAAATATTGTATTATTGGGAGACCATCAGCAACTGAAGCAGCCGATACAGGGAATACATCCTGAAGGAACAGAGGTTTCTGCTTTGGAGCATTTACTCGAAGGCCATAAAACGATCCCCGCAGGAAAAGGAATTTTTCTGGAAAGAACCTGGCGCATGCATCCTGACATCTGTTCCTTCGATTCTGATATGTTTTATGAATCCCGACTAAATCCTATTGATGAACTGGAGAACCAAAGAATTGAAGGAAACACTCCGTTTCAAGGCTCTGGCTTATTTTATAAAATGGTAAATCACACCGGGAACAGTAATTTCTCGGTAGAAGAAGTTGACTGCATCGAAAAAATAATCGAAGATTTAACTAAAGGAGATGTTTATTTTTTTGATAAGCAGAATAACAGACACCTTTTGCAGCATAAACATATAAAAATCATCACTCCGTACAACAGCAATGTTTTTGAATTACAGAAGAGATTACCTGAAATCGAAACAGGAACGGTGGATAAATTCCAGGGGCAGGAAGCACCTGTGATTATTTACAGTATGGCAAGTTCCTCTCCTGAAGACGCACCCCGCGGCATGGATTTTCTCTACAGCCCAAACCGCTTTAATGTTGCAGTATCAAGGGCGAAAGCGGCCTTCATTCTGGTGGGAAGCCCGAAATTATTCGAACCCGATTGTAAATCTCCGGAACAGATCAAATTGGCGAATCCTTTCTGCAGGTTTATGGAAATGGCCACGAAAGTGGATACCATTTTCGCGGAGATTTAAATAGAATAAACTTTTTACCATCTTACATTTTGCACCCTAGTGATTTATCATCAGGGTATTTTGTTTTATACCACTTTATAAAACTTACAATCTTTTCCACACCCTCTTGTCCGCAAGACCAATGAGTATAGCATAACTTTAAAAGGAATGGGCAAGCCATCACCAATCTGCATGTAATTACATGTAAGATCATGAAATACCTAACTTCTACCGCTCGCCGTGTTGATCAAATCGCGCTTAATCTTTTCATACCTATACTTTGATTTTCGAGAAGAATGAAGCCGGCATTAAGAAAATGTTTGAAAAGGACAGAACTTCACGTCATGTATATTATTCTAAAGTACGAAGAAATGAAGATACTAAGGATAATTTTTATGAGGAATAATACTGGGTAGTTCTTCACTACTACCACTTAAGCATAGTGCTTGGATTATAAAATCTGAGCATTATGATTTTTTTTAAAAATTTATTAAATCTTAAATAAGATCAAACGGTTGAATTATTTTAATATATAATTGTAAATCTTGGGGAGATAATTTTTTATTATTATAAAGATTTCTTTGCCTACAAAGAAATCTATACAGATAACTTTCACCAATATTTTTGGATTTGGGAAGTCTCAAATTTGTTTTGATGAACTTTTGTAAAGCAGTGTATTTAATTTCTGTTGTTTGCTGTACTTTTCCGAGACCACCGCGAATCTTATTTCGTAAAATAAACTCACGAAGTAACTTAGATTGATGAAATGTCAACTCTCCTGAAATTAATTTTGACTTTTGAACTTTTAGCCATCTATAAAGACTTAATTCAATTGCATTAGAAGAACTGCTTAAAGGTATTGAATTATTTTCTTGTAAAAAAAGCTGTAGGTCTTTAAATCTCTCGTCCCAAGTTTTAACTGGAATTTGGTTTACAGATTTCAAAATAATAAAAGTCAAATCGTAATCTTTATTTTTAACGCCAACATAATTATTCTCAAAAAACACAAATGATTTTGACTTCTCCAATTTTAAATTTTCAAGAATACTCCTTTCGGTAGTACGTCGATATTTTGAAACAAAATGTAGAATTTCCGAAATATTTTTCGGCTCTTGAAAACCATCTAAATATTCGAAAACAATACTACGTATAGTACCTGTCCCAATTTCGCTAATCAATTCCTCCCATGATTTCAGACCATATAAACCAGTTCGTCCGAAAGAAATAATACTAACGGATCTTTGACAAATAGTTTTGATACTTACATCACTTTTATATAAATCTGGAAAATATAATTGCAAATTTCTATTTATCTCATTTATCGTAGAAGGTTTATCTAATCTTTCCAAAACCTCAATAACACGCTCAGCTAAAGTTTTCTTCGTTGTTCTTTTGAAAACAATATCACCATGTCTTATTTCGATGTCAAATTCATTCCTAATAAAAACAGAAACCACATTTTGAATTTTCATAATCTCCTTTTCATCCTTTGTTTTTAAAAATTTAAAAACATAATCCTTAAAATTTAAAATATAAGATTTATCTCTTTTTTCCAGTGTTCTTTGACTTAGATCTTTAAGTAATTTTGTGAAATTAATTTTAAAATAAAGTTCTCGTTCTATCAGATAAAAATATTTTGACTTGTCAAATATTTTTTTATCATTTTGTTGTCTTTTAAATGCTTCGTCTATATTTCCGAAAATTTTATATTTTTTATTTGTAGAAATATAAAGAAGAAATAATATAAACTCCTTGGAAAACTGTGTTCCATTTATTAAATTAATATTTTCTGCTTCTTCTTCATTAATAAAAATACAATCAAGATTCGAAGTAAGATTAATGACGAATTCGTCCTCAAAATAAGTTAAAAACGAAAAATTATTTTGTAGGTTTTGTAATAAAGCAGTTCTAATTTGAACAATTTTAAATTCTGCTAATTGCAATATTTCTGCAGCATTCTTAATCTTTAGAATGTCCTTTTTTATAAATATCCGCAAGCAATTTTCAAAGATGAAATTTTCTTTGCTATCGAAAATAACTTTCTCATCCAATAAATATTTTACGAAAGAGAACATAGATGATATAACCTGCGATGGATAATTATCTATAGATGGGAAGTATTTATTAAGAAGAAATCTGTTTTGTAAAGCATTTAATTCTTTCTGCTTTTTTTGTACACTAACTTCCTGACTTAATAAAACAATTTTTTTAAAGAAATCAAATAATTTTTTTTTTAGATTATTATTAACTTTTAGTGAATCATATAATGCAAAAGTATCAATTAGGATGATATTTTTATAAATATTAGTTAGAGTTAAGTCATTATTTAAATAATCATTTAAGATATCTCTAGCTTTTAAAGGAAGTTTTTTAATTTCGGATAAAATTATAGTTTCTAAAACCTTTTCTTGACTTACTGTAAGTTCAACCGATCCAGTTTTTGAAAATGATTGATTTGTTAAATTATCTTTATATAAATCATTGTATTCTAAACAAATACTTAAAAATTCTGATTGCGTTTTTTTTCCGCAATTTTTAAAAATAAATTGGTGGTTCACTCTATAGTGCTTAATAATATCATTGATACAAAAAAAACGTTGATCTTCACAGGCATTGTAAACCCTACTGCTAATTTTATTATTTTCTAAAAGATATTTAATATTTACATTTAAAGGTGACTCAATAAATAATGTTTTTGCGTCTAATTCTTCAATTGCAATTTCAGGTTCATAATAATTACAAACTTCTGTCAACTCGTTAATACATTTTCGACCACAATTTTTTAAATCAGTAAATGTCTTTTTTTCATTGAAATAATGTCTAATATCCTCTAAATTCAGTAAGCCATATGATAAACATACTGTATGAGCTCTTACACTTATAAGCTCTTTATCAAGTAATATTTCTATAGTCATACGTATTTAATTATTATTTCAAATTATTTTTCCTGAAAAAATGCCCCTTAAAAAATAAATACTTGTCTTCCCACATCCTTCTTTAAAATATAACCTTCAAACAAAAAAGAATGTTTTTTAAGATTAAAATTACGAAACATTTACGTTACATGTCGTTCTTTATAAAGTCAAAACTCGTTTCTAAACAAGGTCTCAAACTCTGATCATTCGCACCGATCTGCATGTAATTGCCGGCTAGAGACTGAAAGTAATCTAAACCTCTACCCATCACGATACGCCATCCACTACTTGTTTTAATTTCACGATCGTGTATTGTATCTGAGAATTCAAATGTAAATTGTATCTCATTTTCAAATAAACTGTCAGCAATTTGTTCAAAGGCTATATTATTCTCTTCTTTCTGCTCTCTATCATCAGATGAAGTTATGAGGTGAATTCTTTTGCAGTCCCCAATTTTCACGATCATCTCTGCCAATTTAATAAAATTGGAAATTTGATGCTTCAATCTAATATATGGATCCTGAATCGTAATTGATTCTGCACCGATAAAATAATTTTTAAATACATCTTCGTAACTATACCCGATGTCACCATACAGAATTTTGAGATTCTTCGGTTTAGCTTCAGTTTGTTTTATGAAATTCTCAGATTGAACCTCCGGAATTGGATCAGCGTCGAAATTCAGTTCCGGATTTATACTTTCGATTTGCAGAGTAGTATCTGTTCCTTTATTTAAAGAAATATCTTGAAGCACCGCTTTACTTTCTGGACAGTAAATAATTTTTTCAACGCCTGCCGCATTGATGTATGACAAATCAACACGACTGTATTCATCATCATCTTTCATTTTATCCATTTGTTCCTTTACTCTGCGTCGCCCTTCAATCGCATATTCCAAAATTTCGTCAAATTCCTCATCAGTTGGATTAGCGTCTGGATGAATAATTTTCAATAAGGCCATTGCTGTCTTCTGGATAGCTAAATCATCACGTCCTTCCACATTAGGCCCAAGTCTCATTTTAGATGACAGTATATTGCTGTATGCACTGCTGTTTTTAAGCATGTGATGAAATGCCTCTGCAAAATAATCGGTAATCAATCCATAGTTGGAAGCATACCATCTTGGATCCATTTTAGGAATTTCCCAGCCGGGTAAATAGTAAAAAAATCGATCTTGAATGGCAAAGTCAAATGCTTTTGGCAACGTTAAAAATAGTGAATGGTCAGAAGATCGCACTACCTGTTCTATAGAATGATCAATGTTACCGACAAAAGCAAAACTTGCATTAGCGATCACTTCTCGACCACGGCTAAATCTACCTTTAGCCATATAATCCTTCATAATTTGAATGGTATCTGTATCGGTAATTTTCAGGTTTCCGACCTCATCAAAGCCAATGGTATCCCAATACCCAACCAGACCAACTTTTTTCCGGGCATTATTGTAAAGTAAAGTTGCAGTACTCGCTTTACCACCACTAATTAAAGTACAGTACGGCGAGAACTCGCTGTAAAAGTGGGATTTTCCTGTTCCACGAGGACCCAGTTCGATAAAGTTATAATTCGCTTGAACCAACGGGATCAATCGTGCTAAAAAATGAAACTTCAATCGCTTTCCTTCCGGAACTCTGCCTTTATATTCTTTAGGAAGATTATCGATAATTTCAGGATTAATACCAACACTTCTAAGAACAACATTTATCCATTCTTCAGTTGTAAAGTTTCTTCGTCCTTCCAGAAATTTGTTAAAATCAAACCTAGATAACTGAATGGGTTTTAGATCTTCAATATAAAACGCATAATCATCATCTTCAATTTCATTGTAACCCACCGTAACTTCAGCCCATACTCCACCTTCAAGAAGCTTTTCATTGTCTTTGTAGAATTTTTCATTAATGGCAATACGGTTAGATCCAAAATTTTCCATCTCTGCCCAGTGTCGTTTTTCACGTTCTTTATATTTTACATGAATTCTGTCAATAAATTTATGTCGGCCTTTTTGCTGCACCATGGACTGCGCTTTATTTGCTTCATCTGGTCTAACATAGTTTTTTTCTACTACTTCTAAAACAGCTTTTTTACCCGCGATAATTTCTTCGGGATCATCTGTTGCACAATATTTTGCCAATAGAAATTCCAAAACAAAAGCCGGAACATTCGCCGCTTTTTTAATATCGTGAACCAAATCTTTTCTAACCACTTTTCCGGGATAGAATTCGTTTAATTTTAAATCTAATTCATCCATAATTTTACATGTAATTGGTTGTTAGTTTTAATTCTGAAAGGATCAATCCTGTAGCTGGTGATTTTGCATATACTGTAAATTCACCTTCGAAATCTTCCTCCATTGCCAATGAAAATTTCAATGTAGTGTTTTCTGCGATTTCAACATATCCAGTCGTTGAATTCACCGATTCTGACGGCGCTGGGCGACCAACGATTTTATCTCCACTCACCGCTTCAATCTGAACATCATTAATTTCTCCGAAAAGAGATTCTCCAAAAGCAGCGAGTTCTAAAGAGGGTCTTAATGTAGTGATGCTACCTGATGCCTTACCTTTGTAGGTTAGATTGATCTGAATATCGTCCTTTTGCGAAATTTTCTGCGGGCGATAAGTCAAACATGGTGTGATGATTTCCTGTAACGAAATACCTTCGTGAAAAAATTGCTTACCGCGTTCATAAGTAGCATAATTTTTTAAAAATAAAAATTGATCTACCTCCGAGGTTATACCTAATTCTGACGCTGACAATTCGACGTGGTCAGTATTTGTTGAACCCTTTCCAGCGAGGCATCGTGATTTTTGAAGGTACCAGTCTCCAACAGGTTTATGACTGTTGTTACCCGCTTTGAATTCATGTAGTAAAACAAATCCATGGTCGGCAGCCAATACAAATTCTTCATAACCTTCGTCTTTCAATTTACTGGAGATTTTAAGAATCTTCATCAATGCCTGTTCAATGAGCAACTGTGCATTATCTGGAGAATTCTCTCCTGCCTGATCAATTTCGGTTGTGGTCACAATCAACAGATCTGTCTTATTATATTTATCGGTCAAAACATCTTTATCCCACGCCCAGGAAGCTTTGTCTCCTAAAATTTGAGAAGTATATTTTATACGACTCTCCCGCGTAGATGATTCAACATCAGAGAAATAAGGTTCTAATTTGTCATTTTTTATTTTAAGTGATAAATTCGAAGCTGCTTTTGGCATTAAGGCTGCCATGGCGTATTTAGTAACTGTAGGAGAAAAGGCCAAAGCAGGTTCCAGTTCGGTATCAAACTGATTCCTTTCTAATCTTTCCTTCAGTTGACTTGCAAGTTCGTAACGCATTGCATCTGCTAAAAAATAAACGGTCTTTTTACCCGATTTTAAAAGTGGCTCTACTCTTTTGTCAAACAGATCAATATTCCGTTGAATCGAAAGGGTGCTCAATCCCTGGCCTTTCACTTGATCGAGAAAGGTTTTTTGTAAGTCTTCGACAAAAGTCAAATATGCATGTACGGCGTATTTATGAACTTCTTTTAATATCGGAGAAGCGGATATTAATTCAGCGTAACTTTTATCCAATTCTCTATGCAAGGTATCCAATTGGTGAACTTCGGCCGCATACCAATTTACTATTGCATTAAGATCAGTATATTTTTTTGCATCTGCGCTTAATTTTTCGACCAATTTTTTAATAAGATGTGCTTTTTTACCAATCAACCAGGAAGATCTTCGGTCATCATCATAGGTACTCCAAATAGATTCTTGGTTGAGCAATGTTTCCGCTTTTTTCAATTCACCGGAAACGAGTTTTTCTTTAAATTCATTAAAGAAAGTGGTGTCCTCAAAAGCAAAGGTATTGATCCGACCTAAGTCGGTCTCTTGCGCAAATAGTTTCGGCAAAGAAAGTTCTTCACTCACGCGCTGTGCCTGATTAACATAAATTTCTTCAACATCTTTTGTTTTTCTTAGTTGTGTACAAACCTGTTGAATTAAAACCATTGTATTTGGTTGTGCAAGCGGAACATCTTTAAGTTGTTTCGGTAATTCAATCGGCAAATCATGCACAAATTCACTGTATAAAACAAGGTTCCATAGTTCCTGCGAAACAGCCTGAAACTTTTGATTTTGTAAAGTAATCCCTAAAACGCTTTTCGTAAAAGCTTTTAATTCTTTATTCCAGGTTTTATCATTTAATAAAAAATCCTTTTGAGCCGTGGAAGGGATCAACATTGCGATCAGAATTTCTGTGTTTGATGATGCATTTAATCCGCTTTTTAATTTCGGATAATTATTGCCTCCCTGCAATGCATCGATTGCGTCGAAGGAAGGATATTTTTCATCTTTGAAAAACTCTTCAATTTTCGTTTCTTTCTCCGGAAGAGCGGCGAGACATAACTGCTTATATTCATCGGCAGCCTGATCGGGGTATATGCAACCACCGGAAGAAAATATAATGAAGGGATCGAAGGTGAGATCATCTGGATCACTTTTGTAAGCGAACGGCACGTACACTACTATTTTTGATTTTTTATTTTCAGGCATTATATTCACCCAAAAATCAAGTGCTTCTTCTCTTGCAGTAACCACATTTTCCGACGCATCAAAAACTTTGATGTCTTCATTTTCTAACCCGAGAACGATGTCTTTATAAAATAAATGGGGATCATAAATAACCAAACCATAACCTGAGCCCAGTTTTTTTTGAAAATGTTGATGGATATATTCTTTTATCATTCTTCTCTATTTAAAATTAAGAGCGGCTGCTTGATTTATTTTACAATTTCCCTTGTGTTTCTTTTGGTTTTACTGCACATATCTCTTCTAAACCATGCGCAATGGCCATGCTCAGATCTTTTTCGCATTTCTTGCGTACACGTTCCGGCCAAATACTGTAGGCTAAATGTGCCCAATCGTACTCTCCTTTTTCGAGTTGTTTCCAACAATCCTGGGTGGCTTTTTTCCATTTGGTGTGGCGGAAAAGATTGTGTAGTGGTGCAGCAGTGATGAGTACACCATCATCCTGGTTGGGTCGATAAGGCAAGTGAGCAACGCGAAGGATTTCTTCTTTGAAATCTTCCAGTTCTGCTAAAAATAATTTTTGATCTGCGTATTCTTTCCCCGAACCGTTCATTTCCAGTACTTCTACCTCTTTTGTAATTTCTTTGATCTTTGGCTCAACCAGTTCGTTGACCATTTTAAAAAGCGAAGCATCGTTCAGTTTTGGATAGTAGACCCAAACATTGAATTTGCCGGATGGAACACCAACATGCCAGTAAATTGGCGAAATTCTTTTATTGCGGGAATAATCCTTCAGGTGCGCATCAAAGAATTTAGAATGTTTATCAAATATTTCGGAAAGTTCATTTACTTTAAAATGCTCCATTAATTCTTCCTCAATAGTACCAAAGGTTTCCGGCCAAAAGTATTGAATGACCTCTTTTAATTTGCCGACGACCGGATTGATATCTGAAACGGTGGCAACATCTTCCAGAACTTTTATAGGATAGGGCATATCCCAGATTTCTCTTATTTGATCATGGTATTCCGGAAGTACCAAATCTAAGGTTGATTCTCTGGCTCCATATAAAAAAGGACTGTGATTTCTGGCTTTAAAGATATCTTCGTCACTCCATTCTTCCTTCCAATATTTAAACAAGCTGATGTCCCAACGACCAAATATTGATCCAATCAATATTGAAATAAAAGAATCAAAAAGAATTTGCTCCGTTTTTTCAAATGCTTTACCTTCGTTCTCATTACCCGCTTTCAATGTTATTTCATCAATATTCTGTTGATCTTCTTTGCTAATTCCAAAATAATCATAAACCAATTCATTCAATTCTTTAAGCTCCTCTTCATATAACTTTTTTTCCGTATTCAATTTGATTCGCCACACCTTACTAAACTCCAATAAATTTCTATATTTAAAAAAATCATTATTTGTGAATGCAGTACTTTTTTCCTCTATATTAAATGTAAATTTCACACGATTTCTCTGTCTAAATGTCATTTGTGCAAGACTATTTTTCAGTTCTTCGGGTAGTTCAGGGTAAGGTAATTTATTAACGGTGCCATTTATAAAAGTAGGTCGTTCAATCCACTCCATACTAAGTTTTATACAATAGTCAAAATATTTACTATTAAATAAAGCACAAGTAGAAAGAATTTCCTTTTCATTCTCGATAAATATTAAATATCTTTTAGCCCCTGATATACAGCCAGATTCGACAATATGCGGTTTAAAAATACTTGTTCTGTTAGCACAACTAAGTCCTTTCTTAAAATAATATTCTAAATTTTGTGGTCTTGATTTAATCTTTCCTTTTAAATTAAAAAAATTTTTAATTTCAATTCCATTTCTACTCCAGTTCACAACAGTATCTTGGTTCCTAAAGAACCGTTGACTTTCTCCGCCGGAAAGATAATTATAGAAACTGTTGACTTCCCACCTATTCCGGACAAATCTGAAATCATCTGAAGTTATTAAACCCTGGATAGCATTTCTTGATTTTGATTTAAACTTTTTTTCCTCTTTAAATAATTTTTCAGTCTTTAAATTTACCCAATAGGAAAAGGGTTCATTTGATATTGCTTTAAAAACTTTTGAATCTATTACATAAATATTTTTATCATTCTTTTTTGTAACCATTTCTTTTAAAGCTTTTTCCTTTATAGATTGATTAGTACATCTAAAAAAAATAGATTTTTGATGAGAAAGACCTTGTTTTAATACGTAAGCAGATGTTTCAACCATTGCATCGAGAACTCCCATTCCTAAATCTGCGAAATATTTTACAAAATTTTTATTAAGTAACTGTTCTGTTCTCCAGCGACTGTATGATCCTAAAAAAAAGATAGTTCGCGTGGTCAGACTTCCAACGTTTCCGTTTTCTTCTAGTAGCTCTAAAGTTCGGTCCACAAATACGGAGGCTAAATCGTATTTACTCAAAGAATAATTTGTATCAACGTAATTTTTAGACTTTTCTGCTGCTGCTCCAAAAGGCGGATTCATAACAATCACGTCATACTTTTTCCTGCATAACTCTATAAATGCAAATCCACGCGTGGTATCTTCGGCAAAGAGTAATTTCTGAAAAGCATCTTTACCTTCAGCATTTTCAGAGAAACGTTTTAAGGCTTTCAAAACTTCCTCTTCTGCAGTATCAAAAAAATCTTTGGTAATGTTCTGGCCTTTTCCGTAAATAGCGGCCATCTTCGCAACTTTCTCTTCGGCTTCGGTATCAAACAGGCCCAACTGAGCAGAACTGTTTTTGTATTTTTTATATTCTTCTTTGGTAATTTCAATTTCTTTCTTCAGTTCTTCTTCAATTTTCAGGAGAAGACCGGTTTCGCCCACCAATTGCATTTTATCCCAGATCAATTTTACCAGTTTCCCAATCGGTCCCGGCAGACTTTGGGTAAATTCAGCCAACAACTCCGGATCTCCCGGCATAGGTTCGGCAAGTACTAAATTACTCTTGCTGATCGCAGGCCGGTCTGCAGGATCTATATTTAATTTGTCAAAAGTTTTCTGGGCTCTTAACCATAAACTCAGTCCGGCGATCTGCAGCGCTCTGGGATCAATATCGACCCCATGAATATTGTACCGCAGAATAAATCCCGGTATCATCTTTATAAAATCCTCCCGAAGATGTTGTTCGCGAAGATCAGTAAACATTTTCGGGTGGTTGTCCCAAGCTTCAATATAGATCTGCTCATAAATATCAAAACAATACAATCCAAAGTGCATAGAACCACAAGCTGGATCCAGCATGAGAATATCGCGCGGATCTTTCAACGCCCGGAATTCAATATAATTTGCACCTTCAATTTGGGCATCGGGCGTAATTTCACCTTCTGTCAGGAAAATCTCCTGATCTCTTTTGACCATGTATTGGCATAGATCAACCAGCGCGGTCTGGCTTTTGGTCATTTCAAACCACTGTCTGCCCAAACTGTTGTCTACCAAAAACTGCACGACATATCTCGGGGTAAAAAACTGATTACGGACGGCCAATTCACGGCTGTTTCTTGGTGCTCCGGAAGCCTCGCGCATTTCGGAGATCTCTTCGCGGCCGTTATAGTATTGGTAGATCCAACCGATGGTTTCATCTTCGGTCCAAAGGTTTACTGGTTGCTGCCCTGTTTCCCGATAAATAGTTACTTCTTCGTCATTAATGATCGCCAAAAGATCAAGCAATACATTTTCTGAGGGGAATAATAAGGCATAAGGCGAAAAACGGTCAAACACTGCAGGTAGATCAATGGAGAGCTCATCGAAGACGTGACCAATATACCACGTGTAACGTGTAAACTCATCTGCAGTTTTGGCACCGCCGGTCAACTGATCATAGACAAGAAATCCTTCTGAATTAAAACTCTTGCGAACCGATTCGCGGATAATGTTTCGTTCTTCAGACATCCGTACTGCGGCTAAACGGTTTAGCACGGTAAAGGCCTGTTCCCTAACCAACTGCTGCACAGCTTCTGCTGCTTTATCATTTCCTGCGATTCCTTCTTCCAAATAATGAAGTCGCTGGCGAAGCAGTCTTGCAGTTTCAATATCTGAAGCTTTACGGGAGGTTAATTCTTCAACCAAAAGACAGGAACCATCCGGACGGATACCGTAGTACTGCTGTAACTGACTTTGAAATTCGTTCATCAACAACTTCTTTGCTGACTGAACGATGGATTTTATTTTATTTCTTGCGCCCTGCGTTAATGCCATTTTACCAGTTTATTTCGATTATTTTTCCGTCATCAAGATCTTTTCGTAACTGTTCCAGTTCCTTAATGATACTACTCAATTGTTGTTCATTTAAAATTCTTTTAGAAAAATTGCTCATGTTCTTATGTATGGTAATTTTCTTCATAATTGGATTTACGGGAGAAGTGCCACCAGGTTCCGGAGAAACTACAGGAGGAATAGGCACGGGAGTTTTTACATATTCTGTTATCTGTCCCCTAACTTCCGTAAAAGTATTATTGATGCTGTAATTAAGATTCAAAATTTCCTTAATTCCATCAAGACCCTGTTTGTTCTCGACGACCAAACTGCCAAGTTTTGACAACAAAACTTCCTTCTGCTCCTCTTTCAATTCGCTCCAGTCCTGA
The DNA here is from genome assembly GCF_041824135.1 of Kaistella sp. GTDB lineage: Bacteria > Bacteroidota > Bacteroidia > Flavobacteriales > Weeksellaceae > Kaistella. The sequence goes on along the minus strand of NZ_JBGZYM010000072.1, from coordinate 15,297 downwards.
TCATTTTTAATCTGATCAATTTCCGATTGAATTTTTATATTTTCTGTTGTCTGCAATTTTTGACAATAATCAGAACACAAGGTTTGAATATTTGATATTGCATTTTTCAGTTCAGAGGTTCTTTCAACAAAAGCTTCATCCGCGGTTATTTCTTTAACCAGATCGAAATCACTTTGAGTGCTTTCTTTAAGATCTTTAAGAAGACCTGAATCCGGGAGATTTTCTATATTTTTTCGTAAATCATTTGCTATTCTGAAAGATTTTTCCATCCCGTTTTCAAATCCTTTATGAACCTCTGTGATCCACATTAGATTTAGAAAAAGATCAGAATCATCTTTGCCCAATCTAAAGGCAGCATCTGATCCTTCTCCTTTCAAAACTTCAGCAATCCCGTCCTGTACTTCCTGAGCTCTTTCCTGCCCCGGAAGTTCCAGGTATTCCAGTTTGGTTTTGATCGCTGAATATTTGGTTTGAAATTCAGGGAAGAACCGTCTTACCACTTCTGCTATTTTATCCTGCAGCGGAGCAACCTGCTCCCCGGTCAACTGCGCAAGGCGTCTTACGGAAAGCGATAACATCTGCATGGTAGGTCTTTCGTTTGCCTGATAGGTAGAAATTCCAATTTTATTGAAGCCAATTACATTTTTTAATGCTTCGATCGCCTTTGGCCCCTTTACTTTGATATCATCACCGCTGATCCTTAATTTAACATCTGAGGCTAAGAACATCGCAGATACCAAGAACCGGGTGGTATCTTTGCTCCAACCGAACGGTGCTGAATCGAAATATTCCAAAAGCTTGCGGCCTTCTACCTGGTCTTCCTTGACAATATATTCTCTGATCGATCTGAGTGCTTCGGTTTCTAATTCTACACTGCCATCATTCTTTAGCAGGTCAAAATGATTGAGCGATGGAGGCAAGGTTTTTAAATCCGGAAAGTTCAGTAACTTCTCGGCATCAGAGCCGCCTACCACGATTGGAGCCTGGCGATACTTACTGTAGACCAGTTCTGCAACTTCTTTCAGTTTCCCGTTCGCTGAATCGCGGAGCTTGGCTCCATATGAGATCACAGGTTTATTATTCCCTCTAAATACAAATTCTCCTTTTTCAAAAGCCTGAACAATGGTTCGACGAACGACATCGATCAATCTTTTCGCTTCCTGATCCTGGCTGTTTAGATAGTCGATTATTTCTTTGTCCGAATGTCTGGTTCTGGTACCATAGATCATTTCGTTCTTAACAATATCGATTAGTTTATTGTCAAGATTTTTATCGTTCTTACCAATTAAAAACATTCTGGAATTTGCGATACTATCTGTACTGCTCTTAATTAAATCATCCCTTAATTTGTCATAAGAAGCAGGGTCTGCAATAATCACATCCATTTGAATTTCTTCATTGGGTTCCAGTAATTTATATACTTTCCCATCCTGATTAAGATTGATTCCCGTACGGACAGTTTTGGTATTTAAAAGTCGGGTCTGCGGAACGGGAGAAAAAATATCTTTAATAATATTTTCATATACTTTTCGGATATCTCCTGAGGTAGGATAAATTTTATTTTTTTCGTTCTCAATATTAATGATGGCATCGGTCATAAATCTTAATTCACCGTCGATCTCATTTAAAGTACAACCCGGCGTATCTTTTAAAGCTTCTACTATTTTCGAAACCTCGTCGTACATTGAGTTACTGGAAACATTGGGATGCATGAGGGCAGCAACATTTTTAGTGGAAAGATGAAAATCATCCAGCAACTGTAAAACTGCAATAGATTTGGAAACCTTTGCCTCTTCCGAAGTATCACCATAAATCCCTGTGATCTTATTAACGGCAGCGACAATATGGCTGTAGGATTTTCCGATATCTGCTTTTAACACATCATAAATGTGATAAGTAGTCGCTAATTTCCCGATCTCAAATTCTGCTAAATCCTTATCTTCTGAAGAAAGTTTTTCAGTCAACACGTCCTGAATTACTTTAATAGCAGACCTTAAACCAACACCACCTGTAATTTTCGCCAATCTTCCCAATAAAGATATAATGATCTCAAAGTGCTGTGGTAAGAAGGGATACAGATTGGTAAACAATTTTTCATCCAGCTCATCTTTGCTGTACATCGTTCTTTCACACTTTTCGAGTTTAGTGTAAAGACGAAGTTTATCTCCGTTCGTTTTGTATAATCCTTTAAGATGATCTGAAAAAACAGCTGACTTCCCTAAAATTCGTTGTGTACAAATCTCTTTAATATCAGAAGCTTCAATTTCAGCTTTGATCGGAAACCTGTCTTTTAGCTTGTATAATTTATCTGAATTTAGACGCGAGCTTGGATTATCTTCCGTTAACGTCTGCTGCGCCGTTGCGAGGAGCCAGGCCTTTCCTCCCCCAATATCTTTCAGGTTCTCCAGAGTTCCCTGCAATGATAGGATCAGACTCTCTTTTGCAGAAATATATTGGCCAACTTCATCGATAACAAAAATAATATTCTCTTTCCCAGTCATGAGTCGAATTGTTGAAAGCAGTTCTTCAATTTTCTGCTTATCGGTCCGCATATCATCAACTTTGGTTATTTTAAAAGCTTTGTCGTCCCTCCAGATTTCGGGATAGAATTCAGAAGCTAAAATGCTGGCAATTCCTTTAGCTCTTAGCTGGTCATTGATCTTTATTTCGTCCCAGTTCTTACCATGGACTTCCTTAATTTTAGAAACAAAGTCTGAAAGTCTGTTGTCTTTCTGTAGCATCTGTTCAAGATTTGCTAATTGTCCATCAGTAGAATAACCGGCAAGCTGATTAACTTTAGCAACTAAAAGTTCGAGTATCGGCGGAAGAGTTCCCCCTTTTATCTGCTCAGTCGCACAGTCCAATAGAATAACGGCAGGATCATATTGATCGACAATTGTTTTAAACATTCTGCTTGTTGCTTCAGAATTGATCCGGTGAGATAATCTGTCCATAAACAGCTGTCCATCAACCGTAAAATCTTTTTGAAGACCATACGCAAGATATTTCGCAAAAGAACTTTTACCAGAACCGTAAAAACCTGAAACCCAGATTCCAATTTCATTTGACCCGTCTAGCATACCATCCTTAAGCGCATCAAGGATTTTATCAAAGTTATCTTTTAATCTGTCCGTTACTACATATTCTGAAATCTCATTCTTCAGGTTAATTTCCGTAGCGTTTCCAAAAGTTACTACTTTTTCAATAGTGCGATAAATATTTTTTTCAGTGCCAAATATCTCTTTAATTTTTGCCATAATATTGTGTTTCTAAAAATGCTTTGATCTGTAATTTCCGTCTTCAGGGTAAAACTCTAAAAATTTTAGTGCTGACCCTGTCATTTCGCCTGGATACATAACGATAATGGGAACTTCAATTCTGTTGTATATTTTCTGTTCAATAGGTCCGAACCTTGTGTAGGGGTGGATCGCTTCCAGATCGGTTATAACCAAAACTCCATTCACGATTTCTTTAATATCTTCCTGCTTACTTAGTATCGCATTTTCAATAATTTCCTGTTCCTTTAAATTATTTCCCAAGCTATCAAACAATTCTCTCATTTCATCTTCTGAATCAGATGCATCTTTCCCGACTTCAATTCTGTAATCATCTGTCTGAAAAAAGTCCTTCAACACTTTATGAATAGAGAGTACAACAGGACTGAGTCCTTTATGTCTAACTATATCCAACCAGCCGTCGTTCAGTTTTTGTTTAACATATTGTATCCTTGAATTAGGAAATGTTAGGTAGCAAATTGTTTTACCACCACCATGATCAAGTGCTTTAGGCTCAACCAAGTAATTTAATAAATCTGTAAAATTTTTATCTATATTCATTTTCTATAAGTTGATCCATATTTTTATATTTCCACCCGATATTTAATATTTGTCCCGAATATTGAAAAATAAAATTTCCTTTAAAAGAAAGTTTCTCAATTTCACCTATTACCTCATAATTTGTAAGACCAAACAATTTCCACATCTCGACTTTTACAATTTGAGCATCACTTTTTCCCTGAAAATGAAATTCATGTATCAAATAATTAATTACGGTTTGAATCGGATAATTTGTTTTAAAATGCCCCTCTATATTCATTAGATCAAAATCCTTTAAACAGGAAATCAGATAAGAGGACACCCGCTTAATGATAGAATCACTCCATAACGGAACTTTATAATCCGACATGGCCTGCAGCAAGAAATTCCTAGCAGTTTCGGACTGTATTTTCTTGTGATTATTAATTTCAACCAGTTCAAAAATAAAATCTTTAAGAACAGGATTTGCTTTGGCTGTGTAGTATAACATAAGAGATCTCATACCCTCTAAACTTAGTCCGTTTTCTCTTAATTTTTTAAGATATGGAATAACATTTCCTGTATCGTTCCAATAACGAGGATAAAATACAAGGGTGATGATATCTTTCGTTCTTTTTTCCGTGGATTTATTTAAAATATTTTGTGATATACAGCGATTTAAGAATGATACTTTTGTATCATTCTTCTCATAAAACGCTATAAGTGTTAAGGTTTCATTGATCAAACCGGTACCCTTAGCTAAATTCGAATTGTATAAAAATTTAGTAACTTTCATTAATTCAGATAGGGGTGAATTTGATAATTGTTAAGAAACGCACGGTAATACTGCGCAGCAAATGTTTGAACAGTATCTTCACCGATATGATCCGCGCTTCCAATATTAATCGGGCCAGTGTTGTTTTCGACATTTAAGCCATCTGACAGTTCTTTTAACAATTTAACAGCTTGTTGTTCATTCTCAATTGTAACTTTCTCTGCAGAATTAGTTTTATAAATTTGCTCTTCTAATTCTATTGGCAATCTGAAAAGATGGTAATAATTGGAACCAACTTCATTGTCTGTTGAGAATCTCAAAGCCTGTACGAAATGGTCGGCGCCATGTTTAGTTGATTTGGGAAATATAAAAGTCAAAAAATCCCGTGATTCCGGTGCAAAAAACTCAGTATTCCACCATTTTTTATTTTCAATCATATAACCAACAGCCAAGCGTAATCTGTTGATTTTAATACTAACATCTTCTTTCATTGATTTAAATTTGACAGTTTATTAATTTTTGTTTCATCAAGCGGTTCTTAAATTGCTAATATAGCGATTTGCCGTAATATTTTCATACTAAAACTTTCTAATGTTTATTGTTTATCACGATGTCCAGCTATATACTTTTAAACTCTTTATCATTGAAAATAATCTAAAAATATTTCGAATGTAACTTCTGCAAAAGTAAAAACCCACTGTGCACTAGATGTGCATTTATTTGGAAATATCCGCAGAAGAAAAATTATTTTTATCCTTACTTTGTAGTAAATCTTCCAAATGATCAAAAGCGAAAAAAAACGTTTTGAGATCCGCTATAAATTTTTTAAGATGTGAAAAGTTATAGATCAAATTACCTTCCTCGGCTTCACTTATAGAAGTAAGATGTCGGGCATGAGCAATATAGTTTCGCAGTTTTTTAAGAATATAGGATGGGAACACCGATGAATCTAAAAGTTTACAATCAATTGCATATTCCAGGAGATCTGAAAACAGAAAAGTCTGAAAGGCATAAAGATTCCGTCTTTCATTTTCAACACGCCATCTTTTGCCGTCTTCTGCAGGCATTAGTGTTACATATCTTTTGGTCCAGTAATTTTGAGTATTATCGTCTTCATAAATTTCGCAGTCGCTCATCACCCGTACCCACTTTATAAAATCCTCATTCTTCAGGTCTTTTTTTATCAACAGACTTCTGAGATTATTTTCAAACCGAAGAAACGCTCTATATAATTCTACCAAAAGATATTCGCTGTTATAATCTACAATATGAACAACACCATAAATCTTTCCATCCTGTAGAACAAACCTGATCTCATTATGATCTACTTTCGTAAACTTTTTTATGGTAATCTCATCAAAAATAAGTTCGCCCGGGCTCATGCAGAGATCATCATTTATTTTTTCCTGTACGAAACCATCATCAGTCATTTTATAGATAGATTTCCTGTCTTGGGACGGTATATAGGAGATTGAATTTCTTCTGCATAAGTTCAAGAGTTTAGGAATATTTTTTTCGTCGTAACAAAGTAATTCTGTTACCGCAATATCTCCGATAGTTGCATTTTTAAGCCGGTTGATCATTCGTGTTGTTTTCAAGCGGCATAAATTTAATATTTTTAACTGAAATACACTACATTCAAAGTTTTGGAAATATAAATTGTAAAACACGCTTATTTCTAGCGATAAGAATAATAGTGTTAAGATGCTAATCGTCTGAACCTTTTTTCAACAAACGTCACATTATTTTCTCGCTCCCGCATCACAAAAAGTCCATGGTAAAATATCTACCAGTTATATCTCTATTTTCTCCACGACCTTAATTCCACAAGAACTTTTGTTTTATCGGTTATTGAAGCGAAGTTATATCATAAAAATCTTTCTCTATACTTCTAAAAAAATCAACTGATTTCGAAAGAATAAAATAAATTTCCATAGACAAAAAATCTGTCTAAAATGATATTGTTTTTTGTCAAAGAACCTTCGAAGGAGGTTCGAACAAACATCGAACAAACCTCGAAGGAAGAATATTTTTTTTCACTTAAAAAAAGTGCGGGATTTTACTGATTTTGTAAGATTATGAAACAGCATCCAACTTTGATTTTCGTACGGTAATCAGAGACACTAATTACGCTAAAATCTTGAACAGGGAATTCTATCCAAAAATAATTAATTTTTACTATGCAGATAGATTGCACCCTATTGTGTTTTCTTTGCAATAGTAAACAACAATCATCAGGAGATTCTGCTTCAAAGCAGAACGCCAACCGAGAGTTCATCCTCCACGGTGGCATAGAATGAGGGCTGCCTGCCAAAATAAAAGGTTAATTCCCACTATTCCCTGCTGATATAAATAAAAATTAATCTTAAAATTTATTTCTATGAGCCAGAGACAAAGCAGAACAATGAGAATGTACAGAACTACCGACTGGTCATTTCCAAGTACGGTAAGTCACAATGTGCAAAAAACAACAGACGAGTCAAAACTTTTTAATTCATCTCCAAAAAAGAAAAATTGTAAAAGGCACTACTGTGTTTCTGATGTCAGAATGGAGTTTAGTACAAAAACTGGAGGATATGAGTTTCTTAGTGAGACTGCAACAACTATTCTTCAATTAATTCTTTCAAAAAGAAAAGAAACAAATCTCTTTTTAAATTTAATGAATTTCTACGTTAATATTTGTCAAAAAAGAAAGTTGCCATCTTCACTAAATGATTTTATATTAATATTCCGGACAAGTGATAAAACTCAAACGGCAATAAGAGTTCTGATTCCGTACGTTTCAATGCAATGATCAAACAGTGTAAATATGAAAAACAGCATCCTCTATTTTGAGAAAGGCAATTTCCGGATCATCGGAAATGTGAACTTTTTGTTGCCGGATTTGGCAGAAGTGCAAATGATTTCACCCTGTGAGGGATTTACTTTACAGGGCGTTCCAAATCAATCAAATGAACCTGACGAAAGTAAGTTTGTAAAAACCTTGTTGGAACAGGCGTATGATCTCTGCAAAATTATCCAGAGTCAAAAAGAGCAGATCGCTTCTGATTTTAGAATACTTCTGGAAACCCTGGAAAAATTTAATAATAAAAAAGTCGAAGACTATCATCGCAACCGTGAGGAGTTGATGAAAATTTTTATGAAAAATCACTTCAGCACTTTTACCGATTCTTTCAATGGAAATACAAGCGAAGAAATATTCCGATTTCTCTCTCACTACTTCATCAAAAACGGTAAATGTGCTGATCTTGACATCAGAACCCGATTCACTGAAAATGCACAACCACCCATCTTTTCAGAATTAGAAGCAGACCTGAAAGAATATATGGAGAAAAATGAATATCAAAGGATTGAATTGCTGGCGGAACAAATCCTGACAAGAACAAAAGGAAAATACGACTGGTTTCTGCAACAGGAATTTTTGGACATAACAAATTTAGGATTATGATAAAAATAGAACAAAAACGCAAACAACTGTACACTAAAACAATATTAGATGATTATGGAACAACGCTGGAAATATGTGCGGTAAACGAATCTGATGACAATAATTTTATTGACCTGCAACTTTTGATACCCTATCAATTAAATGCGGAAATATATTGTGAGAAAGGATACAGTTTTGACGAAAAAATAAGAAAAATAAATGATCTGATGGAGGGGTTATATTATGCAGCACGGTGGATTTACAAAAGAAAAAATCAACCGCTTAACAATGAGAAAATGGGTGATGGACCTGCAGAACTGTGCGATCAATCAGATTATGAAAATGAAAAATCTGTAGATAGCATACTGTACACAGAAAAAATATTAGAAGGCTTTAAACCAAGGGATATCAGCGTGAGTTTAAGATCAAGAATTCACGATATGGTGCAGATGATTTTTATTGATGGGAAAGCGTACAACAAGTCAAGTTTTCCTATACAATTTATTTATATGGTGATGGGTATAAGGAAAATGTATCGATTTAACATGAACACATTACTAGACGGTCAACGATGCAGAATTTTTAATGAATTTTCTGAGAATAAAAAATTAAATCTTTATCTGGATTTGCATACCGGTATAAAGACAGAATTTGAAGAGCAAATAAAAGAATGGTGGAAAGAAAATTATAAAAATTTCACCCAATAAGATATAAAAATTCCAAATTATGACAAATAAAAAAAATTACAAGGGCATTATTAATATCGGACTTCAAAAAAAATATAGTGGTGTGTATTATAAGAAGGCGGATTATATTGAATTCATCAAGCGGTGGCAATTAGAAAGGACTGCAGATCATCAACTGATGTTTTGTCCGGCAGTTTATGAATTTGATTTTGTATGCGGAAACCTTACAGAAAAGCATCTTGCCTTGAAGTTCATCAATTATCCAAAACAGCTTGTAGGCAAAAAAACTTTTAGGAAGACGGTTTTAAACCTTGCATCCCAAATGATGCAAACTTTCTCTCAGAACAGGATTTTAATAGAATTCAGCGACCGCAATGTCCTGCTTGAGGCTGATGATGCGACAGATCCGAAAATAAAGTAACGGTAAGTTATGCTTCATATGAGACACAGAAATTAATACTATAAACAGCAAAGAAATACACCATGGAAAAAATAATCATCACCACTATTTTAGAGCATCAAATAATTTTCAAAATAACAGCTGATACTTGTGATTATTTTGAAGGCGAGTTTCTTTATCCATTCGTCGGGATGAAATTTGAATATTTTAATGATGACACCTACCTGGAAGAATACAGTCCAAAGGGATTGAAGATAGATGTAGTGGGTGTGTTTTTCCTCTTATATCATCAGTTAATTTCAAATTATGAAGCGATACTGGAAGAATCAAAAAATCATCCCGAACTAAAAATAAGTGTTGATGATAACGATCGGTGTGAAAAGACAGTAAATGAATATGCCCAAGAGAAATACAGACAATATATGCACGGTTATCCCGGGAACTATATCAGTAAAAGAATAAGAGAGAGTTTTTGCAAAAGCATTGTTAACCTTATCACACGACGGAAATTGGATATTAACTATCTATCTCCAAAAGATTATCAACGCGTATATAATGAGGTATACGAAAATAATGCTGAAAGCTTGATAAGTGACGAAATTTTGGAAGCCAAGAGCAAAAGGAAATGGTTTCAGGCACTATCGAAAGACAAAGAATACGGTAGTATTAGATTAAAAACTATAACTCAAATTATTATTAATCAAAATTTTTCATTTGAAGAAACTTGGGAAGTTCAAATGGACGTTTTTTTAAACCCAAAAGATTCACGAGTACCTTTATTTGTCGGAACCCAGTTTGGTATTACGCCGCGATTATCACCAGAACAATATGAGAAACTGGAAGGCTATAAAATAGCGATATTGGGAAAAAGTCAATTATCAGGACATGTAGCAGGTTTGGGCATTTATGAAATTAAAAATGGACAGAAAGTCCGCCTGGCATATTTCAATAATTAATTAATTCCCCTTCATAAAAAGAATTTATAAATCAGTAAAAAAAAATGCACCCATAATTATGATAATGAGAGAACAAGAATTTGAAGAACGATTTGCGATGGCAAGGGATGAAAAACTTATCGAAATGTTCAATCACGAGGTAGGAATTACGGCCTGGGGAAATGCAAGAGCAGAATATTTAGATGCAATGAGGTACGAATTTCTAAGAAGAGATTTTGACAGCAGTTTAATTATCACTAAAAATACCTTAAGACTTGCCAGAAAAATAAAACAGGTAAACGGAAAAATTGTTTTCCAAAGCGCAGAAATACAATAAATGTTATGTTAAAGACAATTCTACATATCCCCCATTCTTCAACGCACGTTCCTTTGAAAGATGGATACATTGTTTCAGATTACATCCTTGATCAAGAGATTTTAAAGTTAACCGACTGGTACACCGACGACTTATTTTCGTCGGAAAGTGATATGATCATTAAGGCTGAATTTTCAAGAATTTTCTGCGACCCCGAACGGTTTTCCGATGACGAACAAGAGTTGATGGCGCAGTTTGGGATGGGTGTACTTTACACGAAAAGTGATAATGGAGAAACCATTCGAAATGTTAGCCCGGAATTAAGAAATCAAATTTTAAATGACTATTATTGGCCACATCACAGTCAGCTTGCGAATACGGTCAGAAATCAGTTAGAGGAAAATGGCAGAGCGTTGATTATCGACGGTCATTCTTTTCCTAACATACCCTTAAACAGAAGTCTGGATAAATCCCCGAACCGACCCGATTTTAATATCGGAACAGATGCTTTTCATACCCGTCCTGAGCTAACTGAATATTCTCAATCATTCTTTAATGATAAGGGATATTCAGTAGGAATTGACTGGCCGTATGCAGGTTCTATTGTACCGATTGAATTTTATCAAAAAGAGAAAAAGGTGCAGTCGATCATGCTGGAAATTAACCGAAAACTTTATCTGAAAGAACTTACCAATGAAAAATCAGATAACTACTTACAAATTAAAAAAGTGGTGACAGAATTTTGTAAGGGTATGAAAATGTACTTCGACTCTTTAAAAATTACCAACTAAAATTGTATCTTGAACTTCTTTAACGGGAACTAAAAATGATTTTAAACACCAATATCCTCTTAGGAGCTGTAGCCGGTGATATCATCGGATCGACCTACGAATTCAATAATGTAAAAACCAAAGACTTCAACCTCTATCTTGAAAATTCTAAATTTACAGATGATACGGTGCTGACCATTGCAGTGGCAGATGAGCTTCTAAAAAACAAAGACTTTTCTGAAAATCTATGGAATTTTGCCTGAAGAGTTTTTCGAAATTATGATAGAGTTTGATTCAAAATACAATCAGTAATTAAAAAACACCTATTAATTATGTATGTCTTAACTTACTATATTTTTTTTATTCTTCCTGGTTTCCTGTGAAGCGGACAACACTAAAAATCATTAATAAATATTATATGAATAAAAACTTGTACTTTTTAATCGCACTATTTCTCATCACTATTAGTTGTGGAAAGAAGGAGCAAATGCGTTCAAAGGTTTATAAAAACTATAATACACAAGCTGATTCCGCCTTAAAATATGCTAAGAAGAATGGGCTCTCCACTGATTTTTTTATATTGGTGGACTTATCTCTTCACTCCGGAAAAGACAGACTTTACATTTGGGATTTTAAGAAAAAGAAAGTGACCAATTCATTTTTGTCTATGCATGGATCGGGCAAAAAGCGCAAATCAGATAACGTCACTTTCAGTAACGATCCTAAAAGTTACTCCTCTTCTCTTGGAAAATATGTAATTGCAGCCAACAAACAGATCAGCTTAAATTATGGTTTTAAATACGAGCTTGAGGGCAAGGATGCTACCAACAGTAACGCCGTATGCCGAATGATCGTACTCCACCCATCCAACTACGTTCCCAATAAGGAAGTTTATCCTAGAAAAATCGGAAAAAGCAGAGGTTGTCCTGCCGTTTCAAAAGGCGCTTTTAAATTTATTGACCGAAAAATTCAAAAAAGCGATCAGCAGGTTTTGCTTTGGGTGATTGGTTAAATAAATGAAATCTATGATGAATATTACTGATGCATTTATTAAAATCTCCATAGATTTTTATTGATCGCAACTTTCAGGTTAGGTGTTAACTAAGTTTTTACTAATGTTTTGAAGATGCGTATTTTAGATTAATACTTCAAATATTAATATTAAGAATTTATAGATTACTAAATTCAGCCGCAGGGCAATAAAAATACTTTCAAAAAATCCAAATAACACTTTAATTTTCGCATCGCCTAATATTTTTTTTTCAGCATCATCATTTCTTTTTTTTCTAATTTTATAGAAATTCATCTTTTCTAAAAAATTCTCATTCATTAAAAAACGAGTCCCGAAGTTTTTTCCCCTTTTGCAAAAAGGCAAGATCGTCTTTGTGGCTATAAACTTGAAAAGTTTGTGGGTACAAAGACACATCTTGCTATACAAAAACTGTTTTTTCTTTCAGACCTCTAAAAAATGGTGTGGATCATCTGTAATAAAATGACTTACAAATAGATATGATTTTTAGAGCTCTAAAATATGAAATATTTTAACCTGTACTTATTTTACGCAGGTTACCTGTATCTATTTTACGCAGGTTGGCCTTAGTGCTGGTATTATTTTACGCAGGTGACTTGTATCTATTTTACGCAGGTTATCGATATTGCTGATACTATTTTACGCAGGTGACCTGGATTTATTTTACGCAGATATTAATCATATACCTAGGTCTATTTTACGCAGGTTAGATTTATAAATATTATTAAAAGTTGCCCGTAGATTTTTGCTTTAGAAAAGAAAAAAAATTGGATCTGATTAATTTCTGAATAAATAAATCGCTAAATTTTCAGGGAAATACAAAATTTAATGAAGTTGCTTCTAAAAGATAAAAATCGTTAATCATTTCTGATACTTCTCTTTCATTATAAAAATGAAAATATATTTTCTATGTTTTACGCTAAACAACCTACCTACTTACCAAACATTAGATAATCAATTATTTAAAGGAATTTTTTGTTCTTACCTCATTCTACCTACTTACCGAGTGGCTTTAAATAGGTAACTTTAGGTAACTTTATTTAATTCTACTTACCTATATAACAATCTGACATAGAATCATTTAAAACCGTTAGGTAAGTAGGTAGTTGATTTTCTATTTATAAAATTAATCTGTGGTTTTCAACCGAATGAGGTAACCATAGATTTGTCTTTGTGGATGTTTTACTCTGGGAAATTTGAATGATGATAGCGCTCTCCCAATTTTTAAATGATTTAATCGAATTCCTTGCGTGCTCAAATCCATCATCACTTCGGTCGCAGTCTTAAATTCTTCCAGATTATCCGATGGTTCAAAAAACTTGTTGACCATTTCTTGTTCTAAAGTCATCTGTGTAAATCGCTCATTGCGCTTTTCGTTTTCGGAAATATCCGCTAATGTTAATTCCGGATTGAAATCTTTTCTTTTATAAGCATTGAAATAGGCTTGAGCCCATACTTTATCTATGTCGATTTCCAATGAATAATTAAAGTTGATTTTCTCGGTCACTTCAAAAATGATCCAGCGCACGCTGCCCGATTCATCAGTCAGAAAATCAGTTTTGTTAGTAGAACCAACAAAACTGCAAATCCGCTCCAAATATTCTGATTTCCTCGCATAAGGCAATCTTTCGTTGATGTGTGTTTTCGAAATAAATGCTTTCAACGAATTGATATCTGCTTTTGCTAAAACTGAAAGTTCATCTAAATTGATAATCAAATTTTTACACAGTTTAATTCTGCTGTCTTTATCCAAACCGATATCTTCCGAGAGATAATTCATCAATTTTCTCGGAATAAAAAATCTCAAAAAAGTTGATTTGCCACTATTTTGAATAGTATTGGCGAGGACTAAACAATGTTTATTTATTTTTTCTTTTTCTAAAGCACATAAAACTGCTCTGGTAAACCATCTCTCCATATGATAAAGAAAGGCTTTATCATCATTGGTTTTTACGTAACTACAAAGGTTTTTAATGTGATCGTCGCCGTCCCAATCTTCCAAACTTTCAAAATATTCCGAAATGGGATCATATTGTTCAATGAGATGACTTCTTACCAGGATTTCCAATTTATTCATTGGGATATCAATTCCGGATTGAATGAGTTCGATATACAATGAACTTAAGTTCAAACTCGACCATTTTTTATCTAATGATATTTTGATTTCAAACTCCAGAGATATCGTATTAAATCTCAAAGAATACTTAGAATTAAGATATTTCAGCGTTCGATCAAATATAGTTTTGCTTACTGCACCAGTTTGATACAGCATTTTATCTTCCTCCATAAAAGATTAGGTATTTGGGAAGCAGAAACAAATAATTGCTATATTTGTACTTCACTTCCAAGTGAAACAATACATTTAAGCCCAACTACTGCAATAGTTGGGTTTTACTTTTTTCGTAGAGAAAACTCCACAGCTTCCTGTTGGATTTCATCATTAGATTTATGGCTGTTTTTTAACAACCAAGTATCAATTTTTTTACGTTCGAAAAAGAGAACTTTTCCGTTGGGTTTAGAAAAAGGAATACTGTTGGTATGAACCAACTTGTAGATATAGGATTTCTTGAATCCAGTATAATCAGATAATTCCTCTGTGTTGAGAATTTCTTTCAGTCCGAAAATATGTTTTTCGATACGATTGAGTTTGTGTAGAATGAGTTCATTTTCCATTTGTATCGTTTGATTGATTTATTGATACAAAAGTCAACATCATAAACTTAATGGGCAATACCAGAAGTTTGCAAAAGGCTAAATACTATTACTTTGGATTAAAAACGGTTCAAAAAAAGTCTAAATAAGATTAATCTGGGCTATTCTGGATTGTATTTGCTTAAAAGTGAAAAATTAGGTTTTAAAACTCAGATTTTTCTTTAATGTAACATACTTCAAAGAAAAATACTCACATTTCCAACGTAAGTTCCGGAATTATTTCTGCTGCTTCTTTCATTTTACTGTCCACGATTTTAGCATAAATCGCAGTTGTTCTAATTTCGCGATGTCCCAGTCTTTTTGAAACCGTGTAAATATCTGCACCGTTTTCCAGTAATAGCACGGCATTGGTATGTCTTGCAGAATGAAAAGTAATGTGCTTTGGTACTGCCGCGCGATTGCACCAACGGATAATTTCAGTGTTATAAGTCATCCCATATTTCAAACCTTTA
>NZ_JBGZYM010000071.1:0-6018 GCF_041824135.1 Kaistella sp. | reverse complement strand
TACATCCTTTTGTACAAAACAACCTTTAGGGTGGTTTTAGCAGAGGGGCTCACCTGTTCCCATTCCGAACACAGAAGTTAAGCCCTCTAGCGCCGATGGTACTGCTAACGCGGGAGAGTAGGTCGCCGCCAGTCTTTTTTAAACCTCAATCAGAAATGATTGAGGTTTTTTTGTGCACTAAACCCAGAGAGAAGACCGTGAGATAATAGACCGTGAGATAATAAATAAAAAGACAATGAATAGAAAGACAGTAGAGGGATAGATAATAGACCGATAAATAGTCTACAGAGTGCAGATGGCTAAATAGTTTATCTCGTCCTTCACACGAGACCAGTTTTTATAAAAGCCTTATACATCAAATTGTATGAGGCTTATTTATGAAGTTTCCCCTCACCCCAACCCTATGCCAAGGAAAGTGAGTTAATGGGGATACGTCCTAAAGTCGGCTTCTAAAATGATCGTTCTAATGTCATCTTGTCAAAATATTTTCTCTCTGTATATTCCCAAAAGAAGAATATCTATTTGTTTAAGTTTTTTTAATTGAACTCATTATAATAATTGGTGGTAGCTGAATAAGGAGATAAGCCTAGTTGAAAAAATAAACCGCCTGAAAATTTAGCCGCGATGGTAGTGGCATCCTTTTTTGCCTAACCTGATGTGAATTTTAGTCGAATAAAAATATTAGGCAAAAAAGATATAGCGAACAGCGGGACTGATTTGGTTAGTAGCGAAAAAGGCCATGCTCCTTATTTAAAATCTAATTATTCAATTTTTTAGAAAGAACAGGATTAAAACTTTTAAGTGTACGATAAAAAAAGCGAAAGTCTTTCAACAACCTTGTTATTAATTAAAAATTGAAGTAAATTTAGAGATTATAAAAAAATATTAAATTAAAAAATAATGAAGAAAAATTTGTTAGCTCTATTGGTAGTGGGAGCAGTTGCAATGTTAAGTGCACAGGTGAAAACGCCTCAACCCAGTCCATCTGCCAGCCTAAAACAAGCCATCGGCCTGTCGGAAGTTGTGGTTGAATATTCTCGACCTTCTGCGAATGACCGCAAGGTTTTCGGTAATTTGGTTCCAATGGGTCAACTTTGGAGAACGGGTGCGAATGGTTCTACAGATATCACTTTTGGTCAGGAGGCCAATTTTAATGGAGTAATGGTTCCGGCTGGTAAGTATGCTTTGTACACCATGCCTTCCGGTGGAGAATGGGAAGTGGTTTTATACAAAGACACCGAGCAATGGGGAGCGCCGAAACAATTAGACGACAAATTGATCGTTGCGAAAACAAAAGTGAAAGCGCTGAAAAATCCTTTGTTTGTGGAAACTTTTTCAATTGATTTTAATGATCTTAAAACAGATCAAGCAAATCTTATCATGAGTTGGGAGAATACGATGGTGAAAGTTCCGATCATGATGGATTCTAAGAAGCAAGTTTTGGAATCGATCAGCAGTACTTTAAGTACGAAAGATGCAAAAGCTTCTGATTACAATCAAGCTGCGAGTTATTATCTTCAGGAAAAGCTAGACTTAAAGAAAGCCTTGGAGTACAGTAAGAAAGCCAATCTTTTGGCACCCGACACTTTCTATATGTTGAAGCTACAAGCTGAAATTGAAGCTGCAAATGGAATGAAAATGGAAGCGATCGCTACCGCAACTCAATCTTTAGCGCTGGCAAAGAAAGCAGGTAACGATGATTATGTGAAAATCAATATGGATAATATTGCGAAGTGGAGTAAGAAATAGTATTTCTATTTTATATATCGTATTAAAGGACGCCAAATTTTTGGGGTCCTTTTGTTTATAAATAAGTTCTAATTCCAAAATGTCACAGCATAAATCTATAATTAATGTTACATGTGCTATTAATTTATTTGATCATAAAATTTTAGTAACCCAAAGAATTGAAAAATTAAATTACCTTGAAATGAGAATTTCCTGGAGGTAAGTTAGAGTAAGATGAAAATGGTATCATCAGAGAAATTCGTGAAGAAATAAATATAGAGATTCAAAGCGTTGAAAAATTAAACAACAGTATATTGGATTACGGAAATTTTAAAGTTAATTTGATTCGATGCATTGCAAATTATAAAGAAGGTGTAATAAAAATTTTAGACTACAAAAATCATAACCTGGTAGATAAGGAAGACCTGTCAGATTTAGATTGGGAAGAAGCAGATTTGCCGATTTTGAAAGATCTGTTAAAATTTCATTTTTGAATGAGGGTTAATATGAAGAGTTATTGACTACACTTATTACTTTTAAATTAAGTGGGTTAAATAAGGAAATTTTTCAAGTCAGAAAACGAAAATCGATAAAGCTGAAGCAGGACAATTATGATCGCTGGATATTGGTAAAACAACCAGAATCAGACGAGAAATGATTTGCGAAAAAGTTTACCTTTTATAAACCACAAAAAGCTTTGTAAAGGAATTTTTCCTTTGATCCGAGAGAAAGAAAAAAATCAGGTCAAAAATACCATTCGTTATGTTTTGATTGGTGCAGCTAGATTTAAAAATAACAACGGTTCGAAACCTATGATCATCAAATTAGAATTACATGAACCAATGCCGAATTATCTTTGGAAAAAGTCTGCAAATATTTTTGTGGGTTAAATAGAAAATATTGTAGCTCTTCAATTTTTATATCCCAATCAGATAAACAATTTAAATCATAATGGACACCAATTTCGGTGTCCATTTTTTATATTATAACTTTCTTAAACATTGATTGAAGCAAACTCGCAACCCCAATCATCAGCAAACACCCGATCGGGTTCAGCCACAAAAATTCCAGTTGAATAATCTCTTTTACATCCAAAAAGTAAAGCAAAATAATCATAGGTTCTACAATCAAAATACTCCACATGGTCGCCTTGCCGCCAATTTTTGGAAAGAGAAAAGCAATTGCAAATACGCCGAGAATCACCCCATAAAATAAGGACCCAATAATATTTACGGCCTGAATTAAATTCTCAAACAAACTTGCATTTACCGCAAAAAAGATGGCGACCATCCCCCACATCAAAGTAAAAAGTCTAGAAGCATTCAAATATTTCTTCTCTGAAATATTAGGCGCAAAATTTCGCTTGTAAATATCTACTACTGTTGTGGTCGCCAAAGCATTCAGTTCTGAAGAAGTAGAACTCATCGCCGCCGATAAAATAACTGCGATCAATAATCCGACAATTCCGGTCGGCAAGTAATTGAGAATGTAATAAATGAAAACATAATCTTTGTCATTGGATTCAATTTCTGGCGCTGCTTTATCAATCAGGTCTTTTACCTCTTGGCGAATCGTAATTTCTTTCGCTTGTAAGACTTTTAATTCCGCCATTATTTCTGGAGAATGATCAGCTTTCCAGGCGATTATTTTCTGTTTTTTATCTTCGTGAAGTTGATTGAACTCCGTATTCAAAGCACGGTATTCTGTGTTGTTTTGAAGTTTTTGAGAAAGCGGATTAAAGTTCAAAGGGGTCTTTTCAAACTGGAAAAAAACGAAAACCATCACTCCGATAAAGAGAATGAAAAACTGCATAGGGATTTTAAATAAGCCGTTGAAAAGCAATCCCAATCGCGCTTCTTTTAGACTTTTCCCCGTCAGGTACCTTTGAACCTGACTTTGATCGGTCCCGAAATAACTCAAGAATAAAAACGTTCCACCCAAAAAGGCAGACCAAATATTGTAGCGATTGTTCACATCAAATTCAAAACTCACGGGATTAATTTTTCCCATTGCCCCAGAATATAAAAGGGCGTCATTTAAATTCACGGGCAATTGATCTACAATAAGGAAAAACGCCAAAAACATCCCGACAAAAATCACAATCATCTGCTGTTTCTGCGTCTGGCTCACCGCTTCGGTCCCACCAACCAAAGTGTAAATAGTCACCAAAGTTCCAATCACAATATTGGTAAGCATCAGATTCCAACCCAAAATAGTGGACAAAATAATAGCTGGAGCAAAAATGGTAATTCCGGCCGCTAAACCTCTTTGGATCAAAAATAAAATCGCCGTTAAAATTCTGGTAGACAATCCGAACCGTTTTTCTAAATATTCATAGGCCGTTAAGACGTTCATCTGGAAAAATTTCGGCAACACCCAAACGCATAAAATAACCATCGCGATGGGCAAACCGAAATAAAATTGTACGAATCCTAAACCGTCATGATAGGCTTGTCCAGGAGTTGATAGAAATGTAATCGCACTCGCTTGGGTCGCCATGATTGATAACCCAACCATCCACCAAGGATTGCTTTTTCCACCCAAAAAAGATTCAGAAGTTTTTACTTTCTGCGATTTATAAATTCCGTAAATCACAATAAAAAGCAAAACAAATATGAGAACTGCCCAGTCTAAATTCTTCATTTATAATAATTTTGAAAGAGGAGCATCGCAAGTATCATCAAAACCGTAATGACCAATAGACCCATGTAAAGCGTTTTCCAATTCGTATCTTTCTCTTGATTCATATCTTATGTTATATTTTTTTTGGGCGCCTTAATCCGCCTTCCACTCCCGCTTTTTTTTTGGTAGCTTCGACAAGCTCAGCCACCAAATAAAAAGAGCTCCGTTCAAGTCGGGGCGTAGATTTCCGCTATTTATCCAGTTTTTTGTCATTCCGGAGGAATCTCACAGCATAATTTTAACAGGCTAGATTCCTACGGAATGACAAACTGTCCGTCGAGCATTGAATGTTATTCACTAGAACATATCAGTTTTGTTTTTTGTATAATTTGTCACCTATTAACTATTGGCCGAGCGCCAAGATATTCATAAACAATTTATAAGCTCCGGTAACTCCTGCTGGTAATTCTCTGAAAAAGGATAGTCCCGTGTAAACATACATTCCTTTTCCATAATTTCCAACCAAAAGACTGCCTTTATTTGGAGCTTCTCCCGTATCATTTCCTTCCAGAAGTGGAATCATTTTTCCATCCCAGGAATCTGCAAAATACAAACCTCTTTCCTGAACCCAATTCTCAAAATCTAAATTGGTTATTTTGTTTGGAGTGGTGAAAACAGGATGGTTTGGAATGAGCATTTTCAATTTGGCATCTTCTTCAGAAATACGGGAACTTCCTAATTTTAAAGGAAAGGGAGCAATGTCGTTGGTGAGCAAGCCGCGATTTGTATTATATTGATTGATGACCAAGCCACCATTTTCGACAAACTTCCAGAGATCTTGGTTGATCATCGCCAATTCCGGTTGCGTATTAAAAGCGCGAATCCCCAAAATAATAACATCATAACTTTTCAATTGGGAAATGTTCCAATTTTTAATATCCAGTTCTTGCACCTTCAAGCCAATCGCACCCAAAAAGGAAGGAATATCGTCGCCTGAACCTTTGATGTAAGCTATTCTGAGAGCCGGGATTTTCAGATCTAAATTTTGAATTTTTGCTTGTGATTTTTTAATCCAAATCTGACGGTCGATATGCGGGTATTCTACCAGTTGTAAAGCCTGATCATAATTTTTCCCTTCTGATTGTATAATGGTTTCTAAAGTTGAATTCGCATTTTTGGAAAGAGGTTCAACTTGAAAATAGAGTTTTTGTTTTTCACCAATTTCTTTAAAATTCACTCTTTGAGATGGCGATATTTTCCAGTCTTTACTTCCTTTTAACGAAACTGTAGCAGTTGAATTCCCTGTAAAACTTTGAACTTCTACTGCAATTTGTTTCGGTTGATTACTAAAGATAAAATTTTCTTGCTCGAAGCTGGCTACAAAAGTTGGAACGGTATAAAAAGGTTGATACAACTCGCCAATAGAAGGATCAACTGTTTTTTGTTGTAGTGGAATGTCAAAATCAATTTTTGTACTTCCAAAATTGAAGGTTACTTTCTTAGTGATGGCATTTGAAATTTCGGGTAGTCCAATTTCGGCTGGATTCTCAGTGATATATAAATTGTTTTTCGGCATTTTCTCCATCCAGTAAGGATTAGAATATTTTCCATTTGCTATTTTAAATTTCTGATTTTCCTTAAAACTTTCGTTGGCTAGAATTTTTTCCG
>NZ_JBGZYM010000070.1:0-48657 GCF_041824135.1 Kaistella sp. | reverse complement strand
TTTTTGATGTTGGTTTAATTTTGGTACATTTACAAAAAATTAGAATTGCCCGTGCCTCCTCAGCAACTTACTCAAAGACAAAAAGCTTTAGCGATTAAGTTAGACCCCAACATTTACGGTACTTTTGCCGAAATTGGTGCGGGTCAGGAAACTGTTCGCCATTTCTTTAGAGCGGGAGGTGCTTCCCAAACTATTGCAAAAGCCATGTCTGCTTATGACAAGGATTTCAGTGATGCAATTTATGGTAGAGAAGCCAAGAACAGATATGTTACGCAAAACAGACTTCGCAAGATGTTGCGCTATGAAGTTTCGTTAATAGAAGAACGCGTTTCGCGCGAGGCTTGTCCGGGCAGAAAATTCTTTTCTTATGCCAATACGGTAACGACCATTAATTTCGATAAGACCATGAGAGGTCATGGTTGGGTTGGATTGCGTTTTCAGTTGGATGAGAACGAAGATTACAACGAAATTGTGCTGCATGTAAAATTCAATGAAAACGATGCAACGTTACAGCAGGAAACCTTAGGAAGCTTGGGTGTTAATTTGATTTATGGAGCTTTCAATTATGCTGATAATCCACGCCGGATGATTAATTCATTGCTTGATGATGTTTCTAAAGACAATATTGAGATCGACATGATCGACTTTAGTGGACCCGCGTTCTCGTATGTTGATAACCGTTTGATGAGTCTTCAACTGGTTAAAAACGGAATGACCGACGCCGTGATTTTCAATTCAGAAGGAAATAACATGTTGCCGGCAGATATTCTCTACAGAAAAAATATTTTTGCAGTACGTGGAAGTTTTCGTCCTGTAACTTTGGTCAATACCGATATGTTTGAGAAAGGATTAGACCTTTTCAAAAAAGATTGGGGCTGTAGTGAAGAAGAGACCGAAGTTTTGTTCGAAATCACCATCGCCAATCTAAGAGCAGCTGGTGATATTGATGAGCGGGACTTTTTAGACCGCGTAGATGTCTTAGGGAAACTGGGATACACTGTTATCATTTCTAACTTCTCTGAATACTACCGACTGATCGACTATTTCGCACCCTACACCAACGGAAAAATTGGAGTAGCCATGGGCGTCAATAATATGCTGGATGTTTTTGATGAGAATTACTACGAAAATCTTTCAGGTGGAATTTTGGAAGCTTTTGGTAAGTTTTTCAGAAAAGGAATGCGGGTTTATCTTTATCCGTATAAAGATCCTGAAACTCATGAGTTATTAACCGCCAATAATTTGAAAGTAAATGACAGTTTAAAAGAATTGTACAAATACTTTAAACTCAATAAAAGAATTGTCGATATTCAAAATTACAATCCAGATTATTCTGAAATCTATTCTAGAACAATCCTCGATAAAATCGCCAATCATCTTCCAGGCTGGGAAAAAGAAGTTCCGGAAGGTGTTTCAGAATTAATAAAAGAACGTGGAATGTTTGGTTACAAAGAAGAATTAAAATTAAAAGAATTTATTTAAATAAAATACAATGTCAGAAATAAAAAAACGTCTTTCAATCATACTGGAAGGTCCGAAAGATAATATAGAAGAGAAGCTTCAAAAAGTTTGTCATCTACTCGACCAAGAAATCTCCTACTTTAACTGGACCGGTTTTTATTTTAAAAACGGAGACAAAGAAGAATTGATTTTAGGACCTTATGTTGGAGCTGCAACAGATCACACCATTATTCCTTACGGAAAAGGAATTTGTGGCCAAGTAGCAGTTTCAAATGAAACTTTCGTTGTTCCTGATGTTTATGAGCAAGATAATTACTTAAGTTGTTCCATCGACACCAAAGCAGAAATCGTAGTTCCTATTATGAAAGATGGCCAAAATCTTGGTCAAATTGATATTGACTCCCACAAAGTAGATCCATTCACCGATGAAGATCGTGAAATGTTAGAATGGCTTTGTGCAGAAGTTGCGAAGATTATGTAATCAAATTTGATTAAAATAAAAAAGTGTGGATTTTTAGAAAGTCCACACTTTTTGTTTTTAGAAGAATTTTTATTCCGCCAAGTCAGCGATTCCTTTTCCATCTAAACGGTAAACCGTCCATTCATCCATTGGTTTTGCTTGCAGTGATTCGTAGAAATCGATAGCGGGTTGATTCCAATTGAGAACCGACCACTCCATTCTGCCGCAGTTTTCTGCTTTGGCGATTTTCGTGAGTTCAATAAGCAAAGTTTTTCCGTATCCTTTGCCGCGGTGTTCCGGTTCTACGTAAAGGTCTTCTAAGTACAAACCTGGTTTTCCTACAAAAGTGGAAAAATTATAGAAATACAGGGCGAATCCAGCTGGAATTCCATTTTCCTCGCCGATGATCACATGGGCGAAATTTTTTATAAATATATTTTCCTGAAGTTCTTCTACGGAAGTGACAACCTCGTTTTCCATTTTTTCGTAAACAGCGAGTTTTTTAATAAGATCAAAAATGATTGGAATATCTGCAGGCGTGGCTTTTCTGATGGTAAACATTTCTTTTAAATTTTAGAAATCAAAGTTAAGAATTTTAAGAGAATTTTATTTAAAAATCCTATCGCAACTAGCCCCGATTGCAGCGACATCCTTTTCTGAGGAGGAACGACGAGGAAAAGATATAGCGGAAAGCGGGATTAAGCTCCTAAAAAAAAACCTTCGAAAAAAATTCGAAGGTTAAATTATTTATTGCTAATTACTTATTAATTATATCTCGGTATTCATATCCCAGTTTTGAAGATAATCGTGAACATGTTTCAGGAACATTCCACCTAAAGAACCGTCTACTACACGGTGATCGTAAGAATGTGACATGAACATTAAATTACGGATCGCAATTACATCGCCATCTTTGGTTTCTAAAACTGCAGGTTTTTTCACAATCGCTCCAACCGCCAGAATAGCAACTTGAGGTTGTGGAATAATCGGCGTACCCATTAGGTTTCCGAAGCCTCCAACGTTAGAGATCGTGTAAGTTGCACCTTGTGTATCTTCCGGTCTCAATTTTTTATTACGTGCTCGGTAAGCCAGATTATTGATCGCTTTTGCCAAACCGGAAAGTGAAAGTTGATCAGCATTTTTAATTACAGGAACAATTAAATTTCCGTCTGGAAGTGCGGTCGCCATTCCGATATTGATATTTTTCTTTTTGATGATCTTATCGCCATCTACAGAAACGTTGATCATCGGGAAGTCCTGAATTGCTTTCACAATGGCATGAACAAAAATCGGCATATAGGTCAATTTCTCCCCTTCTCTCTTTTCAAAAATATCTTTATGTTTCGTTCTCCATCTTACGACATTCGTAACATCAGATTCGATGAACGACGTAACGTGTGGCGAAGTGTGTTTGCTTTTCACCATTGCATCAGCGATGATCTTACGAACTCTATCCATTTGAATCACTTCATCACCATCATTTAATTTCATTGGTGAAGAAACTGGGGCCGCAGCTTGTGGAGCCGGACTTGGAGTTGATGCAACTGATGGAGCAGAAACAGCTTGTGGCGCTGCTGGAGCAGTTCTCTTTGAAACGAATGATAATATATCTTCTTTGGTAATTCTGCCATCTAAACCGCTTCCTTTGATGGATTGCAATTCATTGTCAGAAATTTTTTCGTTTTGTGCGATAGATTTTACTAATGGAGATAGATATAAGTCAGAACCTTCGAAACTCGTAGAAGTTTTTGAACTTTCCATGGCTGCTTCCAAACCTTTTACAACATCTGAATCTACATTTGGAATTTCAGTTTTTACTTCTTCCGCAGATTTTGGTTCTTGAGGTTGATCTGCAACTGCATCACCAGCGCCAGCAACTTCTAGAATTGCGATTGCTTCACCGATCTTAGCAACTTCATCTTTCTGTTTCAGGATTTTAATAATTTTCCCCGAAACTGGGGTCGGAACATCGGAATCAACTTTGTCGGTTGCAATTTCTACAACGGAGTCATCTTCCTTTACGGAATCTCCTTCATTGAACATCCAACTGATAATCGTCGCTTCCATCACGCCCTCTCCCATCGATGGAAGTAGTAATTTATATTCTGCCATTTTATATTTCGATTTTCACAAAGATAAAAAATTTTCCCATTAAGAAAAAACGAATTTTTAGGGCATTTTTTTGATTTTATTTCAAAAGTTTAGATTACAGTTTCTATCTTTGAACTTTAAATAAAATTATGAAAAACCTGTATATCGTTGCCTTGTTCCAATTCAAAGAAAGTGATTTGATGGACGCTCTGGAATTATTAAAAAAATTAGTTTTTGAAACCCGAAAAGAAGATGGTTGTATGCAATATGACTTGATAGAAGACAAGGAAAATAAAGGTGTTTTCTTTATTATAGAACTTTGGGAAAGTGAAGAACATCATCACCAACACAATGGCACCGATCATTTGATGAATTTCAGAAATCAATCTGCGTCGATGTTAGAGAAATCTGCACAAGTGTATAAAGGTTATAAAACATTTTAAAAGATGAAAAGGATTTCTATTTTATTCCTATTATTTTCTGTTTTCGTTTTTTCTCAAAAATATACAAAGCAAGAAGTTTCCCGAATCACCGAAGGAAATATAGATTCGGCCTTGCCTATTTTCCAAACCTCTGATTCTTTGCAACATGCAGTTTTAGTTGATCAATCGATTGATGCAAAGCCGAAAGATCAATATACAAAGATCTTAGTCAACCGAATGAAGTTAGCACTAATTTCTACTGGAAGTGGAGTTGGAATTGCTGCACCACAAGTTGGAATTAATCGAAATGTTATTTGGGCAAAACGCTTTGATAAAGAAGGTCATCTTTCTGGGATTTTGATTTCTGATAAAATTGAAGATCAGAGAATGAGAACTTTTGAAAAAGTAGAATTGTATAAAGAATTATAAATGCTCACGGATCTCACATATTTGCACAGATTCTTTTGAAAGTATGATCTGATAATTGATTTGTTATGAATTCAGTTTTATAAATAAAAAAAATCACCTTTGATCGGGTGATTTCTATTTTATTAAATCTGTGAAATCTGTGAAACGTAAGTTCGACCGAGTCAAATCTGTGTGAAATAATCTTAAATAATCTGCGCTTCGAAAACGTCACAGAAATGTTTTTTGATCTTCTCTTTGACTTCAGCCATTTCCTCTTCAGAAAATTCCCGTTCTAATTCCCGTTGCAAAGAAGTTACTCCTTTATCTTTAATTCCACACGCAATAATATATTCGAAATAACGCAAATCGGTATTTACATTTAAAGCCAAGCCGTGCATGGTCACCCATTTCGAAGTCTTCACGCCCATGGCACAAATCTTTCGGGCATAAGGTTTTCCGACATCCAGCCAAACTCCGGTTTCGCCTTCACTTCTTTCGCCTTTCAAACCATATTCTGCGATAACGCGAATAATTACTTCCTCCAAATTTCGCATATACAGAAAAATGTCAGATTTAAAATTATCCAGATCCAAAATCGGATAACCTACAATCTGCCCGAAACCGTGATACGTAATATCTCCACCACGATTCGTCTTCACAAAAGTCGCATTTATTTCTTCTAATTTTTTAGCATTCGCCAGCATATTATGATCGTCCCCAGATTTACCAATCGTGTAAACATGCGGATGTTCAACAAACAACAAATAATTAGGAGTTTCTGTCTGTTCATCGTCGGTTCGATTGCGATTCTCCAGTTTCAGATCGATGATTTTTTTCATCAATTTCTCCTGAAATTCAAAAGCCGGTTCATAACCCATCAACCCTAATTCCTGAAACTGCAAAGTTCTATTCTGTGTGCTTGTCATTTTATTTTACTTTTTGGGGCAATCCCCTCGTTGCCTTTGCTGAGCCACGCTAACTCGGGTCGGGCTATTCGTTACAATCTTTTTGTTTTCCTTCGCCATTTGCCAAATTCGTCTTGGAGGCGAATTCCTACAAAACAAAAAGGATTTTCACTGCTATCCATATTGCGAGATATCGCTTCTTTTCAACTTTTGTTCTAAAAATAATATCAGATGCTTCGTCGATTTTTTCCTCGACAAATTTATAAAATTAATTTTGTATGCTACGAATAAAATCTTCTCCTTTCTTTGACCATTCTTCATTATTCAATAAAATATTCACGAAAGCAGTTCCGATAATTCCGCCAGCTGCTTTTTCGGTCACCTTATCAAAATCAGATTTATTCTTAATTCCAAAACCAATCATCACTGGATTTTTCAAGCCTAAATTGGAAAGTCGATCCAAATATTCTTCGTTGTTGATTTCTTTTGCCTCATTTCCCGTCGTAGAAGAACTTGACACTGCATATAAAAATCCAGAACTTAAAGAATCCAGGTATTTAATTCTTTCATCCGAAGTTTCCGGCGTTACTAAAAAGATAAAATTCAGATTGTGTTTTTCTAAAATTGAACGGTAATTTTTCTCAAACTCTACTGGTGGCAAATCGGGTATGATTAATCCTGAAACTCCAGACTCTTTACATTCTTTGCAGAACTCTTCAAATCCAAAACTTAAGACCGGATTAATATATCCCATCAAAATAATCGGAATATCCATTTCTGATTTAACCGATTTCAATTGACCAAAAAGTTCAGCGATGGTCATTCCATTTTTCAAAGCAATTTCGTGTGCTTTCTGAATCACCGGACCATCTGCGACAGGATCGGAATAAGGCATGCCAATTTCGATATAATCTGCGCCAGAATGTTGGATTAATTTTAAAATTTCAGTCGTGTCATTTAACTTGGGAATTCCCGCTGTGAAATATATATTGAGTTTCTTTTTCATTTTTTTATTATTTTTCATAAGGTTGAAACCCTATTCTTAATTAAATCGCCCGGTTGGGACTTTCGTAACAAGATCAATTTTGTTTTATATCTGCCTTTTAATGTACAACGAAAATTGCGACCCGGCTTGAGCGGAAATCCTTTTTTTTGCGGCTGGAAAAGCAAAGGCTAAAAAGATTGGGAGCGGAAGACGGAAATTGTCGCCCAAACAAAAAATTTACAATTTCGCCAAATATGTTTCCATATCCTTGTCGCCTCTTCCGCTCAAACAAATCACCACCACTTCATCCTTTCCAAAAGTTTTCTTTTCTAAAACCGCCAACGCATGCGCAGATTCCAGCGCCGGAATAATCCCTTCAATTTGCGTCAGTTCAAAAGCAGATTTTAAGGCCTCATCATCGGTAATGCTGAAAAATTCTGCTCGTTTATCAATGGATAAATTGGCGTGGAAAGGTCCGATTCCTGGATAATCTAACCCCGCGGAAATCGAGTGAGGTTCGATAACCTGCCCATCTGCCGTTTGCATCACCAAACTTTTACTGCCATGCAAAACACCCAAAGTTCCCAGAAAAGTAGTCGCGGCAGATTTCCCGGAATGAATTCCAAAACCACCCGCTTCTGCAGCGATGATTTTCACACTCGGCTCGTCTACGAAATGATAAAAAGTCCCGGCAGCATTACTTCCGCCACCAACACAGGCAATCACAACATCTGGATTTTCACGTCCGATCTTCTCCTTCAACTGCCATTTTATTTCTTCCGAAATTACACTTTGAAACCTTGCGACCAAATCCGGAAAAGGATGTGGGCCAACCACACTTCCGATGATATAATGCGTTGTAGTCGCATTATTGATCCAATCTCTCAGCGCTTCGTTTACTGCATCTTTCAAGGTTTTAGAACCTGAAGTAGCAGGAATAACCGTCGCTCCTAACATTTTCATTCGTCCAACGTTTGGTGCTTGCCGAGCAATGTCGACTTCACCCATGTAAATAACACATTCTAAACCGAGCAAAGCACAGGCAGTCGCCGTGGCAACACCGTGTTGACCAGCACCTGTTTCGGCAATAATTCTTTGCTTTCCTAATTTTTTAGCGAGCAAGGCTTGACCTAACGCATTATTAATTTTATGTGCACCAGTATGATTTAAATCTTCCCGTTTCAGATATACTTGCGTTTGATATTTTTCACTCAAGTTTTTGGCAAAATATAAAGGAGTTGCACGTCCGACATAATTCTTCAACAGATCTTGATATTCCTCTTGGAATTCGTTCGAATTAATGATATCTAAATAATTATGCTGAAGTTCCTCTACATTTGGATAGAGCATCTCTGGAACGAAAGCGCCGCCGAAGTCGCCGTAATAGCCATTTTCATCTGGGTTTCTATATGTTTTCATTTTGTCTTTTTTAATTATTTCTCAACTGATTAATTGAGAAGGTTTTTAAATTCTTTTATTTTATCTATGTTTTTATTTCCAGCTTCAATTTCAAATTTTGAATTGATATCTAAAGCAAAAGGCTTTTGTTTCAACAATCTTATATTTTCAACGTTTTCTTCTGAAATTCCACCACTTAAAAAGTACGGTTTGTTAATTTTTAATTCATTTAAAATTTGCCAATCGAAAGATTTTCCTGTCCCACCAAATGCTTTCGAATCGGTATCGAAAAGAAAGTAATCGACTTCCAATTTTAAATTTTGAATTTTAAATTTTAAATTTTCTAGTTCAGTTCCTATTCTAAAAACCTTTATAATTCCAATTTGTTTATTCAACTTAAGTCGTAATTCAGAAATAAAGTCATCACTTTCATGGCCGTGAAATTGAACAAAATTGAGTTCTGCTTTTTCCGAAATTTCTAGAATTTGCGCTATAGTTTCATTAACAAAAACTCCTATTTTACCCTTATGATTGATTGATTTTATTTCTGCTAAAGTCAAAGAATTCAAAACATAACGCGGTGACTTATCATAGAAGATAAAACCTAAATAATCAATTTTCAAAGAAATTAATTTTTCGATTTGATCCAGTTTCGTTAAACCGCAAACTTTTAGTTTTGGTTTTTGATCGTTGGTTTTTGATTGTTGGTCCATTCTAAATTCTAAATCTAATTTCTAACTTCTACTATAAAATCTTCGAAGGCATTTCCTGGATTTTTATTTCGCATAAAATATTCTCCCATTAAAAACCCGTCAAATCCTTTTTCTTTCAAAAATCGATAATCTTCAATGGAATAAATTCCGCTTTCTGCAATCGACAAGGTTCCATTTGGCAAAAGGTTTTTCAAATTAACTGAATGCTGCAAGTCAACTTTGAAATCTTTAAGGTTTCGATTGTTGATTCCCACCAGATCGATATTTTTATTGAAGTGATTCAACTCTTCTTTGGTATGAATTTCCAGCAAAACTTCTAAGCCTAATTCGTGTGACAATTCAGTAAATTCTTCAACTTGAATAGGAGAAAGACAACTTGCAATTAATAAAATTACGTCAGCTCCATTGGCCTTTGCTTCATAAAACTGGTATTCATCGATCATGAAATCTTTACGTATAATTGGAATTGAAATTTCATTTCTTACTTTTAAAAGATCCTGCAGCGTTCCCCCAAAAAATTGCTCATCAGTCAAAATTGAAATTCCGCTCGCGCCGAATTTTTCGTAGGATTTTGTAACTTCTAAAACAGCAGATATATCATTGATAACTCCTTTGCTCGGCGACTTTCTTTTAAATTCCGAAATGATTCCACTCCCCGATTTCACGGATTCTTTTAAAGAAAAAGTCTTTCGGTGAAAAAACACTGCATCTTTCAGTTGCACTAAAGAAACTTTCTTTTTAGCAACAGCAACTTCAATTTTTTTGTGTTCAATTATTTTGTCGAGAATATTCATTTTAATCAATTAAAATATTTAAACAACTCAAGGCTTTTCCTTCCATCAAACTTTGTTTTGCCATCTGCAAACAATTTTCGTAATCGCCATATTTTTCGGTATTCTTCAAAGCCATTGCCGCATTGACTAAAACCACGGCATTCTGTTCATACGTTCCTTTTCCTTCCAAAATAGTTTTGAAAATCTGCGCTGCTTCTTCAATGCTGTTTCCGCCAAAAATAGTTTCTGGATCTATATTTCTAAACTGTAATTCTTCGGCTGAATAGATCTTCTCGCCGTTCTTGTCCATGATTTTCGTATCGCTGGTCAAACTGATCTCATCATAACCATCCAAAGCATTTACGAGCAAGAAATCAGCATTTTTCTTTTGCAATAAATATTGATAAATCCTTGCAATCTCCAAGTTTGCAACACCAATCATGGTATATCGCGGTTTCGCCGGATTAATCAACGGTCCTAATAAATTAAAGAACGTTTTCAACCCGATGTTTTTACGCATCGGTGCAATTGATTTCAGAGAAGTATGAAAAATCGGCGCGTGTAAATAACAGAAATTTCCTTTTTCTAGATCGGCTTTTAAGTCTTCTTCGGTTTCTTTAAATCGATAACCCAAAGTTTCCAAAACATTAGACGCGCCACTAATTGTTGAGGCTGCATAATTTCCATGTTTCGCTACTTTTTGTCCAGTTCCGGCAACAACCAAACTCGCCAAAGTTGAAATATTAAAAGTGTTTTTTCCATCGCCGCCGGTTCCGACAATGTCAACCAAATCATCTGTTCCCAAATCAATTTTCGGTGCGAGTTGTTGCAAGGCTTCCGTGAAACCTTCTAATTCGGCGAGCGTAATACTTCGCATCAAGAAAACAGTCACGAAAGATGTCACTTCAATTTCATTAAAGATATTTTTTGAAATTTCTAATAAAATAGATTTCGCCTGGGCTTTACTTAATGTTTGATGATCGAATAAATATTGTAGTATCTCTTTCATTTTAATTATTTAAAAAATTCTCAATAATCTTCTTTCCGTCTGGAGTTAAAATACTTTCGGGATGATATTGAACTGCCTGAACATCGTACGTTTTATGTTGAAGCGACATGATCATTCCGTTTTCATCAACTGAAGTAATTTCTAATTCTTCGGGAAAACCTTCGGGATTTACAGCCCAACTGTGATATCTTCCTACTTCCAAATTTTCGGGTAAATCTCTTAAAAGTCGTGTATCTTTTTTCACCGTTTGAGCATTGGTTGCAACGCCATGATAAATTTCGGTTAGATTAATCAGACTTCCACCAAATGCTTCTGCAATCGCTTGCTGACCAAGACAAACACCTAAAATGGATTTTGTCGGTGCATATTTTTTAATTAAATCAATTAAAATTCCGGCTTCACTCGGAATTCCCGGACCGGGAGAAAGTACAATTTTATCGTACTTTTCAACTTCTTCCAACGTGATCTCATCATTGCGGAAGACCTCTACTTTTTCACCACTAATTTGCTCAATCATTTGAACTAAATTGTAAGTAAAACTATCGTAATTATCGAAGACTAATATTTTCATAATTATATTTTCTTAAATTGAGGTTGCTTTTTTCACCGCCATTTTCAGGGCATTCAGTTTATTATTCACTTCCTGCAATTCGTTTTCAGCAGAGGATTTTGCGACAATTCCTGCGCCGGCTTGATAATATAGCGTGTTGTTTTTGCTTAAGAAAGTTCGAATCATAATCGCCTGATTGCAACTTCCATCAAAACCGACAAAACCAATACAACCACCATAATAGGAGCGCGAAGTTTTCTCATAAGAATCGATTAGTTCCATCGCTTTATATTTTGGTGCGCCACTCAAAGTTCCCTGAGGAAAAGTAGTCGCGATCATTTCATAAGGATTTTGATTTTCTTTAACATCTGCCGTTACTTCGCTGACCAGGTGAATGACGTGAGAAAAAAACTGAACTTCTTTCAATTTGGTAACTGTTGTGTTTTTACCGCAAATACTTAAATCATTTCTCGCCAAATCAACCAACATCGTATGTTCTGCATTTTCTTTAGCATCTTTCTTTAATTCTTCTGCCGCTTCTAAATCTCTTTGAACTTCACCGGTTCTTTTAAAAGTTCCTGCAATTGGGTGAATAATGGCTTTTCCATCTTTAATGATCAACTGACTTTCCGGACTGGAACCCATTAATTTATAATCGCCATAATCAAAATAAAACAAGTAAGGTGAGGGATTAATATGCCGCAAAGCACGATAAACATTGAATTCATCACCGTTAAACTTCTGCTCGAATCTTCTACTCAAAACCAACTGAAAAACATCACCTCTGAAACAGTGCTTTTTTGCAGTTTCCACCAATTCTCGGTATTCCTCATCTTTTAAATTGGACGTTTCATAATCAGTTGTTTTAAAAGGAAAAATAGGGGCGTTTTTCTGATTGATGAGATTTTCAATTTCGATGGTATTTGATTTCAGGCCGTCGATTTTATTTTCTATAATAAACATTTCATCGTTGTAATGGTTGATCGCAATCACATATTGATAAAGGCGATACCGCAATAATGGGATTTTATTTTCTTCAGAAAGTTCTTTAAACTTGATATTTTCAAAAAACGGAATCGCATCATAACTTGTGTAACCAAAAAATCCTTGAGCAGATTTACCGATTTCTTTGGCAGGTTCTTCGCAAACAAAACTTTTGCTAAAATCATTGAGTAATTCACTCAACTTCTCTTTTTCTAAAGCGATTTTTTGAGGATTACCAACAGGAAATTTAATTTCTGCTTCGTCATAATTTCGGATCTCAATTCCGGCAATCGCATTGATGGCGATAAAGGAGAAATTATTGTCGGTGTTTTGATTTCCGGCGCTTTCAAGAAGAATCGTATCGCGAAATTTATCACGAAGTCGCAAGTAAATTCCGACCGGCGTGAAAAGATCGCTCATCACCGATTTTACGGTTGTTTTTATTTTTATAGTTTGATTAAATTTCATGATATTTTTAAAAATTTAGATAAAAAAAAGACTTCAACGGAGCCCGTCAAAGTCTTTTATATGTTTTTACAAACAGAATACAAGATTTGCTTCAGACCCTAAAGGAGTATGAATGCCACCACCAAATATTGTTTGTTCTTGTTTTCATATGAAAATAATTATTTTCTTAAAAGTCAAATGTAACGCTCATTAAGGTAGATTTTCTTTTTGAAAAGATTTCCTCCGCGTTTCATTGAGGCAAATATATAAATGTTTTTTTTACCTGCAAACATTTCTTTTAAATTTTAAGGTTTGATAGTTCGAAAAAAAATTAAGATGTTTGTATAAATAAATTATTATGAAAAAATTCTTAGCAATAGCATTCATTGGCGGATTAGTATTCTCAAGCTGTTCGAAAAAAGAAACAGCAACCGAATCCAACACGATGTTAGGTGAACCAGAAACGCCAACAATACAAGCCTTGCCAGTTCCTGATTCTGCAGCAG
Source organism: Kaistella sp. (assembly GCF_041824135.1). GTDB lineage: Bacteria > Bacteroidota > Bacteroidia > Flavobacteriales > Weeksellaceae > Kaistella. The sequence continues at coordinate 35,545 of NZ_JBGZYM010000070.1, read as the reverse complement.
TAATCGAGCCGATGGCAGCGGATTCAACATTGGTCAAACCATAATTAAAAAAAATTAGCGGTCTATTTGAGACTGCTAATTTTTTTTACTCTTCTACATTTTTCAGCGCCATTAATAATTGATAAGCGCCTTTGGTTACAAACTTTTTACTTTTATTTTCTTCTTTAAAATTTAAAAGTTCTGTAAAACCATTTTCAGCGTTTCCGATTTCTACCGGAAACATTTTGTAGATTTTAGGTTTGATCTCTTCAAAAACATACTGCTTTTCTTCCCAGGTTACGATGGCGTCATCGGGAATTACAATACCTTCTTCAGATTCTGCTTCCATTTCTGCGTTCATAAAAGTTCCCGGCAGCAATTGCAAACTGCTATCAACAAAACGGCAATAAACCAAAACACTTCTGTCTTCAGAAAAATCTTTTCCTATGATTGAAACTCGGGCTTCGTATTTTTTGGTCGGATTTTGATTGGTATAAGCGAAAACTTTTTGACCAATTTTAATTTTATCTAAATCCTTTTCAAAAACCTTTAAAATTAAATGTAGATCACTATTATTTACGATGTCGAAGATTTTATCCATAGGCGACACGTATTGTCCAATATTGACATTAACGGTAGAAATATACCCTGAGATCGGCGAGGTTACGGCAAAAGTCCGGCGGATATTATTAGCGTTTAAAGAACCAGGATTAATTCCCATCGCGGTTAATTTTTGGGCCATTCCTTTCATCATAATGTTTTGGTTTTGGCTTTCATTAAAAGCTTTTTGGGTCACCTTATCGGAACTGGCTTTATTCTCATTCAGATCTTTTTGACGGGAATAATCCTGTTGCGCGTATTGAAGATTCGATTTTGCCAGGAGATAATCCTGCTGCAGTTGAACCAATTCAGGATTTTCTAAGGTGGCTAAAGTTTGTCCTTTTTTAACAAAATTTCCCGGCATAAATCTCGAGACTCTTACGTAGCCGCCGCTTGGTGCCGAAACGCTTGCCATTCCCTGTGGTGGAACATCAATTTGCCCAGACAGCATAATTTTATGCGCAATGTCTTGATTGTTTAAAGTATTCGTTTCAATCCCAGAATTTTTAATTTGTAAATCGGTTAAAGAAACCTGATCGCCAACGACGGTGCCGATCTCTTCCGGAACAGATTCTTCTTTAGAACAAGATAAAATCGTAAGACTTAATAATATTAAAATTATATTTTTCATTGTTAAATTTTTATTTTTCAGAATCACCGCCTATCATTTTCGAAGTAATTCCTTTGCGATCTGCATTTTCGGCAATAGCGATTCCGGCCAAGTGTAAAAGAATAAAAGCGGGCGTCCAGTAAACTGCTAATTTATGCGTAGTTTCTGCTAGGTCAGCTAGAGATTCTGAGCCGATTTCAAATTTTAAAATGCTTCCTGTTATTATTTGTACTGCAATTAAAACATAGAATCCGAGATACATAAACCCTTGAAATTTCGCTTTGGTAGATGTGGTTTTAACGAATGGGTTTGGAAACTTAATTCCTTTTACAAACATATAAATCACTCTGGCAATAAAGGCAAAAGTAATAATGTAAGCTGCATAAACATGCCACTCAAACATTGGATCCTGAACAGAATGAACGATGGTTCGCAGACTTTTTTTATCTAAATTGAGACTTTGAATTGCTGTATTTTTATTCACAGCATCTGAAATGACTGTTTTGCTCATCCAGTACATTCTGAGAAATCCAGTGGTAAATAGAACCAGCATAAATATTGCAAAAATCCAGTGAAGGACGCGGTGTAGAACGGTATATGTTTTCATTTTTATAAATATTAAATTATTGTTGCGTTAAATTGTTTAACTCAATTATTTTTTCATTCAACAATTTCTGGGTGTCGATGAGTTGGTTTTGAATGTCTAAACTTTGGTTGATCAGAATGGACCATTCCAGATAATTTATTTCACCTTCATAATACAAACGGTTTGCAGTTTTCATAATGGTTTCTGCATTTTTTAAACCTTTGGATTTGTAATAATCGGTCTCACTTTTTAGTTTTTCATATTCACCGAAAAGAACCGCATATTGATTTTTAAGATTTTTGGAACCGAGTTCATAATTATTTTCCGCGATGAGTTGATTGATTTTCTGACCTTCGATCAATGATTTTTGGGCGCCATTAAAAAGTGGAATTCCAAAGCCAATCATTCCGGAATGGAAACGTGCTGATCTTTCGTAAAATTTGTCATCTGCGCCAGTTCCATACATGCTGGAATTGTTATACCCAATATTAAAAGTCGGCAGCAATTTCGATTTCTCTGCATTTAATTTGGCGAGTTCAATATTTTTTTGCTGCTCCAATTGTTTTAAAACAACTGGATTTCCAGCATAATTTAAGTCTTGATTTGGCCCATTCATTTCATAGAAATTTAAATTTTCATTCGAATACATCGTTTCATCATTGATCAGATAATTAAATTGGTACAAAGAAACTTCCCGATCTTTCTTCAGATTCGCTAATTGAATTTCTGCCTGACTTCTGTAATTTTCAGCAGTGGTTTTTTCCAGAATATTACTTTCTCCTTTCTTGAGTCGCAATTCTGCTCTTTTGTAATAATTGGTATATATGGAATCTGCTCTTGAAAGCAATCTTTCTTTTTCATTCTGATAATTGAGTTCATTATAAATCAAAGCGATCTCGCGTTTGAGTTGCCATTTTTGAACATCCAAAGTTAACATGGAATTTTTCCATTCTTCCATCAAAACCTGTTTTTGGGAATTGTAGAAACCGGGTAATCTTAAAGTTTGATTAACCGAAAATTTATTGTCGGTATAAGCAGAGACAAACTGCCCAATTTCTCCGGAAATATTCAACGGATCAACAACGGCGTAAGATTTTTTGATCTTATCCTGATAATCAATCCGAAGTTGTCCGTTCTTTAAATTCAGATTGTTTTTAAAGGCTTTTTCGTAGGCGGATTCCAGGGAAATCGGCGTTTGTGCTTTCAGTTGAATGGCGATCAAAACTGAAAAAGCTATTGTTATTTTTATAAGTTGTTTCATTCTTTTGTCATTTATCTGTAAATTATTATATGATTTTGTTTCGGTTTTTTTGTCATTCCGAAGGAATCTAAATTACTGTCCTATAATTCGTTGAGATTCCTACGGAATGACAAAACTGTGTGATTTCATTTGTTTTTACATTCTTTTTATCCTTGCGAAAATCTGCAGCCTCTCGTCTTTAAGGACGAGAGAAATGTCTGCCCAAAAAAAAACTATTCATCATAACCATCTTCTTCGGCACTTATTTCTACAATTTTTTTACGTCGGTCTGGGAAATGTTCTTCAAACCAAATGTAAATTAAGGGCAATAAATAAAGCGTGAGGAATGTGGCCAAAAGTAAACCGCCGATTACGACTGTTGCTAATGGTCTTTGCACTTCTGCGCCTTCGCCTTGACTTAGTGCCATTGGTAAAAATCCGAGTGAGGCTACTAAAGCCGTCATTAAAACAGGGCGTAATCTGGTTCTTCCACCGATTTTTACGACCTCTTTTAAATCTGAATGAACTAATTTTTGTCGGTTAAATTCTGCGATTAAAACGATTCCATTCAATACTGCAACTCCAAAAAGTGCGATGAAACCAACTCCTGCAGAAATACTGAAATTCATATCCCGAATCCAAAGCGACATAATTCCGCCAATCATAGAAAGTGGAATTGCGGAGAAAATGAGCAATCCGTATTTCACCGAATTAAAAGCGAAGTAAAGCATTAATAAAATCAGCAATAAACTTAAGGGAACCGCGATCATTAAGCGGGATTTCGCATGTTGAAGGTTCTCAAAAGTTCCGCCATAAGAAATGGAATATCCGGGAGGAAGTTTGAAATCTTTTTCAACTACTTTCTGTAAATCTTCGACGGTGGACTGAATATCGCGGTTTCTGACATTAAAGCCGACGATGATTCTGCGTTGTGCATTTTCGCGCTGGATTTGATTGACGCTTTCTTTGAGTTTAACCGAAGCGACGGTGCTCAAAGGAATTTCAGTTCCGGAAGGTGTCGCGATTAAAAGATTGTTGACATCCTCGACATTCTTTCTTTGTTCGCCATCTAAACGAACGACGAGATCAAATTTCTTTTCACCTTCAAAAACGGAACCTGTTGATTGTCCAGCAAACGCAGTGTTGACGATATTATTAACATCTTCTACATTTAAACCGAACTGCGAAAGTGCTTCTCTTTTGTAAGAAATGACAATCTGCGGCATTCCGGAAATGGGTTCTACGTAAATGTTTTGCGCCCCATTGATCTTCTTGGAAATGTCGCCTAACTTTTCTGCGTACACTTTTAAAGTATCCAGATCTTCACCGTAAATTTTTATAACGACATCTTGTCTTGCTCCGGTCATTAATTCGTTAAAACGCATGGCAACAGGATATTGGAAGGAATAGGTAACGCCCACTAAATTTTTCTTTAATTCTGTGGACATTTTTTCAGCAAGATCGTCGTACGTTTTTGCGGAAGTCCATTCTTTACGAGGTTTCAGAATGATCATCATATCACTGGCATCGATCGGCATTGGATCTGTGGGAATTTCACTGCTTCCCGTTTTTCCAACAATCTTTTCGATTTCCGGGAATTTCTTCATTAGTATTTTGGAAGATTGCTGGACGGCATCCGTAGAAGTTTTCAGATTACTTCCGGGCAAAACTCTGGTATCAACCGCAAAATCTCCTTCTGGAAGTGATGGAATAAATTCACCACCCAATCTTGACATTACAAAAAGCGAAATGAAGAACAAGCCAACCACACTAAAGAAAACCAGATTTGGAATTTTTAATACAAAGTTTAAAGTTCGATGATAAAAGCTTTCGAACCTCTCCATCATTCTGTCTGAAAAGTTTTTCTTTAGATTTATTTTTTTAGATAAAAACAAAGAACTCATCATTGGAATATAGGTCAGAGAAAGGATGAAGGCACCCAGCAAAGCGAAAATCACAGTTTGCGCCATTGGTTTGAACATTTTTCCTTCGATTCCCTGTAATGTCAATATTGGTAAGTAAACGATAAGAATAATGATCTGTCCGAAAACCGCCGAATTCATCATTGAACTGGAAGAAGTGTACACTTCTCGATCCATAAATTCCTGGGAAATTTTCTTATCCTGGAACTTAGTTAAATGTTTGAATCGATGCAGAATGGCTTCAACGATGATCACCGCACCATCGACAATTAAACCAAAATCCAGCGCACCTAAACTCATTAAATTTCCGGAAACTCCAAAAATGTTCATCATAATAATGGCGAAAAGCATTGCTAAAGGAATAACCGAGGCCACGATTAATCCCGCACGCATATTTCCGAGAAACAAAACCAGGACGAATATGACGATCAAGGCACCTTCCAATAAGTTTTTACTTACCGTACTGATCGCGTTATTTACCATCTTGGTTCGATCAAGAAAGGCATCGATTTTCACTCCTTCCGGAAGTGTTTTTTGAATTTCTTCAATTCTGGTTTTTACGTCTTTGATGACTTCATTGGAGTTGGCTCCTTTCATCATCATTACGACAGCACCGGCAACTTCACCTTCGCCGTTGTAGGTCATCGCACCATAACGAATCGCTTTTCCGTACTGTACTTTCGCAATATTCTTAATAAGTACGGGAGTTCCGTCGTCTAAGTTTTTAACAACCGTATTTTCAATGTCCGGAATTTGATTCATCAAACCTTCCGTCCTTATAAACAAAACGCTGGGTCCTTTTTCAATATAAGCACCGCCGGTATTTTGATTGTTCTTTTGCAATGCCTCAAAAACTTCGGTAATCGTAACGCCCATCGATTTAAGAATGGCGGGATTTATAGCGACTTCATATTGTTTTAAATAGCCACCAAAACTGGCAACGTCTGCTACTCCGGGAGTTCCAAGTAATTGTCGGCGAACGATCCAATCCTGAATAGTACGCAATTCCATCGGATTATAGCGATGTTCGTAGCCTTTTTTCGGACGGACAACATATTGATAAATCTCCCCTAAACCCGTGGAAATTGGGGCCATTTGCGGAACTCCTAAACTTACAGGAATATCCTTCGAGACTTGTTGAAGCCGTTCTGCAACTTGTTGACGAGCAGACATTAAATCGATATCGTCATGAAAGACAATCGTAATTACCGATAAACCAAAGCGCGAAAAACTTCGCATTTCCTTGATTCCCTGAATATTGTAATTGATCTGTTCTAAAGGAAAGGTGATAAACCGTTCGACATCGGGCGCGCCCAAACTTGGCGAAACGGTGATGATTTGAACCTGATTATCAGTGATATCAGGAACCGCATCAATAGGTAGATTTCTGAGTTCAAACAATCCATAAATAATTAAACCAAGCGTCATCAAAATGATGATCAGTTTATTTTTTATGGAAAATTCTATTATTTTATTAAGCATATTTTTTCTTTAAAAAGTTGCCAGAGCATGATACGCTGACATTGTTAATCATCATGTTTATCACTTTTGGAAGCCGGACCGTTGCCTTCATAATTTCGATAGTCGAAGTCTTGGCCCGTTCTGATTTCGGTATGGCGAATTTCGCCGCCTGTAGTCCCGGCTTTCTGTGCAAAAAATAATGCAACGACCGCGAAAATGCCAACAACAAAAGGGGCATATTTAGAGATGACGGAGTTTTTTAAACTGGCAATGAGAGCAATCAAGGAAATTGCTCCTAAAACATACGTTAAGGTTGCAAATATTTCAGAGACTTCTTCATGTTTTTTTATCAGATTTTCAGAAAGGCCTGCGATTTTTGTTGCAGAATCTTCGGCACCTTCACCTGTTCCCATGGCAGCAATGGAAGTAATTGCTCCAAGAATAAAAATGATATAAGCATTTCGTTTAGTGACTTCGGATTTAGTGAAAATTCCGATAAGAAGTATTATAATTCCAACGATAGGAAATATAATCGGCATATGGTTGACCACCAAATGCAAATGTAATTCGTCCATTTTTTTTAATTTAAAATTAAACTATAAGTAAGATTAATGACTGTCAAAATCGAAAGACCAGACATCATTATTTAGACTGAAATTTTAAATTAAATTTTTGGAGGTTCCCAAATTTTAGAAAAAACCGAAGGATAGTATTTTTCAGAATACGAAAAATGAGTCGAACGATCCACATAAATGGATTGTTGTAAAATGTTTAAACTTGGACTTTCTGGCGGAATATTGAGATTAACAATCGAATGGGAAAAATCATGCGTTTTGAAAGGCAGTTTCATATCCTGTTTGTAATCACTGTCTACAATCTGCTCATCAATATAATGCATCTTAATGAAGGCATAAATTGACATATCGTGATTCGCCATTTTGTGTGAAATAAAATGCTCAACCAATCTCGGCATTTTCACCAGTTGTCTGACCTCACTAAAAGAAGTAAGATAAGTACACAATAGGAAATAAATAAACCATTTTTTCACAACACAAATTTACGGAAAATAGTAGATAGAATATAATATGTTGCAAATTTGGAATCAATCCAAATAAATATCATGTTTATCTGGAGGAAAATCTTTAGAAATGAAATGACTTTTAAAAATGAAATAATTACTACTCAATCTGTAAATCTATCTTGAATTTCAACATTGAAATCTTAGCGAAAAATTTACTAAATTTGTACTCTTAAAATAGCAAGACAAATGCAGTTATCAGAACAGGAAATCATCAGGAGAGAAAAGTTACAAACCCTGGAAAAAATGGGCATCAACGCTTTTCCGGCCGAAGAATATAAAATTACAGATACCTCTAAAACCATTAAGCAAGATTTTGTTGAAGGTAAAAAAGTTACGATTGCTGGTCGTTTGATGAGCCGTAGAATTCAGGGGAAAGCAAGTTTTGCGGAACTTCAGGATTCGGAAGGTAAAATTCAGGTTTACTTTAATAGAGATGAAATCTGTACTGGTGAAGATAAAACGCTTTACAATGACGTTTACAAACACCTTTTAGACATCGGTGATATTATCGGAATTGAAGGTGAACTGTTCAATACACAAGTTGGTGAAATGACCGTGAAGGTTACGGATTTCAAAATTCTAACAAAATCATTAAGACCACTTCCTTTACCAAAAGTTGATGCTGAGGGAAATACTTTCGACGCTTTCAATGATCCAGAACTTCGATACAGACAACGTTATGTAGATTTAATCGTAAATCCACAAGTTAAAGAAGTTTTCATTAAAAGAACAAAATTGTTCAATGCGATGCGGACTTACTTTAATAATGCAGGATATTTTGAAGTGGAAACACCTGTTTTACAGTCAATCCCAGGTGGAGCCGCTGCAAGACCGTTTATCACGCATCACAACGCTTTAGACATTCCATTATATTTAAGAATTGCCAACGAATTATATCTGAAAAGATTGATTGTAGGTGGTTTTGATGGTGTTTATGAATTCTCGAAAAACTTCAGAAATGAAGGTATGGACAGAACTCACAATCCGGAATTTACCGTAATGGAAATTTATGTAGCTTACAAAGACTACAATTGGATGATGGATTTCACGGAAAAATTAGTGGAATACTGTGCGATTCAGGTAAATGGAACTACGAAAGGAAAATTCGGAGAGCAGGAAATTGATTTCAAAGCACCGTTTGAGAGAATTTCAATGACAGATGCGATTATAAAATACACCGGTTTTGATATTACTGGGAAATCAGAACAAGAACTTTTTGATTTCGCAAAATCGATCGGAATTGACGTCAATGAAACGATGGGTAAAGGAAAATTAATTGATGAAATTTTTGGGGGAAAATGTGAAGGAAACTTTATTCAGCCAACTTTCATTACCGACTACCCTATCGAAATGTCGCCTTTAACAAAAAAACACAGAAGCAAAGAAGGTTTAACCGAACGTTTCGAATTGATGATTTGTGGAAAAGAAATCGCGAATGCTTATTCAGAATTAAATGATCCTATCGATCAAAGAGAGCGCTTTGAAAAACAAGTAGAATTAGGTAAAAAAGGTGATGATGAAGCAATGTTCATCGACCAGGATTTCCTGCGTGCTTTGGAATACGGAATGCCGCCAACTTCAGGATTAGGAATTGGAATGGACCGTTTGATCATGTATTTAACCAACAATCCTTCAATTCAGGAAGTTTTATTTTTCCCTCAAATGAAACCAGAGAAAGCAACGCCAACTTTCGAACTGGATGAAGATGAGAAATTGGTTTTGGAGATTTTGAATTCTTCAGAAGAACCGATGACTTTAGGCGTTGTGAAAGTAAAATCTCAACTTTCCGGAAAGAAATGGGACAAAGCGACGAAAAATTTAACTAAATATAATTTAGTAAAAGTGGAGAAAATTGATGATGTGGTTTGGATGAAAACAATCTAAATTTTATTCTTGCAAAAAATAAAAATCCTCAAATTTTGAGGATTTTTTTGTGGAAAACCAACCCAATTTTATGACTTCTTTAACTTTCATATTCCGAGGAAATTCAGTATATTTGTTAGCATTTTGAAATAGAAGAAAATCACTTTATTTTCAGTAAAATTTTAATCAAAAGTAGTAAGAAATTCAAGGCGGATTCGCCTTGATGAATATAAAAAATATGAGCCAAAAAGAATATACAGCGAGTAGTATACAAGCGTTAGAAGGAATGGAGCATGTGAGAATGCGTCCATCAATGTACATTGGAGATGTAGGATCAAGAGGTTTGCATCATTTAGTTTATGAAGTAATCGACAACTCGATTGATGAGGCTTTAGCCGGACATTGCAACACGATTTCTGTAGTTATCCACGAAGGTGAATCGATTTCTGTAAAAGATAACGGTCGTGGGATCCCGGTAGACATGCATGAGAAGGAGCAAAAATCAGCATTGGAGGTCGTAATGACCAAAATTGGTGCGGGTGGTAAATTCGACAAAGATTCTTATAAAGTTTCCGGAGGATTGCACGGTGTTGGGGTTTCTTGTGTGAATGCACTTTCTAATTCATTAATTGCAACTGTTTACAAGGATGGTAAAGTTTACCAGCAAAAATATTCAAAAGGAAAAGCCTTAGCTGATGTTGCTGAAATCGGGACCACTGATGAAAGAGGAACGGAGGTTTTCTTCCAGCCTGATGATACTATTTTTCAGGAACTGATCTATAGTTATGATACTTTAGCAAGCAGATTACGTGAACTTTCTTACTTAAATAAAGGGATTACGATCACGCTAACGGATGAAAGAGTTACAGAGGAAGACGGCAGTTTTAAAAGTGATGTTTTCCATTCGGAAGGTGGATTAAAAGAGTTTGTAGAATACATCGACGGAAACCGTGAAAGCATCATGAATAATGTAATTTTCATGGAAGGTGAAAAAGACAATATTCCGGTTGAAGTTGCGATGAGATACAATACTTCTTATAATGAGAATCTACATTCTTATGTAAATAACATCAACACACACGAAGGTGGAACTCACCTTGCAGGTTTCAGAAGAGCGCTTACAAGAACTTTAAAGAAATTTGCTGATGAATTAGGACTTCCGGCAAAAGAAAAAGTAGAAGTTACAGGTGATGATTTCCGTGAGGGATTAACTGCTGTGATTTCTGTTAAAGTAATGGAACCTCAGTTTGAAGGTCAAACCAAAACGAAATTAGGAAACTCTGAAGTTTCCGGTGCTGTTGATAAGATCGTTGGTGAAATGCTTTCTAACTTCTTAGAAGAGCATCCAAACGAAGCAAAAATTATTGTACAGAAAGTAGTTCTTGCAGCGAAAGCGCGACAGGCAGCGAAGAAAGCAAGAGAACTTGTTCAGCGTAAATCACCAATGGGCGGAAGTGGACTTCCAGGAAAACTTTCTGACTGTTCCTCTAAAGATCCAGAGATTTCTGAACTTTTCTTAGTCGAGGGAGATTCGGCAGGTGGAACGGCTAAGCAAGGCCGTGACCGTCATTTCCAGGCGATTCTACCTTTACGTGGTAAAATTTTGAATGTTGAAAAATCGATGCTTCATAAAGTATATGACAACGAAGAGATCAAAAACATTTACACTGCATTAGGAGTTTCGGTAGGAACAGAAGAAGATAGCAAAGCTTTAAATATCTCCAAATTAAGATACCATAAAGTGGTGATTATGTGTGATGCCGATATTGACGGTGCTCACATTGCAACTTTAATTATGACCTTTTTCTTTAGATACATGAAGGAACTTATTGAGAATGGCTATATCTATATCGCTCAGCCACCTTTATATCTTTTGAAAAAAGGAAATAAGAAGGTTTATGCCTATAATGAAAAAGAACGTGAAGAAATTACGCTGGAAATGTCACCAGACGGAAAAGGAGTTGAAGTTCAACGTTACAAAGGTCTTGGGGAAATGAATCCTGAACAGCTTTGGGATACCACTCTAAATCCTGAACGCAGAACCTTAAAACAAATTAGAATCGAAAGTTTAGCAGAAGCTGACAATGTATTCTCTATGTTGATGGGTGACGAAGTTCCACCACGACGAGCATTCATCGAGAAGAATGCTGTTTATGCAAAAATTGATGTTTAATTATATCTAAGAAATTTAAAAAAGCTGTTCATTGATTTGAGCAGCTTTTTTTATGAAATTATTAATGAAACAAGCCATTTTATTTGAATCTCATTTTCCTATAAAAAATTCGATATATTTGATACAATTAAAACTTAAAACGATGCTAACTTTATTACAAACTAATCCTTACAACGGAATGGATTCCGGAGATGCCGCAACTTATTTTGCGATCATGGGCGGAGCTCTGATTCTCTCTTTGATTTTGTATTTGCTGTTTTCCTTCTGTGTTTACAAAATATTCCGAAAAGCAGGTAGAGAAGATGCTTGGGCAGCCTTTATTCCAATTTATAACACAATCGTAATGGTTGATATTATTAAAAAACCGATTTGGTGGTTTATCATGCTGCTGATTCCATTTATCAATATTATCTTTGGAATTATGATGGCTGATCGATTAGCAAAGTTCTTCGGCAAAGACACGCTAATGACTGTGGTACTGGTGTTATTTCCGTATATTGGTTTGCCTGTGCTTGCATTTGGCGACGCCGTTTATCATCCGAATGCTTTGCCCGATGATAGAAAATAAAATTAAATATTAAAACCGTCAGTCAGACGGTTTTTTTTTCAGTCTAATTGTTTTATTTTTACGTCAGTAAAATTTTGATTAAATTTAAGAATGAAAAATCTAGTAGCACTTTCCCTATTATTATCAATCGCAGTTGTAAGTTGTAAAAAAGATAAAACCTCAAAAGATGATTCCACCATTATCAATACAGAAATCGTAGCGGAAACACAAAGCTTCCAAATCGATTCGGTTCGGGTGAAAGATTCCTTGAAAATAGATAAAAATCTAACCTTAGGTTTTGAGTCAAACTTATTGGTATTTCCAGGTCTTAAAGACAAAGCACTTTTAGATTCTATTTACGCTCCAAAGCAAATTCGACTAACAGATTACTCTAAAGCAAATCTTAGTGAAGATATCCATAAAAAAAAGACAGTGTACTACGACGAGCAAAAAGCATCTTTAAAAGAATATAGTCCTGAGTTCGCCCAAAACTGGTTTAACAATGGCGATATGAAGTTATTTTCAAAAGATAATGATTTCCTGACTGTTCAGTACACCGGCGACGGTTACACTGGCGGAGCACATGGTTACTACTATGAAAACTATAAAGTGTTTGACCTTAAAAATAATAAATCCGTTCAATTATCTAATGTTGTTTCCAATACAGATTCTTCTTTATGGAAAAACATTTTAATGGACAATTTTTTAAAAAATGATTTAGAGAAAGGACAGGCTGAAATGATTTTAGTCAAAGACATTCCGCTGAATGATAATTTTTATTTCGACAAAGAGTTTCTTTATTTCCTTTACAATCAATATGAAATTACCGCTTATGCAGCTGGAACTGTTTTAATTAAAATTCCACTATCGGATATTAAACCTTTGCTGACCGAAGAATTCATTCAGCGTCAAGGTTTATAATAATTTTATAAAGCAGGCTTTTATCGCTTGCTTTTTCTATTTTTGTACCCCATGAAAAATGTCGCCTTTATCATCAATCCGTTTTCTGCGAAGAAAAATTATCAGCCTTTTTTAGATGCGCTTCAGGAGCAAGTTGATCAACCGAATTTCTACATTTCTAAATCTTTAGCAGGAACTGAAAAATTCATTAAAGACCACTTTGATACCACTGTTATTTTTGTGGCAGTCGGCGGAGATGGAACCATTTCGTCCGTCGCAAAACAATTGATCAATACCGGAAAAATTCTGGCCATATTTCCAGCTGGATCAGGAAATGGTTTTTCTAATGAGAATAATTTTAGCAAGAATTTAGATGAACTTTTAGTAAAAATAAAAGCCAATCAATTTCGTGAAATCGACACTTTCAAAGTGAACAACCTACTGTCAATCAATGTTTCAGGAACTGGTTTCGACGGAAAAGTAGTAAAGCAATTTGAAAAAACGAGCCGTGGCTTTAAAAATTATATTAAAATATCCATCAAAACTTTCTTTAATTTTAATCCGATCCACGTAAAATTTAAAACCGAAGAATTTAAGAAACACGATGGTGAATATCTGATGCTGAATATTGCAAATACCCGTCAGTTCGGCAATAACGCTTATATCGCTCCTCACGCCAGCACGGTTGACGGTTTGGTAGAGATCGTTTTGGTTAAGAAATTTCCGTTATATTATGGAGCTTTATTTGCAGCAAGAATGTTTTCTAAGAACCTAAAAGAAGATCAATACATCACCTATCTTTCTGTTCCCGAAATCGAATTTACAGTGGATACGAACGATTGGCATTTGGACGGTGAGTACAATGAAATCACCTCTCCTATTCAAATTAAAGTACTGCCAAAAAGTTTAAAGATTTTAAGTTAGGTCTGATCCTGCAATCCTTTTTTGTAGGTTTCCAAAGCTCTTAATCTCGCAAACTTATGCTCAACAATCGGTTCTGGATATTGTTTGGTTCCAAATTCTTTGACCCATTTTTTAATGTATTTAAAATCAGGATCAAATTTCTTTTGTTGCTCTGCTGGATTGAACACCCTAAAATAAGGAGCCGAATCACAACCTGTACCTGCACTCCACTGCCAGTTTCCATTATTGGCAGATAAATCGTAATCCATTAATTTTTCCGCAAAATAAGCTTCACCAATCCGCCAATCCATTAACAGATGTTTGGTGAAAAAACTTGCACAAACCATTCGAACACGATTGTGCATAAATCCGGTTTCATTCAATTCCCGCATTCCTGCATCTACAATCGGATAACCAGTTTTTCCTTCCTGCCATTTTGTCAAAAGCTCTTCGTCGTAAAGCCAGTCAATATGATCATATTTCCGTTTAAACGATTCGGTGACCACTTTTGGATAATGATATAATATCTGCATGAAAAATTCTCGCCAGATCAACTCTTTTAAATAAGTTTCATTAAGCTGACTTGCTTCTGCAGCTAGTTTACGCACACTGATCGTTCCAAATCGAAGATGAGCACTCATTTCAGAAGTTGGCGTCGTGGGAAAATTTCGGGTTTCGTGATAAGTCTTTAAAATATTGCGGTTAATTTGCGGAATCTCAAATTGGTAAGAAGTTTCTTTAAATCCAATTTGATCTAAAGATAATTCCTGTTTTTCAACATCAACTAAATGATGGAGGAGTTTCTCACTGGCATAAAACTGCACTTTTTCACCATTAAACTTACTGAGCCATTGTTTTGAATAAGGCGTGTAAATAGAATACGGCGTTCCATCGGATTTCAAAATATCATCTTTATGAAAATGAACCTGATCTTTAAAAGAATGAAATTCAATATTCTTTTGATTTAAAAACTCTTCTATTTCTAAATCTCTTCTAATTGCTGAAGGTTCGTAATCTTCATTGCAGAACACTTTTTCAATCGTATATTTTTCCGAAAGTTCTTTAAAGACAGTTAGTGGTTTCCCATGAAGAATCTTGATCGACTTTCCTGATTTTTCTAAAAATTGATTTAAAATATTTAAGACCTGAACGATTAAATCAACTCGGCGATCTTCTTTATTTTCTAATTTTGATAAAATTTCGGTATCAAAAATAAAAACAGGCACAACCTTTTCAGAAGATTCTAAAGCTTTAAAAAGTCCATGATTATCGGCTAAACGCAAATCGCGCCGAAACCAAAAAACTGATATTTTATCAGGCATTTGAAACCATTTTCAAAAGATTTGTTGGTTCTTCATCACGCAAATTGGTATAAATGGTGTGATGGAAAGTGTTGAGTTTTTTCAGAGAAATCAACAAGTGCTCCTTTTCATTTTCATTTAGTTTACCACACATAATTTTAGAAACCATGGTGATGTCTTTCATCGATTCCGTGAATACTTTTTTCCCTTTTTCTGTAACAGAAATTCGGGTACTTCTTTTATCGTCTTTGTCAGGCGTTTCTTCGAAGAGTCCATTTCGAACCAGTCGTTTGATAATCTCGATGCCCGACTGTTTTTCGTGGGCATTTTTTTCGATGAGCTGCATTTTGGTTAAAGATGGATAATCCATCAACCTGAAAAGATAAGTAAAATCCTCATTGACCAAATCGCGATGATTTTCCAAAGATTTTTTAATTAAATGTTTAGAATACCTGCCCAACATAATCACTTGTTTTGCGATTTCATTTTCAAGATCATTTACTTCTAACTCAAATTTATCCGAAAGGTTTCTGGGCGTTTCTTTTTCGTAGGCCTTCTGATTCAGATACAATCTAAAATCCTCTAAACTTGTTTGAGTACTCGGCTGAATTTTTTGAAACGTATCTAATTCTGTTAAGATATCTATGATTAAATTTAATTCCATGATTGGATATTTTTTAAAGTTTTATATTTCCTAAGCCACCGTCAAGGCCGATTATTTGTCCTGTCATCCAGGAACTTTTTTCTGATAAAAGAAACGCTACCAATTGGGCGCTGTCTTGCGGTGTACCAATTCTTTGCAATGGATGTCTTTTCGCCGAAGCCGCACTCTTTTCATCTGTTGAAAGCAATTGAGCTGCGAGCGAAGTATCTGAAAGCGAAGGTGCAATTACATTAACGCGGATATTTGCCGCTGCCAGTTCAGCTGCCAGACTTTTAGCAAAACCTTCAATAGCTCCTTTACTCGCCGCAATTGAGGTATGAAATGGCATTCCTACTTTTGCTGCAACCGTTGAGAATAAAACGATACTCGCTGATTTCGATTTTTTTAAAGCCGGTAAACATTTCTGAATAATCCTTACCGCTCCCATAAAATTTTGATTAAAATCTGCTAAGAAATCTTCTTCTGTTAAGCGATTAAAAGGTCTCAAATTAATGGAACCTGGACAAAAAACAATTCCGTGCAATTCATCGGGCAAAGATATCTCATTAAGGTCATCTTTAGCAACATCCAATTCAAAAAATTGCGTATTTAACTCGTCTAATTCAGGAGTTGTATTTCTAGAAATCGTATACAGATTTTCATTTCGTAAAAGTCGTGCAGTCTCCAGTCCAATACCTTTTCCGGCGCCAACAATCAATATGTTATTCATGTTTTTTATTTTTTATCTTCTTACATTTCTCACTACAGTACTTTACTGCTTCCCAATCTTTTTCCCATTTTTTTCGCCACGAAAAAGGTCTTTCGCAAGTCAAACAAATCTTCGTTGGAAGATGTTCTTTTTTTATATTTTTCAAAACTGTTTAAGGCTTTGCATAAGGCAGTTGACTCAAAAAATCACTGGTATAATAAGCATCTAAACCACCGCTGAGCAGCAAATCAAATGGTTTCACCAAACCGTCTTCCGCCAATCTATTTTTGGGAATATGAATTCGCTCAATACTTCCAATCACCATTTTGGTATTATTAATTTCAATATCTACAATTTGCTGAAATTTCATTTCAATTTTAATTTCAGCTTCTTTTACGAACGGAGAAAAACAATGTTCTAAATATTGGGGTGTTAAACCTGTAGCTTCAAATTCAGATTGCTCCTTCGGATATCTTGCGGAAGTTTGATGCGCTTCTTTCATCCATTTTTTATCCAAATAATTAAGCGTGTAACTTCTAGTTTCTTTGATATTTTCTAAAGTATCACGCTCGACAGAATGCGGTCGGGAGATAAATCCAAACAATGGAGGATGCGCTCCCAAATGAATTAGCGAATTAAAGATCGCAACGTTTTCCTGACCATCTTTGGATTTTGTTCCAATCAAAGCAACCTGACGAATTCCCGCTAAAGAATTGATCAATTTGGTGCGAAACAATTTTTCACTTTCCAAAATATTTTCCTGACCGAATGTCAAAATTTCATCCTGATGCATTTTATCTTTTGCTAATTTTATTTCCAGAAATCGTTCTTTGTCGGGTACATTTAAACCGATCAATCTCACTATTTCTTTTGAACAAATGCTTTTGACTTACACCCGAATTAACGCGTGCCCGCCACAAATTAAATGAACTTCTTTTCAGTTCTTTTCTCATCAAAGCGATCACGTCCTTTTCTGCCAATGCAAACTGGTAAGTGATCGCTTCAAAAGGGGTTCGGTCCTCCCAAGCCATTTCAATGATCCGGTCAATTTGTACTTCTGTGAAACTCAATTTTATTGAAAGTTTTTATAATTATTAATGATGATATTCTCAGATTGAAGATCGTGCATCAAATTGTACAAACCAAAAAATGTTCGATTCATATAAATGAAATGTCTTGATCCACGGTTGGCATTTCTACCTTTCATCTGAGTGTTCTTCGCATATTTCTGTCCGAGATCTGCAATCGCCTCGAAAAATTTTCCATCAGAGAAATCAAAGTTTTCTTCCTGAAATGGCGTGGTGAATAAATACAGCAATTCATAAAATATTTCCGTAAAAAATTGCTTCTCGTCTTCAGAATCATCTAATCTGATGATCTCTAATTCCAACAATTTGGCATCCAAAAATTCTTTGTTATCTAAGTTTTCCCGAACCGACAGTTCAAAATATGGGATATAAAAATCTTCTGGAATGCTTTTCATACAACCAAAATCAATGGCAATTAAAGTTCCTTCTTCAGAAACTAAAAAATTCCCCGGATGTGGATCAGCGTGCACTTTGCGCAACTTATGAATCTGGAACATATAAAAATCCCATAAAGCCTGCCCAACCTGATTAGCTAAATACGGGTTTTTATTTTCCTCGCAAAAAGTGGATAAATGTTTGCCATGCATCCAGTCCATCGTAATAATTCGATCATTAGAAAATTCTGGATAGTAATTTGGGAAAGCAAGATTAGGCAAGTTTTCACAACTTTGTCTGATTTCTAAACTTTGCGTGATCTCTAAATTATAATCGGTTTCCTCCAATAATTTATCTTCAACTTCTTTGAAATATTGATCCGAGTTTTTTCCTTTAATATTAAACATTTTCATCGCAATAGGTTTCACCATCGCTAAATCAGACGAAATAGAATCTGAAACTCCAGGATACTGAATTTTCACAGCCAGTTCTTTGCCATCTTTCATCGCTTTATGAACTTGTCCAATACTCGCAGCGTTGGTAGAATCAGGTTCGAAATGATCAAATAATTCGCTGGGTCTTTTGCCAAAATAATTTTTGAAAATCTTGGCTACCAAAGGCGCAGACAAAGGCGGCACCTGGAACTGAGATAAGGAAAATTTCTCCACATAAGCAGCTGGCAAAATATTTTTCTCCATGCTGAGCATTTGGGCAACTTTTAGAGCGCTTCCTTTCAATTCTTTTAACCCGTCATAAATATCAGTTGCATTATTATTATTTAGGTTTACCTTGGCTTCCTCTTCGCTTTTGGTAATTTTTTCACCGTAATATTTTAAGTAATTCACGCCAACTTTAGCTCCGGTAGAAATTAATTTACTGGCGCGTTGAATTTTACTTGTAGGTATTTTATCTAATGTTTTCATTATTTGCTTTTTGCTTCTTTAAAAAGAAATTTTCCTAAATCGATTAACTTCTTCAACGGTTTGACCTCAAATAGTTCAAAACTCGTATCAACGGACTTCTCAATAAATATATCGGTTTTTTCAAAGTTGGGACTGGTATCTTCAATCCAAAATTTTAAGGTTGCCATAAAATGACCCCAATATAATTCTTCAATGCCTTTATTTTTGAAGCGTTCCATTTTCTCCATTCGGTCATTAACATTGTCCATTAGTGGTTCAGAAATATTTAGTGACCTAATAAAACGCTGAAACTCTCTTTTCAAAGACCACAATTTTTTCACGTTTTCTAAATTGTTTTTGTCTTGCCCAATGAGGTAGATCACCAAACTTCTATTTAAAGTAAGTTGCTCGAAAAAAGTATAATAAAAAGAAAGCAATTTGTTTTTAGCATGATCCATATAATAGGAATCTTCTGCCGTGATCAACATGATACTTTGATCCATGAAAAATCTAAGGTAATCTGCTTCTAGCTGGTCGAAATTAGCATAGAAAGAATAAAATTCTGATTCAGTTAAATCATGGTCGTCACAGAAGGTAAATACATTGAGTGGCTTCTTATTATTTCTAAGAACATACTTTGAATAAAGATCTAATATTTTTTCCTGAGTTAATTCTGTATTTTTCATATCTTGGTTTAAATTAAAGTACAAATTTAGTAAAAATATTTTCTATTTTCAAAATAAAAGTATATTTTTGTTCCATTATTTAAAACATGAAAAAAGTAGTCATTATAGGATCCGGATTTTCAGCACTCGCTTCTGCCTGTTATATGGCTAAGGCAGGCTATTCTGTTCAGGTTTTAGAAAAAAACGAACAGTTGGGAGGTCGTGCTTCCCTATTAGAAATTGATGGGTTTAAATTCGATATGGGTCCAAGTTGGTATTGGATGCCAGATATTTTCGAGCGGTTTTTCGCAGATTTTGGTAAAAAAGTTTCAGAATATTATCAGTTAAAGAAGTTATCGCCAGGGTACAGAGTGGTTTTTGGTAAAGATGATTACATTGATATCTCTGACGAACCTGAAAAAATCATCGCAAAATTCGAAGAAGTTGAGACAGGAAGTGGTAAACATCTTCGAAAATTCATGGAAGATTCCCGTAAGAATTATGATATCGCGATGAAAGATTTGGTTTATAATCCTGGAAAATCTTTGTTAGAATTAGTCAGTTTAGAAACGGCTACCCGATTAAATTTATTTGTTCAAAATATATCTCAAACCGTTCGCAAGAATATTAAAAATCCAAAGCTTCAAAGTATTTTAGAGTTTCCTGTTTTATTTTTAGGTGCAAAACCTCAGAATACGCCAGCGTTCTATAACTTTATGAATCACGCTGATTTTGGATTAGGAACCTGGTATCCGAAAGGTGGATTTAATGCTGTTGCTTTAGGAATTGTGAAACTCGCTAAAGAATTAGGGGTTGAATTTCATGTCAATCAAAATGTTCTTGAAATTGAAACTGAAAATAATAAAGCAAAAAGAGTTAAAACAAGTACTGATTCGTTCGAAGCTGATTTGGTAATCTCTGGAGCAGACTACGCTCATACCGAGAAATTATTAAAAAAGGAGGAGAAAAATTATAGCGATGACTATTGGCAGAAGAAAGTTTTCGCGCCTTCGTCGTTCTTATATTATGTAGCCTTTGATAAGAAAGTTCCGGAACTTCAACATCACAATTTATTTTTCGATACCGACTTCGGACAGCACGCAGTTGATATTTACGATGAACCTAAATTACCAAAGAAACCTTTGTTCTACGCTAATTTTTCTTCTAAAACAGATTTAGATCTGTGTCCAGAAGGCAAGGAAGTTGGATTCTTCTTAATTCCGGTAGCCGTAGATCTAGAGGACAACCAGGATATCCATGATCGATATTTCGAATTAATAATGGATCGGGTACAAAAAAACATTGGCGTAGATTTACGCAGTTCAGTTCTCTTCAAAAAAAGTTTTGGCGTACAGGACTTTAAAGAGCGGTACAACTCTTGCCGTGGTAATGCTTATGGCCTTGCCAACACTTTATTACAGACTTCTATCTTACGACCGAGCATCAGTAATAAAAAAATAAAAAATCTTTTCTACACGGGTCAATTGACCGTTCCGGGACCCGGAGTTCCGCCAGCTTTAATCTCTGGAAAGGTAGTGACAGATTACATTATTCAACATCAAAACAAAATATTCTAACCATGAATAATTTAGAAATTTTTAACGCATTTTGTGGACAATCTTCCAAGATGGTTACCGAAAAATACAGCACCTCTTTCTACAAGGCGTCTTCCCTATTTCAGCCAGAAATTCGTCAGCACATTTATAATATTTATGGTTTTGTACGCTTGGCGGATGAAATTGTAGATACTTTCCACGATTACGACAAAGTAAAATTAATGGCGGAATTTGAAAGAAACTATCATTCTGCAAAAGAAAATGGTATTTCATTAAATCCAATTTTACACTCGTTTTGTTTGACTCAAAGGGAAAAAAATATTCCACAGGATTTGGTAGATGCCTTTCTACATTCTATGAAAATGGACCTGGGTGAAATCAAAGATCTGAATGACGAAAAATACAACGAATACATTTATGGTTCAGCCGAAGTTGTTGGATTGATGTGTCTTAAAGTCTTTGTTGATGGCAATGTTCCAGAATACGAAAGATTGAAACCTTACGCTCAAAGTTTGGGTGCAGCTTTCCAGAAAATTAACTTCTTAAGAGATATCAGCGCTGATTTTATTGATCTTAACCGAACTTATTTTCCAGGGGTTGATTTCAATAACTTTTCGGCACAGGATAAGATGGAAATTGAGAAAGACATTGCCAGAGATTTTGCCCACGCAAAAACCGGAATTAAAATGTTACCAATTTCTTGTAAATTAGCAGTTTTTATGGCTTATAAATATTACTTCAATTTATTTAAAAAAATCAGAAAAACAAAACCAGAATTACTCTTAACAAAAAGAATACGCGTTTCTAACGCTAGAAAAATGTATCTTTTTGGAGAAATGATTCTCAATAAAAATTTGAATTTACTTTAATGAAAAGACTTACCTTCCTATTACTACTAATAATTTCTACTCTGATGTTTTCTCAAAATTTAAAAGAATATCGAGCCTTGTTACAAACAGGTGAAAAATCAGAAAAGTCAGCTAAAACTTTGATTGACAAATCAACTACGGCTTACAAAAATTCGAAAGAACCAGTCTATCTGGGATTTCTAGCAGTGGGAAAATTTTTTATGGCAAAACATGCCTTCAATCCTTTAAAGAAAATGTCGTATTTTAATGAAGGAAAAAAATTAATGGAAAACTCTTTAAAAGCAGAGCCAGACAATCTGGAGGTTAGATTGATGCGTCTCATTACGCAAGAAAGTGTCCCAAAAATTCTAGGATATTCTCAAAATATTTCAGAGGACAGAACGTACTTGACGCGTTCCTACAAAAACACAACCGATGAAGATTTAAAAGTTTACATCAAAGATTATTTAAAATTATAAAATGGAAATTATAGGATATTTATTATTAACAGCAATTGTCGTAGTTCTGATGGAAGCGGCAACTTGGCTTACTCATAAATTTATAATGCATGGTTTCGGATGGTATTTGCATGAAGATCATCATCAGCCAGGTTACCCGCATGTTTTTGAAAAGAACGATGCTTTTTTCATCGTTGGTGCAATCCCCAGCATTCTGCTCTTTTGGTTTGGAACAAGAGGTGGAATCAACTATTTGTTCTTTATCGGATTAGGGATTTTAATTTACGGAACTCTTTATTTTTTAGTTCATGATGTGCTAATTCACCGCCGTTTCAAATGGTTTGATAAAACCAATAACTGGTATTTAAAAGGGTTAAGAAAAGCGCATAAAATGCACCACAAGCATTTGGGAAAAGAAGAAGGCGAATGTTTTGGAATGTTGTACGTTCCAATGAAATATTTTAAAGAGGCGCGCATGTCAACTGTTAGAAAATAAGGTCTTTTATCTGATAGCATTTTTCTCAAAACTTTAAATAAAAAAAAATTGAATCGTCTGGAAGCATTTCGTATTATAGAATTGCTTCACCAGATGATGAATTACGATTCAATAGTTATTGTTAAAATAACGAAATCTCTCCACTATCAATGAAAATTAACATCACTAAACAATCTGGAATTTACACTTTAACTTCCGAACAAATTTTACCTCTTTCATTAGAAAAAGCGTGGGAGTTTTTTACGTTGCCTACCAATTTAGATAAAATCACTCCGGGTGAAATGGAGTTTCGTATTACCAATAATCCACCCAACAAAACGTATAAAGGACAAATCATTACTTACAAAATCGGAATTCTACCCGGAATCAGTTCCAATTGGGTTACCGAAATTACGCATTTAGAAGATCGACAGTTCTTCGTAGATGAACAGAGATTTGGACCCTACGCAATGTGGCACCATGAACATCACTTTAAAGAAATTTCAGAAAATGAAGTTTTGATGACGGATATCGTGAATTATAAGATGCCATTTGGCATTTTAGGAGATTTATTTGGTGGTAAATTAGTAACCAATAAAGTGAAATTTATTTTTGAAAGCCGTTATACCATTTTAGAAAAATTCCTTACTTCATGAAAATATTACTTACAGGCGTTACCGGCTACATTGGCAAAAGACTTCTCATACAATTATTAGAAGAAGGTCATCATATCGTATGTTCTGTAAGAGATAAAAATAGATTTGGTCTTAATTTATTTAAAGAAAAGCTCAACCAAATCGAAGTTATTGAGAATGATTTTTTAGATGAATCTACTTTAAATAATATTCCAAAAGATATTGATACCGCTTATTATCTTATTCACTCTATGTCTTCCAGTGACGGAGATTTTAAGGAAAAAGAAAAAACTTCAGCCGATAATTTCCGCGTAGCTTTAGAAAACACCAATGTTAAACAGGTGATTTTTCTAACTGGAATTATCAATGAAGAAAAGCTGTCCAAACATTTAGAATCAAGAAAAGCGGTTGAAGCAGCTTTAGCCAGTTCCATCTACGGTTTAACAAGCCTGCGAGCTGGAATTATCGTTGGCTCCGGAAGTGCTTCTTTTGAGATCATTCGCGATCTGGTAGAGAAATTACCGGTAATGATAACGCCGAAATGGTTGAATACGAAATGTCAGCCTATTGCAATTCGAAATGTCATCCAGTTTTTGGTGGGTGTTTTAGGAAAGGAATTTACCTATAATCAAAATTATGATATTTCCGGAACTGACGTCGTTACCTACAAGCAGATGTTGCTGCAATATGCGGAAATACGTGGCTTGAAACGTCATATTTTCATTGTTCCTGTAATGACGCCCAGATTATCTTCTTACTGGTTATACTTCGTTACTTCAACGAGTTATTTTCTCGCCGTAAACCTGGTTGACAGTATGAAGATTGACGTTGTTGCCTACAAAAACAATCTAGCCGAAAAATTAGATATTCATCTTTTTTCTTATCAGGAAGCAATTCGTTTGGCTTTCGATAAAATTAAACAAAATGATGTTTTGTCCAGTTGGTTTGATTCGTTTAGCAATCAGTTTCACAGCCGAAAAGTTTGGCAATATCTAGAAGTTCCCGAAGAAGGTTGCTTTAAAGATATTCGCGACGAAAAAGTGGATGATGAAGAAAAAGCATTTGATCGTGTTTTCAGCATTGGTGGAAAAACAGGTTGGTATTATGCCGATTTTCTGTGGAGAATTCGCGGCTTTTTAGATAAACTTTTTGGTGGCGTTGGCCTAAGAAGAGGACGACGAAATATGAACAGTTTAGAAGCTGGCGATTCTGTCGACTTTTGGCGCGTTCTTTATGCGAATCGTGAAGAAAAAAGATTACTGCTTTTCGCTGAGATGAAACTTCCGGGGGAAGCCTGGTTAGAGTTTAAAATAAAAGATGGCGTACTCCATCAGGAAGCAACTTTTCGACCGCTTGGTTTATCGGGAAGACTGTATTGGTATTCTGTATTGCCTTTTCACGGATTGATCTTCAATGGAATGCTAAAGAAATTAGCTGGGAAATAATCGTATTCAGGAAAATAAAAACTTGCCACTTTGCTGCATCATTTTGGTTAAATTACCTAAAGTTAAAAAATCAACCCGTTAAAGTAATCAATACAACAAAGGCAAGTATAAGAGACTGATCTCTTTTCATCATGTGTCTTAGAATCGGGTGCAAAGATAATGGTACTACTCTATTTTAAAATTAACATATGTTAATTTCGTCCTTTTTAAATCGCTCTGCCCTGATTCGCGAAAGATGAACTGCAGAGATATTGAACCAGGATGCAATATGCTTCAGAGGAACCACCTCTAAGTATTTCTTAAAATAACTTTCCACATGTTCATAATTCGTGCTGGCATTGTTAAAATGAATGTTGGTTGTAATTTTGAATAAATTGAGAAAATGATCCTCCATAATTGCAATACCTAACAAGGCCCATTCGTGATGGGTCATATAAAGATTAACGAGAATTTCCCTGTCAATAGAACAAATAAGGGAATCTTCATAAATATGAATATTGCATTTACTTGCCAATTGTAAATTAAAACTTTCGTAATCGGTCATAAAACTCATTTCCGGCTCTAACCAAAGTGTTTTCTCTTCACCATCTTCGTCCAGAAAATAACACCGACTGATCGATTTTTCGACAAAAAAGACTTTTTTGCAAACTTCTCCTGATCTCACAATATTCTCACCCGCCTTGCAGTCCGATAATTTAAATTGATCTAAACCTATATTTAAAACCTCTATATTGAAATCTGGTTTATAGGATAATATTTTCTCTCTAAGCTTCTGCTTGAATCTGGTACTTGCCATTTTCTTAAATTTTATTCAACTCCAACTGAATCGTCGCCACGTCCGTCTGCAACAGCGGTGGCGTTTCCGTTTTCATCGATGACGATCATTTCTGTTCTGGCTATTTGCGCCGTTTTCTCGATGGTATAATTATTTTTTTCTAAATCCAAAATCGTAGTTTCAGGAAAGTTTTTTTCTACCAAAACACTTTCAGGCAACCACTGGTGGTGAAATTTCGGCGAATTGACGGCCATATTTGGACTCAGTTTAAAATCGATAATATTCACGATCGACTGGTAAACAGCCGTAGGAATTGTAGTTCCACCAGGAGTTCCGACGATGATATACGGCTTGTTATTTTTCATCACAATCGTCGGCGTCATCGAACTTAACATTCTTTTCCCCGGTTGAATGGCATTGGCTTCACCACCAACTGCTCCAAACATATTAGGAACTCCAGGCTTTACGGAGAAGTCATCCATCTCATTATTTAGTAAAAATCCTGCTCCTGAAACCACCACTTTACTTCCGTATAAACCATTGATGGTTGTGGTAACCGACACCGCATTTCCTTCTTTATCGATAATTGAAATGTGTGTAGTCTCAGTAGATTCTCTGGGTTGCGAAATTATTTTCCCAACAGCTGAACTTGGTGTTGCCTTATTCATCGTGAACGATTTCCAGCGGCTTTTCAGATACTGATCAGAGATTAACATTTCCGTTTGATCTTTAATGAAATTAGGGTCGCCCATATATTCTGCTCGGTCTGCGAAAGAACGACGTTCAGCTTCGACCATAATTTGCACGGCTGGAGTTGAGTTTTGCTGGTATTTTTCTAAATTTTCAAAACTGCTCATTTTCAACATTTGCGCTAACAGAATTCCACCACTTGAAGGCAAAGGCATCGATACGATCTCGGTTCCTTTATAATTAAAAGAGATCGGTTTTCTTTCGACTACTTTGTAGTTTTTCAAATCATTTAAAGTGATGATTCCGTTTCCGCGTTTCATTTCATCCACAATAAGTTGAGCGGTTTTTCCTTCATAGAAACCTTTTGCGCCATTTTTCTGAATTAACTTTAAAGTCGCTGCCAATTCTTTTTGAATTAAAAGATCACCTTGTTTCCAGGGCGTTGATTTTTGAAAGACGGTTTTGTTTTTATTATGTTGATGAAAATAATCCATTTGATTGTTGAGTAAGCTGGCTTCTCTTTGAGTAACCGCAAATCCTTGTTCTGCCAAATCAATCGCGGGCTGAATCAATTGGTCCATCGGAAGTTTTGCATGCTTTAAGGTAGCAAAAAATCCAGCTACGGAACCCGGAATTCCCACCGCTAATCTTCCATTTTGAGAAAGATCCGTATTGGCATTTCCTTTTTTATCGAGGTACATATCTCGGGATGATTTCTCTGGAGCCGTTTCCCGGAAATCAATGGTGAATTTTTCGCCATTATTTTTAACGCCGACCAGAAATCCGCCACCACCAATATTTCCAGCTTGTGGATAAACGACCGCTAAAGCATATTGGGTAGCAATCACTGCATCATAAGCATTTCCGCCCATTTTCATGATCTTTGCGCCAGCTTCACTCGCTAATGGATGTGCAGAAACGACCAAACCTTTATTTTTGGTGTGAATCTCTTTTATGATATTAATATCGGTGAATTGCGCAAAGGCAAACTGGGAAACAACTAAGAAGGATAGAAACAGTTTTTTCATTTGGAAAATAATTTTATCAAAAATAAGGAATTCTAATATAAAAACGGAGATTTATAATGAAGTCCTGAGTCACGACCCGACTTGAATGAAGCTCATTTTTTTAGCGCTGGAACTAGAAAGGCAAAAAAATAGCGGGAATGGAAGGCGGAAAAAGTCGCCCAAAAAATTATTTTGTGAATAGTATTTCTTTTCAGACTCGATTTTATTAAATTTGCGTCAAATCTAAAATCTAAAAATGGAATCGCAAACGGAAAAAATTCTTATCACCGGAGCCCTCGGACAAATTGGTACCGAACTCACCAATCGATTAGTTGAAATTCATGGCGCCGAAAATGTGGTCGCTTCCGGCCTTGACCGTTGGGATAAAAACCTGACTTCCGCTGGATTCTATGAAAGAATGGATGTGACCAATACGCAACTGGTTCGACAGGTCATCAAAGATTACGGCATTACGACCATTTATCACCTGGCTTCTCTCCTATCTGGAACGTCTGAAAAACAGCCGCTTTTTGCGTGGAAACTCAATATAGAACCTTTGCTGCAATTTTGTGAAATGGCGAAGGAAGGTTTGCTTAAGAAAATTTTCTGGCCAAGTTCTATCGCCGTTTTTGGAACAGGAATTCCGAAAGAAAATGTAGGACAAGAAGTGGTTTTGAATCCAACAACTGTTTATGGAATTTCGAAAATGGCGGGCGAAAAATGGTGCGAATATTATAACACTAAATTCGGTGTTGATGTACGAAGCATCCGTTATCCCGGTTTGATTTCCTGGAAAACGCCAGCTGGCGGTGGAACAACTGATTACGCAGTAGAGATTTTTTACGAAGCTGTGGAAGAAGGAAAATACACCAGTTTTATTTCTGAAAATACCGGAATGCCGATGTTGTATATGAGTGATGCAATCAAAGCAACGCTTGATCTGATGGCAGCTCCAAAAGAAAGCTTAACCGTTCACACTGCCTATAACTTAGGTGGAATGTCTTTCACACCGAAAGAATTAGCCGAAGAAATTAAGAAAGAGATCCCTGAATTTACGATTGATTATAAGCCCGATTTCCGTCAGCAAATTGCGGATTCGTGGCCAGCCTCGATCGATGATTCGGTAGCCAAAAAAGATTGGGGACTTTCTTACGACTACGGCATTACCGAAATGACGCAAGATATGTTGACCAATTTAAAAGTGAAGTTGGCAAAAAATTAAAAAGAACGTTTCTTCTTTATTAACAAGGAAAGAAAGTTCAGTTCAATAATCATCTGTAAAATCAAAGGAAATAGCGTTTCTGGATTTTGCAGATTTTTTTTATACTTTCACCAAACATTCTTATAACGAAATGATTCTACTGACTTTTAATATTATTAATCCTGATCGGGCATTTAAAAATGTTGCAGGGCTAAGCGACGAGGAACTTTTAGAACTTACCATTCAGAACACCAAAGCGATCTTACGAAGTTTAGATAATAAAGAAATTCGTGCGACCTTCTTCATTGAAATTTCGCTCGTTTCTAACCTGGAGAAATTAATAAAAAAAATAATTGCTGACGGTCATGAAATCTCCTTCTATAATATCGATTCTACTTTAAGTCAATTGGAGGAAATTAAAAAGTGGACCGAAGATCTTATCGGCAAACAGATCCGCGGAATTAGAATGAAAGAAAACGACTTTCTTTTAAGTGAGATCCATAATTTACGGTTCAGTTATGTTTCTCTGGATGAAGATACGGCTTTGATTTTTCCCTTTAAAAGGTTTGAGCGAAAAGCATCTTTCACTGAGCAAAATGGATTGAGTATTCTGCATGAGAGCATTTCCCGTTATTCCCAAATTCCGTACAATGATTTTATTTTTCAGATCACTCCTCTTTCTTTTTATGAAAGCATGGTGATTGAAACCATTAAAAAAGATGAGTTTGTGTTTGTTTATCTGAACTCGTGGCAGTTCACTGATTTTGAGAAAAAATCATTTGACGTTTCATTTTATAAAAAATACAATTCCGGTAAAAAACTGCATGACAAATTAGATGATTTTTGCAACTGGATGATTGAAAATGAACTCGCCAATGCTCGGGTCAAAGATTTTGCATTTTAGTGTGTCAATGCTTTCTATATCTATTTTTTTCATATTATGAAATGCTTACCTAAAAGTTAAATTCAATAAAGACTAATTAAAAATACGTACAAAATTTTGCATAATAAGTTTATTTAACCTATTTTTGAAATACGTTTAACTAAATTATACTATTATGAAAAAACTTTTACTTTTCGGTTCCTTGCTGGCATTGCCTTTTACCGCGTACGGACAAACCTATTTTTATGATGATTTTAATGACAAAGATGTCTCCAATTGGACTCGGTATGATGTTGATGGCGATGGGAATCAATGGGCAGATATCTTTCAAGTAACTGATACTGATGGAACGCCCGTAACACCAGTTTCAATGATTTCCAGATCTTGGCAAGGTTCACCTTTGACCCCTAACAACTGGATTGTATCACCGGCGATCGACCTTACCGCTGCCACGGGCGTTGTCAATCTTTCCTGGAAAGTACAATGTGCCGCCCAAACATGGGATACCGAAAAGTACTCGGTATATGTTTCTACCTCAAGTGATATGGCTACTTTGATGGCCTCTCCAGTTACTTTCTCAGAAGTTTATGATGATCCGGCAAATGAGGGAACTTCCTATTTAAGAATGCTGGATGTTAGCAGTTTGGTAGGTCAAACGATCTATGTTGCGTTCCGTCATCATGATGTTACAGATCAAGATTTTATTTCGATTGATGATGTTAAAGTTGCTGCACCAGCAACGATCGCTCCTGACTGTGCAGCTCCGGTAGCACCAGCAAACGGTTCAACTGAAGTTGCGTATAATTCTGTCAACTTAACCTGGACTGCGCCAACGGCTGGAGCTTCTGTAGATTCTTATGATATTTATTTGGATAAAAATCCAACACCTACAACGCTGGTTGGTAATTCTTCTGGACTAAGCTTCACAGCAACTAATTTAGATGCGTCGTCAACCTATTACTGGCAGGTAGTTCCTAAAAACACGGCTGGTTCTGCAACTGGTTGTGCAATCAGTTCATTTGCAACTTCTGGTGCAATTTACTGTAGCGCAGGTGCAACATCGACCAGTTTCGAAAAAATATCCAACGTAACTTTTGCGGATATCAACAATAATTCTACTTCTCCGGCAGGTTACGAAGATTTCACCCAAGTGGTAGGTAATGTTACAGCAGGTGAAACTTACACGTTTACCGCTAGCTTCTCTGGTAACTCTTACTCAGATGATCAAGTACTGGTTTGGATCGACTATAACAACGATAAAGACTTTAATGATGCAGGCGAAGAAGTTTTGGTAACTCCGAAAAAAGCATCACCGTGGACAGGATCGATTACCATTCCAGCAAATGTTGCTTCCGGTCAGGTAAGAATGAGAGTTAGAATGCATGATTCTTCATTAACTCCTAACGTAACTCCTTGTGGAACTTCTAGTTTTGGACAAGTTGAAGACTATACTTTAAACCTTACTTCATTAGCAGTTTCTAATGTAAACAAAGCTCAAGTTAAGGTATATCCTAACCCAGTAGTTGATGTATTAAATATCGAAGCTGACTCTAAAGTTAGCACGGTTCAAGTATTTGACCTCACTGGTAAAGTAGTTTCTTCACATGCTTTAAATGCTGTGAAAAACCAAGTGAATCTTAGCAAATTAACTCCAGGAGTTTATGTTGTTAACATTCAAACTGAAAAAGGAATTCAGTCAGTGAAAATTGTTAAAAAATAATACTGATCAATTTCAATTATAGGAAGGTCTGCACTCGTGCAGACCTTTTTTGATGACTAAAATTAAAGCCGATTAAGCGAAATAAACCGTTAAAAAATTATATTTTTGCAGTATGCGAAGTCTCTTTATTCTTATTCGCCAATCCATCAAAAATTCTTTTGATAACATTCACAACGAAAACCTGAAGCACAATTTGCTCCAGGCAATCCCATTTTGGATCGGTTCCTTCATCACCGGAGTTTTCGCCGTTTTTTATGCACAACTTTTTCAGTGGGGAGAAAATCTGATGCATGCTATGATGAACTGGCACAGCTGGCTTATCTTCATCGTATCTCCAGTTGCATTCGTTCTGTCCTGGTGGTTGGTGAAAAGATTTGCTCCGTATGGTAAGGGAAGCGGAATTCCGCAAGTAATGGCTGCCGTAGAATTAGCAAATCCAAAGGAACATTATAAGATCTCTAAATTACTGAGTATCAAGATCATCATCTTCAAAGTCTTGTCCTCCATTGTTTTAGTCATTGGTGGTGGCGCGGTTGGTCGGGAAGGTCCGACGATACAGATTGCAGGATCCGTCTTTAGGAAAGTGAATGAATATTTACCCGAATGGTGGCCCAAGATCTCTAAGAAGAATATGATCATGACCGGTGCTGCGGCCGGACTTTCCGCGGCGTTCAATACGCCATTGGGTGGGATTGTTTTCGCCGTAGAGGAACTTTCAAAAACGCATATCAATTATTTTAAAACCGCTTTATTTACGGCGGTCATCATCGCAGGTTTAACCGCCCAAACCTTTGCAGGCTCTTATCTATATTTAGGATATCCGAAAACAAGTGACATCAGCATGATGATCATCTTTCCAGTGATTTTGACTTCTGCCGTTTCCGGCATTTTCGCCAGTCAGCTATCGCGAATAATGATCAGCATTAGTAACTGGAAAAAAAGACTGAAAACGGATCGTTCCAATATTATCTTTTTGGTAATCTCCGCTTTAATCATCGCTTCTCTCGCCTATTTTATCAATCAAGAAATCTTAGGTTCCGGAAAAGGAATTATGCAAAGAGTATTATTCACCGATAATAAAAACGAAGCCTGGTACATGCCACTATTTCGAATGATCGGTCCGGCTTTATCGTTTACCTCAGGTGGCGCGGGCGGAATTTTCGCTCCAGCTTTAGCCGCAGGTGCAAGTATGGGAGCGGTGATTGCAGGCTGGATCAATTTAACGCCACATGAAACCAACGTTGTTATTTTAGCAGGAATGGTTGCCTTTCTAACCGGGATTACCCGTGCACCATTTACTTCTTCCATCATTGTTTTAGAAATGACCGATCGCCACAGTTTGATTTTTTACCTGATGCTGGCTGGTATGGTTTCTTCACTAATTTCTGTTTTAGTCAGCAAACATTCACTTTATGACCAGTTAAAATTGATGTATCTGGATGAATTACGGAAATAATAGGGAGCCATAATTCCGTTCTTTCTTCCACCTTTACACCAGCTATCTACTGTATTTGCCTGCCGACAATCATGTTTTTTTCCGTTGTTTCTCCACAAAAAGGATGTCGTTCCGATCGGCGCTACCATCTCGGGCAGTTCTTTAGTTGGAAATAAATTAGGGATAAAATGAAACCGTACATTTACCTTGACCAACATTACTTTAATTTTGTTTGTAAAAAGAATCAGCTGATTAATTGCTGATCGCTTAGAGAAAAAATTTATAAATGATGATAGTTGCGTATATTTGGGAGTTAGCATCAATTTTAGATACGTCTGCTTTCAACTAAAAACAGAACAAAAAATACATTTCAATATTTTAGATGAAAAAATATATTTATATCTTATTATTATTTTTACAACCAGTAATAATATTTGCGCAGTTTGCAAAAATTGTTGACAAAGAAGGTTATGTAAATATTCGCGCAAGTGCAAATTCTAACAGCAAAATAATTGCAACAATTCAGTCAGATCAAATTATCTTTATTTCTAGCAAAGGGAATGAAAATGAAAATTGGTCTCAAATCAGCTATCAGCAAAAAAAAGAAAATGTTTTCTCAAAATATATTTCAGGGTTTATTCATAATTCAAAACTGAAACAAATTACTGAATATTTACTTATTCCTTCAGTTGACAATAGTGAAAAAGGAACAGTTTTTATTTGTTGTAATGTAGAAGTAGAAATTAAATCTGGAAAATTTGATTTTCAAAAAAACAAAATATTTTTCAAGAAATTTAACGGCTATATAACCTATAAAGACAAATACGCATTTGGAACCTTGGGAAATTTTCCGCCTAAATTAAACTATTTATCTATAACTGGAAATATAGAACAAATTCATTTCGATGTACCAAAAAAAGAAATCGAAAATCTTTTTGATTTAAACAATGATTTATCAGAATGCTATTATGATAAGGAAACGAAAACATTGTATATAATTTTAAATAATTCAGACGGCTCGGAATCTTATAATGTTCTATTCGAAATTAAAAACGGAAAATACAAAGGAATGACTACATATGATGACTACTAAAAGAAACTATCGTTAAAAAGATATTTTTAGGTAGGAAGTTTCCGTTGAAGATTTTAGCGATTAATTAAGTTTTTAAGAAGCAGAAAGATTTCGTATTTTTATCCCACCTGCAGAAATACCCAACCGTTGGAGGCAATCCCCCCTATACCACCGAATTGACTTCTCAAGCTAACGTTTGGTAGTTATGAGAAATATTTTCTAATTTTATTATGCTCTTTGCAAGGCCGATTTTAAAACTGTTGCGTAATAGCACGGGTGCAATCCTGGTTGAGATGTATGTGATGACTTCAGTGGCGGTCTGATTGATCAGAACCCCGTTCAGAATATTTTTTTTAGCCTAAAGAACATCTCCTTAGAGTATTTTTAATCATTAATTTTTGAAAATATGAATGAGAACAAAATTTCAATGGAAATTGTCAATTCAAATGCAGCAGGAATTGATATTGGAAGTCGCTCACACTGGGTTGCGGTTGGCCAAAAAGAGGAAGATATTAAAGAGTTTGGTGTTTTCAATGAGGACTTGAAAAATTTATCAAATTGGTTGAAAGAAAAGAACATTCAAACAGTTGCCATGGAAAGCACAGGAACCTATTGGCAAACACTTTATGCTATCTTATTGGCTGATGGATTCCAGGTTATTTTATGTAATGGTAAATTTACTAAAAACATAAAAGGCAGAAAAACAGACGTTCAAGACTGTCAATGGATTCAAAAACTACACAGTATCGGATTGTTAACAGGTAGTTTTCTGCCCGATGAAACTACCGAAAAACTCCGTACCTATTGTCGTCATCGAGCAAATTTATTAGATTCTGCAGCCAGCACTTCTAAAAAAATGCAAAAATACTTACGCCTACTCAACCTCCGATTGGATGTGGTGGTAAATGACATTTGTGGTTTAACCGGACTTCTCATTATTCATGCAATTTGCAACGGAGAAACAGATGCCTTAAAATTAGCAGAATTAAGACACGGTAATTGTAGAAAAACCGAAAAAGAAATTGCAAAAGCACTTCATACCAATGGAAGAGAAGATTATTTATTTGCCCTGAATCAAGAGCTTGAAATGTATGAAGTCTTGCAAAGTAAAATTTCACAATGCGATGTAGAAATTGAGAAAATATTAAATACAACAATTGATCAAGACAACAATAAAAAAGAACACCACATAGAACCTAAAAAGCACAAAAAAATCAATAAGAATACTCCTAAGAATATCGACCTAAATTTAATGGCTTATCAATATTTTGAAGGCGTAGATTTACTGGCAATAGAAGGAGTTTCCTATTCAACCGTACTTTCTATAATGAGTGAAGTTGGATTGGAAGGCATCAAGAAATTCCCGACGGCAAAACACTTTGCAAGTTGGCTAAGATTGACTCCAAATAATAAAATAAGTGGTGGTAAAATACTTTCTAATAGAATCCCAAAAGGAAGTAACCGTTTAAAAATAGCCTTAAGAAATGCAGCAAATGCGATTGGTAATTTAAAAGATTCCACACCATTATCGGATTTTTTCAAGCGAATCAATTTTAGAAAAGGCAGAGTATCTGCAATCTCAGCAACTGCAAGGAAATTAGCAATGATTATTAGGAATATGGTCGTTAAAAATCAATCCTACGTCAATCCTGAAGGCTACTTATTTTTGGACGAAAAAAGAAAGCTAGGTTTAGTAAAAAGGATTCAAAAGCAAATCACTAAATTTGGTCTGACTAATGAAGATATCAGTTTCGCAACTAGCTGATTGTAAGTAAGAAATAAAAACGTTAGTCAGAA
>NZ_JBGZYM010000069.1:0-38900 GCF_041824135.1 Kaistella sp. | reverse complement strand
GTATCGTAACCTACTTTTAATTCAGCTGTTTTTCCTGGCATGATTGGGTCTTTGGTAACTTCTGGATTTGTACAACCACAAGATTCTTGCATTCTTCTAATGATAAGAGGTTTGTCTCCTGTATTTTTAATAACGAAAATTCTGTGCCCATCTGCACCAACTGCAACATTTCCATATTCGTAAACGGTTTTGTCAAAAGAAATAGTTTGTGCTGAAGCAAGTGCAAAAGATCCGGCTAAAAATAGGCCTGCGAAGATTTTTTTCATTTTTTTATTTTTTAAAAATTTGGTTATTTGATTGAGTTTAACAAACAAAGTTAAATATTTTTTTATTAGTAAGGTCAATTTTTTTTATTTCCCTATTTTTGCATCTATTAAGCCAAAGATATATTATATGCAGATTTCAGAGAAATATACGCCACAGGAAACAGAACAGAAATGGTATGATTTCTGGCTAAAAAATAATTATTTTCACTCCGAGCCCAACGAAAAACCTCCCTACACAATTGTAATTCCACCACCAAATGTGACTGGGATTTTACACATGGGTCATATGCTGAATAATACCATTCAGGATATCTTGGTTAGAAGAGCGAGAATGCAAGGCTTTAATGCATGTTGGGTTCCGGGAACAGATCACGCATCGATTGCGACCGAGGCCAAAGTAGTGGCAAAACTGAAAGAAGAAGGCATTAATAAATCAGATATTACCCGTGAAGAGTTTTTAAAACACGCCTGGGATTGGACCGACAAATATGGAGGAACAATTTTGGAGC
The DNA here is from genome assembly GCF_041824135.1 of Kaistella sp. Taxonomy (GTDB): domain Bacteria; phylum Bacteroidota; class Bacteroidia; order Flavobacteriales; family Weeksellaceae; genus Kaistella. Next base: position 38,125 of record NZ_JBGZYM010000069.1, on the reverse strand, counting down.
AGTTGAAGAAATTAGGTTGTTCATGCGATTGGGAGCGTACCAGTTTCACTATGGAACCAAAACTTTCTCAGCAAGTGGTAAAATCGTTTATCGATTTATATAATAAAGGTTTAATTTATCGTGGTTACCGAATGGTAAACTGGGATCCGGAAGCCAAAACCAATATTTCTGATGAAGAGGTTATTTTCAAAGAGCAGAATGGAAAACTGTTTTATTTAAAATATAAGATTGAAGGAAGTGAAGAATTCTTGTCTGTTGCAACAACCCGTCCGGAAACGATTTTCGGCGATACTGCCGTTTGTATCAATCCTGATGATGAAAGATATGCCCATTTAAAAGGGAAGAATGTGATTGTTCCTATGGTTAATCGCGTGATTCCCATTATTGAGGATGATTATGTAGATATTGAATTCGGGACTGGAGCTTTAAAAATTACGCCGGCCCACGATACCAATGATTATGAAATTGGGAAGCGTCATGGTTTGCCAATGATCGATTCTTTGGATGATGATGCTAATTTGAATGATCACGGTTTGCATTATTCAGGGAAAAACAGGTTTGTTGTTCGTAAAGAAATTGTTAAAGAATTAGAACAAAATGATCTTTTATTAAAAGCAGAAGATTACGTTAATAAAGTAGGAACATCTGAAAGAACAGGCGCGGTTATCGAACCGAAAGTTTCAGTTCAGTGGTTTTTGAAAATGTCAGAAATGGCAAAGCCAGCTTTAGACGTGGTGATGAATGATGAGGTGAAATTTCACCCGGAAAAATTCAAAAACACTTACAAACACTGGATGGAAAACATCCGCGACTGGAATATTTCACGTCAGCTTTGGTGGGGGCAACAAATCCCGGCTTATTTTTATGGTGAAGGACAGGATGATTTCGTCGTAGCAGAAACAATGAATGAAGCTCTGACTTTAGCTCAGGAAAAAAGTGGAAACCAAAATTTGACAGTAGAAAATTTGAAGCAAGACGAAGACGCCTTGGACACTTGGTTCTCTTCCTGGTTATGGCCGATGTCGGTTTTCGATGGATTGAACGATCCTGAAAATAAAAATATCAATTATTATTACCCAACTTCTGATTTAGTTACCGGACCGGATATTATCTTTTTCTGGGTTGCCCGAATGATCATGGCAGGAATCGAATATAGAAAAGAAGTTCCTTTTAAAAATGTTTATTTCACCGGAATTGTGCGGGATAAGCAAAGACGGAAAATGTCGAAATCACTGGGGAATTCTCCGGATCCAATTGAATTAATGGAGAAATATGGCGCAGATGGCGTTCGGGTTGGAATCTTATTGAGTGCACCTGCCGGAAACGATTTGCTTTTTGATGAAGAATTAATGTTGCAGGGAAGAAATTTTGCAACTAAGATCTGGAACTCCAATAAATTAATTCAAGGTTGGAAAAAAGATGATTCGATCAAAGCGAATGAGGCAGACCAACAGGCGATCGCTTGGTTCGGAAATCAAATGGATAAAACTATTGCCGAAATTGCAGATCAATTTGAGAAATTCAGAATTTCTGACGCGTTGCATTTGGTATATAAACTGATCTGGGACGATTTCTGTTCTTGGTATTTAGAAGCTATTAAACCCAATTACGGTGAAGCGATCTCTACTGAAGTTTATGATCAGACCATTCAATATTTCGAGGAATTAATGAAATTGTTGCATCCATTTATGCCATTTTTATCTGAAGAATTGTGGCAGAATATCTCTGAGCGAACGATAGAAGAGGCTTTAGTTATAGCTCAGCAAAGAAAAGTTCAGGATTACGATAAAGAGTTGATCAAACAGTTTGAAGTTTCTAAGGAATTAATTTCTGGCGTTCGTAATTACCGTCAAAGCAAAGGGATTTCACCGCGTGAAAGTGTTGAAGTTTTTACCAATGCAGTTTCTTTTGACAATGAAAATTTAGTTCGAAAATTAGCGAATATTGATCAAATTCATTTCGCTGAAAAAACAGATAAACCAACATTCTCATTCTTAATTGGCGGAACGGAAGTTTCAATTCCATTAAGTGAAAACTTAGATTTAGGAGAAGAGAAAATTAAAACTGAAGAAGAGATCAAATATTTAAAAGGTTTCATGATGTCAGTTGATAAAAAATTATCCAACGAAAAGTTTATGGCAGGAGCGCCTCAGCAAGTAGTTGATAATGAATTGAAAAAGAAAAAAGATGCGCAGGATAAATTAGTTCTGCTCGAAGAAAAATTGAAAACTTTATCATGAACCACATCGAAAATATCAAAAAACTTTTCAACAAGAATTTTGTAGAAAGCCCTTTAATTGAAACGTTCGAGGCAGGAAATTTAATTCTTACTTCAGGAAAGTTGGTCGCTAGCGATCCTTTGATCACCAGTGAAATGCCGGCTTTTACAACTGTTTTTCCAATCGGGGAATTTCCGGTTTTGGTTCATAAAGAAATCGAAAGCAATTGTATCGCCTACACAGAAATTGTTTTTAGTGCTGCGGAAATTGCAACTTGGGAACTCGCAACTTCAGAAGGTCAACATCTTACTGAATTGGAAGAAGGAGAAATCTACGGTTTTCCCGTGGAAAGCGGAATGGGTTGTTTGATGGATTATGAAACCCAAGAAAATCTAAATCTGTTGGAACAACATTTGTTCAAAAGAAAAGGGGACGATTTTACAGGAATTTATGAAGAATTTTTCCACGAACATTTTTTCCAGGAAGAAGGCGCTGTTAATCAATACGCTTTTCTAAAACCTAATGACGAAAAACCAGGAAATTTATTCGCTTTTGAAACCGGTTATGGCGAAGGGTTTTATGCCAGCTATATCGGATTTGATAAAAATAACGTTCCCGTAAAAGTAGTTTCCGAATTCGTGGAAATTAATTAAGGTTATATATTTCCTAGTCGACCTATATTTAAGTACATTTGAAACCTAAGTTATAAAAAATGAATATCACTTCTGAGCAACCTAAAATTATTGTTATTGGCAGTTCTTCAATAGATTTAGTTTTGAATACCGCGAATCTTCCCCAACCTAATGAAACGGTAATGGCAGAGAAATCTGAGAGTTTTTTTGGAGGGAAAGGTGCCAATCAGGCTGTTGCAACTTCACGACTTGGGGCGAGCACTTATTTTATTGGCGCGGTAGGAATGGATCCATTTGGTCAGCAGATTTTAAGAAATTTAGTTGATGAAGGAGTCAATGTGGGTTATGTTGTAGAAATCGAAGAAGCAGCTACCGGAACAGCTTATGTAGTGGCGGCAAAAGGGGTAAACTCTATTGTAGTCGTGCCTGCGTCTAATTATTGTTTAGAACCGCAACATGTTGCAGAAGCAGAAAAGTTTTTTACCACAGCAGACTTGGTTTTAATTCAGCTGGAAATCCCGATGGATGTGGTAGAATATACTGCAGAACTGGTAAAGAATAATGGTAAGAAAATGGGGATCTATGCCTCTCCAGCAAAACCTCTTTCTGTAGAGATAATAGAAAATTCTTCTTTTATCGTTGCTAAAAGTAATGAGCTGTCTATTATATTTGGTGATGAACCGAGGGAACAGATTTTGCGGAAATATCCAAATAAATTATTTGTGCGGGACGATACCAATTCTACGACCTATTTCAATGGTACCGAAATGAAATATTACCGAAACGACCACGATTCTGTTTTACATAAAATGGGAATGGGTGATGCTTTTACCTCAGGATTTGCCGTTGCGCTTTGCCACGGAAATAGCATTGATGACTGTGTGAAATTCGGAAATGATGTTTCTCTAAAAGTAACTAAGAACAGAGGGTCTCAAAGTGGTTTACCTTATTTAAAAGATATCATTGCAGGGTAAATTGCTATATTGAGCATATCGGTTTTCCTTTTTTAATTCCATTAAAATTTATATTTTTAAAAAATAATTCCACTTATTGACAAGTGGAATTTTCATTACTATGAAAGAACTGACTCTAAATACTTCCGATCATATTCCACTTTCTATAAAGGTTTTTGAACCTGAAATATCCAACGGAAAATTGCTGCTGATTAATTCTGCAACCGGAGTAAAACAACAGATCTATTTTTCTTTTGCAAAGTATTTCGCTGAAAATGGTTTTACCGTAATAACCTACGATTATCGGGGAATAGGCGAATCTAAACCAGCAAAAATGCGCGGCTTCAATGCATCGATGAGAATTTGGGGAGCTGTCGATTTTAAAACTTTAACTGATTTTATTCAAAAGGAATATCCTGATTATACCCAATTTTGTTTAGGCCATTCCGTGGGAGCATTGATTCTGGGAATTAATGATTACTCGAAAAATTTTGAGAAATTTATTTTTGTAGGTACACAAGATGCCTACATCGGAAATTTGACTTTTACGGTTGCTGGTACTGCGTTGCTCGGTTTCGGAATTACACTTCCCGCAATGACTCATTTTTTTGGCTACTTTCCCGCGCATCGATTTGGCTTGGGAGAATCTTTACCAAAAGGCGTTGCGTTCGATTGGCAGACTTTAATTCTCAATAAAAAATCGACAAGCAAGTTGTATGAGAAAATAGGAGAGAATACTTCCAAAGAATTAAGTCAAAAAACTTTTATTATTCACGCCGAAGATGATACTTGGGTAACGCAGAAAGGAATGAAAAACCTGCTTAAAAATGTTTATCCAAATTTAAAAACGACGTATAGAGAAATTAAAATTTCTGAATCTGAAAAAGGCGAAATCGGACATGTCAATTATTTTAGAAGTTATAATAAGAAACTTTGGAAGATCGCATTGGACGAACTTTAAGGTGGAAGAAAAATCAATCAGTAGAAATTGTCTAAATTTACAGTTAGCTTAAATTGACAAAAAATGAAAATATATACCAAAACCGGCGACAAAGGAGAAACTGCTTTATATGGTGGAACCCGTGTTTCCAAAGCATCAGCAAGAGTTGAATCTTACGGAACCATTGATGAGCTCAATTCTTTTATCGGCGTGGCAAAAAGTGAAGTAAAAGATGAGCAGGTTTTAAATCAATTGAAGAAAATTCAGTTCGATTTATTTACGCTTGGGTCAGAATCCGCAACGCCAACGGATAAATTAACTTTAGCCAACGGAAAATCACGTTTGGCTTTGATGATTACCGATACAGAAATTGAAGAACTGGAACATTGGATGGATGATTTTGAAAAAGAATTAGCGCCATTGCAATATTTCATTCTTCCGGGAGGCGGCAGATCTGCAACCTCTTTGCATGTTTGTAGAACCGTTTGTAGAAGAGCAGAACGAAGTTTAGTATTCTTAAATGAATCCGAAGAAGTACGACCAGAATTGATAAAATACCTGAACCGACTTTCTGATTACTTATTTGTTTTAGCACGTTATGTTTCAAAACTGAATAATGAAACCGAAGAATATTGGAATCCAAATGACCGATAAAGCACTTCTCTTCATCAATGGAATCCCGCCAGAAAATCTTCCTAACATTAATAATTATTCTTTAATTGCCTGTTCCGATGGTGCTTTTAATTATTTAAAGAAGAAAGGTTTTCCTTTGGAAAAGCTCGATTTTGTTTCCGGAGATTTCGATTCTCATTCTGGAATTGATGAAAATGTATATCAGACAAAATTCATCTATACGCCAGATCAGGATAAGACCGATTTTCAAAAATCTCTGGAGATTATCAAAGAGAGAGGATTTAAAACCGTCGATGTGTACGGCGGAAGTGGTGGTGAAATGGATCATTTCCTTGGAAATCTTACGGTAGCTTTTAAATTTAAAGAAGATTTAAAGATTTCTTTTTTTGATGAATATTCGACCTATTTCTTTGCTCCTGAAAATTTAATCTTAAACGATGTCCAAAATCGAATGATCTCTTTATATCCTTTTCCAACCACAGAAAATGTAACTACTAAAGGTTTAAATTGGCCTTTAACTCAAGAAAATTTAGATATTACCAATAGAATCGGAACTCGGAATTTTGCTAAGGAAAAGCAAGTGAGTATCGAATTCGAAACCGGAAATTTAGTCGTCTTTGTTGGAAATGAAAGACAGCGCTAATTTTAACGGAATTTTAAAATAGAAACCCAACTTTTTTCCGCAACTTTGCACATTCAAAACATTAAAACTTTATAAATCAATGAAGATTAAATATTCAGAACTTATCGATCAAACTCTGTATTTCCCGACGGAAGAATTTAACGTCGCGGATAATACGCTTCAATTTCACGATATTCCTTTAATGGAAGTCATAGAAAAGTTCGGTACTCCTCTGAAGTTTAATTATTTGCCAAAGATTTCGATGAATATTCAACGTGCAAAAGCATGGTTCAAAGAAGCTTTTGAAATCAATGATTATAAAAAGAGTTACCGCTATTGCTATTGCACAAAATCCAGTCATTTCGCTTTCGTTTTAGAAGAAGCCCTGAAAAATGATATTTCCTTGGAAACGTCTTCTGCTTATGATATAGACATCGTAAACTCTTTGTATGAAAAAGGGAGGTTCGACAAAAATGTTGAAGTGATTTGCAATGGATTCAAAACCGACGATTATTTAGCAAAAATTTCTGATCTCATCAACAAAGGTTTTGAAAACATTACCCCTATTTTAGATAATTACAGAGAGTTAGATAAACTGACAGAAAGCATCGATTGCAAATTTAATATTGGGATCAGGATTGCTTCCGAAGAGGAACCAAAATTCGAATTTTACACCTCTAGATTGGGAATTGGTTATAAAGATATTATTCCATATTACAGCCAGAAAATTGCAGATCATCCGAATGCCAGATTGAAGATGCTGCACTTTTTCATCAATACCGGAATCAAGGATACCGCTTATTATTGGAACGAATTATACAAATGTTTACGCGTTTACGCCCGGTTGAAAAAAATAGCGCCGGAAGTTGATTCTTTAAATATCGGTGGCGGTTTTCCTATTAAAACTTCTTTAAATTTCGATTACGATTACCAATATATGGTCAATGAAATCGTTTCGCAGATCAAAAAATTCTGTGAAGAGGAAGGCGTAGAAGAACCAAACATCTATACCGAATTTGGTAGTTTTACCGTTGGCGAAAGTGGTGGACATCTTTATAAAATCATTTCTCAGAAACGTCAGAATGATAGAGAAAAATGGAATATGATCGATTCCTCTTTCATGACGACTTTGCCTGATACGTGGGCGATTTCAAGAAAATTCATCATGCTTCCGATCAACCGTTGGGAAGATACTTACGAACGTGTTTTTCTTGGTGGATTGACTTGTGATTCAGATGATTACTATAATTCTGAACAGCATACCAATGCGATTTATTTGCCGACCTTCAGCGATACTAAACCTTTGTATATTGGCTTTTTCAATACCGGAGCATATCAGGAAACCATCGGCGGTTACGGCGGTGTTCACCACTGTTTGATGCCACAGCCGAAACATATTTTGATCGATAAAGACGAAGAAGGCAATTTTGTTTACACCATGTTCCGGGAAGAACAAAAACCGGAAGAAGTTCTAAAACTTTTAGGGTATTAAGTACTGAGATCCAAAAAATTTAATCCGTATCTAATTGATATAATTTAGGAGCAACAAATTAGTTGCTCCTTTTTACTTTTCGGTCCAGCTGTCCACTATATCCCAAGCCAATGCTGATCCCTCCCTTTTGGGGATACCGTTGCCATCTGGGCTAGAACAACGATCAGATTTCTTTTCAAAGCAGTTCTCTACAAAATGGCTTTTCGGCGGTCGCGACAGCTCAAAAATAAAGACTGATCTTCTCAACCTCAATTTCCGAAAAATCTGAAATTAACAAGTTTGCCTTGTCATAATTCTGACCCACAGAATGTTCACTTTTGTAGGCCGTACAAAATATTCCGGCAGAATGAGCAGCGATAATTCCATTCGTGGAATCTTCTATGACCATACAGTTTTCTTTAGGTTCATCAGCGATTTCCGATGCAAGAAGAAAAATTTCCGGATGAGGTTTCGATTCTTTCAGATCCGCACCACTAATTTTTCCAACGAAATATTTTTCGAGCCCGAATTTTTCAAAAACCATGTTGATCGTCACCATACTTGCAGAAGAAGCCAACACCAGTTTAATTCCGTTTTCAAAATAATTTTCAATCAAACTTTTCACTCCTGGAAGCAAATTAAAATCAGCATCATTATAAAAATAATGCTTGAAGTACTTTCTTTTAATTAGCGCCAACTCTTCGTGTGATTGACTTAACTGATGATTTTCGATTAACGTATTGCAAACCTTTTTAGTCGAGGCACCCGTAAAAGAAGTGTATAATTCTTCATAAACTTCAATTTCTAAATCTTCAAACATTTGAAAATATGCTCTTCTGTGGAGTGGTTCGGTGTCAACGATTACACCGTCCATGTCGAATAAAACTGCTTTTAATGGCATTCAAAAATTTTTACAAATTTAGGAAAACAATTATTTACTTTTCTTAAAAGCCTTTCAGTCTTTCAAAGGGTTCACGGGTTAGTTCTATTTTTGTAATTGTAAAATCCAGGAACTGATTTTGTCTAAAACTTTAGGTGAAAAAGTTTCTTCAATTTGTCCATACTCAGAAGGATTTCCGGTTGTTGCGGTTTGGAAAAGATGATTTAAACCTTCGAATTCTACAATTTCAAAATTCTTGTTTCCTGCTTTCGTCATTGAGTTTTTAATTCCGGCTAAATTTTCTTTTGCAGAAACCTGCAAATCTAAACTTCCATCGACTGCTAAAACTGGAATCTTAACTTTAGATAAATAATCGTTTGGATTAAACTTGATGAAATATTGAAACCAAGGTGACGACATTTGAGCAATGTAAGCTACCCTTTCTTGCGCAGACATGTTCGGATAATTTTCCTGTAGATATTTTGTAAAATCGGCTTTGAAATCTTTTCCTTCATAGCGTTTGGCGTAAGTAAATGTTTTGGATTTTATGGCCAATACTTCATCAATCGCAGCTTGTGGTAGATTTGCACTTTCTGCAAGTTTTTTATTCTGATCCAAAGTCAACTCGATAATGGGAATGCCGGGAGCGGCAAGAAGAACTAGAAACTTTACCTTTTTGTTCGTATTTGCAACCATTGGCGCAATCATGCCACCTTCTGAGTGACCGATAAGACCGATGTTTTTGTATCCGTTTTTTACTAAATAATTAACCGCTGAATTAATATCGGTGGCGAAATCAGCGGACGTAGCGTCCGCTTTGCCTTTTTCCGAACCATCAATTCCACGATCATCTAAACGTAAAGTTGCGATTCCCTTTTTTGCCAAATAATCTGCGATGACCCAAAAAGGTTGATGCTCAAACATTTCTTCATTTCTGTTCTGTGCGCCACTTCCGGTAATCATTACCAATATGGGTTGATTTTTTTTAAAGTTTTGTGGTTCTGCAATCGTTCCGGCGAGTACGTTTCCTTCTGTATCATTTTTAAAAGTAACATCATTGGAATTATAATTAAAAGGAGGTTTTGGAGTTTGTGGTCGATTCAAAACTGTGGTCTCTTCGTTTCTTGTAAGAATCAGAGGAAAGCTCAGTCCACTTTGTGTAAATGTTCCCTCGATTGTAGCAGCGTTCAACCTTCCTGTGAATATAATTCCTAAATCAGGAGCGGCAAATTTTAGTTCATTGTTTTCAAATAAAGTATTCTTTATTGGGATTCCTTTTGCTCCTTGCAGTGGACTGTCGAAAGAAGATTTTAAATCATTTCCTACTTTTTCAATATGAACTACTAGCGGTAATGTTTGTCCCTGAACATCTAGTTTTCCATACCAGAAACCGGTAATCTTTTGGGAGAAAACCAGCTGGAAAGTAAATAAAAACAATCCGATGATGTATTTAGTTTTCATGTGTTTGCATTTTTGATTCAAGATGGTCTTTAGGAAGTTGAATATAAAAATAGTGATTTATTTAATTGGATAAACTGAAAATTTATAAAACTTACTTTCTATTATCTATACGACTTCAGAAAACGCGCAGAATTATTTTGAAATTTTTATCTTTGAATTTCTAAACAAGAAAAAACTACATTCAAAAATAATATGAAAACATACGCAGATATTCCGGAAGAAAATGCTCAATTAGAAACCTCGAAAGTAATGCTCGTAACCGTTCCTTACGATGGAACTTCTACCTGGGGAAAAGGTGCTGACAAAGGTCCGGAACTTTTTTTAGACGCTTCAGAAAATATGGAATTGTACGATATCGAAACCAGTACAGAACCCTATTTAGAAGGAGTTTATCTAGCGGGAGATATCACAGAGAAATCTTCTCCTGAAGCCATGACCGAAGCTGTTTACGACAAAACCAAAGAACTCCTTGCTAACGATGGAAAGCTATTTACTCTTTTTGGTGGTGAACATTCGGTGTCGATCGGTTCTATTCGGGCGGTTGGTGAGAAATATGAAAATCTAACGGTTTTGCAATTAGATGCCCACACCGATTTACGTCCGGATTTTCACGGATCTACTTCTAATCATGCCTGTGCGGTTTATGAAGCCAGCCAGAAACATAATTTGGTTCAGGTTGGAATCCGTTCTATGGATATTGAAGAAATGCAATATGTAAATAAAGAACAGTGTTTCTGGGCTCACCAAATTGCAAATAATGAAAACTGGATCAATGACGTTTTGGATAAAGTTTCCGGAAATGTTTATATCACGATCGATTTGGATGCTTTCGATCCATCGATCGCTCCATCAACGGGAACTCCAGAACCAGGAGGTCTGCAATGGTATCCAACTTTGGAATTACTGAGAAAAGTATTTGAAAAATGTAATGTGGTTGCTTTTGATATTGTTGAGTTAATGGATTCCCCAATGCCGAAACCGACTGCGTTTTTAGCAGCGAAATTATACTACAAAATGTTGGCGTATTACCACATCAGTAAAAATTAAGATTAGAGAAATCCATAAAGTAAAACCCATAGAATTTCTATGGGTTTTGTATTTTAACGTTCTAATAAAATATCATCTACATCTTTCATTCTGTTCATGACGGAACGCGCGTAAGAGCAATGTGGATAAACTTTCCAGTTGTTTTCTCGGGCGAATTTGATTCCTTCTTCAACCAAATATTTCCCCATTCCTTTTCCTTCGAATTTTGAATGAACCAAGACGTAAGAAATGACTAATTTATTTTCGTCCGGGAAAATGGTGTAGGTTAATCTGCCTACTTCGTCCTCTTCCTTACTCAAAGTTAAAACGCCACCGTTTCCTGATCTGTTATTTTCGTATTTCATTGTAATCTTTTTTAGTTCCTTAAATTTAAGGAAAATAAATGGAAGAAAAATTTTCTAATTATAACTGATCTCGTTCGGATGCGATCATTGCAGCCCGACTTGAGTGGAGCTCTTTTTATGAAACGAAGTGGAATAAAAAAGCGGGAATCTCGTCCCAAAGACGAGAGATTAGTCTGCCCAAATTACCATTTAAAAATCTTTTCCCGTGTAAAAATTATAGTCTTTAATGACGACGTTGATGAATTGGCGTTCGGTCATTTTGGTAGGATCGATTTCTAATTTTAGGATCTCTTTAATTTTGGTTGAGAGTTTTGAAACGACTTGACGGTCATCAATTTTTAATGCTTTTTGATAATTTTCTTTAATGATTCTCACATCGTTATCGGTCAACGCAATAACTTGTGGGAAAAGAGGAATGTAATCTTCTTTGAGGTTTTCTAAAATGGTATGTGAAATGTTTACTCGGTTTTTTAGGGAGATCACTGCGGTGCCAGAAGCGACTCCGCCCAGTCTTTGGTTGTGTTTAGAAACGATCATGCTGACTAAACCGACCACGCCTGAATTGGAGAAAACATCGATCAACCTGAAAAACCAACGCATCAAATAATCGCCGAAACTCGCTTGGAATCCATCGATTTTTACGACTTTAATTTTTACGACTTTTTTTCCAAAAGTTTGGCCTTCCATGAGGCTTTCACTGACCAGAGTGTAAACATGAATTGGAATCGTGAGTATAATAGAGACCGCCATTTGAGACCAATTATCTAGACCATCAAGATAAGAAGCGAAATTAAAAACGCGAAAAAGAAACCAAAAAAGAATCAGAACATACGCTCCTTTAATGAGGAGATCTATAACGAAGGCCAAAATACGCTCGCCAATACTTGCGGTATTGAAATTTATATTTACATTTTGTGAAGTATTTATAGCGATCAGCGACATATTTTTATTATTTTAGCATCGAATGAGAGAGGTTGCGTTTATCAAACAAAATAAAGAAAAATGGTTGGGAATCGAGCAGGTTATCGCAGGAAAAATTAAAAAAAATCCGGATGATCTCTCGTCGCTGTATATCAATTTGGTGAATGACCTGTCATTTGCACAAACTTATTACCCAAAAAGCAAAACTACGGTTTACCTAAACAATCTTTCCTCACTTATTTTCCAAAGAATTTATAAAACCAAAAGATCCGAACAAAACCGCCTGTTTGAGTTCTTTAAAACTGAAGTTCCTCTTTTGGTTCATCACTATCGACGGTATTTATTTTACGCATTCGGGTTCTTCATTCTGTTTACTTTGATTGGTTTTATTTCAGCCTATTACGACAAGGATTTCGTCAGAGTTATTCTGGGCGACGAATATGTCAACAAAACCATTGAGAATATTGAAAAAGGAAATGCAGTCGGCGTTTATCAACAAGGTTCGAACTGGGGCAGTGCCATCGCCATCATTTTTAATAATCTAAAAGTTGGCGCTATTCTATTTATCTATGGCGTTTTTGGCGGTGTAGGAACTTTGTATGCGTTGCTGCAAAACAGCATTATGCTTGGTTCGTTTCAATATTTTTTTCATGAACATGGTGCGTTGAAAGAAAGTGCAAGCGGAATTTGGCTTCACGGCGTTTTCGAAATTTTCAGCATGGTGGTGGAAGCGATGGCAGGTTTAATTTTAGGTGCGTCGATTTTATTTCCGAAAACGTATTCGCGTTTTAATTCCTTTAAATTAGGTTTCAAAGATGCTTTTAAAATATTTTTAAGTACGGTTCCATTTACGATTATCGCAGGAATTATCGAAGGTTATGTCACGAGATATGCTTTGGTAATGCCTGGATTTCTAAATGGACTTCTCATTTTCGGGACGCTTTCTTTGGTCGGTTATTATTATTTTATCTATCCTTATTTAGTAGTAAAAAAATCAAAAATACATGATGCAATTTTATCAGAAACGGGACTTCGGAGCGTTCATTAGCGACACGTTTGCTTTTTTCAAAGAACACGGAAAGAACTATTTTAAAAATTATCTTTTGATCAATGGGATTTTATTAATTCTGATGGTGGTTATCTTCGTTTTTGGATATCGGGAACTTTTCTCGCAAATGATGGGTTCCAACACCAGCGGACAAAATTATTATTTCGAAGCCTATTTTCAAGAGAATTCAGCGATGCTGATTTTAATATCAACAATCGTTTTCATTCTGTTTTTGGCGGTGACGATGGTTTCCTATTCGTATCCGATTTTATATTTGAAAAGACTGACTGAAACCGGAAATAAAAACATTAAAGCTGATGAAATTTTAAATGATTTAAAAAGCAATATCGGACGGTTTTTAAAATTATTTCTGGGATTATTTTTTATTGTAACTCCATTGGCAATGATCGTTTTCGGAATATCGATCGTTTTAATGTTCATCCTGATCGGATTTCTTTTATTGATATTGTTAGGACCTGCCTTAATGAATGTCGTTAATTTTTTAATGTTCGATTATTTTAATACTAAGAAAGGTTTTTTTGAATCTTTAAGTTATGCGGTGAGAGCGCAATTCTCTTATAAAAACGGAAGAGAGAAATCTCCTTTTTGGAAATATTGGGGTTCAACGATTGTCATGTATTTCATCATTCAAACGATTGCTTCAATTTTCACCATGATCCCAATGATGTTCATTTTTGGCGGAATGATGACGATTCCGGAAACTGGTGACTTGCAACAAAATCCTTTTGAAGGTCCGATGGGAATTTTCATTTTTATCTTGTATGGCGTTTCGTTGCTATTTTCATTTTTAATGATCAACGTGATTTTTGTAAACTCCGGTTTGCAGTATTACGACAGCCGAACCGACCTTCACCGCAATATTGACTTATCAGAAATCGACACGATTGGTACCCATGAAATTTAGGATATTCATCTTCATTTTTCTATTACAATTTATATCCGGAAATTCTCAGGAACTTATGCCACCACCGATGTCTGGTTTAAAAGATTCTGTTGAAATTTACTACGACGATCAATATTACACGGATTCTCTTTTAATTAAAAATCCTACGACCGATAATATTATTTTTCCAAAAAGTTTTGAAGAGAAATTTCAATCCAAATATAAAGGTGCTGATTACGACTACACGACGATAAAACCGCGAGAATCTCTTTGGCAAAAGATTCAGAAAAGAATCATGAAAATTCTGGAATCTATTTTCGGTAAAGTTAATCCCAACCAAACGGCTTCCTATGCGGAAAATATTATGCGGATTTTCGCGGTCATTATCATCGGTTTTGTGCTTTACTTTTTAATTAAATTTTTATTGGGCAAAGACGGGAATTTCTTTTTCAGCAAGAAAAATAAGAAGATCAATATTGCCGATCAGGATCTTCAGGAAAATATTCACGAAATTAATTTTAGTGAAAGCATCGAGAAATTCGAAAGACAGAATGATTACCGTTCCGCAGTTCGATATCAATTTTTATTGGTCTTAAAGAAACTGGCAGATAAAAAACTCATCAATTGGAATCCGGAAAAAACAAATAAAGATTATCTGTCAGAGTTAAAAACCAAAGAATTAAAGATGGGTTTCAAAGAACTGGCTTATATTTTTGACTATGTTTGGTATGGCGAATTTGAAGTTAATGAAAAAAGTTATACGCACTTCAAACAGAAGTTTTTAAATTTTAAGATATAGAAAAGCCGTTTCAGGGTTGAAATAAAATATGAATAAAACATTCAAATTATATGGTTTAATTTTCATCATCGTGATGGTGGTTTTGGCGTTGCTGGAACTCAGCAAATCCGAGGTGACCGATTGGCGTAAGAATTTTGATGTAAACGAAAAATCACCTTTTGGGTTGTACATCTTTAGCAAAGAGGCGAATCATCTTTTAAATGAAAAGGTAAAACGAACCGATCTTTCGCCCTATGATTTCTACAAAACTCAAAAATTAAAACCGCATAATATTTTAATTATAGAATCTAAATTAGATTCAGAATCCTGGAATAAAATTCTGCAAAATGTAGAAAAAGGTTCCGATGCGATGGTTATTGCGGGATCTTTTAGTGCAGACATCGCCGATTCGCTTGCCTTCACTACCACCACAATAAGTTTTGAAGATTCTAATTTATTATTATTGACAGACACTAAGTTCGCACGTGATTCTTTAAAAATAGATAAACTGCCTTCCGGAAAAGGGTTTGACCTGATTATGGAAAAGGATGAGATTTTAGGTAAAGAGATCAGCGATCTGAAAATGGCGAATTTCATTAAAGTCAATCATGGTAAAGGTCATCTTTATTTGCATTTAGAACCTTTGATGCTCACCAATTATTATCTATTAAAACCCGGAAATGAAAAATATGTTCAGGATGTATTTTCTTATCTTCCTGATCGCGAAACGGTTTGGTTTTCTGGTGCCAATAAAAATGTCGCCGAGTCCCGCTCGCCTTTGCGATTTATTTTGGCCAATCCTGGATTGCGGTATGCTTGGTGGTTATTATTAGGCGGACTTTTATTGTTTATCATTTTTAATGCGAAACGGAAACAGAGAATTGTTCCCATCCTCGAACCCAAGAAAAATAAATCGGTTGAATTTGTAAAAAGCATCGGAAATTTATATCTACAGGAAGGAGATTTCCACGATATGATGGCCAAAAAAGCACAGTATTTCCTGAATCGTGTGCGAATGCATTTAATGATTGACACCAAAGATCTAGATGAGAAATTTATTCAACTCCTTCATTTGAAAACAGGAAAAAGTGTGGAGAAAATTAAAGAAGCCACCGAATTGATCAAGAAAGGACAGGATCCTTATTCAAACGTAATGCAGGAAGATTTAATAAGAATGAATAAATTGTTAGACGAAATTTTACTTTAAAATAACAGCAATTTAACTATAAAATTGAATACCATTGAACCCAATATAATTATGGAAAATTTTGAAAATCAAAATCTAGAAAATACAAATACAGAATTTCATTCCCGATTGGATATGACCGAACTTCAACAAAGTTTGGAATTGGTAAAAGCCGAAATCGGAAAAGTGATTATCGGACAAGAATCGATGATCGAGCATTTATTGGTCGCACTTTTATCCAATGGTCATGTTTTGATTGAAGGTGTTCCTGGCGTGGCGAAAACCATTACGGCAAAATTATTGGCAAAAACGATCGATGTTGGGTTCAGCAGAATTCAGTTTACACCGGATTTAATGCCGTCTGACATTTTGGGAACTTCGATTTTTAATGTGAAGAATTCTGAATTTGAATTTAAAAAAGGACCCATATTTTCCAGTTTTATTTTAATTGATGAGATCAACCGTTCGCCAGCAAAAACCCAGGCCGCTTTGTTTGAAGTCATGGAAGAACGACAGATCACCATGGATGGAAAACAATACGAAATGCAGGAGCCTTTCTTGGTAGTTGCAACTCAAAATCCAATTGAGCACGAAGGAACGTATCGACTTCCGGAAGCGCAACTCGACCGTTTTCTTTTCAAAATAAATGTGGGTTATCCGAATCTTTCGCAAGAAGTACAGATCATTAAAAACCAACACGAAAACAGGTTGGAAGATAAAACTGATGCTGTTCAGAAAGTGATTTCCGGAGCGCAGTTGAAGACGTATCAGAATTTGGTACGAGATGTAGTCGTAGAAACTCAATTGTTAGAATATATTGCGAAAATTATTGTGAACACAAGAGAGAATCAATTCCTCTACTTGGGTGCGTCGCCTCGTGCAAGTTTGGCTTTATTGACGGCTTCCAAATCTTTTGCCGCAGTTCGTGGTCGAGATTTCGTAACACCAGAAGATATCAAAGAAGCAAGTTATGCCGTACTACGTCACCGAGTTATGGTTTCTCCGGAACGTGAAATGGAAGGTTTGACCGCCGATGAAATTATTCGCCAGATCTTACAGGCTATTGAAATCCCGAGATAATTTCATATTAGCAATAAGTAATTGGTAATGAGTTATTTGAAAAATAGTAAAACAGATTTCAAAATTTAAAATTTAACCATTAAGATCTATTAAGAAGTTAAGTTCATTAAGGTTGCCTCTGGAAATTGAATTGCAAAAACTAATGTAAACTTTGTATTTGACTGAAACTAATGTGACTAATGTGTTTATCAGATCAAATCCAATTATTTCCTTTTCCTATGATGTGCTTGTAAGAAGTGTAATTTTCCACTTTAATGAAATAAAAACTTTGTGACTTTGTGGTTGAAAAAAAACTCTTTTTAGTAAAAAGTTCGATGATAAAATAAACAATGAAAAATCTATACATCAATAACCCTTTTTTCTTCACGCTTTTCGGCGTGGGATTTACCTATATTCTGGCTTTTTTCTTTCCGGTTTTAATGTGGATCGCGCATGGTTTATTGACTTTGGTGGTGATCGCTTTTATTTTTGATTTTATGCTTTTGTTTAATCAAAAAAATGCCGTTCAAGCACAAAGAATTTTACCGGAGAAATTATCAAATGGTGATCAGAACTCCATAAAAGTTGATTTAAAAAATAATTATCCGTTTACCATTAAAACAAAGGTGATTGACGAGATTCCGTTTCAATTTCAGAAGCGAGATTTTAATATTGAAAGGAAGATTGATAAAAATAAAAACATTCTTTTTGAATATATTCTCGAACCGAAAGAACGCGGTGAATACAGTTTTGGAAACCTTAATGTATTTGCGCAATCGCATTTAGGATTGGTTTCTAAGCGATTTACTTTTCAGAAAGAAGCGATGTTGCCGAGTTATCCGTCTTTTATTCATTTAAGAAAATATGAATTGATGGCGCTTCAAAATGAGTTTCTTTTAGGCGGAATTAAAAAGATCCGGAAACTTGGTCACACGATGGAATTCGAACAGATCAAAGAATATGTGCCTGGCGATGATGTGCGAACGATCAATTGGAAAGCGACTTCAAAACGAAATCAATTGATGCTGAATCAGTTTCAGGATGAGAAATCACAGCGGATTTTCATGTTGATCGATAATGGCAGAACGATGCAAATGCCTTTCAACGGGTTAAGTTTACTCGATTATTCGATCAACGCGACGATGGCTTTAAGTCACATTATTCTCAAAAAAAATGACCGTGCCGGAATGATGACGTTCTCCAAAAAAAACGGAACATAAAGTCGCTGCTGATAATAAATCTGGACAGTTAAGGAAAATTTCTGAATCGCTTTATAAAATTCAAACTAATTTTTTTGAAAGTGATTTTAACCGTTTATATCAGGATGTAAAATATACGATTGGACAAAGAAGTTTGATCTTGCTTTTTACCAATTTTGAAACCTTGGACGCGGTGAACCGTCAGATGAAATACCTGCGCGGAATTGCCAAAAACCATTTGCTGGTGATTATTTTCTTTAAAAATTCTGAACTTCAAAGTTTGATCAATACCAATCCGGAGAATATTCAGGAAGTATATGATGAGATCATCGCCGAAAAATTTGAGTACGAAAAGAAATTAATTATTCAGGAACTTCGAAAGTTTGGAATTTATACGGTTTATACTTTGCCGGAAAATCTGAATATTGAAGTCATCAATAAATATTTAGAAATTAAAGCAAGAGGAATTCTTTAATCCTTTCAATTTTCTTAATTTTGAAATCATCTGAAAATGCTCAGTAATTTGAAAGACTTCGACAGGCTCAGTCTGACAAAGTAGAGATGCTGAACTTTTTTAGAACTGTGCTTGTCGAAGCGTCTTTAAACATTAAATTTAAAACTTATGAAAATTACCCTTAATAGAATCAACGACGATTATTTATTTGAATGTACCAATTCGTTGGGCAACAAAATCCTATTAGACAATACTTCTCAATCAGAAGGAACGAAAGGCGTTTCTCCCATGGAAACTATTTTAATGGCCGTTGCCGGTTGCAGCGGAATCGATATGGTTTCGATCCTAAAAAAGCAACGACAGGAAATCACGGGATTCAAAGCAGAAGTGGAAGGCGAAAGAATTGAAGTTGACGAAGCAAAACCTTTCAAAACCATTATGGTTAAATTTTTTGTGGACGGAAATATCGATCCGAAAAAAGCAGAACGCGCCGCTGCACTTTCATTCGAAAAATACTGTTCTGTTTCCAAAACCATGGAGCCGAATGTAACCGTGAATTATGAGGTTTTCGTGAATGGAGAGAAAGTAGGAGAATAAATTAGTTTCCTTTAAAATAATAGAAGCAGCATTTCAAAATGCTGCTTTTTAATTGTTATCTCGATCTCGAGCCCATTCTCGGTTGAATTAACTTAGCGATCGTCGCTGTCCAGCCGGTTTGGTGAGAAGCGCCAATTCCTTCGCCGGTATCACCATTGAAATACTCATGAAACATAATGTAATTTTTAAAAAATTCATTGTGATTCAATAAATTATTTCCACCGTTGAAAGGTCGGTTTCCATCTTCATCTTTACTGAAAATAGAGTAGAGGCGTGTGCTTAAATCAGTCGCAACAAAATCGAGATTTCGACTTTCACCACTGTTGGTTGGATATTCAATCTGCAGATTGTCACCATAATAATAGTGGAAACGCTGTAAACTCTCCACAATCAAAAAGTTAATCGGGAACCAAATTGGACCGCGCCAGTTGCTGTTACCGCCGAACATGCTGCTGTCACTTTCGGCTGGTGTATATTTTACAGTTACCTTTTTTCCATCAATAGAAAAATTAAAGGGGTCATTTTCATAAACCTTCGACATGGACCGAATTCCGTAATCTGATAAAAATTCATTTTCATCGACCATTCTATTCAAAACTCTTTTTAATCGGTTTTTTCGCAGAATACTCATCATGTGTTTTCCATCTTTACCTTCAACTTCCCAATGGGAAACCAAATCAGCCAAATGCGGTTTGTTTTTAAGGATCCACTGCATTCTATCCAGGAAATTAGGAAGTTTTAATAACATGCTGTGTTCTACAATTTCTACGGCGAACAAAGGAATTAATCCGACAATGCTTCTTAATTTTAAGGGGACAGAATCACCGTTATTCAATTGCAAAAGGTCGTAGAAAAAGCCGTCTTCGTCATTCCATAATCCATTTTTCGTCTCGCCAATATTTTCCATGGCTTCGGCGATATATAAATAATGCTCGAAAAATTTAATAGCCATATCTTCATAGATCGGATTGTACTGTGCCAATTCCATAGAGATCCGCATCATATTCAGTGCGAACATCGCCATCCAGCTTGTGCCATCGGCTTGCTCTAAATGATCTCCGTTCTTGAATTCCATATTTCGGTCAAAAGCACCGATATTGTCCAGACCTAAAAATCCACCACCAAAAACATTATTCCCGTTTTTATCTTTTCGATTCACCCACCAGGTGAAATTCAATAATAATTTTTGAAAAACACTTTCCAGAAAAGGCACGT
Source organism: Kaistella sp. (assembly GCF_041824135.1). GTDB lineage: Bacteria > Bacteroidota > Bacteroidia > Flavobacteriales > Weeksellaceae > Kaistella. The sequence goes on along the minus strand of NZ_JBGZYM010000069.1, from coordinate 17,562 downwards.
CGGGTTTGCCATTGATCATTTGGTCAATTTTAAAAACCCTAAACGTCGACCAGGCATGGACAGGTGGATTGACATCACTAAAATCCCATTCGTACGCTGGCAATTGTCCGTTCGGATGAATATACCATTCCTTCGTTAATAATCGTAATTGTTGTTTTGCAAAACCAGAATCTAAAATCGCAAACGGAACGCAGTGAAAGGCCAGATCCCAGGTTGCAAACCATGGATACTCCCATTTGTCCGGCATTGAAATAATGTCTTTGTTCTGCATGTGTTCCCATTCCTTATTCCGAACATGATCGTCAAAATTTCTTGGAGCGGTAAACGCGGGATCTCCTTTCAACCATTTAGAAACATTGTAATGATAGAATTGTTTGTTCCAGAGTAAACCTGCAAAAGCTTGTCTTTGAATCATTTTTTCTTCTTCATCATTGATCTCGTGTTGAATACCATCGTAATATTCGTCGGCTTCTTTTTTTCTTAAACTAAAAATGTCGTCGAAATCAAAGAATGCATTTTCCATATCATGCGGACTTAATCGAAAATCGAAAGTCTGACTTCCTCCAGCTTCAATTTCTGCGTTGATAACGAAGCAGGCTTTGGTGCCGATTTTATCAGGATTTACCGCTGATTGTTCCTCGTGTAGTAGGAAATTATTAATACCGTCTTTATAAAATTTAGGCTCGCTGCTGGCTCCTGAAATGACAGCAGGATTACTTTCGTTATTGCAAAAGAGAACCTCTGTGTTCTCGTGTCTTGCATATAATTTAATAACGGGTAATGACTCGTGATGAATTTCAATATCACCATTTGCCGAAGATTTTAGTTGAGGTTCATAATCACCGTAACCCCAGCTCCAGTTGTTTCTAAACCATAAAGTTGGCAGAACCACCAATGGCGCTTTTTCCGTGCTTCTATTTATAGCGGTGACTCGAATCAGGTAATCATCATGATTGATTTTTGCATATTCAATGAACAGATCGAAATAATTGTTATCATCAAATATTTTGGTATCAATAAGCTCAAATTCCGGATCTTGCTTCGACCGTCTGCCATTTTCTGCAATTAATTCTTCGTACGGAAATTCGTTGATCGGATATTTATACACCATCTTCATATAAGAATGGGTAGGCGTATTATCAAGGTAATAGTAGATCTCTTTTACATCTTCACCATGATTTCCTTCATAATTGCTAAGACCAAAGAAACGTTCTTTGATCATTTTATCTTTGCGGTTCCAAAAGGAAAAAGCAAAACACAGACGTTGTTTAGAATCAGAGATTCCGGCAATACCATCTTCGCTCCAACGATAAGTTCGGCTGATTGCTTCGTTGTAAGTGGTATGTCCCCACGCATTTCCATTGGTGCTATAATCCTCCCGAACCGTTCCCCATTGTCTGTTACTTACGTATGGACCCCAGGTTTTCCAGTTTTCATCGAGCATTCTTTCTTTCTCCGTCATTCTAAATAATTTCTGCTGCGAAATTAAGGAATAAAAATTTTTCTCAAAATTTGTGGTATTTGAATTTAATGCTTTCCTTTGCATCGAAATAAGTTCATTTACATATTTGAAAATGTTATTAAGAAAGGTGGAGAGATTAGACTCAATGAAACCTTGGCAACCCTTCGGAAACGAAGAAGGTGCTACATTCTATCCCTATTTGGGAAGAGATAACAGAAACTATTTTTACCTTTCTCAGGTAGCATTTTCAATTTTAATTTATATAAAAATTGAAAACTTCGCTACAACATCTCAAACTCAAAAATCATCTATTAATATCAGGAAAAATCCTTGATATTGATCTATCATATCAACTTTTTGGTAAAGATTTGCATTCTGCACCAGTCGTTTTAGTCAATCACGCCTTGACCGGAAATTCAAATGTTGCTGGTGAAACTGGCTGGTGGAATTCTCTGATCGGTGAAAACAAAATTATTGATACCCATACTTTTTCTGTCATTTGCTTTAATATTCCCGGAAACGGTTTTGATGGAAACTTAATTGAAGACTATCAGAATTTTACTCCAAAAGATATTGCGACTATTTTCCTTGAAAGTTTATCATTTTTAAATATTTCTAAACTTCACACTTTAATTGGAGGATCATTAGGCGGTGCGATCGGTTGGGAAATGCTCGCGCTTAATCCCGACTTGGCCGAAAATTTCATTCCGATTGCGTGTGATTATAAAACTTCAGATTGGTTGCATGCGCAATGTTTGGTTCAGCAGTTTTTATTGAATCAAAATGATCAACCTTTACAAAAAGCCAGAATCCATGCGATGTTGTGTTATCGAACGCCGGCATCTTTGAATGAAAGATTTAAAAATGAAATTCATCCAGAAAAGCAAATTTTAAATTCTCATGACTGGCTCAATTTCCATGGTGAAAAACTAAACGAGCGATTTAGTCTGAATGCTTATCAACTCATGAATCATTTGCTGATGTCTATTAATACAGATGAAACAAAACTAAAAGAAATCAAGGCCGACATTCATCTTATTGGCGCTGACTCAGATTTGTTTTTTCCGGCTTTTGAAATGCAAAGGTGTAGAGATTCTTTAATGCCTATAAAATCAAACACTTTTTATCACGAAATAAAATCCATTCACGGTCACGATGCTTTTTTAACGGAATACGACCAACTTAATCAAATATTAAATACAATCATTCATGAAAAATAATAACGAAATAAAGCTTTTAAAAAATAAATCAATCATCAAATTCGAAGGAAAAGATTTCTTAGGTGAAGTGGGAATTGATGGCAGAATCTTTAAGGCATTGACTTACGCAAGAATTAGCGTCGGCGTAATTTCTCAGCAAGCCGTAGAAAACGGAATTTCAGTTTTAGTCAACGAAAGCGATTCTGAAAAAGCAGTAAACTGCCTGATCGACGAATTCGAAAATGAGAGGAAATCAGGGAAAGTAAATCAGATTTTCAGTGTTAATAACGTTTCCGTCTTAGGTTTCGTTGCTAAAGATTTTAATAAGATCATCTCTGAACTAGGGAGAAATAATATTTTTCCTTTAATCCTAAATCAAGTCGCGTCAGAGAACAGAATCAATTTAGTGGTGACTTCTTCACAAGATGAAAAAGCGAAAAATATCATTGAAGCAGAAATTTTTGCAAAACCTAAAACCGTTCATTTAGCGATGATTGGCCATGGAAAAGTTGGTGCTGCGTTGATTGATCAGGTTTTGAAAAATTCAGAAGTAATTCGCAATCGTAAAAAATTAGATTTAAAAATTGTGGCAGTTGCCAATTCCAGAAAGATGGTTTTTAATAAATCTGGTTTTAATGAAAGTTGGGCAGATGATATTTTGGTCGCAGAAAATGAATCGAATATGGATTCTTTAATTCAGTTTTCGCAACTCAATCAATTAGAAAATCTTATCGTAGTGGATAATACCGCCAGCAAAGATTTTGTGAAAAACTATACTCGTTTAGCGGAAAATGGATTTGATCTGGTTTCTTCGAATAAAATTTTCAATACGTTATCAATTTCTGAATACCGGGGTTTCCGACATGTTTTAAATAAAAAAAACAAGAAGTATTTGTACGAAACAAATGTTGGTGCAGGTTTGCCATTAATTGATACTATTAAATTATTGCATTTATCAGGTGAAAATATTACCAGAATCAAAGGGGTTTTCTCAGGCTCACTCAGTTATATATTTAATAATTTTTCGGTGCGAGACGAGAAATTTTCTACCATTTTAAAAGAAGCAATGGAGCAAGGATTTACAGAACCCGATCCAAGAGAAGATCTTTCCGGAAATGATGTTGCCAGAAAACTATTGATCTTAGCAAGAGAACTGGATCTGAGTAATGAATTTACCGATATCAATATTGAAAGTTTAATTCCAAATCATTTGGAAGATCTGGATAAAAATGATTTCCTTAAAAGTTTAGATCTTTTGGATGCTCATTTTGAAGAAGTAAAAAAGAACCAAAAAGAAAATCATGTTTTACGTTTGGTCGGCGATCTACACGGCGATTTGCAACAGGAAAAAGGGGAACTCGATGTTCAGTTAATTTCTGTTCCTACGAATTCTGCGCTCGGACAATTAAAAGGTTCAGATTCTATTTTTGAAATTTATACCGAAAGTTACGGCGATAATCCGATCGTAATTATGGGTGCTGGAGCTGGAGCAAAAGTAACTGCCAGAGGTGTGTTCGGAGATATTTTAAGACTAAGTGAAAATAAATAATCAATACTAAGTTCCAAGGGAACGATTTAATAAAGCATAGGATAATATCCTATGAAATAATAATTATGGAGAAGCAATATTCAAATTTCGAAACCATCGCCGTTCGCACGCAATCCGAACGGTCTCATTTCGACGAGCATTCCACGCCTTTATACCTCACTTCAAGTTTTGTATTCGAGGATGCCGAGGATATGCGTGCGAGTTTTGCCGAAGAAAAACAGAAAAATTTGTACAGCCGTTTTTCCAATCCAAACGTCAATGAGTTCACCGAAAAGATGGTAAAACTGGAAGGTGCAGAAGATGGTCATTCCTTCGCAACAGGAATGGCAGCAATATTCTCCACTTTCGGCGCGCTGTTAAGTTCGGGGGATCATATCTTGAGTTGTCGTTCCGTTTTCGGTTCTACTCACACGCTTTTCACCAAATATTTCCCGAAGTGGAATATCGAAACCACTTACTTTGAAGCCAATGAAACTGACCTCGAAAAATATCTGAAACCTGAAACTAAAATTCTGTACATCGAAACCCCAACGAATCCGGCAATCGAAGTATTGGACTTAGAATTATTAGGAAAATTTGCAAAAAAACACGACTTGATTTTCATCGTAGACAATTGTTTCGCGACACCATATCTTCAGCAACCGATAAAATTCGGTGCCGATCTGGTCATCCATTCTGCCACGAAATTAATCGATGGGCAAGGCAGAGTTTTGGGAGGAGTTACCGTTGGTAAAAAAGAGTTGATCCGCGAAATTTATTTATTTGCCAGAAATACCGGACCTGCGATGTCGCCTTTCAACGCCTGGGTTTTGAGCAAGAGTTTAGAAACTCTGGCAGTTCGGGTTGATAAACATTGTGAAAATGCCTTGAAAGTAGCCAAGTTTTTAGAGACGCATCCGAATGTTTCTCTCGTAAAATATCCGTTTCTGAAATCCCATCCCAGTTACGAAACCGCCAAAAATCAGATGAAAGCGGGCGGGAATATCGTCGCTTTCGAAGTAAAAGGCGGCATCGAAGCTGGTCGGAATTTCCTCAACAAAATAAAAATGTGTTCTCTTTCTGCCAACCTCGGTGATACCCGAACGATTGTGACGCATCCAGCTTCCACTACGCATTCCAAGCTTTCCGAGCAGGAAAGAAATCAGGTCGGCATTACCGCTGGTTTGGTGCGTTGTTCCGTTGGTTTAGAACATATTGATGATATTATAAACGATTTAAAACAGGCGTTCGATTAAAACAATTATGGCGGACATTTCCGCCCTCCGTTCCCGCTTTTTTCTTTTTCCGAGAGAAAAGAAAAAGAGCTCCACTCAGGTCGGGCTGCAGATTGCGATTTTAAAAACAATTCGATTTAAGAATTAAATAAGTAAATATGAAAAACACCTCAGAACTATATAAAGCTTTAGAACACAGAATCCTCGTCCTCGATGGAGCGATGGGAACGATGCTTCAACGGTATAAATTCACAGAAGAAGATTATCGTGGCGAACGGTTTAAAGATTGGGAACATTCTTTAAAAGGAAATAATGATTTACTTTCCTTGACGCAACCTCAAGCGATTGAAGAAGTTCACCGCAAATATTTAGAAGCCGACGCCGATATCATTGAAACCAATACGTTCTCCGGAACCACGATCGCAATGGCAGATTACCACATGGAAGAACTGGTCTATGAACTCAACTTCGAGTCCGCGAAAATTGCCAGAAAAGTCTGTGACGAATTCACCAATCAAAATCCTAACAAACCAAGATTTGTCGCAGGATCGATGGGACCAACCAATAAAACAGCAAGTTTAAGTCCGGATGTGAATGATCCTGGCTTTCGCGCGATCACTTTTGATGAATTGCGCAGCGCATACAAATTACAGGCAGAAGCACTTCTAGATGGTGGTTCAGATGTCCTTTTGGTCGAAACAATCTTCGATACTTTAAATGCGAAAGCTGCACTTTTTGCGATTGATGAAATTCAGGAAGAAAGAAATATTAAAATTCCAATCATGGTTTCAGGAACAATTACCGACGCTTCCGGACGAACTTTGAGCGGACAAACCGCTGAGGCATTTCTAATATCGATCTCACATTTGAATTTGTTGAGCGTCGGTTTAAACTGCGCTTTAGGAGCAAAACAATTAACGCCATATTTAGAAACTTTATCCAAGAATACTGACTTCTTTATTTCAGCTTATCCGAACGCCGGTTTACCAAATGCTTTTGGACAGTACGATGAAACCCCGGAATTCATGGCAAAACAAATTCGTGAATATGCCGAAAAAGGACTCATTAATATTATTGGTGGTTGTTGCGGAACTACGCCGCCACACATTAAAGCGATTGCGGATTTGGTGAAAGGTTATGAACCAAGGAAAATTAGTGTAAAATCTTAGATCAATAATGTTGAGCGTCACAATAAAGCAATAAAGCCACGAAGTGGCGCAATCAAAAGCATTGGGTAAGCGTAGCGCCGCCCAATGAATTTAAGGGGAATTAAAAAAAAGTCTGGAAGACCGCAATCAAAAGCATTGGGTAAGCGTAGCGCCGCCCAATGTATTATAAAAAATATTAAGGAAGGTCTGAAAGACCGCCATCAATATTCACCAATGAAATATTTAATTAAAATTGTAAGAAATGGGACAATCTTTAAATAAAATATATGTACATCTGGTTTTCAGCACTAAGCATAGAAATCCGCTCATTACAGATTCAATACAAGAAGAATTGTTTAGCTATTTAGGAGGTATTTGTAAAGGTCTGGAATGCAATCCAATCCAAGTTGGTGGTTACAGAGATCACGTTCACATCTTATGTTTGTTATCGAAGAAAATTGCGCTAATGAAATTGGTAGAAGAGGTAAAGTCGCATTCATCAAAATGGATTAAAACAAAAGGTAGCGAATTCGGAAATTTTTATTGGCAGAACGGTTATGGAGCGTTTTCTGTCAATCCAACAGAAATTGAAGTGGTGAAAAATTATATTATCAATCAGGAAGAACATCACAAAACGAAATCATTTCAGGAAGAATTTCTAGGATTTTTAAAGAAATATAATGTTGAATTTGATGAAAAATATGTTTGGGATTAATGTATCGAGAAGGATTGCGCCACTTCGTGGCTTTGGTTCAACCGTGTATTTTTCATTGGGCTACACCCAATACTAATGATTACGCCACTTCGTGGCTGGACTTGAAATCTCTGATTCGCTATTGGTTTTATCCAATGTTGATGATTGCGTCAGTTAATTGGGCTTCACCCAATGTAATGATTACGTCACTTCGTGGCTTCAAAAAAATTAAAAAAAAATGAAATATTTAAAACTCTCAGGTCTCGAACCTTTAATAATAACGCCTGAATCTAACTTTATTAATGTTGGAGAAAGAACCAATGTCGCGGGTTCTAAAAAATTTCTTCGACTCATTAAAGAAGAAAAATATTCAGAAGCACTCGATATTGCCCGTGAACAGGTTGATGGCGGCGCCCAAATTCTGGACGTCAATTTTGACGATGGATTACTCGATGGTAAATATGCCATGGTGAAATTCCTGAATCTCATTGCGTCAGAACCTGATATTTCGCGAATTCCGATCATGATTGATTCCTCGAAATGGGAAATTTTGGAAGCTGGTTTACAAGTGGTTCAGGGAAAATGTGTGGTGAATTCCATCAGTTTAAAAGAAGGTGAAGCAGAATTTATTCATCACGCAAAAACCATTAAAAGATACGGTGCAGCAGTAATTGTAATGGCTTTCGACGAAAAAGGACAAGCCGATAATTACGACCGAAGAATTGAAATTTGCAAAAGGTCTTATGATATTTTGGTGAACCAGGTTGGTTTCGCGTCCGAAGATATTATTTTCGATTTGAATATTTTCCCCGTTGCGACAGGAATGGAAGAGCATCGTAGAAATGCTTTGGATTTCATTGAGGCGACGAAATGGGTTCGGGAGAATTTGCCAAATGTTTCGGTGAGTGGAGGTGTATCCAATGTTTCTTTTTCTTTTAGAGGAAATGATAATGTTCGGGAAGCGATGCATTCAGTGTTTCTCTACCATGCGATTAAAGCGGGAATGAATATGGGAATCGTGAATCCATCGATGTTGGAAGTGTATGACGAAATTCCGAAAGAATTATTGGAATTGGTAGAGGACGTGATGCTCGATAGAAGAGAAGATTCTACCGAACGACTTTTAGATTATTCTGAACGGGTAAAATCTACCAAGAAAGAATTCGTAGAAGAATTAGAAGGGCGAAAAGAACCTTTGCAAAATAGAATTACGCACGCTTTGGTGAAAGGAATCGACCGGTTTATTATTGAAGATGTTGAAGAAGCACGAACGGTTTCTAAAAGACCTTTGGATGTTATTGAAATTAATTTGATGACAGGAATGGGCGTTGTCGGTGATCTTTTCGGAAGCGGAAAAATGTTTTTACCACAAGTCGTGAAATCGGCGCGGGTCATGAAAAAAGCCGTTGCCTATCTTCAACCTTTCATCGAAGCAGAAAAAGATGAAAAGCAAAAACCCAACGGAAAAATATTAATGGCAACTGTAAAAGGAGATGTACACGATATTGGAAAAAATATTGTGAGCGTAGTTTTGGGTTGTAATAATTACGAAATTATCGATCTGGGCGTAATGGTTCCTGCGGAGAAAATTATTCAGGCAGCGATCGATCACCAAGTCGATGTAATTGGTTTGAGCGGATTGATCACACCGAGTTTAGACGAAATGGTTCACGTTGCTGATGAATTGCAAAGAAAGAATTTAGATTTCCCTTTGTTGATCGGTGGAGCAACAACATCTAAAGCGCATACCGCAGTAAAGATATTTCCCAAATATGGAAATACAGTTGTTCATGTGAATGATGCATCAAGAGCTGTTGGCGTGGTTTCTCAATTATTGGATCATAATAATGTGCAGTTTAAAGCAGACCTAAAAATCGATTATGAAGATTTCCGAGTGAAGTTTTTGAACCGTCAAATCGATAAAGAATATGTAGCAATCGAGGAGGCGAGAAAGCAAAATTACACCATCGATTGGGAAAATGAAAACATTTCGAAACCTAAAAACCTTGGGATTCATATTATCGAAAATCAGGATTTAAGAGAGTTGCTGGATTTTATGGATTGGACGCCTTTCTTCAGAAGTTGGGAACTGCACGGAAAATTTCCGCAGATCTTAACCGATGAGGTTGTGGGTGAACAGGCGACTGAATTGTTCAAAGAAGCCAAAGTAATGTTGGAGAAGATCCTTGATGAAAAACTGTTCACAGCAAAAGGAATTTTTGGGATTTTCCCGGCAAATGCTAATGAAAAAGATGATGTTGTGGTTTATGATGAACAGAAAAATGAACTGGCGAAATTCCACACTTTAAGACAACAGTTAAAAAAATCTGCCGGAAAAGAATATCACGCATTAAGTGATTTCATCGCTCCAGAAACTTCTGGTAAACAAGATTATGTCGGAGCGTTTGCCGTTACAACTGGCTTTGGAACGGAGGAATTGGCTCAAACCTATTACGATGACGGCGATGATTATAATGCCATTATTGTAAAAGCTTTAGCGGATCGTTTGGCAGAAGCATTTGCCGAATTCCTGCATCATAAAGTCCGAACTGAATTCTGGGGTTATGCAGAAAATGAAACGTTAGAAAACGAAGATCTGATCGCTGAAAAATATTTGGGAATTCGTCCGGCACCGGGTTATCCGGCCTGCCCAGATCATTTGGAAAAAACTACGATTTGGGATTTGCTTAAAGTAAAAGAAAATATTGGTTTAGAATTAACAGAAAGTTTAGCAATGTTTCCAACAGCCGCAGTTTCTGGATATTACTTTGGAAATCCTAAAGCGAAATATTTTGGTGTTGGAAAAATTTCTGAAGATCAGTTGATAGATTATGCCGAAAGAAAAGGAGTTGATCTAGATTTTGCCAGAAAATGGTTGAGTCCGAATTTGGCAGAGTAAAAAAGCCACGAAATGGCGCAATCAATAGCAATGGGTGAAGCCCATTGAAAAGGAATCAATAGCAATGGGTGAAGCCCATTTAAAAGAAATCAACAGCAATGGATGAAACGCATCGCAAAGAAATCAAAAACAATGGGTGAATTGAAAAAAATCAGGAATTCGGTGCGAAGCCCTGAAAGGGCGTGATCAAAATGAGGAATTGCGTTCTTCTAAATTATCGAAAGATTACTTAAACCAAAAATCTGCTGCCCGACTTGAACGAAGCTCTTTTTGTGGAACGAAGTGGAACAAAAAACCTGTCTGCCGACAGGCAGAGCGGGAGTGGAAGGCGGAAATCGCTGCCATTAAAAAACACTAAGAAAATAAAAAAGATTCGGCTTTGCCAAATGTCTGCCATAAAAGAAAATAGAAAAGGGTAAAAGATTGGGCCCTGCCAAATGTCTGCCCAGAAAATAATAAAAAATAAAGTGAGATCGCTTCGTGATGCTTGCAATGACAAATATAACATGAAAATTACTGACCATATAAAAAAAGCAGACGGAAAATCTTTATTCTCCATCGAAATTATTCCACCCACCAAAGGAACGGGAATCGAAGACTTGTATAAGAATATCGATCCGCTGATGGAATTTAAACCGCCGTTTATTGATGTGACAACTTCGCGGGAAGAATACATTTATCTGGATAAGGGCAATGGTTTGATGGAACGAAAAACGACGAGAATGCGTCCGGGAACTTTGGGAATCTGCGCGGCGATTCAGCACAAATACAATGTAGATACGGTACCACACGTTTTGTGTGGTGGTTTTACAAAAGAGGAAACCGAGTATCTTTTGGTGGATTGTATGTATTTGGGAATTGAAAATATTATGGCGTTGCGTGGTGATGCGATGAAAGGTCAGCAATATTTCGAGCCAACTCTTGGTGGGCATAAAAATGCGACGGATTTGGTTCATCAAATGAATGATCTGGGTCGTGGAAAATATTTACACGAAGAGAAGGCGTGCGAAAAATACAACAAATTTTGTATTGGCGTCGCGGGTTATCCTGAAAAACATATCGAAGCACCATCGATGAATTATGATCTGAAATGGTTGAAACAAAAAGTAGATGCAGGTGCAGATTATGTAGTGACGCAGATGTTTTTTGATAATAAAAAATTCATCGACTTTGTGAATAGTGCCCGTGAAATGGGAATTACAGTTCCGATTATTCCAGGTATTAAACCGATCGCAACGAAAAAACAATTACAACTTTTACCCCAGGTTTTTAAGATTGATTTACCAGAGGATTTAATTTCAGCCGTAGAAAATGCAAAAGATAATGCCGCCGTAAAACAGATCGGAATTGAATGGGCGGTTAACCAATGCCGAGAATTACTTGATTTTGAGGTGCCTGTTCTGCATTTTTATTCGATGGGTAAAAGTGATAATATTAAGAAAATTGCGCGGGAAATTTTTTAAATTTATTGTGTAATAACCGAAAAAGCCAGGTTTTAATATTTTAAAACCTGGCTTTTTCTATAGTGGATTTATTATTGATTAAGGAAATTTCCTAATTTTATTAAATCTTCTTCTCGGTTGAGTTTGATTTTGTTTTTATCCATAAACTCTTTAATTTCTTTTGCTTTATGTGGTATTTCGGCAGCCAGTTCTTTAGCGTTTTTTGGAATTTTTATAAAGCTGTTTTCAAACTGAATAAAATACATCGGTTTTTGAGTACTAAACTGTGCTGGCGTTCCTGCTATCATAGAATTTGGCGCTGGAGTAGCGGCAGTATATTTCGCTACCACTTTTTTTAGAATCCGATATTTTCCGCTGTTCAATTCAAAAAAATGTCCGGAATAAAGATCATTCGTTCTTACAAAAACTAATTTCTCTTTGGTAGTGGTAAAAGTAAAACTTGGCGTAGGCTCGTCTTTCGGCAATTCGTACACCGTCCCTTTTTCCGAAACTTCCACCGTGTCTAGAAAAATGTTATAGCGAATCGGAATCGTCCCCGATGTTTCGCCAACTTTCGCATCGATAAACTTGGAATAATAATAAGGAATTCCCTGAATGTCAGCATATTTTATTTTCTCTTTCCCATTGTTAAACTCATCAATTTGCTGATTGAACTTGATGTTACTGCTAATTTCGCGTAATGAAATTTGTTGTGCTTGAACTAAACTCACAGTCAGTACAATGGAAAGTATGCTAATAATCGATTTCATATTTTTTTGTTTTAAAGGGGATTGTAAATATACTTTTTTTCTAATATTGAAAAACCATGCTCCGTTCTTAACAGTAAAACCACTTGATCAAATGGTTAGATGCCAATTAATCCAGTTTGTTATATTTCCGCATCAAATTTTCGTAAAAGTTTTGAGGAAGCATCCATTTTAAAGGAACTCCAATTCGCTGCCCGAATTTTGCAAAATAGAAATGTGCTTTCCAGGTTTTCTTTTCCAGCAATTTTTCAATGTATTCCGCAACTTCAAGAGGTTCAGTTCCTTCATCTACATGAGAATTCATCAATCCGTACACTTTATCAAAGATTTTTTGATAGGGTTCTGAAACTTTAGTTTTAACTCGGTTTTCAGCAATATTGGTTTTAATATCCCCTAAATGCAAGGCACAAACTTGAATATTCCAAGGAGAAACTTCGTAGCGAATTGCTTCCGTCACTTTATCAACTGCTGCTTTTGAAGCGGAATAAAATCCACGAAACGGAAGTCCCATTTCACTTCCAATACTGGAAACGTTAATGATTTTACCCGTCTTTTGCTCGCGCATGATTGGTAAAACGGCAGTCATCATTTGGACAGAACCCACAACATTTAAATTAAATAATTTCAGGATTTCTTCTTGAGTTGAGTCTTCCACCGCGCCAACCATTCCCATGCCGGCATTATTGATCAGTACGTCGATTCTTGTTTCAGTTTTCAAAACTTCAGTAATCGCATTTTGAACTTGAGTGTTATCGGTGATGTCGGTCGGAATCGTTTTAAAGTAATTAGATTCTATGTTTTTACGGCTTAACCCGAAAACCGTGTGCCCTTTTTTACCGAGATATTCAGCCAGCGTAAAGCCAATTCCGGCAGAAGTTCCGGTGATAAGTATTGTCATGTGTTTTTAAAGTAAATTTTTTCTTTCTAAAATTGAATTAGTATCCGCGCAAATTTTTCAAGAAAACCTGATCTTTCTCCGCAGGTGTCAATTGATTGTTATATCCTTCCAAAGCCGATTCCCAATCTCCATAACCTGAATTTGGCAGCATTATAAAGCGTTTTCCAAACTGCGAAGCATTTTGATCAACTAAATCATTGCGTTCTGCTTGTGGTTTCTTATTAAATATTTTCGAAAAATCTGCCAAATTATCGCCCATGTAAATAATAACCTCATAATTTTTCAGAACCTCTAATCGTCGGGCTTCTTTATCAGAAGAGGTTCCTTTCAACATTAAATGTTCGTTATCTGCATTCGGAAATCCTAAATCTTTTAAATTTTCAAGAGTTCCAATTCGGTCGTTTTCATCACGGTTAGAAATGTAAAAAACCTGTATCTTTTTTGAAGCAGCGTAATTAAAGAAGTTCAGGGAACCAGGATATGCTTTTGCTTCCCCTTTTGAAGTCCAGTTCATCCAGCTTTTTGTATCAAAAGTATTTCCCCTTTCCGCTTCTGTCACGGCATAAGGAGAATTGTCTAAAAATGTTTCGTCAATGTCTGTAATAATTGCCAAAGGTTTTTTGGATGGATTTTTCAAATTTTCATCAACTCTAATTTGGGCAATATTATACGCCTGATAGCACAAAGCACGAAACTCACCCGCATTCTGTTGCCAGACTGCCGAATATACTTTTCCATTTAAAGCAATATTATGAAGCGGTTGCGTAGAGTTTGTAGCAGATTGATCAGGTAAAGTATTGATAGAAACTTTGCATGAAGTCAAAACGATCATTACAATTGATAGCGCTGTAATTTTAAAAGTTTTCATTTTTTCTAGAAATTTTTATTCAAAGTTAATTTGAATTTGTTTTAAAGAATGGGTTCTGTAACAGTTTGAAAATCATCCCAAAACTGCGGATAGGATTTTTCAACCACATTTTTATTCTCAATCGTCAAAGCTTTGATCAGGCAAAACGGCGCAAAGCTCATGGCCATTCGGTGATCGTCATACGTTTCGATAGAAGTGTTTTCATTCGGCTCAAAGAATTTAGTCGAATAGATAGTCTCGTCTGTAATTTCAGCAATACAGCCGATTTTGAAAAGCTCGTTTTTTAGCGCAACTAAGCGATCGGTTTCTTTTACTTTTAAAGTCGATAATCCCGTAATGTTAAAAGGAATTTGTAAAGCCGTTGCCGTTACACAAAGCGTCTGAGCAATATCTGGACAATCATTCATGTCCAAAGAAATCATTTCCGGAAAAATGAAAGTGCTTTCTGGCATTAATGAAATTTTACTTTCAGATCCTTGTGAAATGGTATTCACTCCAAAGAAATTCCAATAGATTTCCTTGATGGCAGAATCGCCCTGAAGAGAGTGCGGACGGAAACTTTTAAGATTGATTGATTTTCTGCCAATCGCTGCCAAAGAATAAAAATAAGACGCCGAGCTCCAGTCGCTTTCTGCCACGCATTTGGTGATTTGCGAGCTTTTATCAGTTTGAATATTTGGAAATATCCTGATCGTTTGATCGTCCCATTGTGTAGAAATTCCGATTCTTTTCAACAGTCTTAAAGTCATTTCTAAGTAAGGACGCGAGGTAATTTTCCCAACCAAATTAATCTGGAGGCCGTTTTCCAGTTTCGCGCCGATCAACATTAAAGAAGATATAAACTGACTCGAAATATTCGCCGAAATCATGACTTTACTTTTAACGATTTTTTTTCCGACAATTTTTAACGGCGGGAAACCCTCTTTTTCAACATAAGAGATATCTGCTCCTAAATCCCGTAAAGCCTCCACTAAATATTGAATTGGTCTTTGTTTCATTCGGTCAGACCCAGTGAGAATCGTAGTTTTTCCATCCTGAATTGACAGGTAAGAAGTTAGAAATCTCATTGCAGTTCCCGCATGATGAATGTCGATAACGTCTAAGTCACTTTCCAAAGCTTTTTGTAAAAGTTGCGTGTCCTGAGAATTCGACAGATTCTCGATGATCAGATTTTCAAAAAGAGCGCTTAAAATCAAAAGACGATTCGAAATACTTTTCGAACCGCTTATCTCAATGGTCTCATTGTCTTTTAAGGTTGATTTTTCCAGCCTCATTTTCATATGTTTTTTCTTATCTCAATTTCTCGTTATTCTGATGGCGGTCTTTGTCGCGGTCAGTTTTTACTTTCATTTTTCGGTCAAACGCTTCCTGCAAGTTGGTTCCCGTTTGGTTGGCTAAACATAAAGTCACGAATAAAACATCTGCCAATTCCTCACCAAGATCTTTCGTTTTGTCTGATTCTTTTTCACTTTGCTCGCCATATCTTCGGGCAATAATTCGTGCAACTTCGCCAACTTCCTCCGTGAGCATCGCCATATTCGTGAGTTCGTTAAAATACCGAACGCCTATATTTTTAATCCATTCATCAACCTCTTGTTGAAGTTTTGTGATTTCCATAGTTCTATTATTTGGGCAGACAATTGGCAAAGCCGAATCTTTTACTTTTTTCTATTATTTGGGCAGACAATTCCGCCTTCCATTCCCGCCCTGCCTGTCGGCAGACAGGTTTTTTGCTCCTCATTCCTCGTCGCAAAAAGAGCTCCGTTCAAGTCGGGCTGCAGATTTGGATTTTATTAAAAGAGGATCAACTTTACAAGACCAGATTTATTGATACGCTCCCATACTAGGAGTCACTGTTCTCGACACTTTTACTATATCTAATGGAACTGTCGCAGCTACGCCAACGTTTCCTTTCCCTTTGGCTGGTGAATCCTCTTTCAATCTCAAATTCATTTTTTGCGTAAAATAATTCTGAAATTTCGGATCTTGATTTTTAATCGAACCTACATCCACATTGTAGGTTGCGCCACTTCCGTATTTCAATAAGGAATTTTGGAAGGTGTAATTAAAAGTTTGTCCAGCAGTTGGTTTAAAAAGAACCGCATTGTCGCTATCGGTATAAATAATCGAGTTTCTAATATTCAAATTTAAAGCACCTTGTTCAGTAGTAGTTCCGTTGGTGTATTCGTTAGTCGCGTACAATCCAAGTCCAGGCAATGCAGAATTCAGATTCCAGTAATTGGCCAAAGTAGAGTGGATGATGTTGTAAGTTCCACCTTTAAATATCCCAAAATTAGCTTCACCAGAATTATTCATCACTAAATTTTTAGCAGTAACATTGGAGTTAATTGCCAAAATCCCAAATTCCTGATGCGTGTGGAAAATTGAATTATCAATACTTGCCGTCGTTTGATTCATTTCTAACCCAACCGTTCCACCAAACACTTTCGCATAATTCATATTCAATGTAGAGTTCGTATCCATTGAAATTCCCTGCCAGTTTTTAGGAATTGTGTCATATCGGGTATCATTTCGATCTCCACGGAAAATAACTTCTTCACCCAAATCACCATTAACATTCAGCTTTCCGTTTTTTCCAATTTTCAATCCACTGTTTTTATGGAAATAAATTTTGGTTCCCTTTTGAATATCCAGCGTTTTTCCGGCTTCAACAGTAAGATTACCAAAAATAATTTTCGCTTTGTTGTTCGTCCAGGTCGTATTTGACGTCAGAATATTTGGATTTGTTTTGCTTTCAATATAAAACTCAGCATCCTGAACGACCGAGAATAAAGTCACATGCTGACTTCCAGCTGGCGTCTGAAACTGAATGCGATCTTCCGCGATTGCTTCTGTAGCATTGGCAATCGGTGCAATTTCTACGAATATGTAAAGACTGTCTTTTTTTCTCAAAGGAATATCGGTGAAATCCGTACCTGCTTTTCCATCAACATTAATTCGATACAAAGAACTCGCTCCCTTTTCAAGTGAAATTTTTGGAATCATCACGTCTTTATCCTCGTTGTTGTAAATTTTTACGGCATAAGTTTCAGAGCGAACTTGATTATAAACCGTATCAAGGAAAAGGGTGTCTTGTGAAAAGCGCAATAATTCCGACGGGCTTTCAAAGTTGATATCGTCTCTATTACAACTGATTGCTGTTAAAAGAGCCCAAAAAGAGAAAGCAAGAATGAGTTTAAATTTGTTCATTGAGTTACGAATAGATGTAGGTTTCAAATTTAATTAAAAATGTTGAACATAAAAATTATTAATTTAGTTGAGATAGTATTTGGAGATTAGAAAAATAATTGTACTTTTGCGGTCTAAAATTTAGCAGAGAAATACCATTACTATTTCGAAAGCAAAGCTTTAATTATTAATAATAAAATAAGTTATGAAAAACGGAATCCACCCAGAAAATT
>NZ_JBGZYM010000068.1:0-4691 GCF_041824135.1 Kaistella sp. | reverse complement strand
ATAAAATATCCCGAAAATTCATTACATTAAGTAGACGTGGTATAACTGTTACGCTCCAATTACACTCCAACGGTTTGGCGCTTGGCGCAGTGGCGGATTTTGGAGCACAAAACTGTCAATACACCACAAAAGTTGATGCGAGGTAGAATGTTCAATTAACCACGTCACCCGCCATTGAGCCAAACGCCTGTTACCTGCTGGCATTCTTTTAAATTATATTCAAGTCTTTAAATACTTTTTTGGTAATTTCTTTTCTGCAACTTCCGAAATCAGACCTTTTCATTTTTCTGTCTTGTAAAAGTCTTGTTGCAAAAATATAAGTCCCATTTTTGGTCTCAATGTACCCTGTCCACCAACCTGTATTGATGTTATTTTCCCTTGTCCAACCTGTCTTAGCCCTTATAGTATATTCTTCATTTTGTTCCGTAATCATTACGTTTTTAACAATGTCAATATTTCGCTTAGAAAAGGGTAATTTTTCTTCATAAAAAGATTTTACAAATTCGACCTGATTTTTAGGCGAAATTGCAAAGTCTCCAAAATTCCAAAAATCGGCTTCAGTTTGGGATAAATTATTGTTTCCATACTTGCTCTCTGCGAGGTGTTTTCTATAGGTATCTTTTCCGATTTTCTTTGCAAGTTCTACAAAAACCCAACCTGCTGATAATTCAAAGGCTTCTTTGACTGGCATATCGTGATAAATTTCGGGTCTATAACCATACTTAACTGTATCTGTACTACCAACCCATTTTATTATTTCGTTTTCATCTTTGATAGTATTAGTTTCAAGAGCAATCAATAAATTTATAATCTTGAATGTAGATGCTGGAAGCGTTTCAATTTCTAATCCAACTGTGTCCGATACAATCCATTTATCATTTCTAATGTCATAAATAGCAATTGTGCCTTCAACTCCGCAACTGTCAAAATAATTTTGGAAGTCGCCCCGTATATTTATGTCGTTCTTAGCCAAAATATTTGATTTTCCATCTGCTTGTCTGTTAGACGAACATCCATAAATAAGGAAAAGTGTTACAATAAAAGAAAATAAACTTTTTGATTTCATTAGTTTCTTGAATTTACGGTTTGGTTTTTTATGCTTGCAGGTAAAAAAGTATTGGCGAAGGACGGGCTACTGCTAACACAAAATGTAAGTGAAAACCATCCTGAGCAAAAACTTTTTTCGTTTTGCTAAAATACTAAAAAAAGTAAAACGAAAAAGTTTTTTGCGAATTTTGTTAACTGAATTCTCAAAGACAAAGTTCGACCCGTCTTTTGCCAATACCCTGTTGTACGCAGTGTTTTTATTCACTCCGACTTGCCATGAAGTAACCAAATCGATTGTA
Organism: Kaistella sp.; assembly: GCF_041824135.1. Taxonomy (GTDB): domain Bacteria; phylum Bacteroidota; class Bacteroidia; order Flavobacteriales; family Weeksellaceae; genus Kaistella. Next base: position 3,345 of record NZ_JBGZYM010000068.1, on the reverse strand, counting down.
AAAAATCTTCGAAATCTCTTTTTGCATTTTTTATTCACGCAGAAGATTCAAAAATGCAAAAAGTGATTATTACAATCATTTTGTTTTGATATCCAATATCTTTTATGGCATTAAGAAAAGGGAAAGGCTTGGAAATGCGATAAAAGATATTTTTTGCGGCATGAAGTCAATTTTTAGAGATGATCAAATCACAACGAAATAAAATCTTAAAAAAAATGCCAAATTTTGAATTTATGCGCGACCCCACAACATTGCGTACAACGTTTTGGGGCTTTGCGATGGTGGGGCAATCGAAGCACAAATCTTCAATTTTGCACAAAAGTTGAACCGAAGAACAACAGTTGAACTTTGCAGTTTCGCCCCACTATTGCAAAACCCTTGTTAGCTGCTGGGCTTAATTTTGCTAAAATAGCTTATTTTTTGAGATAATAATTTGTACTTTTGTGGCTTCACTTCCAAAAAGTATACAACACGTGGCAAAGCCTTGGATTAAATAATTATTAGGGTAATTCTCTTCAAAACCCACTTTTATGGTATAGTACTCTATTAGTATTATGCTACAATTATTTTGTTGTATAATTTAATCAAGTTTTTATGGAAAACCGTAAATGGTTTAAGACCTATATGTTTATATGGGCTGGACAGTTTGCTTCAATGCTTACAAGTTATGCTGTTCAGTTTGCTATTGTTATATGGCTTAGTCTGGAGTACAAGTCAGCCGAAGTTTTAGCCTACGCAGGAATAGCAGCTATGTTGCCTCAAGCATTGATAGGCTTAATAGCAGGTGTATATGTTGACCGTCTCAATCGTAAATATGTAATGATTTTTTCGGATGCTTTTATAGCTCTCTGTGCCCTTTTGTTACTCGTCATTTTACAAAATGAAAATGTTAATCTTATATGGATATACATTTTATTGGGTTTACGCTCTGTTGGTAATGCTTTTCACGCTCCGGCACTACAGGCAATTGCTCCGCTGATTGTACCCCAAAATGAATTGATAAAGGTAGCAGGAATTAATCAGGTGTTACATTCGGTTTGCAGTATTGGTGGTCCTGCCATTGGCACATTAGCCATTGCTTATCTTCCTATTTCAAAAGTATTGTACTTGGATTTGATTGGAGCATTGCTGGCTATTCTTTCACTCGTGATGGTGAAAATTCCCAATGTGGTTGCGAAGTCAAAATCGTCTGCACATTCTATTGCTACAGAATTTTCGGAAGGGTTTCAGACTGTTTCAAAAAACAAAGGTTTGCGTTATCTTTTTCTTTATGCAATGGCGATAACCTTTGTTATAATGCCAGCTGCCATTATGTTTCCGTTGCTCACAACAGGGCATTTTGCAGGAGGAAAATGGGAGATAGGAATTGTAGAAGTGGTTTGGGGCGGAGGTATGCTTATTGGCGGTGTCATCCTGAGTATTTTCAAATTGAAAGGCTCAAAAGTAGTCGCAGTCAATGTTATGTATGTATTATTGGGACTTACATTTATTTTGAGTGGTGTATTACCTGCAAGTTGGTTTGTAGGATTTGTGATGGTAACAGCCATTGGCGGTATCAGCCTGTCTGTTTTCAATGGCTGTTTTACAGCAATTGTACAAACAGAGGTAAGTCCTGAAAAATTAGGACGTGTATTTTCACTTTATTATAGTTTGGCAGTTTTGCCAAGTGTAATCGGTTTATTATTCACAGGCCTGATTGCAGAAGTTATTGGTGTAAACATTACGTTTATCATAAGCGGTTGTTTGGCAATCCTTGTGGGTATTCTTTCGTTTAGCACTCGCAACTTAATGCAATTAGGTAAAATCAAAAATATTTAAAAAAATGAAAAATAGAGATATTCAAAAATTAGCGGAAAGAAATGGGTTAATTCTTTCGGATGAAATGAGTTTTAATGAAATGGGAATTGATTTTAAGGTTGGTTTCGCTACAGATAGGGATGGCACAAAGTGGTTGTTGCGTATTCCAAGAAGAACAACCTTAGGCGAACAGATTGCGAATGAGAAACGCATTCTTCAATTGGTGTCGAAATACCTTTCGGTTCAAGTTCCTGATTGGCGTATAGCTAATGAAAAACTGGTAGCCTATCCTTTGCTCGATGGAAAACCTGCACTTACTTATGATGCGGAGACTTATGAAGTAACCTGGAATATGTCTAAAGAAAACGACCTTTATATACCATCATTAGCGAAAGCACTTATAGAACTTCATTCAATTCCTACGGAAGAAGTACTTCGTAATAATCTAAAAGTTTTGACACCTGAACAGGTTAGAAATGAGATTTCTGAAAGATTGATTTTGGTGAAATCTGAATTAGGGATAAATGCCGAATTAGAACTTCGGTACCAAAAATGGCTGGATAATGATGCCTTATGGCCGAATTTTACAAAATTCATTCACGGTGATTTGTATGCAGGTCATACACTTACTCATCATAATGGAGAAGTTTGTGGAATTATTGATTGGTCAACTGCACAAGTCAGCGATATAGCACAAGATTTTTCAGGTCACGTTACTGTTTTCGGTGAAGAAAGTCTGAAAAATTTAATTTCGGCATACGAAAAACAAGGTGGAGAAGTATGGGATAAACTGTTTGAACAAGCAGTTGAACGAGCTGCTGCCGCACCTCTAGCTTATGGATATTTTGCTTTAGAAACACAAGATGAAATTCATCTTAGTTCTGCAAAATTACAGTTAGGTGTTGAGTAGATTTTTTTTAGTAGGGGCTGACACCTTAATCGGGTCAGCTCCCTATTATTTCAAGGGATGTTTGTCTATTAGCGTTGTTGTGTAGCCTTGCAGCTAACGGTTCTCAGCTATACGCAGGCAGGGATTTTTACCGCTGAACTTCCTACGAAGAGCTGAACTTCAAATATAGCACTTTTCTGTCTTACGAAGAACGAAACCCCTGCTTGCGTATAGGTGATGTTATGCGGTCGGCTTTCATTTTCTCTTCTTTCTCGTTAATTTGTCAAGCAAAGTTACTAAATTTGCAGTCAAGCAATTTCAATTTTTGAATTATGTATTTCAGCAGACCTTGGACTTCTATCTAAGTGATAGGCAGTCCTGAATAAATTCCAATCAATCTTTTAGGGCAAGACAATCAGTCTATGCTTTGTGTGTGCAGTCATTTTTTTTGATGGCATTGCTTTGTCGTAGTTGCTCTGTCGGGTAATACTGTCTATTCACTTCTCTGTGATTTGAATTCAAGTATTCACCTGTAAGAAGTTACTAATGACAAAAAAGAAATTGCCCGTTCGTTTTACGGGTCAGCACTTTACTATTGATAAAGTGCTAATAAAAGATGCAATAAGACAAGCAAATATAAGTAATCAGGATACGGTTTT
>NZ_JBGZYM010000067.1:0-2885 GCF_041824135.1 Kaistella sp. | reverse complement strand
GTGTGAAGCCAATAGGTCTTCAAATTTTTTCACTGCTTCCTCCACCTGAGCATCAGATAGAACGGGAGTTAAAATGAAAACAGTTTCGTAATTGTTCATAATGTTAATGAATTTTGTTAATTATTTCGAGGTGCAAAAATATAACTTCTTTTGCTAACATGCAACAAAATGAACTTATTATAGCATATTTTTATTGCAAAAAAGCACAAAGAAAGATCGATTACTACAGTTGTCTTTCAACTATTATAATAAATCGGTCATTTTAGCGTACACGATCTGGTTTTCCACATAAACTTCATATAAAGTTTTACCGTCTGTCCAGCTTGCATTTTTTTTCTCTATTTTTGGTTTTCCCAGATATTGGTAGTCTTTAATTTTTGATCTTAAATCGGTTTCATTTCCGTAACTGAAAATAATTGCACTAATTTTTCCTTGTGAATTCTGTACCAATTGAATCGATTCTGATCCGCCGAAAACGTTTTGTTTTAAAAATTTATGATCTCCATTTTTTTCTAGTAGCGAATCAAATTTTGAAATATCCTGTCCCAGTTCAATTTTGCCGTATTGATATAAATCGACATATCGGAATATTGGTTTAGAATGAAGATCTTTTGTAACACCACAGGAAGCAGTGATAAGGATGAAAAGAAAAAGATAGATTTTATTATTCATGTGAAATATTATTTTTGGTTAAAGTACAAAGATATGGATTAGCGAGATGACTGATTGGGAAGCCAGGACGTTTAAAATCACTAACTTCTCTTTTAGTAAACACTGTAGATGATTAAAAGACCTATTAAAAGTGTAAACGGAGAAATTAATTGAAAATAAATGGGCAGTAAAATATCAGCACATTGATTAGAAAACTGATGATGCAATTTTCTCGGCACGAAATACAATATAAAGGAAGTCAATATCATGAACCAGCCCACGATTTTGAAAACATCAGGAAACTTAGAATTTTCTGCAGCTAAAATCAATCCGGCGGCTGGAATCATTCGTAAAGTTATTTCGGCGTAATTGATAAAGGCGGTGCTACCAGCTTTTCGTAAAGTGGCCCTTGCTGTATTGGGCTTCAATAACATAATTCCTGAAACAACAATAAAAAACAGTCCAAAAAATAGTACAATCCATCTTCCAATTTCAACAGCCATTTTATTCCTTTTTATAATAAGTTTTATAAATATAAGAAACTGAACAATTAGCAAAAGTTTTTATGATAGGAACTTCCGACGCGCTTGTAGAAATATCTTGTTGGCGGTAGTTTTTTTAGAATCCATACGCTACAAATCTATCTTTGTAAATTCCTTTTTCAACTTTCCATATTACTAAATAACTTCCTGCTCCATCACTGTTCATGGTTTGAATGTAGAATGTTTCATTTACATCATCATAATTTACCTCTGCGCTTGAAATGGTAGGTTCGTAAAGTCCTTCTAAAGCTGATTTTGGTAGAATTATATTTTTTTGTCCAACTTTAATACTAATTTTCTCAAACTGCGTTGTAGGCATTCCACCATCCATTCCCCAATATTTTTTATTATCAATTAATGCAATTTGAGCAGGAAAATTTTTAACGTATTTAAAATTATGAATTTTCTTCTCAAATTTGCTTTCAAAAATTGATACTTCAATATTATCTTTTTTTAAAGTTACTTGGTTTTGCGATGTATTGGAAATTTTGAAGGCAGGAAAATCAGAAACCAGTTTGTATCTGTCGTTATAAACATAGCCGTTAAGCTTTTCGCCTTTTTGGTCATAATCAATATTTGTCCAATTTCCTTTATTATCAAGACAATAAATAAAATGTCCATTTTTTAATTTGTCAATAATCTTACTGCTTTGCACTCCGTCTTCTCTAACATTTACGAAATTGTCTTTGTCATGTACAATAGCAAATTGTCCAAATGAATTCGAAAAATAAAACAAAAGTAAAAATTTCAAAATTTGTTTCATAAATGGGCGTGCTTTTAAAATTACCGCCAACGGTCGGTACCTCCGCAGGTGGGATAAAAATACGAAATCTTTCTGCTTGTTAAAAACTTAATTAATTGTTAAAATCTTCAAAGTAAAATTCATATCCGATTTTATAATTATCTTGTTGTACAAAGTTTATTTTCAATTAATCAGAATTTTTTGAACTATTTGTAGATATTCAGAATTAAATTTTTCATTTTTGAACGTTTCCGAGTTACCGTTTTCGTAGTTAATTCTCTCAATATCTGCGGGATATTTATATTCAAAGTTAACCCAAGAACTTTTATTAGAGGTGTTTAAATTTCTCCTTTTACTTGATAATTCTTCTTCTACTTCGACAACCAAACTATCTGAAATTATGTATCTCGGCAAAGTCCGGAAATCTTTTTTTATCAATTTATTATTATCCCATTCTATTAAATACCATATTCCTTTCTTATCAAAAAATACAAGTTTTGACTGGAGATAATCATCTTCTTGAAAAATTACAATATTTTCAAATTTGTTTAAAATTTTTTGATGAGTTTTATTAAACTCAGAAACTTTGATCTCTTCGTTATTTAGATTTCTGTTACTACTACAAGAAAAAAGAAAGATTATTATCAATAGATAAATATTTTTCATATGCGATTTTGGATTCATATTACGTACAACGGTTGGGTATTTCTGCAGGCGGAATAAAAATACGAAAACTTTCTACTTGCTGAAAACTTAATTAATCGCGAAAATCTTTGATGAAAACTTCATACCCGCTTGTATAAATACTTTGTTGAACTAAACCTCCGGTAGCTTTTCCTGAGGCTGTTTTATTAACTTTGTTTTTATTCAACAAAATAAAATCTCTAAAATGGCTACAAAAAAAAATCTCCGGAGGATTTAAGAACGAACAAAATTTTGAATCGCGCTTC
>NZ_JBGZYM010000066.1:0-65596 GCF_041824135.1 Kaistella sp. | reverse complement strand
TTCTTTGGTGTCAATAGTCTTTCATTTAAAGTGTAATTGTTTTTCATACGCGAAAAGTTTAACTAAAAACGAAAGTTTCTTCATATTATTATCTGGTTAAAACAATTTGATGTTCTTCCATAATTTTTCTTAGATTGATCAACGCATATCGCACTCTTCCTAGGGTGGTATTGATGCTTGAATCGGTTTGATCAGCAATTTCTTTAAATGACAATCCATCAAAAAACCGAAGTTTGATCACCTCCTGCTGATTTTCTGGCAGATAGCCCAGCATTCTCATTAAATCTTCCTGAATCTGCTGGCTGATCAATTGCTCTTCAATATTTTCTTCCTGAACTGAGATCAAATCGAAAATAGAAAACTCTTCGTTATCGTAAGACGTTTCGGAAACTTTGTTATGTTTTGCTTTTAAGCGGAAATGATCGATCACCAGGTTGTGTGCAATTCTTTTTGCCCATAACACAAACTTGCCTTCTTCATTGTACCGACCTTCTTTTAGGGTGATAATAATTTTCATGAAAGTATCCTGAAAAATATCATTTGCCAAGGTTTCATCCATTAACTTAAAAAAAATGTAGGTAAAAATTTCCTTCTGATGCCTTTCAATAAGTACGGCGAGTGCTTTTTCGTTGCCTTCTTTGAAACTTGAGATCAGCCAACTGTCTGTATTTTTAATCATAACACTATTCAATATTTTGTTCAAGAATTTAGACCTGTTAAGTGCAGGCTGCTAGAATTCCATTATTTAAAACTGATAGAGTTTATGATCTATAAATTGGCTTTGTTGTGAGGGGCTAAATTAGTAAAAAAGTTAATACTCTGTTAACTAATTAATAAAAAATCGTAAAATAATCACTTTAATAAGTCGTGAAGCATGACTAATGGTAGATTTATGGTAAAATTAATGTTGACGCCTTTGAGCTCTTTTCCGTTGATGCCGGCTTTGTCGATTGGGAAGGCATAACCTCCTGTCAGATCAATGAGTCCAAATAAAGTAACGCCGGCTTTTGGTGCGATATATTTCGTGGTCGCTTCTGCACCAGCTAAAAAATAAATGGCGTGATATAAATCTACATTTCTTTCAAAATTAAATAAAATATCTCCCTGAACTTTGGGCATAATTGCAAATTTCCCATTCACGCTTCCCATCATTCCGGCAACTCCTAAGCGGTAAACAACATCATCAGTCTGCAGAAAAAGTAATCGTCCACCAACTTCCGCGAAACTTTGATTTTGGTAGACGTAACCAGCGTGAACCATTTTGTGCACCGTTAATTGTGCTTTCGTAAATCCGAAAAACATCAGAAACAATAACGCTGAAAAAACGAGCTTCTTCTTCATCAATATAATTTTATAAGTGGGTATAAAGATAAAAAAACTGCTTTAACATTTCTGAAAAAGCAGTTTTTTATATTTTCTAAAGATTAAATTCTTTTTTGATCTCCTCTACTTTGTCAAGTTTTTCCCAAGTAAAGAATTCTAGATCTTTTATGACCAGGTCTTCTCCATTGGCTCTCTTGAAAGTTTTGTCAGCGATATAATGCTCTCTTCCCATGTGACCATAAGAAGCAGTTTCCTGATAAATTGGATTTCTCAATTTCAAATTTTGTTCAATAGCGTAAGGTCTAAGGTCAAAAATCTTTTGAACTCTCGCTGAAATTTCTCCGTCTTGCAAACCTAATTTCGACGTTCCGTAAGTATTGATATATAATCCACAAGGTTCTGCAACACCGATCGCGTAAGAAACCTGCACTAAAATTTCAGAGGCAACACCGGCTGCAACTAAATTTTTAGCCATGTGACGAACTGCGTACGCCGCACTTCTATCAACTTTCGAAGGGTCTTTTCCGGAGAAAGCACCACCGCCGTGACCGCCTTTTCCACCATAAGTATCAACGATGATCTTTCTTCCTGTTAAACCTGTATCGCCGTGTGGACCACCGATCACAAATTTACCGGTAGGATTAACATGGTATTTAATCTTGTCGTTAAAAAGATCCTGGATTTCTTTTTTCTGTTTTGCTTTAATTTTCGGGATCAGAATTTCAATCATATCCTTTCTGATTTTCGCCAACATTGCTTCTTCACTGCCGAAATCATCATGCTGTGTAGAAATTACGATCGAATCAATTCTCACTGGTTTGTGATCATCAGAATATTCAATGGTTACCTGCGATTTTGCATCTGGACGAAGATATTTAATAGCATCATTCTCTCTTCTTAAGACTGCTAATTCTTTCAGAATGGTATGTGCTAAATCCAAAGCCAATGGCATATAGTTATCGGTTTCATCGGTTGCATAACCGAACATCATTCCCTGATCACCTGCTCCTTGCTTATTTGCTTTGGTTTCGAAATCATCATCTTCATGAGCACGATCCACTCCTTGATTAATATCTGGAGATTGCTCGTGAATTGCAGAAATGACTCCGCAAGAATCACCTGCGAACATATATTCTCCTTTGGTGTAGCCAATTCCATTGATTACTCTTCTGGCAATATCCTGTACATCAAGATAAGCGCTGGATTTTACTTCTCCCGCCAAAACTACCTGTCCCGTGGTCACTAATGTTTCACAAGCTACTTTTGAGGTAGGATCGTTTGCAAGGAAATTATCGATTAAGGCATCGGATATTTGATCAGCCACTTTATCTGGGTGTCCTTCGGAAACCGACTCAGAGGTAAATAAATAAGACATATTTCTATTGTTTTTTGATTAAAAAAATAGAAGTAAAAATAGGTGATTGCAATGAGGAACTAAAAGAGAAAAATCGGTTTTAGCATTTTTTTATGAGGTTGCAATCAGTACAAATTTTTCCTCCTGTAATTATTGATGCAAATTTAGATACTATTTATTAAAGCACAAAATTTATTTCATCATAAAGATTATTGTGGTTTTACACCGATGTATTCTTCTGGATTTTTATTAAAATTGAGTTTCGTTTTCAACGAATCAGCGATAAAATTAATCATTTCATCTAAAATTTTCTGCTTATAAGTAGGTTTATAGTAAATCACAGAAATCTCACGATAAGGAAAAGGAGCTCGGAATCTTTTGACTTTCTCTTTTTGTTGATCAGTCAGTTGCTCTACGGCAAGTTCTGGCAGAATACTGATGCCACCTAACTTGTCAACCAGCTGAACTAAGGTATTAATATTGGACGCCACAAATTCCAAATTTTTGGGCTTCACCGTGTTTTCTTTTAATTCACAGATATTTTCAAATTGTGTTCTCAAGCAGTTTCCTTCTTCAAGCAACCACACTTTTTGCACATCAATATCTTCTGGCACTACGAAACTATCTTTCTTACCACCACTACTATCGTCAGAAGCATATAACATCAATTCTTCATTGAATAAAAAATCGTGGTAAAACTCATTCGCCGCGGCATAAGGTGTAGAAATAATTCCGGCATCAAGCTCACCGGTTTTTAAGGCTTTAATAATATTATCAGTAGTCATTTCCTTAAGATTTAATTCAATCTTAGGATGATTCTTTAGAAAGTCGAAAATTTCAGTAGGTAAAATATATCCAGAAATAGTAGGAAGAATTCCTAAGTTAAGTTTTCCGGCCAAAACATTATTGAGCAAATTTGCTTTACTTCTCAGTTCATTAATCGCGTCGATCACTCTTTTAGCTTCAACAATTAATTGAATTCCCACGTCTGTGGTACGAATCGGATGAGTGGTTCGATCGAAAATCTTCACATCCATTTCGTCCTCAAATTTTTGAATCATCGCACTCAACGTTGGTTGAGTGATGAAACAAGCTTGAGCCGCATTTCCAAAGTGTTTATATTTATCTACGGCTATAAGATATTCTAATTGTTGAATGTTCATTTGGTTATTTTAGACTTTGTCAAATATACTTAGATTTTGCCGAATTGTAATTATTTTTAAATAAATTTGAGGTTTATTAAAATCACCCTTATGAGCGACAACAAACTAACGAACTCCGCCGGAATCCCTTATTATGACCACGAAGATTCGCAGACGGCCGGACCAAGAGGACCAGTACTGTTGCAGGATTTTATCTTACAGGAAAATTTGGCTCATTTCGTACGTGAAAGAATTCCGGAAAGAGTCGTTCACGCAAAAGGAACAGGTGCTTATGGAACTTTTACTGTTACTCACGATATTTCAAATTACACCAAAGCCAACCTGTTTTCTAAGGTAGGTAATGCCTGCAAAATCTTTACAAGATTTTCTACGGTTGGTGGTGAAAAAGGAAGTGCAGATACCGAAAGAGATCCACGTGGTTTTGCTGTAAAATTTTATACGGAAGAAGGAAACTGGGATCTGGTCGGAAACAATACTCCGGTCTTTTTCATTAAAGACGCTAAAAAGTTCCCGGACTTTATTCATACTCAAAAGAGATTACCTAAAACCAATTTGAAAAGTGCCACCATGATGTGGGATTTCTGGAGTTTCAATCCGGAATCTTTACACCAGGTTTTAATTTTAATGTCTGATCGCGGAACTCCTCACGGTTACAGACACATGCACGGATTTGGATCACATACGTTCTCAATGATCAATTCAGCGAATGAAAGAGTTTGGGTTAAATTTCACTTCAAATCCAAACAGGGAATTAAAAATTTCAATGAGGATGCGGCGATAAAAATGAAAGGCGAAAATCCTGACTTCGCACAGGAAGATTTAATGCACGCCATAGACTCGGGCGAATTCCCAAAATGGACGCTATACATACAAGTAATGACCGAAGAACAAGCCAAAGAATTTCGCTGGAACCCGTTTGATGTTACCAAAGTTTGGTTCCACGATGAGTTCCCTTTAATTGAAGTCGGTGAAATGGAGCTGAATGAAATTCCGGTTAATTATTTCGCACATGTTGAACAAGCTACTTTCTCACCGAGCAATTTAGTTAATGGAATCAGTTTTTCACCCGACAAAATGTTGCAAGGGAGGCTCTTTTCGTATGCTGATGCGCACCGATACCGAGTTGGAGCCAACTCTCATTTATTAGAAGTTAATCGCTGTCCGTTTGTTGTCAATAATTTTCAACGGGATGGGGCGATGGCAGATTCAAGCCAATATAAAGATGCACCCAATTATTACCCTAATAGTTTTGGTGAAATTAAACCATCCTCAGCTCACACCAGTTTTGAAGAAGATTTAGACAGCAATCATGTGGCGAACTACAACCGAAATGAAAATGATGATGATCATTACACTCAACCCGGCTTATTATATACCAAGGCCATGAATGAGACTGACCGCCAAAATTTAATTTCCAATATTATTTCATCGATGAGCGGAATTTCTGGTCCAAAGAGAGACGAAATTATTAATCGCCAATTGTGTCATTTCTTTAGAGCAAACATAGAATTAGGGATGAAAATCGCCATGGGTCTGCAGATCAATATTGATGCGAACATGATGAGCCACTCTACTACTTAACGTAATCTAGAAAACTCCATTTAAACTAAACAAGGTCGGAATGGGAAATTTTGATTAATTTGCAAGTACAAACCATTAAGAAAGTATAAAAATGTCCTACGAAAATATCATTTTAGAAACGGATCAAAGAACTGCGGTTATCACTATAAATCGTCCGCAAAGTTTAAATGCACTCAATGCGAAAACGATTTCTGAGTTGAGTCAGGTTTTAGATGAAGTTTCAAATGACACCAAATACAGAGCAGTTATTATTACAGGAAGCGGTGAAAAATCATTTGTCGCTGGCGCGGACATCAAAGAATTTTCTGATTTCGGAACAGCTGCTGCAGAAGATTTAGCCCGGAATGGACAAAACATTCTTTTTAATAAAATAGAAAATCTCAACAAACCAGTAATTGCTGCGGTAAACGGATTCGCTTTGGGCGGAGGTTTAGAATTAGCGATGGCTTGTCATATCCGATATGCTTCCGAGAATGCAAGACTGGGATTACCCGAAGTAACATTGGGATTAATTCCTGGATATGGAGGAACGCAAAGATTGCCTGAATTAGTTGGAAAAGGATTAGCCAATGAATTAATTTTTTCAGCGAAAATGATTCCAGCACAAAGAGCAAAGGAAATAGGTTTGGTCAACGACGTTTTTAGTTTAGAAGAACTTTTACCCAAAACAAAAGAGTTAGCAAATACGATTGCGCAGAATTCTCCAATGGGAATTTCTAAAGCGATTGCTGCAGTCAACCAATCTGATACCGCTGAAGGTTTCGAAACAGAAATAAAGGCTTTCGGAGAACTCTTCGAAATGGATGACAAAAAAGAAGGAGTCGCAGCATTTTTAGAAAAGAGAAAACCATCCTTCTAAACTCGGACAGAAAATAAAACAATAGTATTGGAAATAACTAAATTTGATATTGCCTATTTAAAAATGGCTACCGAATGGGCAAAATTGTCCTACTGCAAACGAAAACAAGTGGGAGCACTCATCGTAAAAGACCGAATGATCATTTCTGATGGTTACAACGGAACGCCTTCCGGATTTGAAAACCGATGCGAAGATGATGAAGGTAATACCCAATGGTTTGTTCTGCATGCAGAAGCCAATGCAATATTGAAATTAGCACGCTCTACCCAATCAGCGAAAGATGCAACGCTTTATCTCACTTTATCTCCGTGCAAAGAATGCAGCAAACTCATTCTACAGGCAGGAATAAGAAAATTGGTTTATGTAGATGACTACAAGGACAATGATGGGATTGCATTTCTTAGGAATCATGGAATCGAAATTTTGCAAGTTACCGATGATGACCTAAAGTAAAAAAACACAAACACACACATAAATGATGACCTGGGATGAAAAAATTAAAGACTTTGAAACATTTCTAAAATTTGAACGAAACTTTTCACAAAACACGATCGACGCTTATTTAAGAGACATAAAAAAGCTAAAACTCCACGCAGAATTACATCTTGAAAATATAAGTCCGTTAATAATTACCTACGAAAATATTCAGGAATATCTTTTCCAGCTTTCGAAACAGAAATTTAGTGAAAGAACACAGGCAAGATGGATCTCTTCCATCAAAGCCTTTTTTAGATATTTAGTAGAAGATGAAGTTCGGGAAGACAATCCTGCAACTTTACTGGAAGGTCCTAAGCTTGGACTTTACCTGCCAGACACCCTCAGCTTTGAAGACGTAGAAAGAATCATTAAAGCAATTAATACCGATACCGATTTAGGGAAAAGAAATCAGTGTATGATCGAAGTTCTTTACGGATGTGGCTTGCGGGTTTCAGAATTGATTGACCTCAAGATCTCCAATATTAATTTTAAAGAATCTTACTTAAAGGTGGAAGGAAAGGGTGACAAATCGCGGTTTGTTCCTTTAGCAACTTTTACATCGGACCTCATCAAAGACTATATTAATACGGTTCGGTCCAAAGGCAAAATCAAGAAAAGACATGAAGATATTGTTTTCCTCAATAGTCGAGGTTCCTCAATGTCGCGCGTGATTGTCTTTATCATTATTAAAGAATTGACGGAAAAAGCCGGCATCAGTAAAAAGATCTCACCACATACGTTCCGACATTCCTTTGCTACCCATCTTTTACAGAATGGCGCTGATTTAAGGTACATTCAAGAGATGCTGGGACACTCAAGTATAACGACGACCGAAATTTATACGCATTTAAAAAATGAGGAACTACGCGATGTTATCCTCAATTATCACCCAAGAAACAAAGTAGAATGAGCGATTTAAAATACTGCCCAAAATGTGGAAATGAAACATTGAACTGGGACGGAGAAAAAAAATGGAGTTGCTCTAATTGCGACTATGTTTTGTTTCATAACGTGGCGGGAGCGGTTGCAGTCATCATTAAATACGACGATGAAATTCTTTTTACTCGAAGAAATCAAGAACCTAAAAAAGGGAAACTGGATCTGGCGGGTGGATTTGTAGATCCAAAAGAATCTGCCGAAGAAACCTGCGTTCGCGAACTTTTCGAAGAAATGAAGATTAAAGTTGACCGTTCTCAATTAAGATATCTCGCGAGTTTACCCAACACGTACGAGTACAAAAACATTCTTTACAATACGATCGATCTGTTTTATGAATATGAAGTTTCTGAAAAGGTAGAATTTCAGTTAGAACTTTCTGAAATTTCGGAAACGATTTGGATTAAAAAAGATCAGATCAACTTAGAAGAAATCGCTTTTGATTCGCAGAAATTATTTTTCGAAACTTATATCAAGTCTTAATTAAAGGACAGATTTTCTTTAATGCTCCGATGTTTTTTTAGCTTAAATTTGCAGTTCGTAAATTTCTATCATGCAAGAACAAATCGTTTTCGAAGACAATCATCTCTTAGTCATCAATAAAAAAGCTGGACAACTTGTTCAAGGCGATAAAACCGGAGATTTATCATTACTGGATTTAATTAAAAACTTCATTAAAGTAAGAGATCAAAAACCCGGAAATGTATTCTTAGGTTTGGTTCACCGAATTGATCGACCTACTTCTGGTTTGGTCATTTATGCGAAAACATCAAAGGCTCTTTCCCGTTTAACGCAGATGGTTAAAAACCGGGAAATTAAAAAAACCTACTGGGCAGTTGTTCCTAAAACTGAAATCCCAAAGAAGCAGCGACTGATCAATTATCTTCAGAAAAACGAAAAAAACAATAAAGCAACGGTTTTTCCAAAAGCGACAGAAGGCGCCAAGGAAGCCATTCTTAATTACGAGATCATTAAAATTTTAGATAATTTTCAGTTACTGGAAGTTGATCTGGAAACCGGGCGTCATCACCAAATCCGGGCGCAGCTAGCTAAAATTGGAGTTCCGATAAAAGGAGATTTAAAATATGGTTCAGCTCGTTCTAATCCTGACGGTGGAATTCATCTTCACGCGAGACAGTTAGAGTTTATTCATCCAGTCACGAAAGAAAATATAAAAATAACCGCACCAGTTCCTCAGAATGATGCGGTTTGGAAAGCTTGTGAAGATTAGTCGTTACGGTTGAGTTGGTGGCACAACACCTCCACTATTTTCATTTGGACTATTTTGCTTCAAGATATTCTCGTCTTCTTTAGCCAGTTTATTTTTGGTCGGAATTTTATAATTGATGGAAAAACCAAAGTTTCTGGTATCTGTTTTATTATAAAGAAAAACGCTATTCCCCACCAACGGTTTTGATTTCAACTGGGTAACCTGCGTATTCAATAGATCATTCCCGTAAATCGAAAGCGTTAATTTTTCATTTAAGAATTTCTTGGAAAAAGTGAGATCAAATCTTTCGTTAAATGGTCTTTCGGATTCGAAATAATAGAAACCTGCTTTTTTCGAAAGTACGTTGTAATTAGCGGTCATTTTAATTTCAGCCGGCAGCATGATCTGCGCCATCAAATTTAAAATAAACATTCCTTTCGGGTCGATCTCTTTGATCTCATGCTTTACATAACCTCCATAAACATAGAGAAAATTAATTTTATCAGGATTGAAATTCACTTTCATAATTTCACTTAAAGGCGTAGTGAAAATCATAAATGGAATCGGCATCCCAATATTAAAATTATGAATTCGCATATTGGGAATATTCACTTGTTCATTTTTAATAACGTCACCTTCTCTGGAAAGCAACTGCGCAACCTGATTATCGATTGAGGAAACATTATACCCAATAAAAGCATAATCAAAAGCTGAAAGTTTAATTTCAAAATTATCGAAAATCGTCGGCTGTAAATACGGATTTCCGGTAATGGTAGAATTCGGACCTGTAAATGTATTATTGTTTGGATTCAGCGCAGAGATGCTTGGTAAAGTGATTTTCTTGTTATAATTCAAGGCTAAATAAACCTGATTCATCAGATTATATTGAATACTTGCATTCGGAAACAGTTTGAATTTGTTAAATGGAATCAATGCTTGCTGTTGTAAAATTCCCGCCGAATCTGTCAACCTCGTCGTACCAGAGATATCGTAATTTTCCGCTCTCGTCCCCAAGACAAAATCAAACTTTTTCAGCTTTGCCTGAAATTCTAAATAAGTGGACGCGGTATTTCTTTGATAATCTAAATTTGTAATTCCCTTACTTTCGGTATCAAAAATCTGATTTTCATACAATCCTCCAAAACTTACTTTTCCTTCATCTAAAATTTTGATAGGTTGCGAAAAATCGACTTTAAAATTAGAAACCTGCATCACCGAATTGTTATCGAGTAAACGTCCTTGATTCTGCAAACCGTTAACCGTAGATTGATTAAAAATATTGTCCTGGTAAAAATCATTATCAGAACGGGTATAACCTGCCTGAAAATCTAATTTCTTATTTTTTTCATCAAATCTTTTTTGATAAGTAATTACCGCTTCCTGTCGCAGAGAATTGGTTTTCGCCGCATCCAGCGCCGTGAAATTATTGATAAGATCACTCGGTAACCTAAATGAACCATTGCTCAAAGTAACGTTGTCATTATTATTATTATAAACGTCGTAATTCAGTAATAATTTATCATTGCCCAGATCAAAAGTAACTCCGGCTTTTGCAAAAGCCCCGCGCGAAATTCTATCGGTATTCGAAAGAACCAGATTATCCTGATTGCTGTTCATTTCACTTTCGCGATAACTTTGCCCAACTCTTAACTGCCAGCCGAAATATTTATTTCGCGCATTCAGACTTAAAGAATTATTGGTACGACTGCGGAATTGATCTTCATTCGTAAAAGCATAATTTCCGGAATACGTTGCAGTTAAATACTTATTTGCATTTTTATTGGTGATGATATTCATAATCGCTCCACCAGAAGAAGCAGGAAACTCGGCACCCGGTTGCGTAATGACCTCAATTTTCTCAATAGAATTTGCCGGCATTCCCTCCAGGAAAGATGTTAGATCATTGGTGGAAATATTGAGAGGACGACCATTCAAATAAACATCAAGAATTTTTCCCTGATACATCATTCCGGCCACGTCGGTTGCAATTAATCCCGGAAGCTTTTTAATTCCTTCCATGGCAGAGCCCGTGTTTAAGTATTCCTGTTCGGAAAAATCAAAAATGGTCCGATCGGCTTTTTGCTCGACGGCTTTTTTAGTTTTAGTAATAACAACGCCTTCAATTTCTTTTTCTTTGGGTTCAGGATTGGTCTTTTCCTGTGAAAAATAAAGTTGAGAAAATAATAATGCAATAACTGCAGAGGATAAGTTTTTGATCATAGATGAATTTCTACTCCATTAGACAACTTTATATCCAAAAAGTTACAAAAAGGATCTTTTAAAAATGGAAAATAAAAAACCGCCCAATTTCTTGAGCGGTTTCCAATATAATTAAAAATACAATTATGCATTTCTTGCTGCTTCAGCTGCGATCAAGTTCAAAGCAGAACCTGCTTTATACCAATCGATCTGTTGAGCATTGTAAGTGTGATTTGTTACGATAACATCTTTAGTTCCATCAGCATGAACCAATTCTAAAGTCAACGGTTTCCCTGGCTGAAACTGATCTAAATCTAAGAAGTTCACAGTATCGTCTTCCTGGAATTTATCATAGTCTGCTTTGTCAGCAAACGTTAAACCGAGCATTCCTTGTTTCTTTAAATTCGTTTCGTGGATACGAGCGAAAGATTTTACCAAAACTGCGTAAACACCAAGATGTCTAGGCTCCATAGCTGCGTGCTCTCTTGAAGAACCTTCACCATAGTTTTCGTCACCCACTACAATTGTTGGAACACCAGCCGCTTTATAAGCTCTCGCTACAGCAGGAACTTCACCATATTCGC
This sequence comes from Kaistella sp., assembly GCF_041824135.1. Classification (GTDB taxonomy): domain Bacteria; phylum Bacteroidota; class Bacteroidia; order Flavobacteriales; family Weeksellaceae; genus Kaistella. The sequence goes on along the minus strand of NZ_JBGZYM010000066.1, from coordinate 53,910 downwards.
CGGTAAGCGTATTTTTTACGGTGTTGGTTTCCATATTGTAAGCGTTGATGGCACCGATCAACATATTGTTAGAAATATTATCTAAATGTCCACGGTATTTCAACCACGGTCCAGCCATAGAAATATGGTCGGTCGTACATTTTCCGAATGCTTTAATTAAAACTTTAGCACCGTTAATATTTTGTCCATCCCAAGGTTGGAAAGGAGTTAACAATTGAAGTCTGTCAGAAGTTGGGCTTACGGCGATTTGAACAGAAGAACCATCATGAGACGGTGCTTGATAACCATTGTCATCAACTGCGAATCCTTTTTCCGGCAATTCAAAACCTTTTGGCTCATCTAATCTAATTTGTTCACCTGCTTCGTTGGTCAACGTATCGGTGATTGGATTAAAATCTAATCTTCCTGCAATTGCTACGGCAGCAACCATTTCTGGTGAAGCTACGAACGCATGCGTATTTGGATTTCCATCAGCTCTTTTTGCAAAGTTTCTGTTGAAGGAATGGATGATTGAGTTTTTCTCGCCTTTATCAGAACCTTCTCTATCCCACTGACCGATACAAGGTCCACAAGCATTGGTAAAGATTCTCGCGTTTTCGAATTTTCTAAATGAATCCAGGAAGCCATCTCTTTCAGCCGTGAATTTCACTTGCTCAGAACCTGGATTAATTCCTAAGATCGCTTTTGGTTTTACCCCTTTTGCGAAAGCATCTTCAACGATAGAAGCAGCTCTTGATAAATCTTCATAAGACGAGTTGGTACAAGAACCGATCAGCGCCCATTCTACTTCAATTGGCCAACCGTTCGCTACCGCTTTATCATGGAATTCAGCAACAGGCGTCGCCAAATCTGGTGTAAAAGGTCCGTTTAAATGTGGAGTCAATGTATTTAAATCGATCTCAACAACCTGATCGAAATACAATTCTGGATTAGCATATACTTCTGCATCACCAGTTAAATGATCTGCAATTTGATCAGCAGCATCTACGACATCCTGTCTTCCGGTTGCAGCTAAATATCTTCTCATAGAATCATCATAACCGAAGGTAGAAGTTGTTGCTCCAACTTCAGCACCCATATTACAAATGGTTCCTTTTCCTGTGGCAGAAAGTGAGTTCGCACCTTCACCGAAATATTCTACGATACAGCCAGTTCCACCTTTAACAGTAAGAATACCAGCAACTTTCAAAATAATATCTTTAGCAGAAGCCCAGCCGCTTAACTTTCCGGTTAATTTAATACCGATCAGTTTTGGCATTTTAAGCTCCCAAGCCATTCCGGCCATTACGTCAACAGCATCTGCGCCACCGACACCAATTGCAACCATTCCTAATCCACCTGCATTTACAGTGTGAGAATCAGTTCCGATCATCATTCCACCTGGGAATGCGTAGTTTTCTAAAACAACCTGGTGAATAATCCCAGCTCCTGGTTTCCAGAAACCGATACCGTATTTATCGCAAACAGAACTCAAGAAATTAAATACCTCTGAGTTTTTATTAATACCATCCTGTAAATCCGCTTCTGCACCTACTCTTGCTTGAATTAAGTGATCAGCATGCGCGGTAGAAGGAACAGCAACTTTTGATTTTCCGGCCTGCATAAATTGCAATAATGCCATCTGTGCGGTCGCATCCTGCATTGCTACTCTATCCGGTGCAAAATCTACATAAGAATTTCCACGTTCATGAGCAGTTGTGGCGCTACCTTCCCAAAGGTGGGTATAAAGAATTTTCTCTGCAAGGGTAAGCGGTTTTCCCACAGCCTTACGAGCCGCTTCGATCCGTTCTGGATAACGCGCATATACCTCCTTAATCATATCAATGTCAAAAGTCATATCTATTGGTTTTTTATTATCTTTTATTAGAAAGTCAAAAATACGAATTATTTTAAGTTTAACTTGCTTAAAGTCATTTAGAATAAATATAAATATGATGTTTTATTTCTATTTCCTTACTTTTAAAAATTATTTGAACCGTCGATAAAAAGAATAATTCTTTATCGTTTATCATTGAATTAAAAAATTGTAGTGGTTAAAAAAAATCTTCATTACGGCATCTATTTTACGATTCTACTTTTAGTTGGATTGATTTATTATTTCTATCATCCAGCTCATTATCAATTGTTTCCAAAATGCATTTTTAAAAGTGTGACTGGATTAAGTTGTCCTGGCTGTGGCGCCCAACGAGCAACACACGAATTATTACATCTCAATTTAAAAAGTGCCTTTGCCTATAACGCTTTGCTCGTGGTTTCACTTCCTTATGCTTTGGCGGGATTGCTACTTTATCAAACCAATTTAAAAGAACGTTTCCCTAGAACAAGACAATTACTATTTGGACAAAAAGCTCTTTTAATATTGCTATTTATAGTAATCCTTTTCTTTATTTTTCGAAATTTATAAATTCCTATTTTTGCAAGCTATTTAAAGATATGCTAAAAAATATTTTGACTTTACTTTTATTAAGTTTTTCTACGATGTTGTTTGCGCAGACAAAAACGGTTACTAAAAAAACCGCTGTTAAAAAAAACATTGTTAAAAAACCGAATACGCCTAAAATTAATTTAGATCTGGTTAAAATCAACGATTCTATTCCGGCACTTATTCCTTTTAAAAAAGAGGGGAAAGCTGGCTTCGTAAATCAGAAGGGAAAAGTGATTATTGCACCTGTTTATAGCAATGTCGGCTTTTTTACCCAAGATTGCAATCTCCTGAATTCTGCTAATACTGATGTTAGAAAATTTGGCTCAAAAAATTACGCTTCAGTTCGTCTGAATGGAGAGGATTTTAGAATTGATCAGGCTGGGAAACGCATGTATCGATTTAAAGATGAAGACTTAGCAAAATGTCCATCTGAATTTAAAGCGCAATTGTTTCATGCTTATATCATGAACGAATATTATGGAATTATAGAAGATTCAAAATTCCAGGACGCGTCAGATTATCGACAGTTTTCGATCTATCCGCAATTCGATTATCTCTACATTTTAGAAGGAGACGATTTAAAAAACCCAATGATCATCGCAGTTAAAAACGATCGATTTGGAATTATTGATACAACTGGAAAAATAGTGATTCCTTTTGAGTACGCAGATATTAAACGAAATTTCAGTTGGAAACTGGGCCGCTTGTTTGAAGTCACTAAAGACGGAGAAAATTACTTTTTTATCGATACTGACAACAAGTCTTATTCTGAAAATATTTTGTAGTTTTGCCATCAGAAATTAAAGGGGTGCTGTGAAAAGCTGAGATTATACCCAATGAACCTGGAACAGGTAATGCTGTTTAGGGAAATTAAAATAAGCAATGAAAAGTAAGTAATTAGCAATGATTGTCACTTATTATTAATTGCTCATTACTAATCAAAATCACCCCTTTTATTCAATTAATCTTAAAAATTAAAAGAATGAAAGGATTTATTTTTTTTGGACTCATCGCAAGTCCATTCTACGTTGCACAAAACACCGTGCAGGATTCCCTCAAAACGAAGGAAATTGAAAGCATCAACTTTCTAAAACGACTTCCCGTAACCAAAGAAATCATCAATGTTGAAAAAGATCTAGGTCATAAGAATCTAGGTCAGGATTTACCGATTTTGTTAAAAAATCAAATGTCGGTGATCTCCACTTCGGATGCTGGAAATGGCGTTGGTTACACAGGATTTAGAATTCGTGGCGTGGGCGGGACAGCCATCAATGTGATGTTGAACGGCGTTCCTTACAATGATTCGGAATCGCAGGGAACTTTTTTTGTAAATGTTGGTGATCTAACGAGTTCAGCCTCACAAATCGTCATTCAGCGTGGCATCGGAACTTCTTCAAATGGCGTTTCTGCTTTTGGAGCCAGTGTTAACGTCCTTACCAAAAGTCCCGAAGAACAATTTTATGTAAATTCTGATAATTCCTACGGATCCTTTAATACTTATAAATATTCGGCGGAAGTAGGAAGCGGCAAATTCTGGAAAGACCGGTTATCACTAATGGGACGTTATACAAAAATTCATTCTGATGGTTATATTGACCGTGCTTTTTCAGATTTAAATTCTTACAATTTCTCCGCACTTTTTGAGGAAAATAAAACTAAGATTAGATTGATGGCTTTTGGCGGAAAGGAAAAAACCTATCAGGCCTGGAACGCAATTGACAGAAAAACTTGGGAAGAAAATCCGAAATTCAATAATTCTGGAGCAATTTACGATGCGAACTGGGAAAACATCATTGGATTTTATGATAATGAAACCGATAATTACAGACAAAATCATTATCAACTACTTTGGAAACAAAACTTAAATAATCATTGGAATTTAGAAACCACTTTTCACTACACGAAAGGAAAAGGTTATTACGAAAACTACAAGCAAGACGCAAAGTTTACGAAATACAATTTACCGAATTTAATCATTGATAATCAAACCATTAAAAGAACCGATTTCATTCGAAAGAAATGGCTGGACAATGATTTCTATGGGGCCGTTTCTACCATTTATGGAAATTTCGAAAATCTCGATTTGAATTTCGGAGTTGTCGGAAATAAATATTTCGGAAGACATTTCGGAAATGTTTCTGCCGTTAATTTTCCAGAAATTTTCGAACACGAATATTATAGAAATAACGGTACAAAAACAGAATTTTCAGCCTTTGCAAAAGCGATCATTAAAGTAAACCAATTTGAATTTTACGGAGATGCTCAAGTAAGAAACATTAATTATGATACCGAAATTATTCATCAAGGTGATGATGAAGGTATGGAACTGAATAAAAACTGGATATTCTTTAATCCTAAAATGGGAATTAGCTATAGAATAAATTCAGGAAAACTTTTCCTTTCGTACGCTCATGCTCATCGCGAACCTAACCGAGATGATATCTTTGCAAATCCAGAAATTCAGCCTGAGAAACTTCACGATTTCGAAGCAGGTTTAGAAAAAACATTTGGAGCAATTTCTTTTACCACCAATTTATATTACATGAATTATGTCAATCAATTGATTTTAAATGGTCAGATCAACGATATTGGCGAATTCATCAGAGTTAATTCGGGAAAGAGTTATCGAATGGGAATTGAAGTGGGAGCTTTGGCAAAAATTTCCGACCAGTGGAACGTTTCGGGGAATTTCACTTTAAGTAAGAATGAAAATAACGACTTTAAAAATGAAACCGAGAGTGGATTTGAAAGTTTAGGAAGCACCCCGATTTCCTTTTCACCCAATATCATTGGAAACATCTTATTGAATTACTCACCTACAACTAATTTTAGTTTAGGACTTCAAAATCAATATGTTGGGAGTCAATATCTGGACAACACCAATAATGAAGATTTAAAATTAAATGATTATTTCCTGACTGACATTAATGCGAGATATACTTTAAATCTGAAAAGAACCGAAGTCGATTTCAAATTACTCATCAATAACATGCTCAATAAAAAATATGTGAATAATGGTTTTGTTTATGATCAAAACCCTTTCTATTTTTCACAGGCAGGCACCAACTTTATGTTCGGTATGAGTTTGAAATTTAAATAAATACGAGAAACACATTCATTATATAATTGATGTTTTTTTTCAAAAAAACTGCTCCCGAATTATTTTTTGGAGTAGTTTTGTTTTAATAAAATATAACATTATGAAAAAATTCTATTCTTTATTATTGGCTGCATTCGTAGCAATTACGACCACTGCACAAGTACAAACAGAAGTAACCAGTGATGGAATCTTCAAAGTAACGTATGGTGCTGCCAATGATTACAGTTTTTACGATCCAGGATTTGAAGTGCCTACTTTTTACATTCACACTTTTGTAAATGCTGGTGATAACAGTACAGGATCAGCTTTCGAAGATGCGTGGAGCAATTCAACAGTGAGCATGAACTGGGATAATGCGGTGATGGCTTATGTAGGAACAATTAATTTAAACTCCAAAACTTTTACTCAAACCAATGCGCAAATTCCTGTCGGAACAACCGTAAATAAAGTAGGAATGGTTTTCAAAGATCTACAGGATGGCGCCACCAAACAGTCAGCAGATACTTTTGCAGAAGGCCCCACCGTTATAGTGACTACTTTGGCAGTTGGCAACAATGTACTTTTAGGTAAATCTACTGTAATCAATGGAAAATTAATCACTGCACAAAAAGGCAATTTAAACCTCGAAGTTTATGAAATGAGCGGTAAACTGGTCCGATCTTTCAAAGCGGTTTCTAACGGAAATGCCATTGATTTAAATCTGACTAAAAATGGACTTTATCTTGTGAAAATCACCAACGGACAAAGCCGTGAAGTCGTGAAGTTTGCAAAATAATTCTCCAACATGATATTTAGTAAGACTGCTTTTTGAGCAGTCTTATTTATTTTGATTAAATCAATCAAAAATCATAAATTTGCCCCAGTATGAATTTTTCCCTATTTCTTCTCGAATTTCTAAAAAAACATAACCTCGTTTCCCTTTCAGGTTTTGGCACTTTTTACTTGCACACCATTAACGCTGTGCTCGATAAAGAGGGAAAAAACATTTTGCCACCTGGCGCACAAGTAGCTTTTAAAACTGATGTATCAGGAAACGGAAATGACTTTATCCAATATCTTTCTGATGGGAAAAAAATTCCATTGATTGACGCAGAGATTGAGATCAAGAAACAAATCAACTACTGGAACGCTACACTTCTTAAAGACAAGAAAATCACCATCGAACATCTGGGGACCTTTTTCCTGGAAGACAGCAAGATGGTTTTTTCTGGAAACAGGACCGAAAATCTTTCACCTGACTTTTACGGCTTAGAAGAAATCAATATTTCACAACTAAAAAACAGTCCCAGCAAAAGTGGTCAATCCTATAGATTTACTAAATCTCTTTTCTGGATGGCTCCTTTACTCATCGGAATTTTAGGCTTAACTTATTTCGGAGTTACGCAGCCGGAAATGATTTTCGGTAAAAAATCCTTCAAAGACGAAACGCCAAAAAAAGAAGTAACGCCTATTAAAATCGATAGTGTAAAAATAGATTCGCTCAAGCAAGTTCAACTCGCAATAGATTCTATTAAAAATGACTCTTTACAAAAAGCGATCGCTCCCATAAAAACTCCAGCAAAAAAATGGAGTTCAAAAAATTATTCAAAAAACAAATGGAAAAAACCAAAAAAGCGTCAAAATCGCTAACCATAATGACCAATATCGTTTTGCCTAATGAAACGAATTCTTTAAGAAATCTTTTCGGTGGCGAACTTTTAGCAAAAATGGATCGATGTGCCTCTATTTCTGCGGCGAGACATTGCGAAAGACGCGTGGTAACCGCCTCTGTAAATCATGTATCCTTTGATTATCCAATTCCAGAAGGTGGAATTGTAGTTTTGGAATCAAAAGTTTCCCGCGCTTTTTCAACTTCAATGGAAATTTACGTTGATGTTTGGTTAGATGATCCCATCAATCAGAAAAAAATTCACACCAATTCCGGAATTTACACTTTTGTGGCGGTTGATGAATTTAACCGACCAATCCCTATTCCACAAATGGTACCCGAGACAGAAGAAGAACAACAAAGATTTGAAGCTGCACTTAGAAGAAAAGAACTTTCACTTATTCTGTCTGGAAGAATGAAGGCTGCAGATTCTGTGGAATTGAAAAAACTGTTTGGTAGTTAAGTGAAACACTAATTGCACAAATAAATACGCACAAATGACACTAACATTTCTTTGTGGAAAAAAATTATTCTGTTGAAGTAATATTATCATTGTGTCATTTGTGAAAAAAATTAGTGACATTAGTGTTATAAATTTTAAACAAATGGATAATAATATTTCTGAGAATGAGATTGCAAGAGTAGTTTATGAAGCTGGATATACTGTTCATAAAGCACTTGGTCCAGGATTGTTGGAAAGTGCGTATGAAGAATGTTTGTTTTATGAACTTTCTGAAAGTGGTTTATTCATAGAAAAACAAAAACCAATGCCGGTAATTTATAAAAAAGTAAAATTAGACGTTGGTTATCGATTAGATCTTTTAGTCGAAAAAAAATTTGTTATTGAAATTAAAGTTGTTGAAGCATTAAATGAAATTCATTTGGCTCAAATCCTCACCTACCTTCGTTTAAGTCATTGTAAATTAGGAATGCTGATCAATTTCAATACTGCACACTTCAAATTTGGAGTAAAACGTGTCATCAATGGTCAATTATAATAGTGTCATTTGTGTTAAAAATCAGTGTCATTTGTGTTAAAAAAAAAGAAAATGAAAATCCTGCTGCTCGATAAAAATCATCCATTAATTACAGAACAATTGTCTGCGAAAGGATTTTCGTTTGAGGAAGATTTTACATCAACTTACGAAGAAGTTTTAAAAAAAATTGAGCAGTACGACGGAATTATTATTCGCAGCAGAATTCCTATTGATCGACGATTTCTAGAACATGCGATAAATCTCCAATTTATTGCGAGAGTTGGCGCTGGAATGGAGAATATCGATGTTGACTTTGCTGAAAAATCCGGGATTGTTTTAATCAGTTCGCCTGAAGGAAACCGTGATTCTGTTGCGGAACATGTTTTAGGAATGCTTCTAATTCTAATGAACCGTTTGTTTATTTCATCTCAGGAAGTAAAAAATGGAATCTGGAAAAGAGAAGAAAACCGTGGCGACGAACTGCTGGGAAAAACCTTCGGAGTTATAGGTTATGGAAATATGGGAAAAGCGGTTGCAAAAAGACTTTCAGGGTTTGGATGTAAAGTAATTTTCCATGATTTACTACCTCATATTGGTGATGAATTCGGAATGCAGGTCTCTTTAGAAACTTTAAAAAAAGAAGCCGATATTTTGAGTCTTCATCTCCCAATTACCAAAGAAACCCATTATCTGGTTGATGAAAAATTCATTTCGGAAATGGAAAAGAATTTCTATTTTGTGAATACCGCCCGCGGAAAGAATGTCGATACCAAATTTTTAGTGGAAGCGTTAAAATCCGGTAAAGTAAAAGGTGCAGCTCTAGATGTTTTAGAATATGAAAAAGCATCTTTCGAAAAGCTTGATACTGACAACGAAGATTTAGAATTTCTACTTCAGTCTGAAAAAGTAATTGTGACCCCACATATTGCCGGTTGGACGATTCAAAGCAAAGAAAAATTAGCGCAGGTTATTGTGGATAAAATTTTGGTTCAGTTTCCTCAACTTAACATTTCTTTATGACTAGAGTCCTACTTCTTGTAGTGAAATTCCCTTATATTGCGGAGATTTTTTAAGCCAAAAACTTCTTAATGAAATTTTCCAAATTCCTATTTTTCCTTCTTGTAAGTACATTTATTTTATTTTCTTGTAAAAAAGAAAGTTCTGAAGAAGAGATCATCAAAACAACTTTACCCAATTACGGAAACGTCGATTTAGATAAGGTTTTCAATCGCAGAGACGGAAAGTTAGAAAATAAAGATTCTATTATTTCGATGATCGACCGCTATTATAAAAACGTCTGGGAAAAAGGCGATTTATGGGGTGGATTTATCGTCGCAAAAGGTGATGAAATTTTGTATGAAAGTTATCGCGGTTTTGCGCAGGGAAAAGATCAGGAGCCCATCAATGATACGATAGCGCTGCATGTTGCTTCGATCTCGAAATCGCTGACCGCCATGGCAACATTAAAATTAGTTGAAGCAGGCAAAATTAATTTAGAAGATCCGCTGACCAAATACTTTCCAAAGTTTCCTTATCCAAAAGTGACCATCTTCACGCTTTTAAGTCAGAGAAGTGGTTTACCGAAGTACGAATATGTCATTGAAAAAATAAAACCTGCGCCACCAGAATTATCAAAAAAATATTTGACCAATCAGGATATTTTAAATATGCTCATTCGCTATCAACCAGAACTTGCGCGTGCGACCGATACAGGATTTATGTATTGCAACACCAACTACGCTTTATTGGCTTTACTGATTGAAAAAGTTACCGAAAAATCATTTCCGGAGGCGATGAAACAAATGGTTTTTCGACCTTTAAAAATGAAGCATTCCTATGTGTTTCAGGAAAAAGACACGCTTACGGCGGCGAAATCTTTTTATCAAAGAGGACCGCGAGTTTATCCGTACGACCGACTGGATTTGATTTATGGTGATAAAAATGTTTATACCACGCCGAGAGATTTATTGAACTTTTCGAAAGCGCTTTATTCCAAGGATTTTCTGAAGCCAGAATTAAAACAAAAAATATTCGAACCTTATAGTAATGAGCGACCGGGAATTAACAATTATGGCTTAGGTTTCCGAATGAAAGTTTTTGATGAAAATGAAAAACTCACTTACCATAACGGCTGGTGGCACGGGACTAACTCCGTTTTTGCGCATTTACTCAAATCACAAGTCACGATTATAGCGATAGGAAATAAATACTCTACACGAGTATATACCGCTTTGGCACTGTCGGGTTTATTTGAAAATTTTCCTTACGAAACTGAGAAATTTCAAAAAACGATAAACCAAACGGACACGCTGAAACAGAATCAGGCGAATGACAGTTACAGCGAATAAATTCCTTAATTTTGCACAAATCCTTTTCATGAAAAGATTCTTCTTTCTGATACTCATCAGTTTTCTACTGGCTTCCTGTGCTCGCGTTGGCTCACCCGTTGGTGGTGCGAAAGACAGCATTCCACCACAAATTACAGGTAGCAATATCGACAGTCCTAGAGTTAATGTTTCCCGGGATATCAGAGAACTTCGAATTGATTTTGATGAATATATTACCTTGAAAGACATCAACAAACAGCTGATTATTTCGCCGCCTTTAAAACAGATCACCAAGATTCTTCCCTCGGGAATGGGTAATAAATTTCTGTTGATCAAATGGACAGATACTTTGCAAGCAAATACCACCTATAATTTTAATTTCGGAAATGCGATCGTAGATAACAATGAAGGAAATACTCTTGGTTATTACAATTTCGCTTTTTCTACGGGTGAAAAAATTGATAGTCTTTTTATTAGTGGAGAGTTAAAGAGTCTTATTAATGAAAAAGGGAAAAAGGCAGAAGAAGGAAGTTTGGTCGTTGGCTTATATCAGCAAAAAGATTCCATGGATTATCGCCAGAAGCCTTACTACATAACGAAAGCAGATCCTGACGGTTATTTTGAATTGAATTATTTAGCACCCGGAAATTATCGGGTTCTGGCTTTTGAAGACAGCAACTCCAATTCAGTTTACGATATCGGAAAAGAAAAAGTAGGTTTTTTAAAAGATGAGATCTCTTTAGATAAAAGCATTTCAGGATTAAACATTAATCTTTATCCGTCAAAAAAACCGGTGAAGTATTTAGAAATGAAGGAAGTTCCTGGAGGTGTTTTAATGACCTTTGAAGGAAATCCAGATGATGTAAAAATCCTTTCACTCAATGAAAACCTGAAAGATTACAAAGTCACGCATTCGCCGAAATCAGATTCTGCGATGATTTGGTTTAATGCTCCTGCTCAAAATATTGGAATCACCAACAATGAAAATCTGAAATTCAGTTATGATAATGGTGTTAAACAGGATAGTGTTTCTTTGTTCTATCGATACAATGCGAAGAACGAAATGACGATTGCCAACAATCGTGGCAATTCTTTAGCACCGCAACAGGATTTCGTGGTCACTTCCAATTACTTCGTTGATAAAATAGAAGCAGAAAAATGGTCATTGGTTTCTGACAGTATCAAACAGGAATTCACGGCAAAAATTTCCGAAAAGAATCCTTTTGAAATTTATATTAAATCGAGTTTTAAAGAAGGTAAAAAATATTCTTTAACGATTCCTAAAGAAACGGTTTCTTCGTTTTATGAAACCATCATTAAATCATATCGATTTGATTTTGAATCTGATAAGATTGAAAACTACGGAGATTTGATGGTGACTTTGGAAAATGAACCCAAACAAAAATTCTGGATTCAATTGTTAACGGAAAGTGGCAACATCGCCTATTCTAAATATGGAGTCGAAAAACAAATTAATTTTAAATCGCTGAAACCTGGTCAATATGATCTGAGAATTCTAGTCGATGAAAATGAAAATGGCATTTGGGATTTTGCAGATTTTGCAGATAATATCTTTGCGGAGCCCGTATTCATTTTTGACAAAAAAATAGAGGTACGACCACTTTGGGAAATTCGTGAAACCTGGAAACTTCCGACCGAAAATACGGAAGAGCCGAAAGAAATTCCAATTGAAAACCCTTCAAATATAGCCAACCCGAAATGAAAACTTTTCTAAATATTTTATACTGGTTTCTAATTGCTTTTGCATTGATCCAGTTTATTCCAGTTAACAGAACCAACAAGCCAGTAGACTCAAAAGTTGATTTTGTCAAGGTTTACAATACTCCTAAAAAAGTGGAGAAACTTTTAAGAAACGCTTGTTATGACTGCCATTCCAATGAGACTGTTTATCCGAAATACGCTTATGTTGCACCCATTTCGTGGTCGCTTAAAAACCATGTCAATAAAGGAAAAAGATATCTTAATCTTTCTGAATGGGGAACTTTCAACCGCGATCTAAAAAAGAACATGCTCGACATGACCGTGAATTCTTTAAAAATATATACGATGCCGATGCCGGGTTACGTGGCTCAACATCCAGAGGCAAATTTATCCAAAGCTGAACGTATAATGCTTACCCAATATTTTGAAGACATCCTTAAGACGGGAAATTATTAGGTAACTTAAAGACAATCAATATTCAATATCAAAATTATTTAAAAGATGCAAAGTAGAAATATTTTGCATTTTTTTATTTCTATCCTTCTGTTTCTTTTGATAAATTGTAATTTAGTTTAAAATTATACGATTGAAAAAGGCAATTATCATAGGTGGAACTTCTGGGATCGGTTTTGAACTGGCCAAAATCCTACTTGCTAATGGCTACAAAGTAGGGGTAACGGGTATTGAAAATACGATCATTCAGGATTTACAAAACTCTGAACAAAACAATTTAGAAGTAAAATATTTAAATTGTTTAGAAAATGAACCATCAAAAAAGATAAAAGAATTTATAGAAATAGTAGGCGGATTGGATTTGCTAATCCTAAGTGCCGGTATCTGGAACTTAAATAGAAACCGCGGCTTTGATGCCGAAAACAAAGCCAACCAATTAAATGTTCTGGCATTTACAGAAATTGCTGATTACAGTTATCGGTTCTTTGAAAACCAGGGTTATGGTCATTTTATCGCGATCACTTCGGTCTCCGGCCTTTTTGGAAGTTGCGTTGCGCCTGCATATCATGCGGCAAAATCTTATCAAATCACCTATTTAGAAGGATTATGTCAAAAAGCACGCAAGGCAAGATTGGCCGGAAAATCAATTCACGTAACAGACATTAGACCTGGTTATGTACGAACACCGATGACTGAAGGAAAAAAAATGTTTTGGGCGGCAACAACAGAAAAAGCAGGAAAGCAGATTTACAAAAACATCAAAAATAAAAAAGAATTTGCTTATGTCTCCAGAAGATGGCTGATCGTTGCTATGCTTATAAAAGCGCTCCCAAACTGGCTCTTGATACGAGTATAAATGATTGTATTTTCTACCCAAATAAAAAGGACTAACGCAATTGCTTTAGTCCCTTTTTATTTTTTAAATAATATCAACTTACTGTTGTTTTGTCATCCTTGGTCTGCTAAAAATTGATAATAAAACTCCGGCGAAAAGACCGATTGTTTTAATTACTTCTAATTGTGAATCTGGACGCATAAATGCACCAATTATACAAAGTGCCGCAGCAGCATACATTGGGTAAATAAAATTCTTATTAGTCAAAGTGGGTGCCTGTACAAAGAAACTTGCTCCAATTAAAATATAGAATAATCGTTGATACAGAAATTCGTTGATCTCTGGTGACAGAAGATTAAAAAACCCAATCAGAATGCAGACTAATGCACCGATCGATAGAATCCCCTGAATTGTTGTTGTATTTGCTTTCATTAATAACTTTCGTTTTCATTAGGGAAATCCCCGGTTTTTACATCTTTTACAAAACTGGAAACAGCTCCAGTGATCTCAGTATATAAATCTAAATATCTTCTTAAAAATTTCGGAGAAAATCCTTGGTTCATTCCGACCATATCGTGGTAAACAAGAACTTGTCCGTCGCAACCTGCACCAGCTCCAATTCCGATAGTAGGAATAGAAATGCTTTCAGAAACTCTTTTTGCCAAATCAGCTGGAATTTTTTCTAAAACCAAAGCAAAGCATCCTAATTCTTCGAGCAACTTGGCATCGCTCATTAATTTTTCAGCTTCCGAATCTTCTTTTGCTCTCACTTTATAAGTTCCGAACTGGTAGATCGATTGTGGCGTTAAACCCAAATGTCCCATTACTGGAATTCCGGCATTGATAATTTTGGTGATTGATTTTTCGATTTCTTTTCCACCTTCAATTTTTATGGAGTGCGCTCCACCTTCTTTCATCATTCTAACGGCAGATTCCAAAGCTTTTTCAGAATTACTTTGATAAGAACCAAAAGGCAAGTCGGCAACGATCAAAGCACGATCTACACCGCGAACCACACATTGCGTGTGATAAATCATTTGATCCAAAGTAATTGGAAGCGTTGTTTCATGTCCGGCCATAACGTTGGCAGCAGAATCTCCGATTAAGATCGCGTCAATTCCACCGGCGTCCACCATTTTCGCAGTTGTAAAATCGTATGCCGTAAGCATAGTGATCTTCTCTTTGTCGAATTTCATTTTTCGCAAAGTCTCGGTGGTAATTTTTTTTATTTCTGAATGTACAGACATAATTTAATGGGATGATGGGTTGATGTGATTATGGGTTGATGAAATAATGGTTTATTAATGCCGAAGGAATTTTTAAATTTTTAAAAGAACTCGATTACGATTAAAAGTAGTTCTTAAACTTAAATTAACTCATCTGCAAAATCGACACATCGTTAGATCACCACGTGACCTAGTCTAATTAGTTTCTCGTGGTTAAGGATTTTGATATTTCGTCCTTCTACTTCGATCAATTTATCCTGTTTGAATTCAGAAATTAAACGGATGGCACTTTCAGTTGCCGTTCCGATGATGTTGGCGATCTCTTCTCTTGTTAAAGAAATTTTAATAAATCCTTCAGGATCTGTTCCTAATTTCTGTTCTAATAAAAGTAAGATCTCGGCCAGTCTCTCACGAACGGTCTTTTGTGCTAAGAACGTTACGGTATTGGAAGATTCACCTAATTCGAAGGCGATCTTCTGTAACATTACGAAAGAGAACTTTGGAGCCACTTCTAACATTTGTAAAAACAAATCGGATGGTAAGAAAGTCGCTTCCACTTCAGTCATGGCTTCTGCCTTTGCCTGAAAATCTTCACCACAAAGCAAAGAACGGTAACCGATTAAATCTCCTTCTTTAATAAAACGAAGAATTTGATCTTTTCCGTAAACGCCTTGTTTCGATAATTTTGCCGTTCCTTTATTCAAGAAAAAGACTCCGTTTGGAACTTCGCCATCTTCGAAAATAATTCCGCCTTTGTTAAATTTTAAAATTTGTTTTGCAGAAATATATTTTTCGTAATCTTCTGAAGAAAGCATTTCTTTAAAAGACTCATCATTAAATAGTTTCTGTAAATTCTCTTCGATTAGGGTTTGTTTCTCTAACGACATAATTGCATGACATTTATCAGCAAAAATAGGATATTTAAAACCCTAACACAAATATATTTGTCATAATTTTGTGCGTTCAACTTTTAATAAATTGTCAGAAAACTGTTTTCACTGTGGGCAAACCATAGACAAAGAGCGCATTAACTTCGATGAGAAATCCTTTTGTTGTAATGGATGTAAATCGGTGTATGAAATTCTGAACATGAATGATTTGGGAAACTTCTATGAGCTGAACAAGAGTTCTGGGATCAGACCTAATGACGACAACGCCTCGCAGTTTGATTATTTAGATACACCCGAAGTCTTCACCAAAGTTACTGACTTCTCTGAGGGCAACACTACTTTAGTTACTTTTAAAGTCCCTGTAATCCACTGTTCATCATGTATTTGGTTGCTTGAAAGCTTACAGACTTTAAATAAGAACATTAATTATTCGCAGGTCAATTTTACTCGCAAAAACGTTCAGATCTCTTTTAATCACAATGAATTAAAACTCAGTGAACTCGCTAAATTCCTTATGAATTTAGGCTATAAGCCAGTGATCAATTTAGAAACTGCAGAGAAAAAAGAGGAACTGTACGACAAGACTTTAATTGTAAAACTGGCAATTGCCGGATTTGCTTTCGGTAATGGAATGTTCTTCTCTTATCCAGAATACGCAGAACAGGTTATGGGAACCACCGACTACTGGATGGATACCTATAAAAACATGTTCCGATTTATCATGTTTCTTTTAGCGACACCCGTTGTTTTTTATTCCGCCTCTGATTATTTTAAATCGGCTTGGTTTGGTTTAAAAAACAAAATCGTCAACATTGATGTTCCTATTGTTTTAGGAGTTTTGATGCTTTATGGCCGAAGTATTTACGAAGTCTTAACCGATTACGGCCCGGGATATTTTGATACTTTATGTGGCCTTTTGTTTTTCATGTTGATGGGAAAACTCTTTCAGAAAAGAACATATAACGCTTTATCTTACGACCGGGATTATAAATCATTCTATCCTATTGCCGTTACGAAAGTTGATTTCGAGGGAAAACAGCAAAACATCCTTTTAAATGAATTAAATATTGGCGACCGAATCATGGTTCGTAATCAGGAAATTATTCCGGTTGATGCGATCTTAATTCAAGGTGAAGGAAATATTGACAATAGTTTTATTACAGGTGAAAGTGCTTCAATCCCAAAAAAGCCGGGCGATAAAATATTTGCCGGCGGAAAGCAAGTCGGTTCTATTCTGGAACTGGAAGTGATTAAAAACGTTAATCAAAGTTACCTAACGCAGCTTTGGAATAAAGAAGCCTTCAAGAAATACGAAACTGGATTGGATACGATGACCAATGAAATCAGTAAATATTTTACTTTTGTCATTTTGGGAATTACTTTGATTGCAGGAATTTATTGGGGACAACATGATTTCGAAAAGATGTTTCAGGTGGTTGCAGCGATATTGATTGTGGCTTGTCCGTGCGCTTTGGCACTTTCTGCTCCTTTTACTCTAGGACATATTATGCGGATCATGGGCCGAAATAAATTCTACGTAAAAGACACGTTGACCATTGAGAAATTAGCAAAAATCGACACCCTTGTTTTCGATAAAACCGGAACGATTACGCATAACAAAAAAGCAAACATTATTTTTGAAGGTGATGAGATCCCTGAGTTTGATTTACAGAATCTGAAAAGTTTGCTGAAAAATTCTAACCATCCTTTATCAAAAAGCTTATACCACTTCTTAGAAATTGAAGAGGAATATTTCCCAATCGAACACTTCGTAGAAACTCCTGGAAAAGGATATGTTGGTACTGTTAGAGGAAAGGTCTATAAAATTGGTTCGGCTACTTTTATCGGACAGACTTCAAAAAACTTAGAAACGGCAGTTTATATTTCCAGAGACGGTGAGTTTTTAGGGAAATATATTTTCACCAACGAATATAGAAATAACATGTCTGACATGTTTTCAGAATTAAACGATTATCACATTAATATCTTAAGTGGTGACAACTCTTCGGAAGAAAGTTCACTAAAATCTTTGGTTCCGAATGTGGAGAAAATGAAATTTAATCAAAGTCCAGAAGACAAATTGAATTTCATCAAAATTCTGCAGGATGATGATAAGAAAAAAGTAGCAATGCTGGGTGATGGATTAAATGATGCAGGAGCTTTAAAACAAAGTAATGTCGGAATTGCAGTCGCAGATGACACGCATTCTTTCACGCCGTCGTCAGATGTCATTATGGCTGGAGATCGAATAAATGAGCTTAAAAAATATTTTGATCTGTCAAAAGACGCGGTGAAAATTGTGAAATTCACGTTTGCAATCAGTTTATTTTATAATGTAATTGGGGTCTCGGTGGCTGTTACAGGGCACTTATCTCCGTTGGTAGCCGCTATTTTAATGCCGATAAGTTCAATAAGTGTAGTGATTTTCACCTCGCTTGCGACTTGGATAAGGTCGGCTAAATATTTTAAAATCAATCAATAAAGGGGTTGCGGTCAGTTATTTAGAAATAATTTAAATTAACGATATTTAACATTAAATGACTAATATCATAATTTTTAAGTAAATTTGAACCGGTTAAAAACTAAATTTGCAAACGTTATGGATATATTATATTTAATGATTCTTTGCAGCGTCTCTTTAGCTGTAATTTTCTTGATCATTTTTATAATAAGTGCAAGAAATGGTCAGTTTGAGGACGATGAATCCCCCGCAGTTCGTATACTGCTGGAGTCAGAAATTATAAAAGAAGATTCACCCGCTTCGAAGGAAGTAGAATCGAAGGACAATTTAGATAAAGTAAAAAGTGATTAGTATATATGGAAACACAGAAGTTTAGTTATGACAATAACATTGTCCGCGCCTTCCTTTATGCAACAATAGTATTCGGTATTGTTGGATTTTTATTAGGACTTACGGCAGCTTTAATGTTATTCTACCCAGAACTTCCAGAATATTTTTTTGGAACGGACGATGCAACTATTGTTAGTTTGCAAAGTGGGAATCTACAAGGTCTGATCAACAGCCACGGTGCTCTTGGTTTTGGTCGTATTAGAATGCTGCATACCAGTGCGGTAATTTTTGCATTCGTTTGTAATGGTTTCTTCGCAGGAGCTTATTACTCATTGCAGAGACTATTGAAAACAAGAATGTATAGCGATACACTTTCTTGGATTCACTTCTGGGGATGGCAATTAATGATTGTAGCGGTAGTTATTACTTTCTTAATGGGGATCAACACCTCAAAAGAATATGCAGAACACGAATGGCCAATTGATATCCTGATTACGGTTATCTGGGTGATTTTCGGGATCAACATGTTCGGAACGATCATTAAAAGAAGAGTTCGTCACCTTTATGTTGCCATTTGGTTTTACCTTGGAACATGGGTTGCGATCGCAATGCTTCACATCTTCAATAACTTAGAAGTTCCTTTATCATTTACAGGATGGAAATCTTACTCAGCTTACGCAGGAGTTAAAGATGCCTTGGTACAATGGTGGTATGGTCACAATGCGGTAGCATTCGTATTGACAACGCCGGTTTTAGGATTGATGTATTACTTCTTACCTAAAGCAGCAGACCGACCTATTTTCTCCTACAAATTATCAATTATTCACTTCTGGTCATTGATCTTCGTTTACATCTGGGCTGGTCCTCACCACTTGCAGTACACTGCGATTCCAGGTTGGGCACAGGCATTAGCAACCGGATTCTCAATTATGTTGATCGCACCATCTTGGGGAGGAATGTTGAACGGTTTATTAACGCTTCGTGGAGCTTGGGATAAGGTTAGAGAAAACCCGATCCTTAAATTTTTCGTGGTAGCGATTACCTGCTATGGTATGGCCACTTTCGAGGGACCAATCTTAGCAACAAAAACTTTAAATAAAATTGGACACTACACAGACTGGGTTATTGGTCACGTTCACGTAGGAGCATTGGGATGGAATGGATTTATGACTTTCGGTATGATCTATTACCTACTTCCAATCATGTGGAGAACCAAACTATGGTCTGTGAAATTAGCAAACTGGCACTTCTGGCTGGGAACTTTAGGAATTATTTTCTACGCCGTTCCTTTATATATCGCTGGATTTACTCAAGGTCTAATGTGGAAACAATTTAATCCAGACGGAACTTTACTATACAAAAACTGGTTAGATACCGTAACAGCAATTATTCCTTATTACGAAATGAGATTCGTAGGTGGATTGCTTTATATTTCAGGTGCTATCTTGATGTGTGTAAACGCTGTTGCAACAGTTAGAAGCGGATCTTTCCAAAAGAACGTTCCTGCAGAAGCTCCAGCATTAGCGAAAATTTCAAATCAAAGAAAAGAAGGAGAAGGACTTCACCTTTGGATCGAGCGTATGCCAACCCTTCTTACTGTTCTATCTTTTGTGGCAGTAGCAATCGGTGGGTTTGTAGAAATCGTACCTACGTTATTAATTAAAGAAAATGTACCAACTATTTCAGCAGTGAAACCATATTCACCATTAGAATTAGAAGGTAGAGATCTATACATTCGCGAAGGCTGTAACTCTTGTCACACTCAAATGATTCGACCGTTCCGTGATGAAGTAGTTCGATTTAATGGTAAAAATGGTCAATACTCAAAAGCAGGAGAATTTGTGTACGACAGACCTTTCCTTTGGGGATCAAAAAGAACAGGACCAGATTTGCACAGACAAGGTGGTAGAAACCCAAGTTCTTGGCATTACAAACACATGTTGAATCCAAGAGTAACTTCTGCCGGTTCAATTATGCCACGTTACCCATGGTTAATCGCCAGAGATTTAGACAGAAGCCAAATGGTAGCTAAAGTTGAGTTGATGAAAAACACCTTTGATGTTCCTTATACGCAAGCACAGGTTGACTCTGCAGACGTATGGGCAGATAACCAAGCAGCAGCAATTGTGAAAGATATATTCTCAGAAGCAGCAGATATTAAGAAAGCATATGCAGATAAAAAAGCAGCCGACGGTGAAAATTTTGTTCCATTAGAGAAAAAGGAGATTATTGCTTTGATCGCTTATTTACAAAGACTTGGAACGGATATCAAAACAACTGAAATTCAAACTGCAAGTACAAACTAATTCATTTAAAAAGGAGCGAAAATGATACCTCAAAGTGTAAAAGACATCTTATCAAACGGCGAAAATGTTGGTTTCTACTCAACATTATCCATGATATTATTTTTAATTTTCTTTTTAGGTATTGTGTTTTATGTTTTCTCAAGACCGAAAAAACATTATGACGACGAAGCAAATGCCCCTTTAGATGATGATATTGAAGATCCAAATCTTTAATTTAAAAAACTAAACTATTATGAAACAAAGAAGTCCCGTATATGTAAGCATTGCTTCCATCCTGACGATTTTATTGGTCGTGTATTATATGTTTGTACAAGAATCGACTTTTCTATCTTCACCTTATTTTTGGGGTACGGTAGTTATAAGCATCATTCTTGCAATGATTCATCATGCAATTGGTGATTTAATTGAAAATGATCAATTCAAAAAATTGACAGATGCTGAGAAAGCACAATATCTTGAAGACAAAAAAATACCTTACTTTAAAGCTTTATATGCAAGTGCCTTCAAAAAGCAATCTGCTACAGAAGAAAAAGACATCCTTATCGATCATGGTTTCGATGGTATTATGGAGTTAGATAATCAATTGCCGAAATGGTGGTTGGGACTTTTCTACTTCGGTGTTGTTTACTGTGTTGTTTATATGATTTCTTATTTTACGACAGATTTTGCACATCAATATGTAGAATACGATGCTGAATACAAAGCACAGACAGCAAGCATCGCAGAATATGTTAAAAACACGCCTCCGCCAACAATAGATGACGCAGTTTACTCTCCGGATAATATTGCAGCGGGTGAAGAAGTATTTAAAACAAACTGTGTATCATGTCACAACGCTGGCGGTGCTGGTGGAATTGGACCAAACTTAACGGATAATGCTTGGATTAATCAACCGGAAAAAACATTATTTAAAAATGTATTCAACATGGTTGAAAATGGAAGTCCAAACAATCCAGCGATGCAGGCGTTTGGTAAAAATGGAGTACTTACAGGATTTGATATCCAAGATGTTTCAGCTTATATTTACCACATCAATCAGGAACAGCCTCCGATCACGGTAGCGAATGGTGGTGCAGCTCCGCAAGGAACTCCAGCAACCTGGGAAAAATAAGAACTAAAAAAACAACTTTACTATGAAACATAATTCGTTATCTTTAATCAAATAAAGGTAACGGATTATGTTTTTTTTAATTTAGATAGGAAATGGCAGAAGATAATAATTTCAGAGGTGGACAAGGACAAGTAATCGAAGCAGAGACTTTTAGAGATTCTGTAGGAACGATGGAACAGTCTGGAAAAAGGAGGTGGGTTTTCCCAAAAAAACCATCTGGTAAGTTCACCAATTACCGAACCTTAGTAGCTGTTTTTCTACTCGCTCTATTTTTTGGAATTCCCTTTATTAAAATTAATGGAAATCCCTTTCTACTCATCAATATTCTTGACCGCCAATTTTTTATTCTGGGTCAACCGTTTTTTCCACAGGATTTCTTTATTCTTGCCTTAGGTGCGATTACTTCGATCATTTTTATCATTCTGTTTACCGTTGTTTTTGGTAGAATTTTTTGTGGCTGGATCTGTCCTCAAACTATTTTCCTTGAAATGATCTTTAGAAAAGTAGATTACCTTATTGAAGGCGACCGTAACAAACAAATGAAACTAGACAGACAAGAGTGGAATGCAGAGAAAATCTGGAAGCGATCTTTGAAATATTTTCTATTCCTCGTTATTTCTTTAATTATCACTCACTGGATGTACATGTACATAGTGGGTTACAAAGAAGTATTCAACATTATGCAGCAAGGACCATTTGAAAATTTCTCAAGTTTCATGGTCATGATCATATTTACAGCAGCGTTCTATTTTACCTTTGCCTGGTTCAGAGAGCAGGTTTGTACTTTGGTTTGTCCTTATGGTAGATTACAGGGCGTTTTGATCGATAAACAAACTATCAATGTTTACTACGATTTTAAAAGAGGTGAAAACCGTTCAAAATGGAGAAAAGGTGAAGACCGAGCCGTAGAAGGAAAAGGAGATTGCATCGATTGTAATCAATGTGTAGTCGTCTGCCCAACCGGAATCGACATCAGAGACGGTCAACAGTTAGAATGTGTAAACTGTACCGCTTGTATTGACGCTTGTGATGAAGTAATGGTAAAAGTTGGACTTCCAAAAGGACTGATCCGATACGCAACTGAAGACGAAATAGAAAAAGAAATACCGTTTAGATTCACCAACAGAATGAAAGCCTATACGGCTGTGTTAATCTTAATGATAGGATTTCTAGGATTTTTGTTAGGAAACAGAGGAGCTATGGAAGCGAAGTTCATCAAACCGGCAGGTTCTACTTTCTTTGTAAGAGACGGAAATATTACGAATATTTACAACTATACTTTCTTAAACAAATCAACGAAAGACCAGATGGTTACCATTAAAGTGATTGAGCCGGAACACGGTAAAATCAAGCTTAGTGGTGAGGAAAGCATTCTCCTGAAAAAAGACCAGATCACTAAAGGAACCGTCAATTTAAGTTTTCCTGAAAAAGAAATTAAACTCTCAAAACAAAAAGTAAAAATTGGCGTTTACGATACCAAAGGAGAACTGATGGATTCTTTTGAAACCAGTTTTGAGGGACCTTTTAAAATTCAATTTTAATTAAAATTATGTTCAAAAATTTTTCATGGGCCCACGGCGTAGTTCTCGCTTTAGGTCTTTTTATAGCATTTATATTATTTATGGTTTTCGGATTTACCTATGGCCAGCAAACATCTGAACTGGTGTCGAATGATTACTATGGTGACGAATTGGTTTATCAGGAAGTAATAGATGCTAAAAACAACGCTGCGAAACTGTCTGAAATTCCAAAATATGCGGAACTGGCAACAGGAATGAAAATAACATTCCCAGCGACAATTGCACCCGAAAATAAAAATGTGAAATTTGAACTTTTTCGTACAGACGATGCTAACCTCGATGTGAAAAAAGAAATCAAGCTAGATGCTAATAACGAAATTCTTGTTCCGAAAGAAGTAATATCAAAAGGCCCCTACACCCTAAAAATAAAATGGTCTCACGCTGAAATACCGTATCAAGTAGATTACGACGTTTTATGGAAATAGCCCTTATCATCTCAGCCCTAGGATTAGGATTTGCCTCTGGCTTCCACTGCATAGGAATGTGCGGACCTATTGCTTTATCGTTAGGACTTACCAAAAAACAGGCGACCAATTATTACCTCCAAAATCTGACCTACCAATTTGGAAGAATTGTGACCTACTCTATTTTAGGAGCGATTTTAGGAATCGTTGGTCAAGGTTTTCAGATGGCAGGTTTTCAACAATATCTAACAATCGGAGTTGGTATTCTTTTAATTGTAATGGCTGTATTTTCGTTTGGCGGTAAAGATTTCGCTTCGAAAGTTCCGTTTCTTACATCATCATTATTAAAGGTTAAATTAAAGTTATCAAAGTTGCTTCAAAAGGCAGATTACAGATCTAGATTTGCGACTGGACTATTGAATGGACTGCTACCGTGCGGAATGGTTTATATGGCTTTAACTGCAAGCTTAGCTTCAGGTGGAATCTGGCAAAGTGCTTTATTCATGGGACTGTTCGGTTTAGGAACACTTCCATTTATGTTCATGGTCGTGTTGTTAGGAAATTTAATGACTACAGCTTTCCGTATCAAAATCCTCAAATTTGTCCCAGTAATGATGATTATTTTAGGTGGACTTTTCATTCTTCGCGGCATGGAAATAGGAATCCCTTATCTTTCTCCCAAGAGTGCAGCCATGAAGGTGATTCACAACAACTCGTCCGACCATCTTGAAGGCAACCACGAAAGCTGTCATTAGTACTTTTCTCCCCTAAATTTTAGTAAGAATTCTTTGGTCTCTATTTTGAATATCAATCTCTTCTACCAATAAAATTTAAAAATGATTAAGAAATTAGGACTTTGGGTTTCAGGCATTGGACTCATCTTAGTACAATCTTGCTCCGTAAATACAGAAACTACTTATTATAAAGATTCAGCCTCCAGCATGGAATCCAACATATTAATGGATAAAAGTATGCTTGGAATGATGAATATGATGGGCGATAAAAAAGACGTTCTTGAAAATTCAAAAGAATTTGGGAAATTGACGACTGACTGGCAAAGTTTGTACGATATTCAAAAAGACGGATTGATTACTGTAAATAAAGATTCAGTGAAAGTTCTTCACAAAATGTTTATGAAAATCAATAAAGATAAAGGCGAAATCTACGGACTTTCTTTAAAATATGATAAATTATTACCGACAGAGATTGGCGCTTTACTGAATCAAAGTAAAGAACTTAAAAACATTCCTCTACAAAATGTCGGCAAATGGGACGGTAAGACTTTAACCATCAATACGGATCAATTAAATTCCGCTTCTTTCCTTTCTAAAGTTGAAGGAACTGCAGATCAAAAGGCAATCAAAAACCCAACGACTAAAAGTGATTCTATTGAAGTCTACGGAAAAAAAATGGCCGAAGGACTTATGGGAATGATGAAAATGTTTCCTATTACTTTCTCTAATACCATTAAATTTCAAAAGCCCATAAAATCAATCGCTGGCAAACACGATAACGTCAAACAGATCGATAAAAGAACCATTCAAATTAATCTCAGAAGCAATGATGTACTTGACGAAAAGAATGTCTTAAAGGATAAAGACAAACAAATAATCATCACCACAGAATAATAAAAAACCACCGAAATTTCGGTGGTTTTGCTTTTTACAAGAGATTTGTAAATGTTAGTTGATTAAATCGAATTTTGCATATTCTGCAACCTTCGCCGGAAGTTTAATTCCATCTGCGTTTTGATTATTTTCTAACAACGCCGCCATAATTCGTGGCAACGCCATGGCAGAACCATTCAAAGTATGAACGAGTTGTGTTTTACCATCTGCTTTGTATCTGCATTTCAAACGATTCGCCTGAAAAGTCTCAAAATTCGATACCGAAGAAACCTCTAACCATTTTTCCTGAGCAGCACTCCAAACTTCAAAATCATAAGTCATTGCAGCTGCAAAACCAGTATCACCTCCACACAATCTTAAAATTCTGAAAGGCAATTCTAAATCAACCAAAATTGATTTCACATGCTCGACCATTCCTTCTAAAGCGGCATAAGAATTCTCCGGTTTCTCAATACGCACAATTTCTACTTTTTCAAACTGATGCAGTCTGTTCAAACCTCGAACGTGAGCACCATAACTACCAGCTTCTCTCCTATAACATTGGGAGAAGGCCGTATTTCTAACTGGTAAATCTTTTTCATCGATAATTACATCACGGTATAAATTGGTCACCGGCACTTCCGCTGTCGGAATAAGGTATAAATTATCTTCATTGATATAGTACATTTGACCTTCTTTGTCTGGCAATTGCCCAGTTCCGTAACCAGAAGCCTCATTCACTACGTGTGGCGGATTAACTTCCATATAACCGGCGTCAACATTCTTATCTAAAAAATATTGAACCAACGCTCGTTGAAGTCTAGCACCTTTACCTAAATAAACAGGAAATCCGGCACCAGCGATTTTAACACCCAATTCAAAATCGATAATATTATATTTTTTGGCTAATTCCCAATGGGGAATCGCACCTTCTCCTAAACCTTCTACATCATGAGATTGATAGATAATTTCGTTATCGTCCGCACCATTTCCGGCAACTACTTTTTCGTAAGGAATATTCGGAATTAAATACAAAATCTCTAAAAGTCTGGCTTCTGCAGCTTTCAATTTTTGTTGAAGATCCTGCGAATTTTCTTTGAATTCAGCCGTTTTAGATTTTGCTTTTTCAGCTTCTTCCTTTTTGCCTTCTTTCATTAAAAGACCTATTTCTTTGGAGATCTTATTCATACCCGCCAAATTCTCATCGAGATCAAACTGTAATTTTTTGCGACCATCGTCTACAGAAATCGCCTCCTCGATCAAATCGGTCTGTTTGAAATTTCTCTTATTTAAACCTTCTAAAACGCGATCTTTATTCTCGCGCAAAAACTGAACTTGTAACATATCTAATTGATGTATATTTCTGTAAATCTCTTCCTAAAACAGAAGAATGAAGTGCAAATTTAGTGATTATTTGACGATTTTCACTGTGTTTGGTTGGCCTTCAACTTTCGTAAACTGAAGCACGCCATTATACCATAATTTCGAAACCTGAAAAAGTTCTGGTGTAGATAAATACTGAATGGTAATGGTATCATTGGTGACTCTATTTGAATCATTGACTTTCTTAGTTAAAAATAGGGCAACTTTCGATTCGTAGGTTTTAGAATTTCCGCTGGAATCAATTCCTATTCTTTTTGCACCTGCAAGATATTCGATATAACTAATCGTATCCTCATCTTTTTTAATGGTAAATGATACAGGAGCATTATCTGTCAGTCCGTACACATCATTCATTCTGGAATTGGTGTAAGATCCAGACACTTTAGAATTGAGCATATCCTGACCCAAAGAATCAATATAAAGATTAATCACCTGATCAATCCTCTGCACCGAATCCTCGTCGCTTCTGCAAGAGAGAAAAGCAAAAAATATGATTATTGTTAAAAAAAATACATTTTTCATTGATGCAAAGATAATTTATTTTAAATCTTTCCAATAAAGATAGAATGAAAACAACAGCAAAAATCCGCCAATAAACATACTTAATGTTAAACTAAACGCCATTCCTTCAATCCCAAATTTTTTGACAAATACAAAGGAGAATAAAACCAACATCATTAATGTAAGGATGGAAATCGCCGTATTCATTTTCATCATTCCGACGGCAGATAGTAAATTGCCGTAAAGATTCCTGAATAACATATTTAAAGAGAAACCAGCTAAAAAAATTAAGAAAAGCATTTGGTTCTTTGCATACATTTTATCAAAAAACAAATTAAAAATTTTTTCTTTAAACACAAAACCGAAAAAGAAAATAAGAAAGCAAATGGGAATGAAAATTTTATAATAATTAGAAATATAATTTTTCAAAAATACTTTATTCTTGCTATTTTTTGCGAGAAGTGGATAGTCACTTTGCATGAAAGTAGAAGCTAAAAAAGTAATATTAATTGGAATTAAAAGACCAACTTTATAATTTGCTACTGCCGTTTCATTCATTAAAAAGCTTAACAGCAATACGTCTGCCGATAACAGCGCATCAGAAAGAAGGGCAGTTCCTGCTGCATGCAGACCGAAACTCCACATTTCTTTCTTTGTAAAATTAATGGAACCAAATACCTGTGCAAAATCACTTTTTCTATACCATATTAAACAAAAGAAAGGCGAGATAGCAATGGATACTAGATATCCGACAAAGCCGAAAAAATAAGATAAAACAATTAACAACAAAACACCACTAATATTAACAACATTGCTAACTAGAGCAAAATCTTTATTATTATCAAAAACTCTAAGTTCTGCTTGAATATGATTTAGAAAATAAAACCCAATTAATCGGACGCTAAAAAGCATAAAAATTATAAGAATGTGTTCGTACTTATTAACATAGAATAAACTGATAAAGATGAAAATCAAACTGATTATAATCTGATGAACGAATCCTCTTTTTAAAAGATAATTAGTTAGAGTCTTTTTATCGCAAATATGCTGATCCAGTGACCCATATCGTAACAAAATTTGATTACTCCCGAAACCATTAAAAGAAACAAAAATAAAAAATACCGATGCAACAATACTGATGATTCCGAATTCACTTTTTGGCAAATTATTGATTATAAAAAGAGAGCCGACAAAGCCGCAAATTTTAGCAATAAGCAATGATCCAAAAATATGATGTCCATTATTCTTTAAAAAATCGCTAATAAAAATATATAAACCTCTCACTTAATATAAATAATTCCTCAAAGATTTTTTTTATTTCTCGAAGGGTGTTTAATAAAATAGTTTGCACTAAGTTATAACGATTAAAATTACGTCTTTTTTAACAATTAGGTTTTTCTCAACTTAAAACTTTTCGATAAACTCCGTCGAACCTTCTTGAAATTACCTTCATTGAAAACCTATTTTCAACAAATTCATGCAGATTTTTCTTGTCATCAAAATTCACTTTATTATCTAGAAACCTTTTCATCGCTTGATACAGTTCTTCTTCTGAATTAGAAATTAATAGTCCGTTGGTATCATTGATGATTTCAGGAATTCCTCCAACCGAAGTCGCAATCGCGGGTGTTCCAGTCGAGAGCGATTCAAGTAATACACAAGGGAAATTTTCATAATCACTAAAGAGAATAAAACAATTGCTGCTTCTCATTTTTGCAGCAACTTCAGATAAAGTCAAGATAGGAAAAGTCTTGATAAAGCTTTCTGCATTATTAGTTTTGATTAATTCATTCAATTTTTCAACATCGCCGTCACCACCAATATGAAGTTCAAAATTGCTAAAGTCTTGACGCAATTTAACTGCAGCCATAATGATTTTTTCAGGATTTTTTAGTGCAATTAAATTTGATATATGCAGAAACTTAAATGGCTCTTCCACATTTGATTTCACTGCAAACAAATCGGTATCAACCACATTGCCAATCACCTTAAATTTCGTTTTCCAATCTAATTCCTTTACATCATTTGAAAGATAATGACTTACGGGCAATACAAACGCTGCATTATTCGCAATATTTTTGGCAATCAATAGTTGAGATTTTGAAAGTCGACTTCTATTCAGTTTTAAAAAGCCAGACCAGTGTTCCGTAATCACAAACGGAATTCTGCACTTCTTCTTTAAATAAACTGCAAACAACATCGAATTATGAAGTACGTTTGCATGAACCAAATCAGGCTTTTGCAATCTTGAAAATCCTTGTTGGTAAGATTTCATCCGACGAATAAAATTCAGAATAGGATTTTTAGAGTTTCTATAATAGACAATCAATGTTCTAATGTCATTAATTATTCTGTCATCGAAAAGATAGGTTTCCTTTTGACTTGAATCACCAATTGCATGTAGAATCTCTACGTCATGAAGTCTTGAGACTGCTTCTGCATGCCGCTGAACAAAATTCCCGTTGGTTGGCTCCAGCTTATTGGGAAACCACGATGAAATAAAAAGAATTTTGTAGCGCATGGATCAACTTAAGAAACAAAAATACGGTTTTAAATAAGAGCAACAAAAAACCCTTTCAGTAATAACTCAAAGGGTTTAAATATTTTTAAATACTTTTTCAGTCGATATAGATTCCCGCCCAGCTTCTTCTTAAAGGCAAAAGAAAATCGCTTAGAAATGCAACGTAGGTGTTTTTCGAGAAATCGTACACTTCAATATCTTTAGAGATCTCACCATTTCTCAATCCACTTCTAAAATCCTGAAGTTTTAAAGTTTTTACTTCACCATTTTCAACAAAAGTAGCTTTCATTCTATCAAATAAACCTAACTGGTATTCCTGGTCAATTTCTTTCATAACACCTCCTAAAGCATCAATGGAACAGCCAGAAGCTGCCTCCACATCTTCATCAACACAAACCACGATGAACTGATTTTTTTCAATTTTAAAATGAGAAGAAAGTGGCTTACCATGTGCTGCCCAAGTTGCCAAAAAATCAAATAATTTCTCGGTGATCACTTTGCTTTCTTTGGGTGTAAAAGATCTTGAAGCAGGGTAAATAATGACCTTATAATCATTAGTTTCTACGATGGTTGATTCTTCTATTTTCATATTTTTTGAATTTTTTGAAGGCTGAATTATTCGGTCTAAAGTTTTTATTTAAACGAGAAAAATAGGACTACGCCTCTTATACTTACGACCACAGTCTTACTTCCTTATAAATCGTCAGCTTCAGCTAACAGTTCTGCAATATCTTTTACGGAAACTTCTTCTTTGTTGAAATGCTTTACACCATCGGTGATCATGGTATTACAGAAAGGACAACCCGTTGCGATGATGTTCGGACTCTCACTCAAAGCTTCTTCCGTTCTTTCGATATTGATGTCTTTATCTCCTGGTTCTGGCTCTTTGAACATTTGCGCTCCACCTGCACCACAACATAATCCGTTGGACTTGCAACGTTTCATTTCTACCAGTTCTGCATCTAATTTTTGCAGAAGTTGTCTTGGAGCTTCATATTCGCCATTTCCGCGTCCGAGATAACAAGGATCATGGAAGATAATTTTTTTACCTTTAAAAGTTCCACCTTCAATTTTGAGGCGACCTTCTTCCATTAATTTTTTAAGAAACTGGGTGTGATGAAGAACTTCATAATTTCCACCTAATCCTGGATATTCATTTTTAATGATATTAAAACAATGTGGACAAGCAGTTACAATTTTCTTAACGCCATATCCGTTCATGATCTCAATATTGGTATGCGCCATCATCTGAAACACAAATTCATTTCCAGCGCGTTTTGCAGGATCACCATTACAAGATTCCTCTTGACCCAAAACGGCAAATTCCACTCCTACTTTATGTAAAATTTTACAAAGTGCCTTGGTAATTTTTTTTGCTCTATCGTCGAAACTTCCGGCGCATCCTACAAAGAAGAGTACTTCGGGCATTTTTCCTTCGGCAGCATATTCTGCCATTGTTTTTATCGTGAAATCCATTCTTTAATTTATCAAAATATTAATGTGCCAATTCTGAATATTGACCCATTATTAAATTAGTATTTTATTCCTTAGTCTTTTGCCCAGTTCAAGCGATCTGCCTGGTTGTACTGCCAAGGCGCGGCATTATTTTCAATATTGGTCATCATTTGATTCAACTCCTGTGGTGCAGCAGACTGCTCCATCACTAAGAATCTACGCATTTCAACAATGATCGAAAGTGGGTCAATCAAAATCGGACAAGCTTCTACACAAGCGTTACAAGTAGTACAGGCCCAAAGCTCTTCTCTTAGAATATGATCGTCTAATAACTTTTTACCGTCATCTACGAACTTTCCATTTTTATTGATGTTCTTTCCAACTTCCTCCATTCTGTCACGCGTATCCATCATGATTTTCCGTGGAGACAATTTTTTACCGGTAATATTTGCTGGACAAACCGCAGTACAACGACCACATTCCGTACAGGAATAAGCGTTGAGTAATTGAACTTGACTCAAGTCAAAGATATCACTCGCACCAAATTTATCTGGAACAGCATTAGGATCAGCTTCTGGCTGTGCTGCGTAGGGATCAGCGTTCGGATCCATCATCAATTTAATTTCAGCCGTAACAGAAGCTAAATTGTTGAATTTTCCTTTTGGTTCTAAATTAGCGTACCACGTATTCGGGAAAGCCAGAATAATATGAAGATGTTTTGAATAATAAAGATAATTCATGAAGAATAAAATCCCAATAAAGTGAAACCACCACGCTCCTCTTTCTGTAATTTCTAAAGCTGAATCTCCAAAATTTTGGAAAATCGGCCCTAATAAATTTGCCGAAACTGGAAAACTACCATGAGCTAAAAGAAGATCTCTTTGCTGTAAAACCCAATCTGCACCATTCATGGTAAAGAATGCCAACATTAAAGCAAACTCAATAATCAAAATCCAGTTCGCATCGTTCTTTGGCCACCCAAAAAGCTCCTTCATTTGAAAACGTTTGATGCCGTAGAAATTTCTTCTGATAAAGAAAACCACCACTGCAATCACAACGAGTAAAGCTAAAATTTCTAAGGTCGCAGTGAATGCACCGTATAATCCATTACCGAAAATACTGGCTAAAAATCGGTGGGTTCCGAAGATTCCATCAACGATAATTTCAAGAAGTTCAATATTAATAATGACAAATCCAACGTAAACAATCACATGAAAAAATCCAGCAACTGGTCTTTTTCCCATTTTACTTTGGCCGAGTGCAACTTTCGCCATGGTTTCCCAGCGTTTCGGCTTTTGATCAGAACGATCGCTTTCTTTACCTAGCTGAATGTTTCGGTAGATTTCCTTCAAACTTTTAAAGAAGAGTCCAAACCCTAAAACAAGGGCGATAAAGAAAATAATATTGTCAATATACTGCATATTGAATGGTTTTAGTCTTTGTTATTCTTACCGAAAACTGAGAAATTCAGATATTTTTTCGGATTTGCTTTTAAATCTTCTACCAATTTATTCATATTATTGGCAGTTTCATTTAGATTATTGTAAAGTTGCTCATCTTTGGTGAGTTTACCAAGACTTCCTTCCCCGTTTTGTATGCCAGAGATAACACCGTTCAATTTATCGGCAGTAAGACTTAACTTATCAATGGTATTATTTAATTTTTGAACATCAACCTCATCTGCAACACGACCATATTTATCAATGGCTGACTTCGCACTTAACGTCGCAAGATTAGCATTGTCAAGAACTTTCTGCACTCGTGGATCATTGTTTGCCAGTAGCGCATTGGTTTGCCTGGATGTTCCCTCAAATGACGCAACAGTTCTATTTAGATTATTCAGTAGCGCAGCGATCTCTGCACGGTTTTGATCGTCAAATAACTTGTTGGCATTGTTGGTTAAGGAGTCTACTCTTTTCAAAACAACCTGTAGCTGATCTTTCACGGGACCAACTTGCGAAGAAATATTATTCAACATCGAAAGCTGGAATTCTCCCGAAAGTGTATCGCCGTCTTTAGCCATAGGATTACCATAAGCCAAATTGATTCGCATCTCTTTACCAGACATTAATCCCGGTTCAAAGATCTCTATTTTGGATTGCTTGGAAAACTGAAAATTATCGTCAACAATAATTTTTACAACAAAATGTATTTTGCCATCTTTTTCAGTTACGGGCATGATATTATCAACTTGCCCAACTCTTAAACCATTGATTGAAACTGGATTTGAAGCTGCTAAACCTTCAACATTATCAAATTTTGCGTAAAAGATATTATCCGTTGTGAAAAGGCTTTTACCCTTCATAAACTGGAATAAAAATACGAATCCGATAATTGCTAAAAGTGCGATTAGTCCTGCTTTTATTTCTTTTGTGAATTTCACTTTTCTTAAATTTTTAGTGGACAAATATAATACATTTTAAATAAACTGATTGTAAAACGTATTGAATAGGGCACAAAAAAAAGCGACTTTTAAAAGTCGCTTTATCAATTATTTTATTTAAAAATTTACTGTTGTGAAACTTGATTGTAAATTTCTATTCTGTAATCTTTAATTTTCGCATTGTCCTGTAAGCTTTTCAATAACGCCTGACCAAACTGTTGAGAGTTTTGTCCTGCGATCGCTTCAGTCATTTGTTTAAGGTCTCCCGGTTGTTTGTTAGTTGTTTCTGATTTTTTCAGAACTACATAAACTCCAGTCATTCCTTCAACAGGATTAGACAATTTATTTTTAGCAACTCCAAATGCAGCTCCAGCAACTCTCGGCTCCATTGCACCGTTAACTTGTGGATTCAACATATTCACTTGTGCAGACTGTTTTGTCACACTGAATAGTTTTGCGATCTGATCTAAACTGGTCGCTTTTGCAGCAGTAATTTTATCGGTAATCTGCTTAGCCATCAATTTATTTTTCACGATCGGTTCTATTTGACCTCTTACTGCTTCTGGATCTGCAGCTCCTGCATCCTGTACACCATTAACAAAAGCAACAATTCTGTCACCCGTTCCGTCTACAGTGAAAATATCCGTATCTCCTTTGTTTCTTTTCTTATTAAAAGCCCACGCAATAACGTCTTCATCTTTGTCAGTTCCTAGACCAGGAATTTGACCCTGGAATCTACCAACCTCAGTTGGATTAGAGAAATTATAGTTGCTTTTTTTAGCAAGATTTGCAAATTCGTTGAAGCTCTTTCCTTGAACTTGCTGAATAAACTTAGTCGCTTTTGTATAAACTTCATTTTCTGTTTTATCAGATGCTTTAATTGCTTTCACAAGGTTCGCAACCTTGTAAGTCATTGCTCCTGATTTCTTATCTTCAATATTGATGATATGGTAACCGTATTGAGTTTCTACAACCTGAGTTGCTCCTTTACCATTATTCGCTAAGAAACTTAAGTATTCTGGTACAAATGGTGTTGCAGGGGTTGTCCAACCTACGCTCCCACCTTGTGAGGCAGAACCTGGATCTGATGAATATTTTAAGAATTCTGTGAATTTACTTGGATCAGCTTTTACAACAGCGCCAATTGAATCTGCTAATTTCTTAGCTTCATCTTTAGTTCTTGTCGCATCTCCACCTGCTTGATTCCCTTTGTAAGAAACTAAGATATGACGTGATAATGTAGAGTCAGATGGTTTTTTATCTAATACTTTAGAAACAACATAAAAGTTTTGTTCTTTGTAAGGTCCAAAAGTAGTTCCCACACTTGCTGTCGCAACTTTATCTTTAATTGCCATCGGCAACTGATCTTGAGAAAAATACGTTGGGTTAAATGGTAAGTCAGAATTCAAAGCAATAAACATAGAATCGTTTGTTGTATTTTGAAAACTTTCTTTTCCACTCATATCACTTCCTTGAGTGAATAATTTATTAATCTCTGCCTGAGAAGCAGTATCATCTTCTGTACTTGGAGCCGCTGGGAAATAAACAATTCCTAAATTTCTGCTTGCATCTCTCTTAAACATGATTGGATGTTTCTTGATATAGTCAGCCAAATCATTGGTAGTTACTTTAACTGGATTTTTTTGCTCATACGCTGCGTAATCAATTTTTACAAAATCAATATCTGCGAGCTGATCTCTTTCTTTCATGATTTCTTCAGCTTCTTTCTTGCTCACCGTAATTCCAGTGGTTACGTTTGCAAAAAGCTGTCTTGCCATCATTCTGTACTCGATAGATTTTCTTGTTTTCAACCAGTTGTTGTATTGTTCAACATTGGTTCCTTTCATTTGTTCAACCTGACCTTTCAATTCCTGTACTTTGAAATTGCCTTTCTCGTCGAATAATTCTTTATTCTGTGCAAACATAGGATCAAACTGCAGTTGATTCCAGAACATGTCTTCTGTTAAAGTCAACCCCATTTTTTCAAACTGTTGCTTGATGAGTTTAGACTGTACCAACATTTGCCAAGTCTGCTCTTCTAACCCTTTTGTAGGTTGTCCTTGCTGCTGAGCCTGTTGTTGAAGCATGAAAAGTTGATCATCGAAATCTTCTTTCGTAATCTCATCTCCATTTACTTTACCGTAAACACCTGGTTCTGCGCCAAATAGTTTTTCAAGACTATCGGGATTCACTACGAAAGCCAACATTGCTACTGCAATAATCCCCATCAAAAGCCAAGGTCTGTTTCTTATTTGTCCTAAAATTGCCATCTTTTTTGTATAATTTTATCAGTTTGCGAAAATACACATTTTTAACAGATTAGAAAAAAAATTGTCTACTTATTTAAATCCATCCTGCTTACTACGGTAAATTTGTCTAAAATTTTGCTTGGCATAATGCTTGTGAAATTATACAGACCCTATTAATACCCGTACTTTTCAACGAGAAAACAGGTAAACCCATTTAATGATCTATAAAAAATGACAATTTGTCATTACCCTATATTATGACAGAATTTGAAGACATCAACTTTGATGAAATTTTAGACGACGATTTCAGTATTTTATCTGAAGAAATTAATCTTTCGAATATGGAAGATTCTGACGACAGTAATGAGCAGACCATTTTTCCGATCCTTCCAGTGCGGAATATGGTGATGTTTCCAAAAGTGATCATCCCGATTACTGCTGGGAGAGCGATGTCTATTAAGCTTTTAGAAGAAGCACAACGAAATAATGAATACATTGGAATCCTTACACAGAACAATTCCAGTATTGAAAATCCAACAACTGGTGACTTATTCCAGGTCGGAACTTTAGCGAAAATTATTAAAATAATTAAACTTCCGGAAGGAAACATAACCGCTATCACGAGAGGATTTCAAAGGTTTAAAGTAAAAGAATTTACAGGAACAAAACCCTACTTCAAAGCGAAAATCACCAAATTAAAAGATTCTTCGACCAAGAAAAAAGAAGAATACGAAGCGCTGCTGGAGAATATAAAAGATCTGGCGTTGAAAATAATTGACATTGACCCCAATATTCCAAGTGCCGCAAATTTCGCCGTTAAAAACATTTCCGATAATGAAGATCTGCTTAATTTCATTTGTTCGAACGCGAGCTTTATGCCGAACGAAAAGCAGAAACTTTTAGAAGAAAAAAATTTGATGATTCGGGCTGAAAAATGCTACACTTTGATGCATGACGAGTTTCGTAAGTTAGAGCTGAGAAGTCAGATTCATAACAAAACATCGAAAGATCTTGACAAGCAGCAGCGTGAATATTTCCTGAATCAGCAAATTAGAACCATTCAGGATGAATTAGGTGGAGGTCCCGAATCTGATGTTGAAGAACTTTTCGAAAAAGCCAAAAAGGTCAAATGGAACGATGAAGTGGACGAACATTTCAAAAAAGAGATCAACCGTCTTCAGCGACAAAATCCAAATTCTCCGGATTATAATGTTCAGCGTAACTACCTTGATTTCTTTACGGATCTGCCTTGGGACAAATATTCCAAAGATGTATTCGACATTATTAAAGCTGAAAAAGTTTTAGACAAAGCCCATTACGGCTTAGAAGATATTAAGAAAAGAATTTTAGAACACATGGCTGTTCTGAAATTGAAAAACAATATGAAATCTCCGATTCTTTGTTTGGTCGGTCCTCCGGGAGTTGGTAAAACTTCGCTTGGTAAATCCGTGGCTGATGCTTTGGGCAGGAAATATGTGCGTCTTTCTCTAGGCGGACTTCATGATGAATCGGAAATCCGTGGTCATAGAAAGACCTATATCGGTGCGATGGCGGGAAGAATTCTGCAATCCATTAAAAAAGCGGGAACCTCTAATCCAGTAATTGTTTTAGATGAAATTGATAAAATCGCAACCGGAATTCACGGTGATCCAAGTTCTGCATTATTAGAAGTTTTGGATCCTGAACAGAATAATTCCTTTTATGATAACTTCCTGGAAATGGGTTACGACTTATCGAAAGTGATGTTTATTGCAACGGCAAATTCACTTTCAACCGTTCAGAGACCGCTTCTCGACAGAATGGAAATCATCGAAATCGCTGGTTATACTTTAGAAGAAAAAGTAGAAATTGCCAAGAGACACCTCATTAAAAAGCAACAGGAAGAAAATGGTTTGGATGTCAAATCTTTCAAACTTGGCAATGCTGAGCTCAAACACATCATCGATGCGCATACTTCTGAAAGTGGCGTTCGTGGTTTAGAAAAGCAGATCGCGTCAGTTGCCCGATGGGTTGCCTTACAAACTGCGATGGAAAAAACCTACGATCCAAAAATTACAGTTGAAAAAGTAGATGAAATTTTAGGTGTTCCCAGACCAAAAAACCTGTCCGAAATCACCGGAGTTCCTGGAGTCGTTACCGGTCTAGCCTGGACTCAAGTTGGTGGTGACATTCTATTTATCGAAAGTATTTTGAGTGAAGGAAAAGGAAACTTGACCATGACTGGAAATCTTGGAAATGTAATGAAGGAATCAGCGACCATTGCTTTGGAATATATTAAAGCGAAACATGACGAATTGGGAATTTCCTCCGAAGACCTTCAAAAAAACAATATTCACGTTCACGTTCCGGAAGGAGCAACCCCTAAAGATGGTCCTTCTGCGGGAATCGCGATGCTGACTTCGATTGTGTCGAGTTTTAAAAATAAGAAAGTAAAATCCCATTTAGCAATGACTGGCGAAATTACTCTGAGAGGAAAGGTTCTACCAGTTGGTGGAATTAAAGAGAAACTTCTCGCTGCCGCCAGAGCTGGAATTAAAGAAATTATCCTCTGCGAAGCCAACCGAAAAGATGTCGAAGAAATTAAAAAAGATTACCTTAAAACTTTAAAAATCAATTATGTAAGCCGAATGAGCGAAGTAATTGATTTGGCGATAGAGTCTTAATTTTCTTGATTTTACATCGGTGAAATATTGACATTTGAATCGTATAGATTCCTTACAAAAAAGATTCTGCATTACTGCAGAATCTTTTTTTAATCAATTTCCACTTTACTAAAAATCTATTTTGGTTGGTATAGAGGATTATTTTCTGACCTCAGTAAAATAACTTATCCTTTAT
This sequence comes from Kaistella sp., assembly GCF_041824135.1. Taxonomy (GTDB): domain Bacteria; phylum Bacteroidota; class Bacteroidia; order Flavobacteriales; family Weeksellaceae; genus Kaistella. The sequence continues at coordinate 15,178 of NZ_JBGZYM010000066.1, read as the reverse complement.
TAATTTGATTAAACTCCTTAAATAATTCTAACAAATTCATGATAGACTTTAATAAATCATTGGTTTCAAGCAGTAATGCAAGATAAAATTTGCTGTTTTTTGGGCTCGTTTCTGTGGTTCGAATTCTTATAATTTGCTTTGTAATCAGTTCTGATACGGTATTCAAAACCATCTTTTTCTCTTCTAAAATTAAGTCGATTTTATGAAAATCATCAGATTTGAAACTTTCCTCTAAAAGAAACAATAACTGACTCATTTGAGAATCTATGGTCTTTAGATCACTGATCTGATTTTCTTTTAAGGGTTTGTGGTTATTATGAACATGCGAGTAACTATTGCTGGTTAGAAAATCGATAGACTGCACCATATCTTGCAAATAGCTTAAGATCAAAATATAAAATTTACTCGCTTCTACGGAGTTATCATCTAAGTTTTTAATCAAATAAAACACATTACTTTTCAACTCATCTACTTCCTTTTCTAAACTTTTCTGCTCTTTTTTATTCGCTTTCAACAACGCTAAATCGTAGGAACTGATGTTATGGATTAAGCTGCTATAAAGAGAATTGGTTTTATTAAAAACCTTTGCTATCTGTGCAGAACTTTCCGTAATCATTTCATTAACGGTGCCGATATCTTCTCTACGCAATGTTTTTATTTCTGCCTCCACTGCGACTTTCTTTTTATATTTTCTAGAACTTCTATAAAGTATTATTGCCAGCAAAAGCAAAAGCCCCACAAAAGCGAATACTTCTCCAATTTTCAAAATATAAGCAATCGTACAGGCCAACAAAAATGCAACAATCGCTGTGAAAAACCAGCCACCTATTACTTTGAAAACGCCCGCAATTCTATAAACTGCACTTTCCCTGTCCCAGGCTCTGTCTGCAAATGAAGTTCCCATGGCGACCATAAAGGTAACATAGGTGGTAGATAATGGTAATTTCATCGAAGTACCAATTGCAATTAAGATACTTGCCACCATTAAGTTGACCGAAGCTCTTACCATGTCGAAAGCTGGTTCGTCGTCTGTTCTTTTAGTAGATTTCGGTACGCTTTGAAATCTTCTATTGATCCTAATTTGTATTCTTCTTGGTAAAAAATGATTAATGCCTTCTCCAATATTTACTCCAGCTCTTACGATGGCTCGAGAAATGGTGTTCGGGGTAAATTTTTCTACACCATCACCTTGTCTGGATAAATTGACGCCAGTTTCTATAACGCTTCTTGCCTTTTTTGAAGTCCAAAGGGTAACAACCATGATCACGCCCGCAAATAATAAAAAATAGAAAGGAGCAACAATATCATTATTGGCCAAATCTCCCATCATAAAGTCATCACCAGAAATTCCACTTCCGCTAAAAATTTCATAAGAATTGAACGCTGCGATAGGAACGCCAATAAAATTAACCAGGTCATTTCCTGCAAATGCAAGCGCCAAAGCAAAGGTTCCAATCAAGATGATCACCCGCAAAATATTAACCTTGAAAAAACTGATCAATACTTGAGATAAGACCGTGAAAAAAATAAAATTACCACCTAAAATGAGAAATTGATGATGATCGATCCACTCAAACTGTTCCTTAGATATGAATGAAACTCCTTTTAAACCTTTAATTAAAATGAAAAAAGTAATTGCTGAGATTGCGACACCACCGAAGATGGACCCAAAATATTTAAGCTTCTTTTCAAAATGAAAGGTGAATATTAATCGGGAAATATATTGAACAAAACCACCGATCGAAAAAGATAAAAATACAGATAAAAGAATACTGTAGACAATCATAGAGGCCTTTTGGGTATTGATATACGCACCCAAATTATCTAAACTTTCATCGGAGGTCACGATCTTATAAACTGCCAGACAAACTGCCGCACCCAATAATTCAAAAATAATAGAAACGGTGGTTGAAGTGGGTAATCCCAAGCTATTGAAAACATCTAACAAAAGAATGTCAGCAATCATAACGGCAAGAAAAATAATCATGACATCATTAAAGCTAAACATGCTCGGAACAAAGATGCCGCTTCGTGCGATCTCCATCATCCCACTTGAAAACATGGCGCCAATAAGAACACCAAGACTTGCAACAATCATGGTGATTTTAAAAGAAATAGCTTTCGAACCTATAGCTGAATTTAAAAAATTCACTGCATCATTGCTCACCCCAACAACCAGATCAATGATCGCTAATATTCCTAAGGCAATAAGCATGATAATATAAATCTGCTCCATTTACAAACGTTTTATTGAACTGCAAAAATCGACTTTCATTTCCGTTTTTACATTAACACAATGTTAAATTCCTAAATCTACATGATTTCTCCTAATAAAAGTATGATTATACAGCATACCTTTCTCAATTAATTTTCTGTCATGCATTTTTTTAAAAATGATATAAATCTTGTAGAATACATGACAAAATTAACTCTTCCACATAACTTGTATTTATGACATATTAAAGTCCCTCAATCTAAAAAAGAAATATCTTTGCACAATTAAATATTTGCTTCAAGATGAAAATAAAACTCCCTTTTGTATTGCGACTGGCTTTGATACTCATCAGCATTTTGGCTCTAGGATATTTGGCTAAAATCGGAAAAACAGTCTTGGCTCCTTTATTTTTTTCAATATTGATGGCTCTTTTATTTCTTCCATTTGCTAATTGGTTAGAAAGAAAGTTGCGGTTTTCGAGAACGATATCCACCTTTTCTTCTTTGCTCTTGATGATGGCTGTTTTATCGGGACTGGTTTATTTCTTTTCGACGCAGCTCAGTGATTTTGCCAAGGATTTCCCTGTTTTAAAAGCTCAGGTTTCGTCGTCTTTTAATCAATTACAGATCTGGGTTTCTAACACTTTTCATCTCAATTTTGCCAAACAGATGTCTTACATTAATCAGGCTTTAGAAAATGTACTTTCTTCAACGGCACTTATTTTAGGCTTCACCGTTTCGATGTTTTCGTCAACGATGGCCTTTTTTCTTTTCAGTGCGTTGTTTTTCATTTTTATTTTGAATTACCGCCGACTTTTATACCAATTCATTATTTCAATATTTAATGAGCAACATTTTGAAAGAGTGAATGAAGGGATTATGGAGATCCAAAAAATAATCAAGGAATATATTTCTGGATTATTCATTCAAATTATTATTGTCAGCACTTTAACCACCATCTTACTTTCTGCGTTGGGCGTGAAATATGCAATTCTGTTAGGAGTTCTCACTGGTCTAATGAATGTGATTCCGTATGTTGGGATTATATTTTCAGCTTTGATTGCTTGTCTCATTTCTTTTGCAACAGGCGGAAATCATACATTGATGGTTGCAATAGGTTATTTGGTAATTCATGCTATTGACGGAAATCTTATTCTTCCGTTAGTTGTAGGATCGAAGGTGAAGATCAATGCACTCTTCACTTTTATTGGTCTTTTAATTGGAGAAGAATTATGGGGGATTTCAGGTATGTTTTTAAGTATTCCTTTTTTGGCAATTTTAAAAATCATTTTTGAAAGAGTGGAAGGTTTACAGCCTTGGGGGAAAATTCTAGGAGAAGAAAGCAAACTTAATAAAACGCGTCGGAAATACAAATTGACCAAGAAAATCACTCTGGAAGAAAAAGAATAAAACACCTAATTTATTATTTATCAGTCACTTATATTGCAAATTGATTTTACAAGAACTATAAAATTCATTTACAAACTTTACAAAGAATTCAGGCGGACATTTGGTTTTATTAATCAATAAAAAAATTCCGTTATGAAATCTCCAACATTAAAAATCGTTCTTGGATCTCTACTTTTAACCACCATTTTTTCTTGTAATAAAACAGAAACTGCTGGTAATTACGATCAGGTTGAAACAGACTACACTGCGACGGCAGAAATTTCTGACAGCATTTCTTCGGTTGCAACACTAAAAGTTAAAGACAAACAATTCATCAAGTCTGCAGACGTCAATATGGAAGTGAAAGATGTTTATGAAGCAACTATTTCCATAGAAAAACAGCTACAGAATTTGGGTGGATTTGTAACTTCAAGCAGATTAAATGCTAACATTGTTGCAGAAGAAACCTTTAATACTTCTGATGAAAATGCAACTTTAGTTCGAAAATTTCAAACAGAAAACACCATGCAGGTAAGAGTTCCTACGGAAAAATTGGGAGACCTGCTGACTTTCATCAATGATAAAAAGCTATTTCTTAATACCCGAACTATCACGGCTGAAGACGTAACCGCAAACATTAAATTAGCAGAACTCGAAGCAAAAAGAAATGCGAAAACCGGAACAAATATTTCTCAACTAAAAATCGATAAAAATAAAGTCATCCTGGATGACGACAATCAATTGGAAGGGAATTACCAAAAGGTTGCAAGCTTTGAATTGACTGACAATCTGAAATTCAGCACTGTAGATATTTATCTGAAAGAACCTAAACTTAGAGTTGCAGAAATCGCCATTACCAACACCAGAAATATTGATAACAAATACAAATTCAACTTTTTTTATGACGTGAAAAATGCTTTTGTAGAAGGTTTTTATCTTATTCAAAAATTAGTGATCGGCTTGGTCACCATTTGGCCAATTATATTGATCTCTTTAGTAGTGCTGTATTTTATTAGAAGGAGAAAAGAAACTTTAAAAATGGAAAATTCAGATCAAAATTCTTAAGTAAGGCTCACTTTAAAATCAACCTCCGAATCTTTTTCGGAGGTTTTATTTTTCCGTAAATTTGCAAGGATTTTGAAAGTTCTATACTTTAAAATCAATCATTTAAATTTTTTATCATGTTACCAAAAATAAATCCTACCCAAACGCAAGCCTGGAAAAATCTACAGGATCATTTTGCTCAAAATGATTTTGAACTCCGCACGCTTTTTCAATATAATCCAGAAAGGTTCAATCAATTCTCCGTGAAAAGAGAAGATTATCTTTTCGATTTTTCTAAAAACCTGATCGATCAAAGAACATTCGATCTTTTACAAAGTTTGGCGGAAGAATGTGATGTTAAAGCTGCGATCAGTGCCATGTTTTCAGGAGAGAAAATAAATGAAACAGAAGATAGAGCAGTTCTACACACCGCCTTGAGAGACTTTTCAGACAAAGTAATTCTAGTTGATGGTGAAAATATTAAACCAGGAATTAAGAGGGTTTTAAATCAAATGAAAACGTTCTCCGGGAAAATTATTTCTGGCGAACACAAAGGTTTTTCAGGTAAGGAAATTACAGATATCGTCAATATCGGAATCGGCGGTTCTGATCTAGGACCGGTTATGGTTTGTTCTGCTTTGAAACATTTCAAAACAAGACTGAACGTTCATTTCGTTTCTAATGTAGACGGAAATCATATTGCAGAAGTGACCAAGGATCTAAATCCTGAAACTACGCTGTTTATTATTGCATCTAAAACGTTTACGACTCAGGAAACAATGACGAACGCAGAATCTGCAAAAGAATGGTTTTTAAAGTCGGGGAAACAAGATGATGTGGCGAAACATTTCGTGGCACTTTCTACCAATACGGAAGCCGTGAAAAAATTCGGAATTGCAGAAGAAAACATCTTCGAATTCTGGGATTGGGTTGGCGGAAGATATTCTCTTTGGAGCGCAATCGGTTTAAGCATTGTGCTTTTTGTAGGATATGAAAATTTTGAACAATTATTGAAAGGAGCTCATGAAACTGATGTTCATTTTCAAAGTGCTGACTTCAAAGAAAATGTTCCCGTGCTAATGGCACTTACCGGAATCTGGTATCGAAACTTTTTCGATGCGGGAACGTATGCAATTCTACCTTACTCCCAATATTTAGATCGCTTCCCAGCCTACCTTCAACAAGGCGATATGGAAAGCAACGGAAAATGCGTTGACAGAAACGGTGAATTTGTAGAATATGAAACCGGACCAATTATTTGGGGAGAACCCGGAACGAACGGGCAACATGCTTTCTATCAATTGATCCATCAGGGAACAGAATTAATTCCAGCAGATTTTATCGCTTATGTGAAATCCTGCAACGTGGTTTCTGATCATCAGGAAATTCTACTAGCTAATTTTTTAGCCCAAACTGAAGCTTTAGCTTTTGGAAAAACAGAAGTAGAAGCCAGAGCAGAATTAGAAAAAGCAGGTCTTTCTGAAGAAGAAGTAAACAGACTGGTTAACTTTAAAGTATTCCATGGCAACACTCCGACAAACTCCTTATTGTTCAATGAGTTAACACCTTTTTCATTAGGGCAGTTGATCGCTTTATATGAACATAAAATCTTCGTGCAGGGAATTATTTGGAACATATTCAGTTTTGATCAATTCGGTGTTGAGTTAGGAAAAGTATTGGCTGGGAAAGTTTTAGCAGAATTAAAAAGTACCGATGCCGTAACTTCACATGACTCTTCTACCAACGGATTGATCCATTATTATAAAGAGAAAAAGTAAATCGAAAATAAATCTAAAGTAAAATCGAAATGGCACAAATTCTAGACGGACTGAAAGTTTCCAAAGAAATTAAAGAAGAAATTCGCATTGACGTTGATAAAATCGTTGAAAACCACAGACGTCCACCTCATTTGGTAGCGATTCTGGTTGGAAAGAACGGCGCGAGCATGACATACGTCAATAATAAAATTAAGGATTGCAAGGAGGTTGGTTTCAAATCTTCGTTGGTAGATTTCCCAAGCACCGTTTCTGAAGCAGAACTTTTGGAGAAAATCGATGAACTGAATAAGTCTAAAGATGTTGACGGTTTTATCGTTCAATTGCCTTTACCAAAACAAATTGACCAGGAAAAAATCATTATGGCGATTGATCCACGAAAAGATGTTGATGGTTTCCACCCAGAAAACTTTGGGAAAATGGCTTTGGAAATGGACACGTTTTTACCGGCGACACCCTTCGGAATAATTACTTTATTAGAAAGGTATGGAATCGACACTAAAGGAAAACACTGCGTAGTGATCGGCAGAAGTAGAATCGTTGGAAAACCGATGAGTATTTTGATGGGGAGAAAAGATTTTCCTGGAAATTCTACCGTAACTCTTACGCATTCATACACACCTCATATTGAGGAGTTTACAAGAAAAGCAGATATCATTATTACCGCACTAGGAGATCCGAATTTCTTGAAAGCAGATATGATTAAAGACGGCGCGATCATCATCGACGTTGGAATTACGCGAGTTGAAGATCAGTCTGAAAAAGGATACAAATTGATTGGTGATGTCGATTTTGAAAGTTGCAAAGAAAAAGCAAGTTGGATCACGCCGGTACCAGGCGGAGTTGGTCCAATGACCCGGGCCATGTTGATGAAAAACACACTATTGGCTTATAAAACCTCAGTATACAATGACTAAAGAAGAAGAAAATATTTTATTACAACAAGGTAAAATGCTCCCAGTGATGGAGCATTTTTATACTTTACAAGGTGAAGGCGCCCATACCGGAAAAGCGGCCTATTTTATCAGACTAGGTGGCTGTAATGTCGGCTGTCACTGGTGCGACGTGAAAGAAAGCTGGGATCCTAATTTGCATCCTTTGATGAATACTGAACAAATTGCAGAAACTGCAGCGAGTTTTTGTAAAACCATCGTTTTAACTGGCGGAGAACCGCTAATGTGGAATCTGGAGATTTTAACAAACAGATTAAAAGAGTTAGGTTGTGAAATTCATATCGAAACTTCTGGCGCTTATGAAATGAGTGGGACTTTGGACTGGATTACGCTTTCTCCAAAAAAAACGGGATTGCCAAAACCTGCAATTTACGCCAAAGCCAATGAGTTGAAGATGATTGTCTTTAACAACAATGACCTGAAGTTTGCCGAAGAACAAGCTGCAAAAGTTTCTGAAAACTGCGTTCTTTATCTGCAAAGTGAATGGAGTAAACGAGAGGAAATCTATCCTAAACTTATCGATTTTATTTTGGCAAATCCAAGATGGCAGGCATCGGTACAAACGCATAAATATTTGAATATTCCATAAATTATACTAGATTTACTTCTAGTTAAAATCCGGTATGCAAAGAATTCGATATTCTCGATATTTTAAGACCATTTTTATTCTCATCGATATCGTTGTGATAGCGGCAGTGTTTGTTTATTTTTTTCTGAGAAACAATGATCATCTTTTCGCTGAAGAAAATAGTGAGCAAAATATTCTTTCGATTGTATTGCTTATTTTTTACTGGGTTTTATTGAGCAGTCGAACGAAACTGTACTCTATTGCACGTAATATTACGTACACCATTTATTTGGAACGATTGATCACCCATATCTTTATTTTTATTTTCGGTGTGATTTTATTAGCGAAAGTGAGCAATAATGATTTTCTAAAACAAGATCGGTTTTTAATTGCGCTCAGCTTATTCTTCTTGCTCTTCCTCATTAAATCCACTCTGTTTTTTGCGTTAAAATATATTAGAACAAAGGGACTTAACTTTAGAAATATTATGTTTCTGTCAGCTGATTCGTCTTCAGAAATTCTAAAGAATATTTTTGCAGAACGAAAAGACTATGGTTTCAAAATTCATGATTTTCCAGTAGAATATCTCGCTAATTTTGAAAAATTGGTAGCGTTCTGGAAGTTTAATGGAATTCATACCATGTACATTTCGACGGAACTTAAGACCTATACAAAAGAACAGGAAGCGGAGATTTACAACTTAGCTGAGCTTCACAAAGTGCGTATTTCCTTAATTCCTAGTATTGTTAAGAACAATTTCTTTCAATATGATTTAGGATATATTGAGACGCAACCTATTTTAGTTCGTGCGAAATTCCCATTAGATTATTTAACAAACGTTATTCTGAAAAGAGCTTTTGATTTGCTATTTTCTGCTTGTATTTTGGTATTTGTCTGCAGTTGGCTTTTCCCAATTATAGCAATCCTCATCAAATTAAATAGTAAAGGTCCTGTGTTCTTTATACAGAAAAGATACGGTTTCCACGATGAAGTATTTAGCTGTGTAAAATTTAGAACCATGCATGTCAATGGTGAATGCACCAGTAAAACAACAGCAGAAAATGATAAACGAATTACAAAAATTGGAAAATTTCTTCGGAAGACCAGTTTAGATGAAATGCCGCAGTTTTTAAATGTTCTAAAAGGAGACATGTCGGTAGTTGGTCCCCGACCTCATATGCTTCTGGTAGATGATTTCTATAAATTAAAAATAGGACGTTACTCGGTAAGAAGTTTGGTAAAGCCGGGCGTTACAGGTTTAGCTCAGGTTAATGGGTTGCGTGGTGACAAAGGAAACATGGACATTGAAATGCGAAAGAGGATTTTGGCCGACGCGTTTTACGTTAAAAACTGGACCGTAGTTCTGGACTCCGTTATTATTTTAAAAACTGTTTTTCTTGTTATCGGCGGAGATAAGAATGCCAATTAAAAAAACGTTCATCAAAAAATAAAAAACACTAATTTTGCAGCATGCTAAAAAATCTGTTAAGCCAAATTGGCGCTTATATTATTCTTCTCGGAAAAACACTAAAAAGACCTCAGAAGGCATCCATATTCGGCAAGTTATTTATGCGGGAGATCTATGATTTAGGCGTAAACTCTTTTGGATTGGTCCTTTTCACTTCCACTTTTGTAGGAGCGGTTGTGGCAATTCAAATGTTTAATAACTTTAGCGCTTCTTCCTTTCCAATACCAAATTCTTTTATTGGATACGCTACAAAAGTGGTGTTGATCTTAGAATTTGCACCAACGATTATCTCAGTCGTTTTAGCCGGGAAAGTTGGATCGTATATTGCCTCAAGTATTGGAACAATGCGTGTAACAGAACAAATTGATGCTTTAGACATTATGGGAGTTAATTCTCCTAACTTTTTAATTTTACCCAAAATATTAGCCAGTGTAATTTTTAATCCTTTACTCATTGCAATCAGTATCGTATTTGGAATCTGGGGTGGATATTTAGCAGGACTCGCCACCGGAAGCTGGAGCAAAGCCGATTATATCACCGGAATTCAAATGTATATGCCACAACATTTTATTTGGTACGCCTTTTTTAAGACTGCTGTATTTGCTTTTTTAATTGCGACCATTCCTGCTTATTTTGGATATAATGTAAAAGGAGGCTCGCTGGAAGTTGGTCGTGCCAGTACCCAGGCGGTGGTTTGGACCATTGTCGCCATTATTATCATGAACTTAATATTAACTCAAATGTTCCTAAGCTAATGATTGAAGTAAAAGATTTAAAGAAAAGATTTGATGAAGTTGAAGTCTTAAAAGGAATTTCAAGCAATTTTGAAACAGGTAAAGTGAACCTTGTCATTGGGCAAAGTGGTTCTGGAAAGACCGTTTTTCTAAAAAGCTTATTGAATGTTTACCAGCCTACTTCAGGAGAAATTTTGTTCGATGGAAAAGACATTAACAAAATGTCGAGAGACGAGAAACAGCAACTTCGCGCCGAAATCGGAACGGTATTTCAGGGAAGTGCTCTTTTTGATTCCATGACGGTTGAGGAAAACATTACTTTCCCTTTAGATATGTTTACCAATTTGACTTTCCGTGAGAAAAAAAGACGCGCTTTTGAAGTAATCGGTCGTGTACATTTGGAAAAAGCCAATCGTAAATATCCTTCAGAAATTTCGGGTGGAATGCAAAAAAGGGTTGCTATAGCGCGAGCGATTGTAAATAATCCTAAGTATTTATTTTGTGATGAACCGAACTCAGGACTCGATCCTTACACCGCAAACATTATTGATGATCTGCTTTTAGAAATTACCAAAGAATATAATACAACAACGATCATTAATACGCACGATATGAATTCGGTGATGACGATTGGTGAAAACATTCTGTACTTAAGAATGGGGATAAAAGAATGGGAAGGCAATAAAGACATCCTGATTAATGCAGGCAATAAAAACCTGATCGATTTCGTTTACTCCTCAGAGTTGTTCAAAGAATTACGGGAGTATTTCATGAAGACCAACAAAACCTCAATTGACAATATTATAACAAAACCTCATTCTAATGAATAAATTTTTTAGCATCGTTTTAATTGGTGCAAGTGTTCTTACTTCTGCACAAATTAAATTCGCAGGGAAAGCAAACTTACTTTTCAAAACAGATTCTCCAAGTTGGGAAAACATTAAAGGAAGTGCCGTAGGAGCATACAATGAAGCAGGCAAAAACAACGTCGGTTTTAATGTTGGACTTTCGGCTAAAGTAAACTTACCGGCCTCTTTCTTCTTGATGCCAGAAATCTATTACACTACCTTTAAAACTGAATTTGATGTTCCTGTCTCAGGCGTCACTTTGGAAGCGAAAAGCAATAGAATTGACGTGCCAGTTTTGGTAGGATATAAATTATTAGGAGATAACTTAGGTGTATTTATTGGACCTGTAGCTTCTTACAATCTATCTACAGACAATCAATTTGCCGACTTCAAAGAAAATGCGACGAAAGACTTTACCGTAGGTTACCAGTTTGGAGCGCAAGTTCAACTTCAAAAATTGATCGTAAGCGCCAAATATGAAGGAGCTTTCACGGAAGACCAGAGAGATTTCATCAATACCAATACGAACGAAACGATTCGTTATGATAGCCGACCAAGTTTATTCATGGTAGGTTTAGGGTATGAGTTCTAAGGAATACCAACTTTAAGAAATAAAAAAATCCTCTGAATTAATAATTCGGAGGATTTTGATTTTCTGTCGTTGTTGTTGTATAAGTAGCGGTCTGTTGCCTCGCCAATTCTGCAGCTTGCTTTTCCAGATCTTCATTCACTTTTCGAAGTTGTTTGATTTCTCTTTTTTTCTCTTCTTGCTTTAAAGCTGTTCCTTTGCTAACGTATCCAACGATGCCTCCAATGATTAATCCTATTCCTATTCCTGCCAGAATACCCATTAAGCTAATCGGTTCAAATAGCTTCACAAAGGAAAATTCAGGTAACATATAGTAGAGCAAAAATGCTAAACCAAGAAGAAGGAAGCCTATAAAAGTTAAATTTTTCATGTTTGTTTAAATTAAAAAACCTTCCCAAATTTAAGAAATTTTTGGGAAGGTTTACTATAATTATAATTAAGTCTTACTTTTTACCACCTGCTGCTCTATAGTATTCTAAAGCTTTTGGCATATTACGTTCTAAATCTGCACGTCTTGTATCTGGATTTGGGTGAGTTGATAAAAACTCAGGAGGTCTGTTTCCTGTAGAAGCAGCTTCCATTCTTTGCCAAAACGGTTGTGACTCTCTTGGATCATATCCTGCCATCGCCATCAAGTAAAGTCCCATTTCATCAGCTTCCAATTCTTGGCTACGTCCATATTTTAATAAAGCAACTTGAGCACCTAATGGGTAAGCTTGCTGAAAAATAGCCGCAATTTGATTGTTAGAAATTGCACCACCTAAGATCGCACCTCCGTACTGAGCTACCATAGCTTGTGAAATTCTCTCGTTACCATGACCTGCAATGGCGTGAGAAATCTCGTGACCTAGAACTACTGCTAAACCTGTATCATTTTTAGTAATTGGCATAATACCAGTATAAACTGCTACTTTACCACCTGGCATACACCAAGCATTAATTTGTTTGTCATCAATTAAATTAAATTCCCATTGGTAATTGGCTAAATCGGCTTCTCGACCAATTCCACGGTAGTAATTATTCGCAGCATTTTTAATTCTTAATCCTACGTTCTGAACGCTTTTTGCCTGCGTCGTTCCTTTAATAACTTTCGCTGTGGATAAAGTCTGGCGATACTGTTGAAGTGCCATTGCCGAAATTTCTTGATCGTTCGCTAGCTGCAACGATTTTCGACCTGTAATTGGGTTGGTAGTACATGCAATCATCATCGCTGATATCACACTGATTCCTAATAATTTATTTAAATTTTTCATAGTAGTAAAAAAATGATTTCAAAGGGGTAAACAATTTTTATTCCAAAATGTTCAAATATTTTTCTATCTTAGTTGAACTAACATTTATGTAAAATAAATATGAAAATCTTATCTCAATTTTTTGCTGCTGTTTTTATGATATCTATTTTAGGTTCATGCACCGCTCTTCCTCAAGTAAAAGATGGAAACGAGATGGCTGAACTACCATTTAACGAATTTACTTTTAATGCTGACCATGCATTTGTAGAACATTATAATGTTGACTATGTTACAAAAGATCTCAATGCACCACCACTTCTACGAGAATATCCGTCAAGAAAAATGGTTAATCTTTCACCTGGTTATACGATTGATATTAAAGATAATGAATTAACCATCTACTTGCCTTACCTGAGCAGAATATTAAAAACATCGTTAAGAAATGAGGATGCCAACCAATTCTCTATCACCAACTTCGATTTAAAACAAGCAACAACTAAGAAAGGAAATAAGGTTTATACCATTTTAACGAATGATAAAAAATTGATATCAGAAATTGTTATCGAAGTCACCAAAAACGGAAGAACATCGGTTGAAATCAATACAAAAACTGATCAGTCTGTATCTTACGAAGGATTTATAGCACAAAATATCGCTGTGAATAATTAAGTTTATAAAAATACCACAGTTATTCAGCACAATTATTGATGAATAATTAAAAATCTAAAAAATTATGAAAATAACCTTCAAAATAATGACTGTTCTGTTGGGATTTATCGTCCTGCCATCTTGCACAACCCAGGACATAGAGAAGTTAGCAGCAGTTGAGTCACTTTTACAAAAGGGTGAATTTACTTTCGTAGCAGAACGTGCGAATCCCACTAATCCAGAGATTGTTAAAGTAATGGCTTCAATCCCTGGCAACAATTCTTCCAAAATGCTTAATTTGGATTCTGGTTACACTATTGAAATCAGAAAAGATGAATTGGAAGTGACATTACCTTACTTTGGCAAATTGTATGCTGAAAATATAGAGCCTGATAAAAAAATCTATCAAATTACAGCTGAAGATTTCGCAACTAAAGATTTCACAATTAATAAGAAAGACGGAAAAAAAGGAAGTACTGTTTTTAACATCGTTGCCAATAATCAACAAAACATTAGAAAGATGAATATGGAGGTTTTCAAAAATGGGAAAGCTCATGTATGGGTTGATTCTAATGACAAACAATCCATCTCCTATGACGGTTATATCACTACGAATTTAATAACAAAAAAGTAGTTTTTATATCCAAATAATCATACTATAATATTGTTATTTTAATCCAAAATAAAAGCGATTATGAAAAATCTATTAAGCACATTTGTTTCTTTTCTTACGATGACTTTGGCTTTTTCTTGCAGCACGCAAAATAATATCGCACCAGCAAACATTACCTCCTTGTTAGAAACGAACCAATTCACTTTTGTTGCAGAGCATGCCAACCCTAACAATCTTGATGTAGTCAATGTAATGAACTCCATTCCAGGCGGCAGTTCCTCCAGAATGCTTAATCTAGATTCTGGCTACACCATTGAAATCAGAACAGATGAATTAGAAGTGACATTACCTTACTTTGGCAGAATGTACACCGCAAATCTAGATCCCAGTAAAAACTCGTATCGCTTTACAACGAAAGATTTTACAGTTGACAAAAAAGAAGGTAAAAAAGGAAGTACCGTTTTTACCATCGTTGCCAATGATCAGCAAAATATTCGAAACATTAATATGGAGGTTTTCAAAAATGGAAAAACCTATGTTTGGATCGAATCCAACGATCGCCAATCGATATCTTACGACGGATACATCACTGCGAATTCAATAAGAGAAAAGTAATTTTATTAATTTAAATAATAGTTATAGTTTCATATTGTTATTATTAACTCAGAGTAAGAATAAATATGAAAAATCTATCCCGTGTATTTATTATAGTATTATAACTATCACTGTTAGGATCTTGTGCTTCTCAAAAGATTGTTTGCAAGGATTGTCAATCGATATGTTACGACTGCGACAGTATTGTGAATAAGGCAATGAAAATCGATTTCGTTAATTCAATTAATAGTCGTAGCTTAGACTTCTTATTACTAATTTAAAATAAAATCAATATGAAAAATCTATCTAAAACATTATTTTCATTTTTTTTAATTGTGATCCTAGCATCTTGTAGTTCTCAAAGCACAGTTGTTGATAATAAAACAAGCAAACTGCTAAACACTGAAAACTTTACTTTTATTGCTGAAGAAGCTAATTATGATGGCTACAATTATACTCTTGAAGACATTAGCAGAAAAGAAAACTCCTGGGAAAACCTTCCAAACTTT
>NZ_JBGZYM010000065.1:0-24384 GCF_041824135.1 Kaistella sp. | reverse complement strand
AAATGATATTGATAACAAATATATAAATTAAGCAAAAATGCCAAAATTAAAAACTAAATCAGGTGCTAAGAAGCGTTTTAAGCTTACCGGAACCGGAAAGATTAAAAGAAAAGGTGCTTATAAAAGCCACATCCTAACGAAAAAAGAAACGAAGCAAAAGAGAAATCTTACGCAAACTTCTTACGTTGCAGAAGTGGACAAAAAGAGCGTTTTACGTCAATTAGCTTTAAAATAGTTTTTATAAATCAACCGGTTTATAAGAATTAACAAATTCAGAAAATTTAACCCTGAAACGGTGCAAAAAAGTGTAATGAAATAATTTACCGCCCTTTTCAAAAAAACAAATTTAAATTATGCCAAGATCAGTAAATGCAGTAGCTTCCAGAGCTCGCAGAAAAAAAGTTATTAAACTGGCCAAAGGTTTTTTCGGTAGAAGAAAGAATGTTTGGACTGTTGCAAAAAACGCCGTACAAAAAGCAATGCAATATGCTTACCGCGGTAGAAAAGAAAAGAAAAGAAATTTCAGAAGCTTATGGATCACGCGTATCAACGCTGGTGCAAGAGAACACGGAATGTCTTACTCCCAGTTTATGGGCGCTCTTAAAACGAACAACATTGAATTGAACAGAAAAGTTTTAGCTGATTTAGCAATGAATCATCCTGAAGCGTTCAAAGCAATTGTAGATTCATTAAAATAAATGTAAAATTTTTTGTTATCAATATTAAATCTCACGCCTTACGGTGTGAGATTTTTTGTTATTTTTACTTCACTTATAATACCATGAAAAAATTCATACTTTTTGCAGCACTTCTATTCTCTGTTTCTGTGTTCAGCCAAAATTTTACGCAGGCGTACCAGGATAGAGCGAATCTGATGAGTCAAACTAATATCAACGGTTACTTGACAGAATTTGCAACCTTGGGCGTGAAAAAGACTGGCACCCTTAATAACAACGACGCTTTCAACTGGCTGAAAAGTAAATACCTTTCTTTCGGATATTCCGATGCGGAAATTACCGAAAATGCTTTTACGTACGGTGGTAACCAAACGAAGAATTTAATTGTAACCAAGACAGGCACCACTTATCCGAACACCTTTATTATTATTTGTGGACATTACGACACGATCGTTGGTCCGGGAGTGAATGACAATGGCAGTGGTGTTTCTGTGATTTTGGAAATCGCCAGAATTCTACAAGACGTACCAACGGAATACTCGATCAAATTCATCAACTTTACAGGTGAAGAACAAGGATTACTGGGAAGTCAGAATTATGTCAACACCGTAGTGAACTCGACCAATCCAAAAATGGATATTAAACTGGTTTTCAATATTGATCAGGTTGGCGGCGTTGCCGGACAAGTGAATAATACCATAACGTGTGAGCGCGATACCAATAATAATCCTGCTACCAATAATGCAGTTTCAGCTTCTGTCACTCAGGAATTAATGAATTGTGTGACTTTATATTCTCCCTTGCAAACGAATCTATCTTTCGCGTACGCATCAGATTATATGCCTTTTCAATCGAATGGTGAAATCATCACAGGTTTTTATGAATTCCGAGAGAGTACAAAACCACATTCTGCTAACGACACTTATGTGAATATGGATCCAGTATTTGTTTACAATGTTGGGAAAGCGGCTCTTGGAGCAGTTCAGCATTTTGCGGTGGCTGAAACCACTACCCTGTCAACAGTGGATTGTCCACCTGAAAAAATGCTGGAGTCCTTGAAAATTTACCCAAATCCAGCCAATGATTTTATTCAAATTGAGATGGTTAATCTGAATCAAAAAGATTATTCGTTTACAATTACAGATCTTACTGGTCGAACATTACTCCAATCTAGAAATGAGAAACGAATTAATGTTTCGAAACTTTCTGCAGGTATTTATCTGGGAACAATGACGGTTGAAGATCAAAAGGTAACGAAGAAGATCATCATTAAGAAATAGATTTTTGGCAATCAAAAGCACACATTTTCCTTATCGTAATAAATTGCAAATAATTACAGCAATTAAAATTTAACTTCTTAAAATACAAGATAAATTTAAACCATTAAGAAATTGAGAGACATTAAGTATGTTATCATTGTTCTTAATTTATCTTAATGCCCTAATGTTAAGAAATCTTACTTTTTCAGCCTTAAAATTATTCTTATTCGTCCTTAGTGGCTTGAACAAAGTAACATTATTTGGAATTTCTATTCAATAATACTTCTTCTATATCGGATAAGGAAAATGATTTTGCTTTTAGTAAAATTAAAAAGTGATACAGCAGATCTGCAGATTCATTTTTAAAAAGATCGGCGTTATCATCTTTAGCTTCGATGACCAATTCTACGGCCTCCTCTCCTACTTTTTGCGCCATTTTATTGATGCCTCTTTGGTAGAGATCGTAAGTGTAAGACTTCTCCACTTTTTGGTCGATTCGTTCTGAAATGGTTTCCTCTAATTCATACAAAAAACCTTTTGATTTCTTCTCTTCAAAGCAACTGAAAGTTCCGGTATGACAAACATTTCCGGCAGGTTTTGCCTGAATTAGTAAAGCATCTGAATCACAGTCTTGTTTGATGCTTTTTACATAAAGATAATTTTCTGAAGTTTCGCCTTTGAGCCAAATTCGGTTTTTGGTGCGGCTGAAGAAATGAACGCGTCCGTCTTTTTGCGTTAATTCCAATGCTTCTTCGTTCATGTAGCCCAACATTAAAACCTGTTGCGTTCGATCATCCTGGATAATTACCGGAACCAATCCGTTTTCTTTTTCAAAATCTAATTTCATCTTTAATTTTTTATTTTTTTTAAAATATAACATGCAATCATACCAAACTTATTCGTGTTTATTTGTAAACTCGTTAAGGATGATTTTATCGAATGGCTATTTCATTTTGTTTTAAATTCTCTTTTAAGTCGGATATTTTAATTTCATTAAAGTGAAAAATACTCGCAGCCAAAGCGCCGGTCACAGTTGTATTGGTAAAAACTTCGGTGAAATCTTTCATTTTTCCCGCACCCCCAGAAGCGATTATTGGAAGGTGGCAAACCTCGGAAACATTTTGTAACATTCGGATATCAAACCCGTTTTTCGTGCCGTCAAAATCCATTGAAGTCAGTAATATTTCTCCAGCTCCTAAATCGGTAACCGTTTTTATCCAGTCTAAAGTTTTCAATTCCGTTTGGATTTTTCCACCATTAATGAACACATAATCTTCACCGTCCATCTGTTTTGTATCGATCGCCACGACGACACATTGATTTCCGAATTGTTTGGCGATCTCCCGAACCAGTTCCGGACGACGAACTGCTGCAGAGTTGATGGAAACTTTATCGGCGCCAGCTTTTAATAAATCTTCAACATCTTGAACGGAAGAAATTCCACCACCGATGGTAAAAGGAATATTGATTTCTAAACTCAATTTTTCAACCAATTCTATTAAAGTTTTTCTGTTTTCTAAAGTAGCTGTGATATCCAGAAAAACCAATTCATCAGCGCAATCTTTCACATATTTTTTGGCTAGTTCCACCGGATCACCGGCAATCCTCAAATGCTCAAATTGGATTCCTTTTACCGTTTTTCCATCTTTGATATCCAAACACGGAATAATTCTTTTCTTTAACATTGATTAAATTTTTGAAGTTCTTTTAAACTTATTTTCGCTTCATAAATGGCTTTTCCGATAATTGCTCCGGAGCAACCGTTCTTTTTTAAATCCTCCAGATCCTGCAGGGAAGAAATTCCGCCACTTGCAATTAAAGCAATTTCCGACTTTTTTAAAATTTCCTGATACAATTCAAAAGAAGGTCCTTCGAGCATTCCGTCTTTTAAGATATCGGTGCAAATGACTTCTTTAATTCCTTTACTTTGGTAAGACTGAATAAAGTCCAAAACATCCAGATCAGAATCGGTCAACCAACCCGACGTTTTTATTTTTCGGTTCAAACAATCTGCACCTAAAATTAATTTTTCAGCGCCAAATTCAGTGATCCATTCTTCACAAAGCTGCGGGTTTTCAACCCCCATACTTCCGATGGTAATTTGATTTGCTCCAGCGTTAAAGGCACTTTCTAAACTTTCACGCGTTTTAATTCCACCACCAAAATCAATAATTAAATTGGTTTGAGAAGCCAGTATTTCTAAAGTTTTTAAATTTTTAATGGTTTTTGCTTTCGCACCATCCAGATCCACCAAATGGAGATATTGGATTCCGTGGGCTTCATATTCTTTGGCAATATCCAAAGGATTTTCGTGATAGATCTTCTTGGTATCGTAATCACCTTTGGAGAGCCGGACGCATTTTCCGTCGATGATGTCTATAGCTGGAATGAGTTTCATTTTTATATTATTTTTTAAACCACAAAACGCACAAAATCTTTATGGTCTTTT
Organism: Kaistella sp.; assembly: GCF_041824135.1. Lineage (GTDB taxonomy): Bacteria > Bacteroidota > Bacteroidia > Flavobacteriales > Weeksellaceae > Kaistella. Next base: position 19,999 of record NZ_JBGZYM010000065.1, on the reverse strand, counting down.
TTTAAACACATTATTCACATTAGAATTTCTAATGAAAGTGAAATTTTAATTTCTGAAAAGTTCACATTAGTTTTAAACTTTGTGACTTTGTGGTTAAATTCTTTTATTTTAGTTTTAAAAAGTTTTCTAGAATTGTTGAACCGACATCTCCAGATTTCTCCGGGTGAAACTGTGTTCCGTAGAAATTGTCTTTTTGTAAAGTCGCAGAGAACGGCAAAATATAATCGCACTCAGAAGTCGTATTTTCTCCAGTTTCACAAAAGTAGTTGTGGACAAAATAGAAATTATCATTGGAAGAAATTCCGTCTAAAAGATCGCCTTTAATTTCTTGTAAATTATTCCAACCCATGTGCGGAACAATATCGGTAGCTGGAAATTCTTTTACTTTCAAATTAAATATTCCAAGACATTGTGTATTTCCTTCTTCCGAAAAATCACACAACAATTGTTGTCCGAGACAGATTCCTAAAAATGGCTGTTTTAAAGTTGGAATCAAGGTATCTAAATTACGCTCTTTTAAATAATTCATCGCCGTAGAAGCTTCTCCAACTCCTGGGAAAATTACTTTTTCAGCATTTCTTATTTCCGCAAAATCGGATGTAATGATGGTTTCGAACCCTAATTTCCTGACGGCATTTTCCACAGATTTTACATTTCCTGCGCCGTAATCGATGATTGCTATCATAAAATTCCTTTGGTACTTGGGATGGAAAAATTGTTTTGATCCTGCTTCACGGCATCGCGCAACACCTTGGCAAAAGCTTTGAAAATCGATTCAATTTTGTGGTGTTCATTGTCACCTTCACATTGGATATTCAGATTGCATTTTCCGGTATCGGTGAATGATTTAAAAAAGTGGTAAAACAATTCTGTCGGAACATCGCCGATTTTTTCTCTTTTAAAATCAACATTCCAAACCAGCCAGTTTCTACCGCCGAAATCCAAAGCGACCTGCGCCAGACAATCATCCATAGGCAAAGCAAATGCATATCTTTCTATTCCTTTTTTCGAACCTAAAGCCTGCTCAAAACAGGTTCCCAAAACCAACGCCGTATCTTCGATCGTGTGGTGTTCATCAACTTCTAAATCTCCGTTAACAATTACTTCCAAATCGAAATTTCCATGTTTTGAGATTTGTTCCAGCATGTGATCAAAGAACGCCAAACCGGTATTGATATTTGATTTTCCATTTCCATCCAAATTCAATTCAACCGTAATTTCGGTTTCTTTTGTTTTTCGGTTAACCTTTGCTTTTCGGGGAATCTGTTTTAAATATTGGTAGATCTCGTCCCAACTTTGAGTTGTTAAAGTGGCTTCTTGCAAATTTTCTTTTCCGATAAAAATAGATTGAGTTCCTAAATTTTTCGCCAGTTCAACATCTGTTTTCCGGTCACCGATAACGAAAGAGTTTTTCAGATCGTAATTTCCGTAAATGTATTTTTGAAGCAATCCGGTTCTGGGTTTTCTATTCGGCGAATTATCGGATTCAAAACTGTCATCAATTAAAAGGTCAGAAAAAATAATCCCTTCATTTTCTAAAGTTGTCAACATTTTCTCCTGTGGAATTCTGAAATCTTCTTCCGGAAAAGAATCCGTCCCCAAACCGTCCTGATTCGTCACCATAACCAATTCATAATCGAGTTCGGTCACGATTTTGGCTAAATTCTGAATCACTTTAGGATAAAATTCCAATTTCTCTAATGAATCTACCTGAAAATCAGTGGGCGGTTCTAAAATTAAAGTTCCGTCGCGGTCGATGAATAATACTTTTTTCATGATTTAAATTTCTGATAATACGTTTAAAACTTTTAAATTCTCGGCAGGTTTCCCGATACTTAACCGAAGGCAATTTTTTAAAGCCGGATGACGAAGACTTGTCCAGATATTGGCATCAAGTAATTTTTGATAAACCTTTTCGGCATCTTTAAATTCGATCAAAAAGAAATTAGCATCTGAAGGATAGATCTTGACTACCTCTTTATTTTCCGCCAAACCTTTCTTCAATTTTTCTTTCTCTGATAAAATTGTCTGGATATTTTCCGCCTGTTCTTTTTCGTTTTGTAATTGCTGCAAAGCCAGTCTTTGACTTTCGGAACTGATGTTATAAGGAGGTTTGAACCGATTAATAAACGAAGCAATTTCTGGCGACGAAATCCCGACGCCGATTCTTAAACCTGCCATTCCATACGCTTTGGATAAGGTTTTTAAAACAATTAAGTTCGGATATTTTTTTAATAAACCAACAGCAGATTCTTCTGGAGAAAACTCGATATACGCTTCGTCTACCACTACGATTCCCTTAAAGCTTTGAATATAAAATTCTAAATCATCGATGGAATTTCCCGTTGGATTATTGGGCGAACAGAGGAACAAAATTTTAGCCTTCGTTTTTGTTAGCGCCTCTTCAAACTCCGTTTTAATCAACTGAAAATCTGAATTCAACTGCAGCTTTTCAACTGCTACATTATTCATTTTCGCGTAAATCTCGTACATCACAAAACTCGGATTGAACACCATGATCGAATCTTTTTCACTATCGCAAAATATTCGCATCAATAAGTCGATCAATTCGTCGCTGCCATTTCCTAAAAATAAATTGGATGCGTCTATTTTATTGATGTCCGCCAGTTTTCCTTTGAGCTGCACGTTTTCAGCATCAGGATAACGGTTGTAATTTCCGAACGGATTTTCGTTGGCATCCAGCAGAATAAACTGGTCTTTGTCATCGGTCGGTCGCGATGCTGAATAGGATTTCATTCCCACCAAATGTGGTCTGATTGTTTTTTCTAAATTAAATTCCATTTTCTAATGATTTTAAGCGAAGTGAAACTGCATTTTTGTGGGCTTTCAACCCTTCTGCAGCAGCCATAATTTCAATGGTTTTTCCGATATTCTGAATTCCGGTTTTTGATATTTCCTGAATGGTTATTTTCTTGACAAAACTGTCGAGGGAAACGCCACTGTAATTTTTTGCAAATCCGTTGGTTGGCAAAGTGTGATTGGTTCCGCTCGCATAATCGCCGGCTGATTCCGGCGTATAATTTCCGAGGAAAACAGAACCGGCATTGGTAATTTTCCCAATATAATTTCTAGGATTTTCTACTGCTAAAATTAAATGTTCAGATGCATAGAAATTGCTCATTTCAAGGGCTTCTTCCACTGAATTCATCAAAATAAACCGGCTGTTTTCTAAAGCTATTTTTGCAATTTCATTTCGTGGAAGTTCAGCGACCTGTTTGTTAATTTCCATTAAAGTATTATTAAATACGTCTTCATCAGTCGCAATATAAATCACTTGAGAATCCGTTCCGTGTTCGGCTTGAGATAATAAATCAGCGGCACAAAATTCTGGATTTGCATTTGTATCGGCAATCACTAAAACTTCACTTGGACCCGCCGGCAAATCGATGGCGACATTATATTCCATCGCCAATTGTTTCGCTTGGGTGACATATTGATTTCCAGGACCAAAGATCTTATCCACTTTCGGAATGCTTTCTGTACCAACCGTTAACGCTGCGACGGCTTGAGCGCCGCCCACTTTAAAAATTTTTGTAATTCCACACAATTGCGCCGTGTATAAAATTGCTGGATTGATCGAGCCGTCCTTTTGCGGAGGTGTACAAAGAATCACTTCTTTACAACCTGCGATCTGAGCCGGAATAGCCAACATTAAAACAGTGGAAAAAAGCGGAGCGGTTCCGCCAGGAATATACAATCCGACTTTTTCAATTGCTCTGGATTCTCTCCAACAGATAACTCCTTTAGTAGTTTCAATTTCTACTGATTGCTCTTTCTGAGCAACGTGAAATTTGAAAATGTTTTCTTTCGCCTGATCGATTGCAGCCTTTAATTCTGGTGAAACCTCGGCGACGGCAAATTCTATTTCTTCTTTCGAAACCAATAAATTGTCAATGCGTGCCAGATCAAATTTTATTGCAAACTCTATCAAAGCAGCATCACCATCTTCTTTTACTTTTAAGAAAATATCCTGAACGGTATTTCGTAAATCCTTCTTTTCAAGAGCCGGCCTTTTCAAAAGCATTTCCCACGTATTTTGTGTTGGATATTTAAATATATTTTTCATTTTTACTTTTTATGGACTTATTTTTAACGCAAAGACGCTAAGGAATTTTATTATTCTGTTGATCAATTACGATCGCAAAGGCGTTTCACTCAGCAAGGCATATTGCAGCCATCATACATTGCACTTTATACTACTTTTTACTTCCTACAAAACCATTTTTTCGATTGGAATTACCAGTATTCCTTCGGCACCACATTTCTTCAATTCATCAATAATTTTCCAAAATTCATTTTCCCGAACCACGGAGTGAATACTGCTCCAGCCAGATTCTGCGAGTGGCAAAACGGTGGGCGATTTCATGCCTGGTAAAATATCGATGATCTTCTCAATAGATTCATTCGGCGCGTTCAACAAAATATATTTGTTTTCTCTGGAATTGATCACCGCCTGAATTCGGAACAGAAAAGATTCTAAAATGATGGAAATATCTTCGGGAAGATTTTGACTGGAAATTAATACTGCTTCACTGGTCAAAACCTGCTCCACTTCTTTTAAACCATTGTGCAAAAGCGTGCTTCCAGAACTTACCAAATCTGCGATGGTATCGGCTAAACCAATGCTTGGCGCAATCTCTACACTTCCGGAGATCTCGACGATCTCTGCAGAAATATTGTTTTGTTTGAAATAATTCTGAACGATGGTTGGATAGGAAGTCGCAATTTTCTTTCCTTGAAAAAAACTAAGATCTGAATATTCCTGATCTTTAGGAATGGCCAAGGATAATCTGCAGTTTGCAAAACCCAGTTTTCTTACCAAATCCACATTCTTGTTTTGTTCTAAAACTTCATTTTCCCCAATAATACCGATGTCGACGATTCCTTGTTCAACATATTTTGGAATATCGTCATCGCGAAGGAAAAGAATTTCTAAAGGAAAATTGGTTGCTGAGTTTTTGAGTTTGCTTTTAAAATCGGGAATTTTAATACCGCACTCTTTTAAAAGTTCGAGGGATTTTTCGCTTAAACGTCCGCTTTTTTGTATTGCAATTTTTAATTTATTCATGTTCAGTTTTGAGATTGGGTCTGAACAAATGCTTTTATTTTGAATACAAAAAAAACCGTCTTTGCTCAGACGGTTTTTTATTATTTTAAGTCACTTCGGACCACATTTAATCAACTCGTCTTTAGATGAGATGATGATGATGGAATAAAGCGGTTGTATTTTTCATGTTGTTTTAACTGGGACAAATATATCAAATAATATTTCTAATGTGCAAGGATTACTTTTCACTTTATCATAAGTTCCTGATAAACAGTATGTAAATTTTTAGCAATTAATTGGTCTTCAAATCTCTGTACAAATTCCAATCCTTTTCGAGCTCTTCTGTTCCTTTCAGATTCATTGTCCCAAAGGAAAGTAATCTTAGCTTTAATGTCTTCAAAATTGGTTGGATCAATGTAAACAGAATCTGGTCCACCAGCTTCTGGCAGACAACTTACATTACTTGTGATCACAGGAGTTTCAGAAAACAGAGCTTCAATAACTGGAATTCCGAAACCCTCAAATAAACTTGGATAGACAAAAATATCTGCGAGTTTGTAAATAGCTGCCAATTCTTCCATGGAAACATTTTCTAAAAAATGAACTTGACTTTCTAATTTATTTTTTTTAAGGAATTTTTGGACTTTATTAAAGTATTTTGTTTTCTTGCCAATGACGATCAAAGGGATTTCTGCTCCATTAACGGCTTTAACAATATTCAATAAATTTTTCCGCTCTTCAATTGTTCCGACATTGAGAATAAATCTATCCGGAAGATCGTATTTTTCCTTAACTGAGTTTAAGAATTCTTCATTTTGATAATCCTTGAAAGCATGATGACATCCTTGATAGATCACCCGAATTTTTTCTTCCGGAACTTTTAAAAATTGAATAATATCCCGCTTTGTCTGTTCAGAAATGGCAATGATCAAATCAGCTTGTTCAGCGGCTTTTTTGAATTTCCAGAAATGAATTTTACGGTCAAAAAAAGAATAATACTGAGGAAATCTTAAAAAGATGAGATCATGAATGGTAACTATTTTTTTAATTTTCTTCTCAGTCCATTTTAAAGGCAATTCTCCGGATAGCCCGTGAAAAATATCGGCATTGATTTGCTGAGCGTCTTTGCCCATTTTCAATTGCCGTGACCAACTTCCTTTGGATGTTTCAACAAAAGATACATTGGGTAATGCTACAATATCCTTTCCTCTTTGGCTTTGATTATCATTAAAGAGGAAGTATTCATTATCGGGAAAAGAAGCTGCTAAAATACGCACTAAATCCCGAGAGTAGTTGCCTAAACCGGAGTTGTTATTGAAGAAGCGTTTACCGTCAAAAGCAATTTTCATAGTGATTTTGTCCTTAAAAATTTTTGGAACGAATGATATAATTTGGACGTTCTTTAACCTGCTTGAAAATTTTCCCCAGATAAATTCCGATAATTCCCATAATGATCAACTGTAAACCACCGAAGAAAACAACGGTCATAATTAAAGACGCCCAACCAGAAATTTCTGTTTGTGCCACAAAGGAATGAATGACGTAAATACCATATCCTAAAATTGCAATTGCCGAAAATATAAATCCTAAATAAGCCGCCAAATAAAGAGGTTTAACACTGAAAGCCGTAATTCCTGTGAACGCAAACTTCATCATTTTTTTCAGGTCATAGCTGCTTTCACCAAAGGCTCGTTCATCTGCGGTAAAACGAATACCTTCTCGTCTGAAACCCATCCAATTGGATAATCCACGTAGAAAAATATCGGCTTCGTTCATATTTCGCACCACATCGACTACGGAAGCATCCATCAATCTAAAATCAGAACCGCCACCTTCAGCAAGATTAACATCTGAAATAGCAGACAGAAATTTATAATATAAAGACGAGCTCTTTCTTTTAAACGCAGAAATTTGTTTGGGATATGTTCGTATCGTATAAACAATGTCAGCACCTTCTTCCCACTTTTTAATCAAGTCAGGAATGAGTTCTGGTGGATGTTGTAAATCAGCATCCATCGATATTACCGCGTTTCCATTGGAAGAATCCATTCCCGCTTTTACGGCAGGTTGATGTCCGAAATTTCGGGAGAATTCAATGTACTTTACCTCTTCAAAACGATTGGCTAATTCTTCTAATTTTGCTTGGGTCTGATCGCGACTTCCGTCATTGACAAAAATAATTTCGAATTTATACGTATCTAGTTTCAGGAAAACTTCTTTGATGCGTTGATGAATCAAAGCAACATTGTCTTCTTCGTTATGCGCGGGAATGACGATGGAAATTTTCTTCATGTACTTTAATTAATCTAGTTGATAGTCTTTTGCAAAATCTTTGGTCATCAATTCGTAAATGACGCGGAACCAAACGATGCAACAAGGTAAGGCTTTTAAGGAATATTTCATAATGTAATTGTCCTTGATGAATTTCGGAAATAAATCTGAAAAGGAGAAACAAGTCAATATGATTACGAAAATCAACATTCCAATAATTAAAGGTGATTTTTCCTTTTGCATCAGGAACCAAATCATGACTCCAGCAACTGCAATAATAAACGTTGGCGATTCTGAACCTGAACTAAAAAGCACAATGAATAAAAGCGTTGAAGCTAAAATCATCAGTTGAAATGGAAGATGCTTATATTGATTAATTCGTAAATAAGGCAGCCCAAAAAGCGCCATTCCAGGAAGTAAAAAAGCAAGGTTTGAAATGTCGGCATTACCTGAAACTCTTCTTACAATTCCCATTAAAGAATAATCCTGTCGATTTCCTAAAACCTGATTCGAAGCATTTTTTTCTGATAAAGACTGAAACCAATCTGCGTAAGATTGAATTCCAAAATGTGGACTTGAAAGTAACATTGGGAGAATGAAAAATACGAGTCCGAATCCTATTAAGGAAACGATAAACTTCCATTTATTTTTAATAAAGAAAAAAGCAGAAAGTCCGGCGATTCCATACAGTTTTACAAAAAAACCAATTAAAATAGAGATGGCTGATTGTGTTTCTTTTCTTTCATAAACGTAAACTGCGGATAAGATCAACAAGCCTGTTAGAGCAATATTAAATTGCAAACTTACCGCGGCTGTAATAAATTCCTGTAAACATAACCAAGCAAAAAATGCTTTTTTAGGATTAGAAAAGGGCAGTTTGTGAATCGCAAAAAGAAAAACCAACGTATTGGCAACATTCCACAAAACCATGCCCAACCAGTCTGGCATTATGGCAAAAGGAGCAATTAAGACACTGAAAAAAACGCCATAATGATTGGAGTCAAAATGGACATCGGGATACAAAAGATAAATATTTCTCTCAGCTAAAGTATTGGTAAAAACATTTTTAAAAATCATGTAATTATTATACTTCTCTGGTCCACCGCGGTATTTTGCAATCGCTGATAAAATAGAAACAAGAAGATAAATCCCAAAAATATATTTGGGATTTGAACTGAATTTTAAAAATTTAGCTTTCAACTTAAAGTAGAATTTAGAAATTAAACTGCTACATTATTTTCTCTCAAAGCATCATTCAATGAGGTTTTTTTATCGGTCGATTCTTTTCTTTGTCCAATAATTAAAGCACAAGGAACCTGGAATTCTCCGGCTGGAAACTGTTTGGTATAACTTCCCGGAATCACCACGGAACGAGCTGGGACTCTTCCTTTAATTTCAACTGGAGTGTCACCTGTTACATCGATGATTTTGGTGGACGCTGTTAAAACAACATTCGCTCCTAAAACAGCTTCTCGTTCTACATGAACGCCTTCGACAACGATACATCTTGAACCAACGAAAACATTGTCTTCAATAATTACCGGAGCTGCCTGTAAAGGTTCTAAAACTCCACCAATTCCTACTCCACCACTAAGGTGAACATCTTTTCCAATTTGGGCACAACTTCCAACGGTTGCCCAAGTATCTACCATGGTCCCAGAATCTACGTACGCGCCAATATTGACATAAGAGGGCATCAGAATTACGCCTGGAGCAATGTACGCGCCTTCTCTCGCTACAGCGTGAGGAACAACGCGAACTCCTTTTTCGGCATAACCTCTTTTCAAAGGCATTTTGTCATGGAATTCAAACGGACCAACTTCAATGGTTTCCATTTTCTGAATTGGAAAATACATCACCACCGCTTTTTTCACCCATTCGTTCACTTTCCAGCCATTAGCAGTCGGTTCGGCAACTCTAAGTTCTCCCAAATCTAATTGTCGGATCACTTCACGGATTGATGCCTGACTTTCAGCATCTTTTAACAATTCTCTATTGTCCCAGATATTTTCTATGGTTTGTTGTAACATATTATTCTTTTGATTTTTTAAATTTTAAAAGAGTCCAAATTTACAAAACTCTTCTAGCGAAAAGATAGGCATTGTTCCAGTATTTTTCATTGAGTGAAGAAATAATTACTCCTTTGGACGTTGAAGAATGAATAAATTTAACTTCTCCATTATTGCCGATGTCGTGCACAATTCCAACATGCGTCACTCTGCTTCCACCTGCTGTCGCGAAGAAAACCAGATCACCTGGTTTTGCTTCCTTAATGGTAATTGATTGTCCCTGATTGGACTGATCTTCAGAGCGACGCGGCAGTTTGGTGCTGTTTTCATCGAATACTTTGCAAACTAAGCCAGAACAGTCGAACCCCGACGAAGTGTTTCCCGCATATTTGTACGGTGCACCTAAATATTTCTGAGCATCTTTTAATATCTCTTCAACAGTGTTGGAATTTTTTCCAGAATAATTGGACTCCAACGTTTTTAAGTTGGCAGCTTTCGCGACGGTCTTGGTTGGGATTTCTCTTTTCACCACCACTTTTTTTGAGGATCCGCAGGAGACGATTACCAGTGCGGAAAAAGTGAGCATCAAATACTTCTTCATTTTTTATTTAGCAATTTTTTCAAAAATAGTGAAATTATTTAAATTTCTGTTTTGTTTTCATAAATTTTCCTTTTTAACAGCGGTTTTAGAAAGATAATTCAAGTGTTAATCTTTCCAATTCAAAAAAAGGAATTACATTTAAAATTCTGAAAATATTGCCCCTAAAAATGACTTATCAAGATTATAAAATTTATTTTAAAAAAGAAGTATCTGAAAATTATACGGATGCTGAGAGTTCAATTCTGTTCGATATTTTCGTGCAACATTTAGCGGACTGGAATCAAGTTGAATTGCGAAAAACGATGGGTCAGGAAGTCGAGGAAAAGTATGTCGAAGGACTTCAGAATATAATTAATGAGCTAAAAACGGGAAAACCGTATCAACAGATCTTAGGTGAAACTGAATTTTATGGTTTGAAATTTTTTGTCGATGAACATGTACTTATCCCAAGGCCGGAAACGGAGGAACTTTTGGAACTGGCGATTGAGAAGATCAAGGCTGGAAGTCGGAAGTCGGAAGTATTTAAAATTCTGGATATTGGAACGGGTTCCGGGATTATTCCGATTGTCTTAAAAAAGCATTTTCCGAAAGCTGAAATCTCAGCGATCGACTTTTCTGAAAACGCTTTAAAAACTGCACAGAGAAATGCGGATCTTCATCAAGCTGAAATTCAATTTATCCATCAGGATTATTTAAATGAAAACTTGACTGAAGCTTACGATGTTATTATTTCGAATCCACCTTATATTGGGATTGAGGAAGAAGATGAGATTGCTGATTCGGTAAAAGAATTTGAACCGAAAATGGCATTGTTCTCTCCTACTTCTAATGCATTAATTTTCTACGAAAAAATTGCCCAAGACTGCAAAAATCATTTGGCAGAAAATGGCTTGGTCTTTCTCGAGATCAATCAAAAGTTAGGAGAAGAAACGCTGGAACTTTTTAGGGATGTTTTGTCGCAAACTGAGTTGATGAAAGATCTGTCAGGGAATGAAAGGTTTGTTTGGGGAAGAAAGTAAAAGTTGTTGAGAATTGATGGTTGAAAAATCAATATTTTTAGAAATTATAAACGGATTCGACTGATCTAAATATTACATTTTACATTTCAAGTTGTGGCTAAAGCCAATTGCAATATTGCATTTTATAAGCAGGATAAAGCCCGTAGGTTTTGAAACAGAAACGATTTTTTTTTCTCTGATGAAAAGAAGAACTAACTGAACTTCTAGCCCCGATGGAAGCGACATCCCCGCCTCGGCGGGATATAGCGGACAGCGGGACGGGTTTGCTAAGAAGCTAAAATCTTGTTGCTCCTAAAAAATCTAGCCAATTCTCTTTTTTACGAAAACCATATACGCCATATAAATCAACGGCAGCGACATGATCCCTAAGTATAAAGCGTTTTGAATGGCTCGTTCTGGCTGCATCGCAACGGCGTAAACCAAACCGAAAAAAGCGCCACCTAAATGCGCGGCATGTCCGATATTGTCATTCTGCTTTGGATTCAACATCATATACACTGAATACCCGAAATAAGCGACTCCGAAGATATAACCTGGAATTTCGATCGGAATAAATAAAATATACAACCCTAGATCCGGAATCATGGCAATGGAGGCAAATAAAATCCCGGAAACTCCACCACTCGCGCCAATTGCAGAATACCACGATTGATTCTTGTAGAGGTAAAGAGAGAAAATATTTCCTAAAAGAATAGACCCGAAATAAACGAGTAGAAATCCAAAGGCACCAAACACTTCAATGACAATGGGACCGAAGAAATACAAAGTCATCATATTGAACAACAAATGCATCAGATCGGCGTGTAAAAATCCGGCAGAAATTAAACGTACATATTCTTTGTTGCGCACAATTGCACCTACATTGAACTTGTACTTTTCGAACATCGCGTGATTGCTGAAAGCGATATAACTGATAATAGCCGTAGCGGCAATAATGATCAATAAAACTGGACTCATATTTTTTTATAAAATAAAAGTTTCGGAGACCGAAACTTTGGTTTAAACAATTTCTGAAGTTAGACTTCGGGAAAGTAACTTTTCGTGCATGGGTTTTAGTTTTTCTAAACTCCCGGTTTTTACGGTGCATTTGCCTTTGTAATGAACTAAAAAAGTACATTGTTCGGCCTGCTCTAAGGTGTGTTCGCAAATCTCGACTAAGGCGTCGATCACGTAATCGAAGGTGTTGACTTCATCATTCCATAAAATAATTTTATAGACTTCGTCTTCCTTTTCTAAGACGGCCACATCTTCTTCGTATTCGCGCTGCGGATTTTCGTAATCCTTAATATTTGTTGGAATATTATAATGTAAACTCATTTTCTTTAATTTTAAAAATTAGTATTCTTTAAATTAAATTTCTCCAATTTCATTGGCAAGATCATTAATGATGCTTGGCTCTTCGTACGTTAATTCGATCAGATCAACGCTTTTATTCTGCATTTTCAGAATTTTCACGTGGTAATCATTAATATTGAATTCTTGATTTTCTTCTGGAATATCCTGTAATTCATGTAAAATAAATCCGGCTAAAGTATTGTATTCGCCGTCTTCGGAAAGTGGAAACATTTTCGGTAAGCTTTCATTGATCTCATCTAGAGGCTGTGTCGCCTTTACCCAAAATACATTCTCTCCTACTTTATCAACGATTCTTTCTTCCTCATCTTCTTCATCCTGAATCTCACCCACCAATTCTTCCAGAATATCTTCCAGCGTCACAATTCCTTCGGTACCACCGAATTCATCAATGACTACGGCTAAATGTTGTTTCTTCTGCTGGAACACTTTCAGTAAGTCTGAAATCTTTTTACTACCGACCACAAAAAATGGATCACGCATTAGATCCTTTAGATCATCATGATTGATCTCGCCTTTTCGTTTCACATATTCACGGATGATCTCTTTTGCATAAAAAATCCCCACAATATTGTCAATTGAATTTTCATAGACCGGCAGTCGTGAGTAACCACCTTCCATAATAATATTGATGATCTCTTCTACGGGTTGCTCAATGTCGATCGAAGAAATATTCTGTCTCGGAATCATGATCTGTTTCGCAGAGTGATCTGTAAAGTCGAAGGCGTTTTTAATGATCTCATAATTCTCTTCTTCAATAGCACCAGAATCTGCAGACTGTTTAACCAATAATTGCAACTCTTCCGTCGAGTGAATTTCCTGATCTGAAGCCGGATGAATTTTGATCAAACGCAGAAAAGCATTGGACATGTGATTCATAGACCAGATAAAAGGTTTGAAAACGGTATAGAAAACACGTAACGGCGCTGCGATAAACATTGCTGTAGGTTCTGATTTTCTAATGGCAATTGATTTAGGAATTAATTCTCCAAACACAATGTGCATCACGGTAATCAAAAGGAAACTTGAAACTAAAGAAATGGTAGTAATTGTAGCCTCGGCAACTGCAAGATCAAAATACTGGAAAAGATTTTCGAAAATATGATGCAGCGCACTTTCTCCCACAAAACCCAATCCCAGAGAAGCTAAGGTTATTCCCAATTGTGTGGCAGAAAGATATTCATCCAAATGCTTAATAATATGTTCAGCCTGTTTCGCCATGGCATGACCTTCGGCGGCTTTCAACTGAATTTGGGAGTAACGAACTTTAACGATTGAGAATTCTGCGGCTACGAAAAAACCATTCAGTAATACAAGAAAGACAGCTAAAACTAGCTTAATTATGTCAGAATCCATTTAGAAATTTAAAAAATATTGCGACAAAGATACGGAAATTAAATAATTATCATTAAAGTATTTTTAACATTGCAATAATTAAACAAAATAAAAGCATCTGAAAATCAGATGCTTTAGATATAAAAAACGGACGTTTATTTTTTAATAAATTTAATGGCCTGTTTTCTCTCGCCATCTTTCACAGGAATCAACAAATACATTCCTGGAGCTAAATTTCTCACATCAAGTTGAATATTTTTAGCATTTCTTAGCAGACTCTCACTTTTAATTCTTTTACCGGAAGCGTCGTAAATCTCCAAATTTAAAGATTTGAAATCATCGGTTACATCTACCATCAGATAATCATCTACAGGATTTTGTTTGATTGAAATTTCGCTGCCGAAAGTTCCAGTTTCGGAGCTTTTCAATGTTGCACCTGCTCCAACAATGATTTGCCAGGAATTAAGAATGGTCGGATCAGTAGTTCCATAATCATAAATAATCAATCGCCAATCCCCACTTAACTGTTTCCCGTTAAGAAATGTGCTCATCACTCCCGGATGATGATTAGGGAATTTTGCAGTTCCATAAGAAGGAGCATAATTTCCTGCAGGAATTGCAACTCCAACTCCAACCGCTGTATGATCAATGGGCGAAGTGTTTGCAGAATTAAAACCTAAAATATTTCCCGCAACAAAAGAAGAAGAATCTCCACAAGATGTAATTGAAAGTGCTCCAATTCTGCGGATTAAAGTAATTGCTTCACCTGATGGTGTAATCAACTCAGCGGCTACATCGCCTAACCAATTAGCAGAAATAGATAAATTGACCGTAATTTTGGACGGATCTATAATTGATCCAGTAAGTGGAACATTAATGAGCGACATATTTACTCCAGGGTCTGTTTGACCGCCACAAACTCCTAATCTTGTTATACCATCTACAGGCTCAGTTGCCGTATTATTTTGGTAAGTTTGTCCTTGAGAAAATCCTACAGATAAGATTAAGCCCAAGGCTAAAAAGTTAAGTTTTTTCATGATAATCGTTTTAGTTTGTTAGTACCTACAAATCTAAAATTATGCATCGAATAACAATCAGTGCAAAGACGGTTTTAACAAGGGACAAATCACCCTTTATGTTTTTGTTCGATCAGTTAAAACACTTACCATCAAATACCTATAAACGAAAGAAGACTGCAAATTGCAGTCTTCATATAATTATATTAAGAATATTTTTCTTACGAATTCTTCAAGGCTTCAGCACCACCTACAATCTCCAAAATTTCATTGGTAATTGCAGCCTGTCTCGCTTTGTTGTAGAATATCTTCAGATCATTTCTCAGTGCTTCTGCATTGTCGGTTGCTTTATGCATCGCAGTCATTCTGGCTCCATGTTCAGAAGCTACTGAATCTAAGATCGCTTTATACACCTGCGTCTTAATCGACTTCGGCATTAATACGTCTAAAATTTCTTTTGCATTGGGCTCAAAAAGATAGTCTGTATTTGGCGCTTCAGCTTGTTCTGGTAAAGCAATTGGTAAAACCTGTTCTTTATGCACTTCTTGCGTAGCAGCATTAATGAACTTATTATAAATCACAAATACTTTATCAAAACTACCTTCACGGAAATCTCTCATTACATTTTCCACGAAATTAGAAACGACTTCGAAACTCATTCCATCAAAAATAGCACTTTGATTGTCGTACACTTTTTTGTTACGACGAACCGCGTCATAGACTTTCTTACCAACGGTAAGAATTTCTACTTCATGCTGCGTATCTGCAATAGAGTGATTCAATTCTTTAATTACAGAAGAGTTGAATGCTCCGGCAAGACCTTTATTAGAAGTAACTACGATGTAAAGAACTTTCTTCACTTCTCTTTCTTCGGTGTAGGTAGAAACCCCTTCTAAATCTACTGTAGAACTTACATTTTCTATAATTTCCTGCAATTTCTCTGAGTAAGGTCTCAACATCACAATAGCATCGGTTGCTTTCTTCAGTTTCGCTGCCGAAACCATTTTCATCGCACTCGTAATTTGCATTGTCGAAGAGATTGAAGTAATTCTTCCTCGTATTTCCTTTAAATTCGCCATTCTTTGAAGTCAATGTTTAAAATTCAGTATTCAAAATTAGAAATCTTGAATACTGAAAATTGAATATTTTTTAGTTGTATTTAGACGCTAATTCGGTAGCGGCCTGTTTTAGAATATCTGTAATTCCTTTGTCGATTTTTCCGGATTTAATGGCTGCCATTGTTTCAGGATGTTTTGATCTTAAGAACGCTACATATTCTATCTGGAATTCTTTTACTTTATTGATCGGGATATTTCTCAATAAATTTTCTGTTCCTACATAAATCATGGCCACCTGGCTATCCACAGGAAGTGGAGAGTTAACTGGCTGCTTCAAGATCTCTACATTTCTTTCTCCTTTAGAAATAACCGCTTGAGTTGAAGCATCTAAGTCTGAACCAAATTTAGCAAATGCTTCCAGTTCTTTATATTGTGCCTGATCTAATTTTAATGTTCCAGAAACTTTTTTCATGGATTTGATCTGAGCATTACCTCCAACACGCGATACAGAAATACCTACGTTAATTGCCGGACGAACTCCTGAGTTAAACAAATCAGTTTCCAAGAAGATCTGACCATCTGTAATTGAAATTACGTTGGTTGGGATATATGCAGAAACGTCACCTGCCTGAGTTTCAATAATTGGAAGTGCAGTTAATGAACCACCACCTTTAACAATTGGTCTTAATGAATCCGGTAAATCATTCATCTGTGCTGCAATCGTGTCATCGTTGATCACTTTCGCCGCTCTTTCCAATAATCTGGAGTGAAGGTAGAAAACGTCACCTGGATAAGCTTCACGGCCCGGTGGTCTTCTTAACAATAAAGAAAGCTCACGGTAAGCTACCGCCTGTTTCGATAAATCATCATAAATGATCAAAGCCGGACGACCAGTATCACGGAAGAATTCACCGATCGCTGCTCCAGCCATTGGTGCATAAACCTGCATCGGAGCAGGGTCAGAAGCGTTTGCTGCTACAATTACGGTGTAAGCTAAAGCGCCTTTGTCTTCTAATGTTTTAACAATTTGTGCAACGGTTGAACCTTTTTGTCCAATCGCTACATATATACAGAATACAGGTTCACCTGCATCATAAAATTCTCTTTGATTAATGATCGTATCGATCGCAACAACAGTTTTACCTGTTTGACGGTCACCGATGATCAACTCTCTTTGTCCTCTTCCAACAGGGATCATGGAATCAATTGCAACAATACCCGTTTGAAGTGGTTCAGTTACCGGCTGACGGAAAATTACTCCCGGAGCTTTTCTCTCCAAAGGCAATTCATAAGTTTCCCCTGTGATTGGACCTTTACCATCAATTGGATTTCCTAAAGTGTCAACTACTCTACCCAACATACCTTCACCAACTTTGATGGATGAAATTCTTTGAGTTCTGTTAACTGTATCACCTTCTTTTACCAATTTAGATTCACCCAAAAGAGCTACACCTACATTGTCTTCAGCAAGGTTAAGAACTATTCCTTCAACACCGCTTTGGAACTTTACCAATTCACCGTACTGAACATTTTCTAAACCGTACACTAAAGCGATACCATCACCGATGGTTAATACCGTTCCTACTTCTTCTACATTAGATTGCGTCTCGAAGTTAGCTAACTGCTGTTTTAGAATTGCAGATACTTCTGCCGGATTTATTTCTGCCATTTTATGGTTGTTTTTGTCTTAATTTAATTGAAATTCTTTATTCAATCGGCTTAATTTTGTTTTCACCGACTCATCTATCTGCTGATCTCCAACACGCAAAATATATCCTCCTAAGATCTCAGGATTGATAATTGATTTTACGTCGAACTGGTTATTATGATTAACAAGGCTTGTTGATTTCAGGATACTGTCAATATTCTCCTGAGAAAGTGCCGTTGCAGAAGTCAAAGTAATTCTTTGTACTCCATTAATGTCTTCCACTTTGTTAATATATTCCTGACCAATATTACTCAATTGTCCTTCTCTACCATGTTTGATGACCAACTGAATTAAATTTTTAGATACAGGAGAAAAGCTTTTGAAAATCTCTGCCGAAACACTGATTTTCTTCTTCACCTCGATAATTGGTGAATGGAAAAAGCTTTGTAACTCTTTTGATTTCTCTATGGTATTCACCATGTCTCTCATTTCAAAGAAAACAGAACGTGTAGTTCCTGCTTCCTGCGTGAAATTCAGTAGACCTTGTGCATACCTTTTTGCAACTTTACTTGTACGCATACTAGTTTAAGTTAGAAGAATTAAGGATGTTTGCTACTAGTGCATCTTGTGCACCATCATTATCTAATTTTTGTTTCAAAATAGATTCTGCGATGTTTACAGACAAAGCACCAATTTGGCTTTTGATATCCGAAACTGCTGCAGATTTTTCTGCTTGGATTGTTTGTCTTGCAGATTCGATCATTTTATCAGCTTCTGTTTTTGCCAGACCTTTGGCTTCACCTACGATTCTATCTCTAATATCTCTAGCCTCTTTCAAAATCTGATCACGTTCTACTTTCGCCTCACGGATAATGATTTCGTTTTCAGCTTTCAAGTTTTCAACTTCTTGTTTTGCCAATTTAGCTTGATTCAAAGAATCAACGATGGTCACTTCTCTTTCATTGATCGCAGATAAAATTGGTTTCCACGCAAACTTTGCCAATAAAAACAAGAGGATCAAAAAGGTTAAAGTCATCCAAAACAATAAGCCAATTCCCGGTTCTATCATAATTGTAATTTTTTTGTAATTTTTTTTCTATATGGAAGATAAAAAATTCTTAGCAGAGCCAACCGCGCTGCTAAGAATTGATTTCTGAGGTTTCTTATTTAACGAACGCTCCAAAGATGATCGCGATCAAACCAGCACCCTCGATAAGTCCTGCAGCAATAAGCATTGCTCCCTGGATTTTACCTGCTTGCTCTGGTTGTCTTGCAATAGCATCCATTGCATGTCCACCGATTTTACCAATACCTAGACCAACGCCTAATACTGCTAAACCGATTCCAACGTAAATAAGTCCTGTTCCTTGTGAAATGATTTCCATAATAAAAAAATATATAGGTTAAAAATATTCTGAGTTAATTAATGTGCTCCTTCGTGTTCGTGTTCCGCAACTGCAATTCCAATAAACAAAGCTGAAAGAACGGTAAAGATATAGGCCTGTAAAGCTGCTACTAACAATTCCAGCACTCCGATGAATAATCCAAGTGGAACTGAAGCAAACCCTAAAAGCGGTGTTTTAAAAATAAAGATCAATGACATGATCGCTAGAACCATAATGTGACCTGCTGTAATATTTGCAAAAAGTCGCATCATTAAAGCAAAAGGCTTTGTGAAGATCCCGATAATCTCAATGGGAACCATAATTGGGTATAACAATAATGGAACTGGTGGCATAAAGATGTGTTTCCAGTAATCTTTGTTTGCACTGAAGATCGTAATTAATAAAGTAATGATTGCTAAAACTGCTGTCGTTGCAATGTTTCCCGTTAAGTTATATCCAAACGGTGCGAATGGAATCAAACCAAACATGTTATTAAACCAGATGAAGAAAAATACAGTCAATAAATAAGGCATGTATTTTTTGTATTTCTTTGCGCCGATATTTGGAATCGCTACTTCGTCTCTAATGAAAAGAATAACCGGTTCCATAAATCTTCCGAATCCGCTAGGAACTAAAGATTTCGCATATCCTCTTGCCATTCCAATAAAAACAAGGAACATGAAGAAGATCGAAATAAAGATCGCTGCTACGTTTTTCGTAATTGAGAAATCGTAGAAAGCATTATCTGAATTATGTTTTCCGCTTAACACAGAGAATAATTTTGCCTGCTCTAAACCTTGAGTTGATTTAACAATACCGTGATCTAAAGTATAACCGTCATGTTCATGTCCGTGAGCGATTGTACTTGACATCATGGTATGAAGTCCGTTTTTGTCTTTAATAATTACAGGTAAAGGAATAGAAACGTGGTGTTCTTCTGGAGTTCCCTCGTTCAAAGTTAAGATATGCCACTCGTTAGAATCACTAATGTGACTCATGATCATACTTTTCGCATCAAATTTTTGATTATCATCTACAATTTTCTGTTCTAAACTTTCAGTAGATTTTGCTTCAACTTCTTGCTGTGCATAAGTGAAAACACTTGAAAGCGTAAGAAATAAAACGAAAAATAAAGAAGAAATTCTCTTGTTCATAGGTCAAATTTATCGGTTTGCAAATATATTGAAATTATTAAAACTTACCAATACAAAAAATTGATTTTTATCAGTTAATTTT
>NZ_JBGZYM010000064.1:0-8624 GCF_041824135.1 Kaistella sp. | reverse complement strand
CCGCTTTTTACGCCGACTCTGATATATTCTTAAAAAGGTTTGAAGACGTCTTCAGTCATTAACTGAATGGCTTTTTCTTTTGTTAGATCACTTACTTTTATCATTGTTTTTATTTAGAATCATTTTAGATTGCAAAATTACTAATAATATAATGAATATCAAATTTGCTTCGGTATATTTGTCTATCAATCTCATAGACGCAAATCTTTAACTTTTACCAGCGTTCAGTATCAAAAAACAAATTATTAAAAAATGAAAAAAATTGCACTTCTAATTTTGGTTATCTGTTCCCAAATTATTTTTTCACAAGCGAACCGTTTCGTGTATCAAGTTACCATGAAGCCTGATTCTACAGATAGGAATAATACGAGATCAGAAATCGCTCATCTTGATATCTCAGGAGCGAACTCGATTTTCTATGGAGAAAATAGAATGAAGAGAGATTCTGTTATCGGCAGAATGAGACAAACGGGAAGTTTTAATTTTGATAGAACTCAGATGCAAAATTTAAGAAGCAACCTGGATTTCATTATAGAAAAAGATTATAAAACCGGAAAGAAAATATATCAAGCAAGAATTCTGCGGGATCAATACGCTTACGAAGAAGACCGACCAATGGATTGGAAAATCCTGCCGGAGACTGCTACCATTGGCGAATATAAAACTCAAAAAGCAGAAACTCAATTTGCAGGCAGAACCTGGTACGCTTGGTTTACGACAGAAGTTCCTTTCCAAGACGGCCCTTATAAGTTTTCAGGATTGCCAGGGTTGATCGTTAAAGTGGAAGATTCCAAAGGCGACTATAGTTTCGATTTGAAAGAAGCCAAAAAAATTACGGAAATCGCAAGTTTCGAGCAAAGAGGTTCTACGATTCCTGTTAAAAGAGCCGCTTTTGAAAAACAACAAGAGCAGTTTAGAAAAGATCCGATGGCAGCGATTTCTTCCGCCAGTGGTGGCCGTGGCAACATGAGAATTCAAATGGATCCGAATCAGCGGAAACAAATGGAGGAGCGACAAAAAGAAGAACTCAAAAAGAATAACAATCCGATTGAATTGAAATAGATCACAAAAAATCCCGGTTAACGTTTATTAACCGGGATTTTTATTTTTATCATTGTTAAATACTTTCTTCAGTCTTCAACCATTTGGAACTTGACAAATATTGATTGTCCGGATAATAGATGAAAAGACAATTCTTGCCTTTAATAGTATTGATAATCGGTTCAGCCAGAGCTCTCGGAACCGCAGGACAACCCCAACTTCTACCTAGACGTTTTTGATTTTTAATAAAATCTTCGCTTACATAATCAGCGCCATGCATCACGATTGCACGTTGCAAGGCCGCATCATTATAACCAGAATCCATTCCTAAAAGTTTTAGTGAGTAGCCATTAGAACCGTTATACGTTGTTTCTGTGATGTAGAAACCAAGACTACTTTGCAAAGAACTTTCAGTATTTGAGAATTTCTGAGCGAATTCTTCACCCGTATTTTTTCCGTGTGCTACCAACGAATTAAACAGAACTTTTTTTTCATTCAGATCGATGATCCAAAGTCTTTTCTCCGCAGATGACAATGAAAAGTCGCAGATGGTGAGGAGATGAGAATCTTGATCCAGCTTCCCTTCTTTTTTAAGATTGGTAAAACCTAGGTAAGCTTTTGCAAAAACATCGGACTGAAGTTGATTAATATTATCGAAACCGATCGCTTTGTAAATTTCTTCCGCATAGTTTGCTGTGGATTTCGGCTCGGAGATAGGGACTAAATCTTGTGATTGGGTTTTTAACTGATTTTCTGTTGTGGTTTTCTTTAAATCCTCCACTTTATAGAAGGATGTAGCGAAAAATAAAACAGTTATTAAGGGTAAAAAGACCTTCTTCATTCTTTATTATGTTAAATGATTTTAAGTAGGCAAATTTACAATTAATTAGTTATCAAGCAATTGAATGATAATTTTTTAACGTTAATTAAGAAGATTTAACGGTTCTAAGGTCAGGTCATTTATATTTATTAATTTTGCAAAAGCATGTCGAGAACTTTGAAAATATTTTTTATTGTTTTAGGGTTGAGTATTTTTATTCTTCCCAAGCAAATGGTCTTTGCTCAAAGTACCGTGGAATGCTGTGATCAGAAAGTAATTAAAGATGATTGCTGCAAAGCAAAAAAGACTACTTCATGTCATTCTGAAAATTCTACAAATGATTCCCCAGAAAATCACTGTGGCGATGATTGTAACCAATGTAATTCCTGCACTGTAAATTGTGTTATGAATTACCTCTCTCCCGAATTTAGTATCAATTTGAAACATCGTTTCTTTATTCAGAAACTCAATTTCGAATACGGGAATTCTTATTTCTCATCTAATATTAAAAACATTTGGCAACCGCCTAAGTTAATTTAACACATTACAATACAGCCAAAAGAATGTTCTTTCGGCAACCTTATTATGTTAATTAACTTATTATAAAAATGAAAACTTTGTTAAAAAGTCTTTGCTTATTCTCCCTATTATTTACTTCCTTTTTATTCGCTCAAACCATCACTAAATCAACGTTCCTTGTTAAAGGAGAATGCGCGATGTGTAAAGAAAGAATTGAAAGTACCGTAAAAAAAACAGGCGCCAAAACTGCCAACTGGAACTCAACAACGCAACAGCTTGAAGTAGAATTTAATGCTGATAAAACTTCATCAGATCAAATTTTACAGAAAATTGCAGATGCCGGACACGACAACGAAAAGTTCACCGCAACTGACGCTGTTTATGCAAACCTTCCTTCCTGCTGTCTTTATGAAAGAGCTCCTTCTTTTATTAAAACCAAAACAGCTACTCCAGCGGCGAAAAAAGACAATCAATTTTTTGTTCGCGGAAATTGTGGCTCGTGTAAAGCAAGAATCGAAAAAGCTGCCGCAAGTGCTGGTGCCGATTCGTCCAGTTGGGATGCAGATACGCAAATCGTAACATTAAACTTTGATCCTGCAAAAACGTCAGCAGATAAGATCTTGAAAAAAATCGCAGAAGTCGGACACGATAACGAAAAATATACGACCAAAGATGACACGTACAAAAATCTTCCTGGATGTTGTCTGTACGACCGCGAGTTACCATTAGGTGTAAAAAGCGACTTGGTTCACCATGATGAAGAACCAGCAGTTAAAAAAGATTTTTCTGCACAACCTTTAAAGAAGGACAATCAATTTTTTGTTCGTGGAAATTGTGGATCATGTAAAGCAAGAATTGAAAAAGCTGCCGCAAGTGCTGGCGCCGATTCATCTAGCTGGGACGCAGATACACAAATCGTAACCTTAAACTTCGATCCTGCTAAAACTTCAGCAGATACGATCTTGAAAAAAATCGCAGAAGTCGGACACGATAACGAAAAATATACGACCAAAGATGACGCCTATAAAAATCTTCCTGGATGTTGTCTGTACGACCGCGAGTTGCCGCTAGGTGTAAAAAGCGATCTGGTTCATCATGAAGAAGCAGCGCCCGCACCGAAAAAAGATTTCACGCAACATGCCGATCATTTCGATAAATCGATTGAAGAAGTTCGATTGATCAGACTTGCTGATGCCACGGCTTTAAGTAGAAAAGAGACAAGCTTAACCTTTAATATCGGAACCAAAGAATTATTGAAAGCTGCATGTTGTAACCTATCTGAAAGTTTTGAAACCAATGCTACCGTAGATGTTTCTTTTACCAATGCAGTAACAGGAACAAAGCAATTGAAAATGTTAGGTTTGGATCAAAAGTACACTTCGCTAACCAAAGAACTTTTGCCATCGATTCGTGGAATAGCAGCACCATACGGACTGAACTTAATCCCAGGAAGATGGATCGGAGGAATCCAGTTAACAAAAGGCGGAAGTACTGTGGTCAACGGGTACGAAAGTATTACCGGACAGATCAATACCGAACTGTTGAAATTTAATGAACAACCCGAAACCGCCGTCAATTTTTTTGGTGACGCAAACGGAAGATTAGAGACCAATATTACAACTACTTCTCAATTGAACGGTAAGTGGAATCAATCGGTTTTGCTTCATGGCAATGCGACTCTTGGAAAAAAAGATTCCAATAATGATGGCTTTTTAGATCAGCCGACAGGAAACCAAATCAATGCAGCCTATCTTTTAAATTATAATGATCTGGAAGGCTCAGGATTAGGAACGCATTTCGGAATCAGCTTTGTAAAAGATGAAAGGTTTGGCGGACAGACTGCTTTTGACAAAAAGATCGACCGTTCACAACAAAGTGCTTACGGAGTTGGCATCGATCTTTCAAGATTTGAGATCTGGAATAAAACCGGCTACATATTCAAAGGTAAACCTTACCAAAGTATTGGTTGGATGAATCAGTTTACGACGCATCAACAGGATAGTTTCTTCGGAAACAGAAATTATTGGGGAAATCAAAATACGTTCTACTCGAACTTGGTTTTTGAAAGTATCATTGGCAACTCAAACAATAAATTTAAAACCGGAGCAAGTTTTTTATATGATCAGTACGATGAAGATTATCTGACTCAAAATTATAAAAGAACCGAAACCGTTCCTGGGGTATTTTTCGAATATACTTTGACAGGTTTAAAATATACTTTGGTTGCTGGTGCAAGAACAGATTTTCACAATTTAGCGGGCACGCAGTTTACACCAAGAGTGAACTTTAAATATGACCTTTTTGACAAAACAATTCTTCGTCTTTCCGCTGGAAGAGGTTTCAGAACCGCTAACGTTTTCGCAGAAAGTCAACAATATTTTGGCTCGAACAGACAGATCGAGATCCTGGAAAATGGCGGTAAGATCAATGGTTTAGAACCAGAAATTGCTTGGAATTACGGAGCAAGTCTTCAGCAGGAATTTAGATTATTCAATAGAAAAGCAACTTTAGTAGCTGATTTCTTTAGAACAGATTTCCAAAATCAAGTCTTGACAGATCTGGATATCTCACCGCAAAAAATCGTCTTTTACAACTTAAAAGGAGAATCATTTGCCAACAGTTTTCAAACCCAGTTGGATTTTACACCAGCGAAGAATTTAGAAATGAGATTGGCGTACAAGTATTATGATGTACAGGCGAATTTCATCGATGGACAAAGAGAAATTCCTTTTATGGCAAAAAACAGAGGATTCTTTAATGCTTCTTATT
This sequence comes from Kaistella sp., assembly GCF_041824135.1. Lineage (GTDB taxonomy): Bacteria > Bacteroidota > Bacteroidia > Flavobacteriales > Weeksellaceae > Kaistella. The sequence continues at coordinate 3,475 of NZ_JBGZYM010000064.1, read as the reverse complement.
CGACCGATAAAACAGACAAAGGTGCTTTCTGGAATATGGATGCGACCCTACAGTTAATTGGTCAACAGAAACTTCCGAACTTAAATGCTAATCCCTTAGAATACAGAATACCAGAATATTCAAAAAGTTACTCAACACTTAATGCGCAGATCTCCAGAAACTTTAATAAAAGTATTCGTGCTTATGTTGGTGGAGAAAACCTGTTAGGTTATACACAGGACAATCCGATCATTGACGCCGAAAATCCTTTCGGAAAATACTTTGATGCGGGAATGGTTTACGCGCCAATTATGGGAGCAAATGTATATTTCGGTGTAGATTTTAAGTTCTAATTAAATTTCCTATTTTTGAAAAAAAAGAAAAAATGAGAATATTACCTTTATTAATAGCAAGTGCGACACTTCTTTATTCATGCGATAAGAAAGAAGCATCTACGACGGAGAATGCATCTATTACAGCGACAGCAACTGATTCAACAAATGTGAGTGTTGCAAAGACGAGTGCTGACGTAACTTCACAAGACGCTACTGCAGTTGCAGCGAGTACTCCAAGTGATAAACCAGCTTTGAATCCAGAACATGGCTTGCCTTATCACCGATGCGAAATAGCTGTCGGAGCGCCAATTGACAGTGCACCAACACAGCAAGCGCCGCCACAAGTTGTACCACAACAAACGGCTGCAAGCAATAGTTTTAATACCAATCCGATTTCACCTTCTTTAGCACCATCTTCTGCGCCGGCGTCAGTTCAGGCAACAGGTCCGAAGCCTGCTAATAATCCGGCACACGGACAACCTCATCACCGTTGTGATTTAGAAGTTGGAGCGCCTTTAACTTAAAGTTAGACGAAAAATAATAATTGTATTTGATAGTGTAAACCTCGGCTTTGGTCGGGGTTTTTATTTTAGATAAACCAATTCATCTTCGAAATCATCGTCCAGGTTTTCAAGGACTTTGGCTGTTTTCGTTTTATCAATCAAATCTTTAACGAAAAAACTGGTCTCGAAAAACTGTCGATGAACGCCGGGAAGTAATTCCATAAAATAATCCATTCCAACCTTATTATTGTGAAGGTCCATTTTCGTTTCTAATGGTTTATTAGGAAAAAGTTCTTCATGTAAATCGGTCATTTTCTTACAATATGCCAAAGCTTTCTTAGGAGAGGAAATCTTGCAACAATACATCATGATCAGGCAAGTCCAGAGCGAATGTCGAAAAGCATTGCCTACTCCATTATTGGAATGGGTTTTTGGAAAATGTTTTTGAGCTAAAGTGAAACTTCTGAGCGTGGCATAAAATCCCATTATTGAAAATAGCGGATGCGGAAGCGTCAATCGCAAAAGTTTCATAATCTTGTTGAAACTTAAGGATCTTAAAGCATTAAATATAATTTTGATGTTCCTCATAAAAAGAAATCCCACCTCCAATGAGGTGAGATTTTATTAAATATTTAAACTCTTTTAAACGTGGCTTAAAAGTTTTACTGTTTTCGAAACTTTGTCCTTGATCTCCGTTCTTTTAACGATGAAATCTACAAATCCTTTCTCTTGTAAAAATTCCGAAGTCTGGAAACCTTCTGGCAAATCTTTACCAATAGTTTCACGGATCACACGTGGCCCTGCAAAACCGATTAAAGCTCCTGGTTCTGCCATAATGATATCTGCTGTCATGGCAAATGAAGCGGTAATTCCACCAAAAGTAGGATCACACAAATAAGCGATGTACAATAAACCGGCTTCTGAAAGTTGCGCTAACTTCGACTGAACTTTTGCCAATTGCATTAAGGAATACGTTGCTTCCTGCATTCTCGCTCCACCAGATTGACAGATGATCATGTAAGGAAGTTTGTTTTCGATACAATAATCAACTGCTCTACGGATTTTTTCGCCCATCACTGAACCTAATGATCCACCGATAAAACTAAAATCCATACAAGAAATGACCATCTTTTCCCCGTTAACCGTTCCAACTGCATTTCTGATTGAATCAGTTAATTTCGTTTTAGCTTTTACTTCTTTCAAACGGTCGGTGTAAGACTTGGTATCTTTGAAGTTCAACATATCTACACTCTCCACATTAGCATCGAGTTCTGTAAATTTATTCTCATCAAAAAGAATCGAAAAGAATTCTCTACTTCCAATTCTCACGTGGAAACCATCTTCTGGAGACACATAATTATTGGCTTTCAACTCTTCGTGTTCTACCACTTTTCCACTCGGCGTTTGATGCCAAAGTCCTTTGGGCACGTCTTTTTTATCTTCCGTAGAAGTCGTAATATTCTGTGTTTTCCTTTTAAACCAGTCGAATGCCATATTTTTCTAAATTTTAGATTTTAGATTTTAGATTAAAAACAAATAAGTTCATTTAAAATCTGAAATTTATATTTAAAGAGTATTGATGTTGTTCAAATCTTCAAATGCCTGAACCAATCTTGTGCTGAAGGTTTCTTCCCCTTTTCTAACCCAACCTCTTGGATCGTAATATTTTTTGTTTGGTAAATCAGCACCATCTGGGTTACCGACTTGCGTTCTTAGATATTCCACTTTTTCTACCATGTAATCTCTAATTCCTTCTGTGTAAGCAAACTGTAAATCGGTATCGATATTCATTTTAATGACTCCATAATCAATAGCTTCTCTGATCTCTTCCAATGAAGAACCCGATCCACCATGGAATACGAAGTTAATTGGTTCTGCTCCAAGGCCGAATTTTTCCGAAACAAATTTCTGAGAATTATCAAGAATTTTCGGAGTTAATTTCACGTTGCCTGGTTTGTATACTCCGTGTACGTTTCCAAAAGCTGCTGCGATCGTAAAGTTTGGAGAAATTGCACTTAATCTTTCGTAAGCGTAAGCAACTTCATCTGGTTGTGTATATAATTTTGAAGAATCTACGCCTGAATTATCAACACCATCTTCTTCACCACCTGTAATCCCAAGTTCAACTTCTAAAGTCATTCCCATTTTTGCCATTCTCTCGAAATACTTGCAAGAAATGTCCATATTTTCTTCAATTGATTCTTCTGATAAATCAAGCATATGAGATGAATAAAGCGATTTTCCTGTTTGTGCGAAAAACTCTTCGTTGGCATCCATTAAACCATCGATCCAAGGCAATAATTTTTTTGCACAATGGTCAGTATGTAAAATTACGGTTGCTCCGTATGCTTCTGCTAAAGTATGAATATGTTTTGCGCCAGCGATACCTCCTAAAATGGCAGCTTGCTGACCATCATTGCTTAAACCTTTTCCTGCATTGAAAGCAGCGCCTCCATTAGAGAACTGAATAATGATCGGTGAGTTCAATTTTGCGGCAGTTTCTAAGGCTGCATTTACATTGCTTGAACCAATCACATTCACTGCGGGAAGTGCAAATTTATTTTCCTTTGCGTATTGGAAAATGTCTGTAACCATTTGCCCTGTGGCAACTCCTGCTGGAAATTTCTTGCTCATAACTGATATTTTTATAGATTTATT
>NZ_JBGZYM010000063.1:0-23434 GCF_041824135.1 Kaistella sp. | reverse complement strand
TATTGGCCTTTTTAAAGGAGAAAATATTGGAAACAAATGGTTAAAGTTGCTGATCCGGATTAACTAAATGCTAAAGATTATCAACTACTAAATCGTTTATTTTTTAATAATCCGTGGAATATCTGCAGAAAGTCGAGTCAGTAATTCGTAATTCAGCAGATTGCTATAATCACTGAATGACGAGACCGATAATTGTTTATCTGCCTGATCACCAATGAGAACAACCTCGTCATTGCGTTTAATTTGATCCAGCAGCGTAACATCAATTACCATCATATTCATGTTGATGCTTCCAATGACGACACAGCGTTCGCCATTAATTAAAACCCTTCCTATATTACTTAAGCTTCGGCCATAACCATGCGCATAACCTACGGGAACGCAGGCAATTTTCATATTTGCATCAGCCATGAAACTTGTTCCGTAGCCAACGAATTCACCGCGCTTCACTTTCTTTACACTCATCACCGAACTTTTCCAGCTGATGACTCTTCGGAGTGGATTTTCATTTTTCCTTTTGGAATTGTAAAAATTAACCAAAACTTCGGGACTCGGCCAAAAACCATATTGCATAATTCCGATGCGTACCATATCCATTTGCGTTTCGGGGTACATCATGGCAGCGGCAGAACAGGCAGCATGTTTCAGTTGCGGCTTCAAACCTTTATCACAAAACTGCTTGTAAATTTCATCATAACGATCGATCTGTTTTTTAATGCGAAAATAATTGGCAATACTTTCTGCACCGGCGAAATGCGTACAGAGCCCTTTAAAATGGACAAAGGCTGAATTCTTAAGCAGAAAATCCTGAGTCCATTTTAATTCGCTGGAATTAAATCCAGTACGGTTCATTCCGGTTTCTACTTCGACATGAACGATTGCTTTTTTACCGATTTTTTTTGCTACAGCCAAAGCTGATGTCAAACGGTGTTTTTCAAAAACAAAAAACTCAATATCATTTTGAATACTCCATACGAGATCTTCTTCATTACTTAGCCAACCCATAATCATCACGGTAGCTTTATCGCCAACAACCGCTTTTACACGACGCGCTTCTTGACTGTCAAATACAGAAAAGTGTTTTACATTTTCAGACAAAGCTATTTCGACGAATTTTTCGATAGAATGTCCGTACGCATTGCCTTTTACGACCGATGAAAAAAGAACTCCTTTGTGAAAATGTTTCCGAAGAAAATCAATATTGGTTTTGTACGCTTTGGGATCAAGTTCCAGGTGTGAGTTATTGTGCATCGATCAGTTGGCTAATTTTGTAAAATATTTCGGCTCCGGTTTCTGTAATTTCATCAGGCCAGTCGTAATCTGGATTGTGAAGATTAGGTGTAAATTTTCCGCTTCCCAATCCAAACATGGCACCTCTAAAATGTTCTGTGAAAATTCCGAAATCTTCGCCCCATTGAAACGGAATTTCTCTTTCTATTAAGTTGAAGTTACAGTCCGTGGCAGCTTGTCTCACAAAATCTACTGCTTCAGGATTATTTTCATTCGCACTGAATCTTTGCGTCCACAGAATCTCTGGGTTCAGATGATATCGTTCCGCAGCTTTGACTGCAATATTTTGTAATTCTTCTTCCAATTCCTTCATTTCAGCATTAACTGCTCTACGGAAGGTATAATGAACTTCGCCATAACCAGCAGAAATTCCGTAGTCTTCCGTTCCCATGGTTAAATAAATGGGTGTCAAAATCGAGAACTTTTCTTTCTTCGGATCTGGTTGAATTTTCTTATTAAATTCAGTAATAATTTCTGCAATTGCCAAGGCTGGATTATCTCCATTTTCAGGTTCACCCGCATGAGCTGTTTTTCCATGAAGTTTAATAATGATTGAATTGACTGCACACGTAAAAGTATGATTCTTCACCACGATATCATGATGGTCATATCCCGGAAGATTATGCAAGGCAAATACCAGGTCTGGATTCAATTCCTTAAAATGCGGATCGTTATAAATAGCAACCGATCCTTCCCCATTTTCTTCAGCGGGTTGAAAAAGCAAAAGTACTTTGGTATTTTTCATTTTCTGCTCTGATAACTTTTTGGCGAAAGCTACCATAATCGCCATATGTCCATCGTGTCCACATTTATGAGAAACCTCATCGGTTGCCGATCGATGTTCAAAATCATTGATTTCCTGAATCGGTAAAGCATCGAGCTCACAGCGAAACATGACGGTTTGTTTCACTTCCTTTTCAGGTTGATAAACAGCGATGATTCCTGTTCCGTTGCCTAAGTTTTCTAGCAGTTCGTCGGGCGAATATTGTTTTAGAAACGCCGCAATGGTCTTTGATGTTTCAAATTCGAAACCTGAAAGTTCAGGATTTTGATGAAGGTGTTTTCGTAGCGTGATGATATCGTTCATTGAGAATTATTTAAATTAAAAAAAAGATTTTTAGCTAAATCCTAATCAAATAAGTTAAGAAAATTTAATGGAATATTTTTAAACTGAGGAAGAAATCTAAATTTTCACCGTTGTCATTTTACAATTTGTTATCATACTTTCGGCTCTGCAACGCCTATTAATAATCAACTTATCTAAAAAGAAACCGTTTATTAAAAAATCATCTGTTTCTTTCATCTACTACCTATTTAAGTTTAAATGAAATCTTTTGAAATCTTTTAGACCTCAACTACTATACTAACAGGAAAGAATTTTTTACTTTTTTAAATTGATATAATTTCAAGAGCCTTGGAAAGAAACGTGAATTAAACTTAAAAACATTCATTACAATACCTTGATTATCAAAGCCATTATCACTATCGTCTATTTTACATATTTGAAAACAAACTTGAATTACTATTCAAACCATCGTACCTTCGTAGTAGTTTAGTTGAAAAAATTAATCATCATTAAAGAAAATAAATAAAATATTCTTAAATGCAAAATGAAATTTCATTTGGATTTAAAATATCACTTCAATATTAACTTAAAAAATAAAAAGATGAAAACGCTAAAAAACTTAGCTTTATCTGGGACGATGCTAATGACAGCTTTGTTATTCTCGTCTAACGTTTCTGCTCAGGAACAAAAAACACCACAACTTAACGATGCAGAAATTGCTTCTGTTGCAGTAACTACAAATCAAGTTGATGTAGGTTATGCTGAAATAGCCTTGAAAAAATCTCAAAACAAAGATATCAAGAACTTTGCTACCACGATGAAAACAGATCATAATGCGGTTATTAAAATGGCCGTAGATCTCGTTACAAAATTGAAAGTGACTCCACAAACAAATGAAGTATCCAAATCTTTATTAGCTGGAGCAGTTAAAGAAGAAGCACTATTAAATGCGAAAAGCGGTAGCGCTTTCGATAAAGCCTATGTTGACAATGAGGTTGCCTACCATATTTATGCAATTAATGCAGTTGAAAACATGTTGATCCCTCAATCTAAAAATGCCGAACTAAAAGCGTTGCTTCAAAAAGCATTGCCGATTTTCAAAACGCACCTTGAACATGCAAAAATGATTCAGAAAAAATTTAAATAACAGAAATCATGATTTCTTTAAAAAACTTTTTTAGAATAGGATTTTCAGCATTTGCAATCGTCTGTTTGCTCAACGTAACAAGTTGTACTTCGGGGTCCAAAGACACGATGCCTGTGGAGAATGATAATTCCAGCGCGACAACGAGCAGTTCAGAAACGATAGTTCCCAATCCGCAAGCTGATTCTGCAACGACTGCGAAAACAGAAACGACCGAGAGTGATAACGAAAAAGCATCAGTTCATGTAGTGACCATAGAAAATATGAAATTCAATCCCGCAACAATTACTGTTAATAAAGGAGACCAAGTAACGTTTATCAACAAAGATATTGTAGGACACAATGCAACAGAAGTAAATAAAGTTTGGGCATCGCCCATGTTGCAGACTAGCCAATCGTGGACTTTTACACCAGAGAAAACTTCAGATTATTATTGTACGGTACATCTGGTCATGAAAGGCAAAATTATCGTAAAATAAAATTAGCATACCGAATGTATCAATTCACTAAAACAATCATTCTCTATATTGAAAAAACCAACTCGTTAAAAAGTTGGTTTTTTATGATTGATATGATTAAGAATCGATACGCTCTTATTTAGAAAACATCACAGATTTATTATTTTTCGTACTGACGTTTCAATTTAAGAGTTTTACCATCCATTGTTAAATCTAAGTCATCTCTTTGGCTATGCGCTTTTACACCATCTTTCTCATAGGCTGCCCCTTTAGCCCAAGCTTCAGTTTGATCGAGTACATATTCTTTATCATTCATTTTCACGGTTAAAGTATGCACGAAATCAGTATTTAAAAAAGTTAATGTGGCCAATGTACCATCTTCTGCTTTATAGGTATAGGTATCATTTTGAAGATTCATTTCATCCTGACTTGTTACGCCACCAGAAACAGTATCAACCGATACAACCGTATCCCTAATTTCATTTTGCGTTTGTGCTACTTCTTCTGTGGAATCTTTTTTACTACAGCTTATCACTAAAAATGAGATTAGACTTAAACTTAAAAGTGCAGGCAATTTTTTCATAATATTTCATTGATTTTAAATGTTTAAACAACACGGTTTTAAATTAATCACACGACGATTTATTTTTGATATTTAAGAAATCCGATGTAGAATATTGATGATCTTTATCGTTTCTTTCTAATAAATAAATTCGATAGCACGCATTTAAAAACAGTAAATTTGGTCAGACAGTAGAAACAATTATGCCACCTTATTTCAAGTTCAGCATATAATCTGATCAATGTAAAACCTGTCACGCTCTTTAAATTTCAAAATTTTCTTACCCAAAACCAAATCTTAAATGAAAAAAATAGTATGCGCATTTGCTTTATTGATCTTCTTTCCGGTATTCGTGCAGGCACAAAAAGACACGCTTTACGTTTATGGTCCCGGCGGACCATTTGCACCCATTGAAGAATGTGCCAAAATCTTTGGATCGAGAAACAATATCATTGTAAAAGTAACAGCAGGTCCCGAACCGAAATGGATTAAAACGGCAAAGCAAAACGCAGATCTTATTTATGGTGGTGCAGAATATATGTTGACCTCTTTTTCGATGAAACATGCTAATTTTATCGATCAGAATTCTCGAACAGAATTATACAAAAGAGGTGCGGCGATTTTAGTACGACCCGGAAATCCGAAAAATATTAGATCAATTGAAGACCTTTCAAAACCAGGGATTAATATTTTAGATGTTAATGGAGCTGGACAACTGGGACTTTGGGAAGATATCGCAGGGAAAAAAGATGCGATTGACGGAATTCAAAAAAACATCAAACAATCTTTTGGCAACACGGCTTTAGGAATTGCGGGTTGGAAAGAAGATAAAAGTTTCGACGCCTGGATCAATTATGAATCCTGGCATTACCGATTAAAAGATATTACAGCAGTAGTTAAACTTCCCAATTCTATCAATGTCTATCGAGGAACACCAATTGCCGTGACGACCATTTCTAAAAACAAGGACCCTGCAAAGCAATTTATCGATTTTATGAAAACAAAAGAAGGTCATACCATTTTTAAAAAATGGGGTTGGAAATAACGAACGTCATCAATTAGTTCAAAGGACATTCAATAAAATGTAAAATCATGCGTCCTATCAACATTAAGAGAATTTACGAAAAAGTATCTGAAAAAGATGGCTACCGCGTTCTAGTCGATCGGTTGTGGCCGCGTGGAATTTCTAAGGAAGAAGCAAAGGTGGATGAGTGGATTAAAGAAATCGCACCTTCTACAGAACTCAGAAAATGGTTTGACCATCAGGAAGAACGATTTCCAGCATTCGCAAAAAGATATGAGGAAGAACTTAATACTAAGAATGATCATATTGAAAGGTTGAGAGGGATTGCCGAGCAACAACAAGTGACTTTAATTTACTCCGCCAAAAACATCCATTTTAATCAAGCCGTCGTCTTATGTAACTATCTCAATAAGACGACCTCTTAATTTATTTATCAACGCATTTTACAGCAAAACCAACTTCTAAATCAGTTGGTTTTTATTTTTCTATTTTTGCACCCTGAAAAAATTACGAAACATCAATCGATTTTTTTTATTAACATACATATTTTTCAGAGCGTAACTCATTGCAGTTACGTCAGAAACTTGTACAAATTCCAACAACAAACCGTTGACCTCTTTATGAAATTAGCCCTTAACTTATTCGACTTTACCCAGAAAGTTAATTATAGAAACGAAATTCTAGCAGGATTAACTGTTGCGATGACTATGATTCCGGAATCCTTATCGTTTGCAATATTGGCAGGTTTCCCACCATTAGTTGGCTTGTACGCTGCATTTATAGCCGGTTTGATCACGGCAGTGTTCGGTGGCAGACCTGGAATGGTTTCTGGCGGCGCTGGTGCAACCGTTGTAGTTTTGATCGCTTTGATGCGCTCGAACGGATTAGAATATGTTTTTGCTGCGGTGGCTTTAGCGGGAGTTATTCAGATTTTAATCGGTTTATTTAAATTCAGCAAATTCATCAGATTGGTTCCGCAACCGGTGATGTATGGATTTGTGAATGGTCTCGCCGTGATTATTTTCATGTCGCAACTCGATCAGTTCAAGGTTTTATCAAATGGTACCCTAACCTGGTTGCAAGGAGAACCAATGATGATCATGCTTGGTTTGGTCGCCTTAACCGTCGCAATCGTTGTCGGATTTCCGAAGATCACCAAAAAAATTCCTGCGTCATTAGTTGCTATCGTTGTGGTATTTGCTTTGGTCGTAGGTTTCGGAATCAATACCAAAACCGTTCAGGACATTGCATCGGTAGAAGGTGGTTTTCCGCCTTTCCATATTCCCAATATTCCTTTTACACTGGAAGCATTTAAGATCATACTTCCCTACTCTTTAATATTTGCGGCCGTAGGTTTAACAGAAGGTTTATTGACTTTGAACCTCGTGGACGAAATGACCGGCACCAAAGGAAATGGAAACCGCGAATGCATCGCTCAGGGAACTTCTAATATTGCCAATGGTTTCTTTTTCGGAATGGGTGGCTGTCCCATGATCGCACAAACATTGGTGAATCTTTCTGCCGGTTCTAGAGCAAGACTTTCCGGAATTATCGCTTCGATTACTATTTTACTGATTATCCTTTTCGGAGCACCTATTATTGGTCAGTTGCCGATGGCTGCTTTGGTTGGTGTAATGATCATGGTCGCACTCGGAACCTTTGAGTGGGCGAGTTTTAAAATCATTAAAAAAATGCCGAAACACGATATCTTTGTTGGAATTCTGGTAGCGGTAATTACGGTTGTACTGCATAATTTAGCTTTAGCAGTTTTAATTGGAGTTATTATTTCCGCCTTGGTTTTCGCCTGGGAAAGTGCCAAAAGAATTCGCGCGAGAACTTACATCGATGAGAAAGGAGTCAAACATTATGACATCTACGGACCTTTGTTTTTTGGATCGGTGATGACATTCTCCGAAAAATTTAATATTGAGGAAGATCCCGAAGAAGTGATTATCAATTTCAAAGAATCAAGAGTTTCGGATATGTCAGCCATTGAAACACTGAATAGTATCACGAAAAAATACAGCAATGCTGGTAAGAAAGTTCATCTTCAAAATTTGAGTACAGACTGTATTCGTCTGTTAGATAATGCCGAAGCAGTAATTGACGTGAATATCATTAAAGATCCCGAATATTTGGTTGCTGTTGAAAAATAACGGGAGAGATCGCTAAAATCAAATGATTGTTTTTACAAAATGCTTTAAGAAATTAAAGCATTTTTTGTTTTTAAAGTATATCACAGGAAAGTGAAATCAATCTTCATTAATTCCAAAAATAGGTTGAAAAGAAATTCATCAAACGGTTCATATCCTGTCTCATCGAAAAAGCCAAAAGGTATTTTACCTGTATTAAAATAGGTTCAAAGCCATTAGCAAGTTTTAGGAATTCGCGCTCTGGAATAATGCTGTAACATTTTTCCTGATGCATAATATTCAAAGCTCGATCTCCCAAAGACACGGTCATACTTCCTAATTTTTTATAAAAAGTATAATCACTTACTTTCACAAAACCGTCTTCCAACATTTCGGAAATCAGTTTGTTAAAGAGTTTTTGGCCTTCTGGAGATAAATTCATAATGATAAAAATAACATCCGTAAAATTAATAAAACTAAATATTAAAACAGTTACAAATAATTGACAACCTTTAAAATACTTCAAACACTAATTTATAATTCTTTTCAATTTAACTTTAATTCCGTTAAAATAGATAAAGGCATTTATTAACAGTCGATTACATTTAAAAAAATCATCGAAATAAAATTTTTAAAGAAGAAATAAAATTCAAATCTGAATTATCTTTGATCAGAATAAAAATATCGAAACCACATTGATGATAACTAAATTTTATATTTTCTTCCGGAAAACTTTTGCTAAAATCAGATGGCAGGAGATTCTGGCGGTCTTAATTCTCTTTCTGGCTTTCGTTTTTTTTAGAAGTGAAAGAAAAGAAATGTCGTCCCATTTTGCATTGTAACTTCTTAGAAATCTCAATTATGAAAAATAAAAAATATGTTCTGGATCTTCTGAAAAGTGAAAATGAGCAGCTTCGAAAAATGCACGAGATCATTGAAAAAGCATTAGCCGAGGAAACCCTTATTACGACGACCATTCAGGACACTGAGGAAGAACGGAGCTACGGCGAAAAACTATCTGATAAAGTCGCCCAGTTTGGCGGCAGCTGGAAATTTATTATAATTTTTGGTGTTATTCTGATGCTTTGGATCCTCTATAACACGCAAGTGATGCATAACAAAAGTTTCGATCCTTATCCTTACATTTTATTAAATTTAATTCTGTCGTGTATCGCCGCAATTCAAGCACCGATTATTATGATGAGTCAGTAAAGTCGCACAGTTTGGCGGCAGCTGGAAATTCATTATTATTTTTGGTGTTATTCTGATGCTTTGGATCCTCTATAACACGCAAGTGATGCATAACAAAAGTTTTGATCCTTATCCTTACATTTTGTTAAATTTAATTCTGTCGTGTATTGCCGCAATTCAAGCACCCATCATTATGATGAGTCAAAACAGAAAGGAAGTGAAGGACCGAAAAAGATCCATCAACGATTATATGATCAACCTAAAATCTGAGATTGAAATTAGGAATCTGCATGAGAAAGTTGATCTGTCAGTAATTGATCAGTACAAACATCTATGCGATATTCAGCAAAAGCAATTAGAACTTTTGGAAGAATTGAATAAAAAAGTGAAACTGTTATCAAAACTTTCCAATCTTTCTTAACATTGAGGTGAATCTATTAATCGTAATTCAAAAAATCATCTTATATTTCACTTTAATTATCTCCTTTAATTATTCTTAAAATGACGAAAGAAGAATTACTCAACAAAGCCATTAAAATTGCACAAAAAGCGCATAAAGGACAAACCGATAAATTTGGTACGCCGTACATCGGTCACGTGATGCGCGTCATGAATGCCGGAAAAACCTATGATGAAAAAATTGTGGGAGTCTTACACGATGTGATTGAAGACTGCCCCGAAATCACCTACGAAACATTGGTAAATGAAGGCTTTTCGGCGGAAGTGATTTTCGCGATCAAATGTCTTACTAAAACTCCGGTAGATGTCGATTACACTGAATTTATAAAACAAACCGAACAATCTCCATTAGCGGTCTCGGTAAAATTAAACGATCTTCAGGACAATATGAATCTGACGAGATTTACACAAACAATGACGGAACGGGATATGAAAAGACTCAACAAATATCTGACGGCTTATCTTTATTTAAAAGAAAAATATTAATATGGCAAAAACTCTACCTTCTATTTCCAGAGAATATAAAAAAGAAGTGACCAACTCTTTTTTTTTAATCCTTTTATTTTTTCTTGTTTACTCTATTTTAATTCTGCTTTCTGTAGCCTTAATAATTGTTCTCGGTTATTTTGCTTACCAAATCATTACCTTCAAATTCACGTACTGGACCGTAATTATCGGTGCCGGGATATTTAGTATCGGTATATTTATTTTCATCTTTTTGGTGAAGTTTATTTTCTCTTCCTTTAAAGATGACAACAATTCGATGATCGAGATCAATCGCCAACATGAGCCCGAATTGTTTCAATTAATTGATGAAGTGGTAGAAGATGTCGGCACGCAGAAACCTAAAAAGGTGTTTTTATCGCCTGACGTCAATGCTTTCGTTTCTTATAATTCGGCGTTCTGGAGTATGATCTTACCGATCAAGAAAAACCTTACGATTGGGTTAGGCTTAATCAATTCTACGAATGTTAGTGAACTGAAAGCAATTTTAGCGCATGAGTTCGGGCATTTCTCGCAACGAAGCATGAAGGTTGGAAGTTATGTGAATCAGGCGAACAAAATCATTCACAGCACGTTGTATGACAATGAAGGTTTCAATGACATCCTCAATAAGTTCGCCAATACCCACGCACTTATTTTTCTTTTCGCGAAATTCTCTTTCCTGATTATTACCGGAATTAAATGGATCCTGCAGAAAACCTACGAATTCCTTTATAAAAAACATATGTCACTCAGCAGACAAATGGAGTTTCATGCTGATGCAATTGCCACCACGATTGTAGGAACAGAAGTGAAAAGCAGTGCATTATTACGATTAGATCTGTCGGAAATGGCCCTCAGCAATTCTGTCAATTTTTACCGAAATCATCCAGAAAAGTACAACACCAAAAATATTTTCGAAAACCAAGCTTCATTAATGCATTTCTATGCAGGAGAATTCAGGCATCCAATCGTCAACGGATTGCCAAAGATCGATCTGGATGATTTGAACCGATACAATAATACCAAACTCATTATCGAAGATCAATGGGCTTCGCACCCAACCATGCAACAAAGAATTGAAAAGATTCAAAAGCTTAATATTCCTTCGGAAAACATCGATCATCGTTTGGCTACAATCATTTTAAAACATCTGGATCAATATGAGGAAACTTTAACCAATAAACTTCTGTCAGCAAACGATATCAGAAACGGCGACCATTTTATTTCGAGCGTTCATTTCCTTGAAAAGTTTGAACTGGAAGAAACCAAATATAAATTCCCGGAAGTTTTTAATTCTTACTACAATCAAAAAAATCCGCCTTTAATTTCTTTAGATGATCTAAAAACAGTTGCTACCGATTTAGTTGCTACCGATTTTTTCAACGATGACAAGGTGAATTTAGTTTTTGAAAAAGCAACCGTCGAAAGCGAAATAGAGATTTTGGAAGCCATCAAACTAAAGCAGTATCAAATCAAGACCTTTGAATATGATGGCAAAAAATATTTTGCAAATGAAGCTGGCAAAGTGAAACTGATCGCAGAACAACAGCTGGAAATTCTTACAGCAAAAATTGAAGAAAACGATCGTAATTTTTTGCATTTCCTTGCTTCTAAAATAGATAGTGAAACCAGAAATATTTTGAACGCGAGAATAAAAAACTACTTCACAACCGAAGAATCATTTGAAGAATACTCAGCTGCATTCCAAGAGTTTCTTCCATATATTTCGTTTATGAGTATCACGTTACCTGTTGAAGAAATTAGAAAAAAGAGATTTGAATTGATTGAACACGAAAAGGATTTTAAGGAAATGCTGACCGAATTTCTTTATAAGAGTGAATTTAAAACAGCCATGAAGGCTGAAGACCTCATTTTATTCCAGACCTACATTGATTCTAAAAATAAATATTTCGAGTTTGACAGGTATATCGATAGTGAATTACAAATGCTCTCTGATGTTTTTGATAAATTAACCGAAACACTTTCAAGTCATTTTTACGATACAAAAAAAGACCTGCTTGATCATGAAGCAGATCTGTTTAAAAGTTTATCGGCAGCAGAAAATCACTCAACCGTTTTAGCAGAATCGTCTAATAGTTGATGAAGTTCTGTAAGTTCGGCATCGGTTAGATCCCGCCACTTCCCGATCGGAAGATCGAGTTTAATATTGAGAACACGGATTCTTTTCAGTTTCTTCACTTCATAACCGCAAAATTCACACATGCGCCGAATTTGGCGGTTTAAACCTTGAGTAAGAACAATTCGGAACGATAAGTTATCGATCTGTTCGACTTCACATTTATTGGTAACGGTATCTAAAATGGGAATTCCGCCTCGCATTTGCATCAGGAATTTTGGCGTAATCGGATGGTCAACCCGTACGATATACTCTTTACCGTGATTATTTCTCGATCGAAGAATTTTATTCACAATATCACCATCATTGGTCAGCAGAATTAATCCTTCACTCGGCTTATCTAATCTGCCGATCGGGAAAATTCTTTTCGGATGATTCACGAATTCGATGATATTGTCTCTTTCTCTTTTGGTATCGGTGGTACAGACAATTCCAACCGGCTTGTTCAAAGCAATATAAACTGGTTTTTCTTCTGTTTTTTTAATGGAAACTCCATCTACGAAAATCTCGTCTTCATCAGAAACTTTAGTTCCCATTTCCGGAACAGCGCCATTGATGGTAATTCTGCCCTGTTCTAACATTCGGTCTGCTTCACGTCGTGAACAGAACCCAACTTCAGAAAGATATTTATTTATTCTAGTCTTTTCCATACTCATTATAATTTTTGTTACTGAAGATCGTTAGTCCGTAAAATATACCCACAAAGGTAACTCCGGTATTTCCTAATTGTTGACCTTCCAAATAAAAGCCACCCTGCTGGCTTAATCGTTTGCTGTGAGAAACCAATTTTCCCACTTTAATTCCATACAAATCTGCATTGTCAACGACCGATTTATTCAGTTGAAACCCATACATTAAATCAATGAAAACCGGTTCTCCGTCATCGACATTAAACAAAATTTTTGGTTGGATAATTCCATACAAAATATGAAAATTATCGGTCGTGTACGTATACTTTATTCCTCCGCCTAAAGACAGATTCGGAATAAAATTAAATCCTGCTACCGCTGAGATTCCGTACGAAAAATCATTGGGATAATTCACAGGAGGATTGTTCGGATTATTATCTCTATCTCGATTACCTTCTATTATATTCGACAAATTAAATCCTGCACTCACCTCGGGACTGAAATAAAAACCCTGAATTGGCTTTTTCTCCGTTTGGCTAATTCCAAAAATGGAAACCAATAAAAGCAGTAGATATATTATTTTCATGGATCGGAATTCGATGTCTTATAATGCAAAGTTAAAAACAAATCATATCACAAATTACACTATCGAAAAATTAACCATTAAGACGAAAATTAAGAAGTTAAGTTTATTAAGATTTCCTTCGGCAATTTAAATTCCTATCATCTTTTTTCTTCTTTAGATTTACTTAAAAAAAGATTTAGCTTTTATGGTTAAGACTATTTATTAAAGTTTTTAAAACTATATTCATTTTCTAAATATTCTGAGCTTCCGTTCTCGATTTTGTAGTCTCCGATTTTTGTTCTGCGAAGATTGGTTAAATAGGCACCAACACCTAAATCCTGACCGATATCGTGGGCCAAACTTCTAATATAAGTTCCTTTGGAACAGCCGACGATAAATCGAACGAATGGTAATTCAATTTCAATATCACTGATATAATTAATGGTGGTTTTCCTGGATTTCATTTCTACTTCTTTTCCAGCTCTGGCTAAATCATAAGCGCGGTTTCCTTCAATTTTAATAGCCGAAAAAATGGGCGGTTTCTGATCGATCTCACCGAGAAATTTTTCTAAAGTTCCCCTGATCTGTTCCTCAGTTATATGTGAAATATCCTGTTGAAGTATTTCTGGTTTTTCGGTGTCGTAAGATTCTGTTTGAACTCCGATTTTTATTTCGGTGAAATATTCTTTGGGTGCATCCTGGATTTCAGGAATGATCTTGGTGAATTTTCCGGTGCAGACAATGAGTAATCCTGTGGCTCGCGGATCTAAAGTTCCGGCGTGTCCGATCTTGAATTTCTTGGGTAGATTAAATTCTTTTTTGAGTTTGAATTTAAGCTTATTAACCGCTTGAAAACTTGTCCAATCCAGAGGTTTGTCGAGGAGTATTATTTGGCCTTCTAAGAAATCGGTATCGGTCATTTTTAAAAACTAAATTGGTGAAAAGTTCTGGTTTGCAGCCCGACCTGAGTGGAGCTCTTTTTGCCGCAACGAAGTGAAGGCAAAAAAGCGGGAACGAAGGACGGAAATGTCTGCCATAAAAAAAATAATAAATAGGCCTTCGACCAGGTCAAATGTCTGCCTAAATAAGATTATTGAAACTGTGTAAAATAAATCAACAAGACGATTCCCACGATAATTCGGTACCAACCCCAAGGTTTAAATCCGTATTTGTTGAGTAATCCAATGAACGATTTTATAGCAATCAAGGCAACAATAAACGCAACAACATTACCTACAACAAAGGCGATAATATTATCGGAAGACGAAAGAATCATCTCGTAACCTTTCATCGGATTGGGTGTTGTTTTCCCCCAGGTTTTTACAAAAATAGAATAAACAGTCACGGCCAACATCGTTGGAACGGCTAAGAAAAATGAAAATTCTGCGGCGGCTTTCCGTGTTAATCCTTGCGTCATACCACCGATAATTGAAGCGGCACTCCTACTCGTTCCTGGCATCATCGCCAGACATTGCCAAAAACCAATGATTACGGCTTTCTTGACCGACATGTCTTTTTCGTCATCAATTTTTGGATTTTTAAACCATGAATCTGCGAATAATAAAACGACTCCACCTAATACCAACATTGCAGAAATAGCAACCTGGTTCCCAAGAAGTGCTTCTATTTTATCATCAAATAAAAATCCCAAGCCCAAAGCCGGAAGAACTGCGAACGCCAGTTTGTAATAAAATTTAAGGTTTTGGAAATCAAAAAACTTTTTCCAGTAAGCTGCAACCACGGCTAAAATAGCTCCGAACTGAATTGATACCTGAAACATTTTTAGAAATTCCGTTTCTTCCATGCCCATTAGGTTCGCAATGAAACCCATGTGTGCCGTGGAGGAAATAGGAAGGAATTCGGTAAGTCCTTCGATGATCGCAATGATGATTGCTTTGAATAAATCCATTTATTTTGGTATTAAAAAAACTCTTCGACAGGCTCAGAGTGACATGATTATTAAAAACAACTTTGTCAAAGTTGAGAAACTTTGACAAAGTGATGTGCTTTAGAAATATAAATTACTTCTTTTTCCGTTTTAAGATGGCGTACACTTCTACAGCGAAACCGGCAATGACCAACATCGGTGCAATTCGGATTCTTCGGATGGAGAAAATACCTTCGTTCCAAACATTTGGATCATAATTTCCATCAACGGTATTCGCATCAGCACCCATCATTAATAGAAAACCAACGACTATTAACGCCAATCCAATTAACATGAGTCTGTAATTTTCTTTGCCGAAATAGAAAGGATTATTTTCTGAAACTTCTACGGGTTGACCAATACTGTCCGCCGAAAATTGTTTATGTTTTTTGCTCATTTTAAGAATAATAAAGATCATCAACATTCGATCTCAGGAATCTCCATGTTGCGAAAATAGTGGAAAAAACGGTGATGAAAACACCTAACAAGAAAATACCAACCACTAAAATAATCAACTGATTATTGTCCTGTGCGAACGGAGTTCCAATCTGCGTAATGAAATAATACCACGCACCGAATAAGACTGCTAAACCGATCAAAGCACCGATCACTCCAAGGATGATTGCTTCTTTAATAAACGGCTTCAAGATAAATCGGCGTTTGGCACCAACCAGTTGCATTGTTTTGATAATGAATCTTTTAGAAAATATTTTTAATCGAATAGAGTTGTTAATTAAGACAATTGCTAAGATCAAAAACAAGACTGAAAATCCTAAGATCCATTTCAAGATATTGTTCAGGTTGTTATAGACTTCAACCATCAAAGTGCTGTTGTTTTTGACATCGATAATTCCAGGTGTCGATTGAATTTGCTTAATGGCTTCGTCGATTTTTGCCGGATCGACAAATTCTGGTTTCAAGGCAACTTCAATTGAAGAAGGGAAAATATTTTCGTCGAAAAGTGCGCTGCTTTCAATTCCCATACTTTTCTTTGCTTCTTCCGCAGCCATCTCGCGGGAAATGTAAGTCGCTTTTTTCACTGGTCCTAAAACCTGAATTTTCTTAAAGGTCTCAGCTTCCATTTTGGCGGTTTTCACCGAATCCTTTGCATCATAGTTTTCATCAAAATACGCATTCACCACCAATTGCTCCTTGATATAATCTGAATATTTTTGAGCATTAATAAGGATAAGTCCCATTAATCCTAATAAAAATAACACCAATGCAATACTAATCACTACGGTGATATTGCTGGAGCGAAGTCGTCTTTTGTTAAAATCCTCAACTGTCTTAGCCATTAAATAAAAAATTTCTGCTAAAATAGAAAAAAACTTCCGTAATTTGCGGACAAACGCGGAAAATCGCTGTTAAAAAAAACTTAAAGGAAAGGAACTCGAGGCTTTAAAAATGGCTTTTTCAGTTTCATTTTCACCAAATAAAATCCTAATTCTGAATGAGCGTAAGAGCCAAAAAACACCTTGGTCAACATTTCTTGACTGATGAAAATATTGCCAAAAATATTGTCGATGGATTAAGTTATGAAAACAAAAACCAGGTTTTAGAAGTTGGTCCCGGAATGGGTGTGCTGACCAAATATCTTTTAGAAAAAGATGCTGAGATTTTTGTGGCTGAAATTGACACCGAATCTATCTCCTATTTAAAAAGTCATTATCCAAAATTAGAAGAACAACATTTCATCGGTGATTTTTTGAAGTTAAATTTATCCGAATCATTTGAGGGTCAAGTTTCAATCATCGGGAATTTCCCATATAATATTTCGTCTCAAATTTTATTTAAGATCATCGATTATTACAATCAAGTTCCTGAAATGGTTGGGATGTTTCAGAAGGAAGTTGCAGAAAGAACGGCAGCGGTCCCGAGAACGAAAGACTATGGAATTCTGTCTGTCCTCGTTCAGGCTTTGTATGATGTTAAGTATTTGTTTACAGTTCATGAAAACGTCTTTAATCCACCACCAAAAGTAAAGTCTGGTGTTATTCGATTAACTCGAAATCCAAAAGAAGGTTTGGCTGGAAACGAGGTTTTATTTAAAAGAATTGTAAAAGCAGGTTTTGGTCAAAGGAGAAAAAAATTATCGAATTCGTGGAAAGCACTGGATATTCCGGAAGCCTTGAAAACTCATGAGTTCATGGATAAGCGCGCCGAGGAATTATCGGTAGAGGATTTTATCGCCTTTACGAAACTTTGGAAGGAGCATTCTTAAAAATTAAAAACCATTTCAAATTGAAATGGTTTTTTTGTATTGGTGTACTTAACCTTGACAAGGTTTAGAACCTTGACAAGGTTTTTGAAAAGTTGCAAGTTTTATAAATTATTATTCTTCTGGTGGAAGGTTTGCCTTTTCTTCTTCAATTTTTAAATCTTCCAAACGTTTTTGAAGATTGGCTATGACTTCTCGCATAGCTCTGATGTCATTTTTATTCGAAGAAACGTTGCTTTTCAACATCACGTTTCTGGCGCGTTCGTTGTGATCTTCATCATCTTCATCTTCGGCAATATCTTCGATGTCTTCCTGGATATCATCAATATCTTCACTGATCTCTTCGATGTCTTCCTGGATATCTTCAATGTCTTCCTGGATCTCGTTGACGTCTTCTTTCAAATCTTCGATATGCTCCTGACTTCTGTTGACGGACATTTGAATAAAAATGGCGAGATATATTGCCTCAAGAGAAAGCACCGTCGTTAAAACCAATAGCATTTTATCAAAGGCTACAAGGCCGAAAAGCGGCAGTAAAAAAGCTGAAATAAAAATGATTGAATGAATGATCAAGGAAGGAATTGAACCAATCCACCACATCAAACCATCGGTTACCTTAACCAGAAACTCGATTTTTTCCTTTGTTTTTTCTTCTCTCTCTTTCATCTTTTGACTTTCTTAACATTTTTTCTACACAACTTCTCACGCAATTGCGCCAAGAGTTCGGTACAAATATAATGTTTTTTCACTCTTTTCTAAAGTCCTAAAGACGTTGAATTTATTGATTTTCTCCAAAAATAAAACAAAGCAGATTCAGGTATCCACATTATCATTTCATGTATTTTTAGCAAGAAACTTTATGAATTTGATTTTTGTTAATTTTAAAATGCTTTGTCAACTCCTAAACCAAAGAGAGCGAAATCATACTTCGCAGGATCTTTATCATCGAATTTTCTTAGAACTAAATCCAATTCTTCAACAGTTTTCCAGTCGTTTTGTTTTCTTTGAATGAGATTAAGTTTACGGGAAATATTTCCAGTATGAACATCCAGTGGGATTGATAAATGCTTTTGATCGATGTTTTTCCACATTCCAAAATCAACACCTTTTCGATCCTGGCGAACCATCCACCGAAGAAACATGATCAAGCGTTTTGCAGAAGAATTTTTATAGGTTGAACTAACGTGTTTCGTACTTCTATGAATTTCATTTTCTTTAAAGAATTCTGTTCTGAACCGATGGAGACTGTGATAGAAATTAGATTCATCTTCTTTCACTAAAAAGAGATTTTCCAAAGAAGCATTTTCTTTATATAATCGACTTAAGTTTCGGATGAAATAATTAAGATCTTCTTTATTAAAAGTCCGGTGAACGGAATTATGCTTAAAGAAGTCCATATCTGATTCTTTAAAGTTTAATACGAATTCATAAGGTGAGTTTCCCATCCAAGACAGAATTTTCTCTGCATCATTGATGATTGATTTCCGGGTTCCCCAAGAAATGGTTGCCGTTAAAAACCCAGCAATTTCTATATCTTGTTTTAAAGAAAAACGGTGTGGAATTGAAATCGGGTCATTTGCAATAAAGTCGATATGATTGTACAACTCGGCTTTCTCGTCAAGGAAATCTTTTAGTTCGTGAATGGTCATAGATTAAAAAATTTACAGATTTCTATTATATACAAAAATCTTCGAATCCATCTAGCATTTCGGTTAAAACTAATTTACAGGAATGATCCATCTATTTTCAACTTCTGTTGCCCACTGTACTTTCCACGTATTTCCATCAATCTGGTCCAATAAGATAAATGTCCAAATATTTTGTGTTGGATAAAGAATAAATCTACCCGTTATTTCCTTGTCGTTTGGTACTAAAGAAGTTGAATTTAAATTTGTCTCAAAACCACTTTTACTTCCTATATCGAATTGCAATTGCCACATTTGTCCGTTACTTGTGTTCAATTTTATGAAGTTCCAAATATTTTGGGTTGGATAAAGTCGATAAAGTGAAGAATTAACTTCTTCGTTATTTACACTTTCTTTTTTTATAGAAACTTGAGAATAAAAATTTGCGATATTCATTAATAGAACTAAAACGATTGAGATTTTTTTCATCCGATATTTATTTGGAAAGTTTGTCCTTAAAAATTGTTTTGGTAAATTTCATACGTTTATAGAAACATTTTACTATTTTTTTTATCGAGGGAATCTTTTAAAAATGCAAGATCAGGATATTAGGAGGATTTTTCAATTTCCTCTTTATAAAATTTCAACTGGAACTAGTGCTTTCGGTAAATCAGTATTCGGGAAAACCTCACGTGCTTCATCAAGAAAGACGGTTAGGTCATGATAGCGGTTAGAAAAATGTCCGACGATCAATTTTCCGACATTTGCTTTACGGGCAATTCTGGCGGCTTCTAATGCGGTGGTATGTCCAGTATAATCTGCCATTTCTTTTAACTCATGTAAAAAGGTGGCTTCGTGATACAACAAATCTACTTCGTTAATTAAAGGTAAGATAGATTCGGAATATCGCGTGTCACTGCAGAAAGCGTAAGAAACTGACTTATGAGGATCCGTCGTTAAAACTTCATTTTTCAAAACGTAGCCATCACTTAAAACGAAATCTTTTCCGTTCTTGATATTTTGATAGTCGCAGGTTTCTATTTCGGGATATTTTGAAACTTGCTCCATGTTCAGGTGTCTTTCTTTTGGCTTTTCTTTAAAGAGATAACCATTGCAATAAATGCGGTGATCTAAAGGAATTGTGAAGACTTCTAACTTATGGTCTTCATAAATCTTCTCCGATTTTTTGCTTTGCAATTCATGGTAAACGACTTCGAAACCTTTGTGCGTTTCTGTAAATTTGAAAATCGTTTCTAATAATTCTTTTATTCCTTTTGGTCCATAAACATGTAAAGGAGTTTCCCGCCCTAACAGTCGAAAAGACGCAATTAAGCCTGGCAAACCAAAACAATGATCGCCATGAAGATGTGAAATAAATATATGGTTAATTTTTGAAAATCGTGCTTTCGCTTTTCTCAACTGAACCTGCGTTCCTTCGCCACAATCGATGAGAAAACAGCGCTCATCCATTTCGAGGAATTGTGCTGTAGGAGACGAACTCACGGTGGGAATGGCTGAGTTGAAGCCGAGAATAGTTAAGTGTGCGCTCAAAAGTATTATTTATCGTTAATTGTCGGTGTTAATAAGTACCTACAAATTTAATGATTATTTAAAGGACTTTTAAAAGAAAAAAACAATTGCGATTATAGCCCGGATGGAAACGGCATCCTTTTTATTTTTTTCAACGAAAAAAATGAAAAGATATAGTGGACAGCCGGACGGGTTTTCGAAAGAGCGAAAATCTGATTGCTCCTAAAAAAATCAAATCCCGAAAATATATTTCGGGATTTGATATTAAAATTATTTTTTAGTTAACTTTTTGAATTTGATATAAGAAATGATGGCTAAAGTGAACATAAACGCGACACCAAGATACACCCATATTGGCACTGGAATCGGATCTCCGGCAGCGTAGGAATGTAAACCACTCAGGTAATAATTCACTCCAAAATAAGTCATCACAATGGTACTAATCGAAAACAAAGAAGCTACGTGGAAAGCCCATCTTCCTCTCAATCCTGGCACTAATCTCATGTGTAAAACGAAGGCATAAATCATGATTGAAATAAAGGCCCAAGTTTCTTTTGGATCCCAGCTCCAGTATCTTCCCCACGATTCGTTGGCCCAAATTCCACCTAAGAAAGTCCCGACTGTTAGGAAGTATAATCCAATAGTGAGAGACATTTCTGAAACGATTGTTAATTCTTTAATCGTGCTATCATGATGAATTTTATAAATCGTTTTATTGGCGAAAATATAGAAAAACAAAACAATCATCGCAATTACCATGGAGAGGGCAAAGAACCCGTAACTCGCGGTGATAATCGCTACGTGGATAATTAACCAGTAAGATTTCAAAACCGGAACCAAGGGCGTAATCTGCGGATCTAGTGCAGAACCACCATGAGCAAAGCCCATCATAATTACGGCAACCATAAACCCGGCTGCAGGAATTAAAGCATTGGAGTTTCTGTACAATAACAATCCAGCTGAAATACCAACCCATGATATAAAAATAATGGCTTCATAACCGTTACTCCAAGGAGCGTGACCTGAAATAAACCATCGTGCGGCTAATCCTAAAAACTGCAAAGTATACCCAACTAAACCTAAAATGATTAAAGCTTTTATGGCTTTATTAATTATTTTATTCGGTTTGAATAATTCAATAAAACCTAGTAAAAGTAAAAGTCCGCCGATTATAGTATAAAAAATCATCAAGTGAAAGTTGATGTTCACTTTGTTCATCAGCACTTCTAACTTCACTTTCGATTCTGAAGGAACAACATTTTTCCCCCAGGTTTTTTGGTATTGTTGCAATTTCACCAACTCTGCATCTGCTTTGCTCCAGTCTCCTGATTTTTGCGCTGCTAGAATTTCAGAAAAATACGGTCCCATTACTTCTTGTGAGGCCGTGTCTGGTTCGAAATTTTGATCTAACCAAGAGTGCCACGTATTGTTCGAATCATTTTTCACTGGAACAATTCGCATGAACTGTCCACTAAAGAATTCATTAAATGCCTGAACGCGGTCATTCACCTTGATCACTTCTTTATCGTAATTGGTTTGTTCTGCCGGTTTTTTTCTAAATGCTGCCTGATAGTCTTCTTCTAAAACGTAATGCAGAGCACCGGTTTCATCAGCCGGAAACAAGGACATCAATGAGGTATAACCCTCTTCATTTGCTTTCGCTTTCTTTTGTAATTCGTCACCGCCTTTTGCTCCAATACTAATTAAAGGAACCATAGTCCAACTCGCAGTATCGGTATTAATCGATAAAAACCATTGATTTGCAGTTAAAGATTTTCCATCAGTTCCACGGAAGGCATCTTTTTTATACAATTTACGAAGAACGTCTAAAGCCTGCGTATTCATCGGCACGATTCGTCCATCGTAATTTTGAACTAATAAATAGGCAAATTTTTCTGCGTGATCTTTATCAATTTTATTTCTGGAAATAATTTCATCAGCCGTAATTTGGCGTGGTGATTTCAGCATTCCAGTAGGTCCTTTTTTTGCTGCAGGTGCAGGCGCCATTAAGGCAGCTTCACCGTGATCATGACCATCATCAGCGGAGTGCGTCTGTTCAACTTTGTCACCAGAACCATCAGAAGTTCCATGAGTTTCAATTTTCTGAGCATTAAAATTTAAAGTCAGAAGAATTAAAAGAAGGGTTGCTGATTTCTTTTTATTTGCACTTTTCAACATTTCCTCCAGTTTCCAGAAATGGGTTCCTTTCCAGAAGAAGATCACGAACATTCCGCCAAATAAGAAGAAGTATCCGATATAGGTAATCAAAGTTCCCCAGAAATCGTGGTTTACAGAAAGAACTGTTCCTTTTCTATCTGGATCAAAACTAGCCTGGAAAAATCGGTAACCGCTATGGTTAAGAACATTATTCATATAAATTTTATAAGGCGTTTGTTTGCCTTTTTCAATAACCTGAACGTGACTTTCGTAGGCACTCGGTGAGGAACTTCCTGGATAAGTTTCCATTACAAATTTTTCGAGTTTGATAGAAAATGGTGTAGTATAAACTTTCGGTCCAAATCCAAGAATGATGTTCATTCCATCCACTGCAATTTGTTTGAAAGCATTAGGATTTCCTTTTTCAACAGGAAGGTCAACAATCACTTTTGATTTTGGTCCTTGAACTTCTACTTGTAAATTATCAGAAACATTAGCGTCTTTTTTACGATCACCTTCGTAGGCAATTAGTTTTCCTTTTACTAAACCTTCTGGAACAACCAATTTTAATTCGCCAATAGAGTAAAGACTTCTTAACATCAAAGGTTCATATTCATCCTTTTTAGTCGGAAATTTCTCCTGAGTTGCCATGACCATGTAGTCTGCTTCAACAGGAGTTTTGATCATTAAATTACCACTGGTATTGTTGAATTCTACGGCTCCTTCAATTGCTCTATTGAAAGAAACCAGCGTTCCGTTCACCAGCTTAGAATCGCCTGGTTTGATGTAGATATTTTCACGACCTGATTCACCTGTAGAAACCAAGTGAAG
>NZ_JBGZYM010000062.1:0-15264 GCF_041824135.1 Kaistella sp. | reverse complement strand
TGCATCTTTTGGTGACATGGTTAAATAATTATCCCAAGTCATTCTGGTAATTGGATCCGGCATCTCTTGCAACCAAGGGTTGTTTGCTTGAGTTCCGTCTCCTATCGCAGTTTTTGTATATAAAACTAATTCTAAATCTGAGGCTTTGAATCCTGATAATTCAGAGATTGCTTTTGCTGAATCTCCTCCTGCATACGAAAGTCCACCAGTATTTCCACCATCAATAACACCACTATAAAGAGCTTTATTGAAAGTTGTCCCTCCGATCATCGTTGAAGCGTTGGCTTTCAAATAATCGTAGTAATTATTAGCTGGATTATCTTTTCCATTCATCCAAACCAATAGAGATTCTTCAATCTGTCTTGATTTAAAAATTTTCTGGATTGTTGGTTGCATTAAAGTGTAAACTCCAGTTTGCGGAGTTATATCTCCCCAGCTTTCCAACCAGTTCGCTACAGGAATAACAGCTTTCGCTGCTTTGTACATTTCGTTTTTCTTATCTGCAACTGCAATAACGTAAGGTACTCTTCCTAAAGCTTTTTTGAAAGCTTCTCCTTTATTACTAGAATAAATAGGGTTTACATTATTGGCAATGAATACACCGATTTCACCTCTATCTAACCATCCTAAGAATTCCTGATATCTTACGGCATCAAATTCTTTTAAGAAGTTTGCTTTCCCAGTGAAAGCATTCGAGGCTAATTTTTGATTGATTAAATTGGCTAAAACGTGAGCTGCTTTTGAACCATCAGCGAAAACAACTGCGTTGCTTTCTTTTGCCTGAAGTTCTTTTACAATTTCTCCCGCTTCTTTGCTTACGCTTCCACCATTAAGTCCGTTATAAACTTCTACTAAAACTTTATTTACAGCACTTGGTTTTAATGGTATTCTAGTATCAGCGTTAGCACCAGTTAAAGTCATGTTGGATTCCACTTGAATGTGTCTCAACATGTTTGGCCTAGGTTTTCTTGCTAAAGCGTAAGAAGTTTCTAAAGAACCTCCATTAAATTCACCTAAGAAATCTGCCTGGAAAGAAACCACTAACTGTGTTTTCGATAAGTCATATACTGGCAGAGCTCGTTGACCGAAGACTTCCTGCGCTGCTTCTAAAGCTGCGTTGTGAGGAAGAGCATCATAGATCACCAATTCTGCAGTTGGATATTTTGTTTTGAAATCACCAAACAATTTTTTGAATGTTGGTGAAGGCATTGAATGTGATAGGACAACAATTTTCTTGCCGCCTCCTTGGGCTTCAAATAAACCTTTCAAAATAAAACTGTCTACTTTATCGAAAGTTTCGTCTTTTCCGTCAAGCTTTGGTTGCTTTACTTTATCGTTGTCATATAATGAAAGAACTGCTGCTTGCGTTCTTGCACTTGTTTTACCTAAATCTTTTGCAAGAGGATTCGGTTCAATTTTGATAGGTCGTCCTTCTCTTGTCTTAACTAAAACACTTGCGAAATCATAACCATCAAAAAAAGTTGAGGCATAATAGTTAGGAATACCAGGAATAATTTCGTGTGGTTTCACCACGTACGGAATTGATTTAATTACCGGTGCCTCACAAGCAGCTAAAGTAACTGCCGCTGTAGAGAATCCTAATAATTTCAAGAAATCTCTTCTGGATGAGCCAGATTCAGCGGATTGATTTCCGCTCAACTTTTCACCCACCGGAATTTCCGTCTGAAATTCTTTCGCAGCCAACCTACCGTTTAAGCTCGGATCTTTCAGTTCTTGAATACTTCTGAATTGTATTTTATTTGAAGCCATTGATACTTCTAATTTTTGTTATTAATAATGACATTTACCACACTCAAGACCTCCAATTGCATCTACAGTGATTTTCGCACCTGACCCATACTGTTTTTTCAGTTTGTCGTGTAGATTTTTGAAGTATTCTTTATTATAACCATTGTTCATATCTACTTCTGTAGTTCTGTGACATTCTATACACCAGCCCATTGTAAAATCATTGGCCATGTGCACCACATTCATGGTATCAACCTGTCCGTGACAAGCTTTACAAACAACATCTATTTTAGCATTTGGATTTTTCTCATTGTATCCGTTAACGATCGCCTGCTCTCCAGCTACAACGTGTTGTGCGTGGTTAAAGTAAACGAAGTCTGGCATATTGTGAATTCTAGTCCACTCGACTGGTTGTGTTTTTCCAGTATATTGCTGTGAGGCAGGATCCCAACCTGTAGCAGCATAGATTTTCTGAATCTCACCATCATAGAAAGCTTTGTCTTTTCCTGGCTCCATATACGCTCCGTTATATTCAGAGATCGTTTTGTGACAGTTCATACAAACGTTCATTGAAGGGATTTCTGAAACTTTTCCATATTTCGCTGATGAGTGACATAATTGACAGTCAATCTTGTTTTCTCCAGCGTGAATTTTATGAGAGAAGTAAATAGGTTGGTCAGGTTTGTAGCCTTTATAAACACCAATCCACATTAACCAGTTCCACAATCCGTAAGCAGCAAATATTCCTAAAACTACCAAAATACCTTTACCGATATAATCATACTTTCTATATAAGTCTGCAAAAGAAGTTGCTCTGGTTGCGTTTAATCCTGTTAATTCTTCAGCTTGTTGTAATTTAACTAATTGTTTCAATTTCAATAGCAACCAAACTAATAGACCACCGATTGACAATAGTGAAAGCAAAATAATTTTTGAATTCATCGACTGCATTTTCTGTGCTTCTAAAGCTGAAACAGAGTTAACATCTGCCGCTCCTCCTCCGGCAGCATCTGCTACTGGTTCCGGTGCTGGTGGATTCGTCGTATATTCTAAAATGTCATCAATTTCCTGATCCGTTAGATTAGGAAATGCTGTCATTTCAGTTTGATTAAATTTTTCAAAAACTTCATTGGCATACTTATCGCCAGAAGCTCTTAGGCTTTTATTATCCTTAATCCACTTATGAAGCCAATCTGTATCTAAACTTTGCTCCGTCTTAAGTCTGTCTACAACGCCACCTAAAGCCGGACCAACAAGTTGTTTGTCTAAGGCATGACAGGCTGCACAATCTGCTTTAAAAAGTTTTTCACCATTCTTAGCATCTCCTTGAGCGTAAATAGAAGCACTGGTCGACAGCAATAGACCTATTGCAATGAGACCTCTTTTGTAATGCTTTCTCCAACTAATCATTTATAAAATCTTGGGTTAGTAAATTATATTGAGTTTACTTTCAACTTGGCAAAAATAACACTTTTAAGAGAAATTTAACAGCCGTTGCAATTGCCATTCTGTCATTTCGCCTAATTTGTAACGCTTCTAAATAACAAATGTTGGTATAATTTTTATTTGTTTTAAATTTGTAAAAATCTTTTTTAATGAAAAACCTTTTTAAAATAATCGCCGTATTATCTTTGTTATCCTCAAATATCTTTGAAGCACAACAAGTTGTAAAAAAAGACACCATCGAGGGAACACCTTTATCCATGATGATGGATGAGAAAGTAAGCACGTTACTAAGTGATATTGAAGATAAATGCGCGACCAAATTGGGCTCTTCTTCAGGAAATTTTGGTAATGAGTATAACGATAACTCACCCAAAACAACGACTCCAAGAATTTCTGTACCCGAAAAAGAACTCACTAATGCGGAAATCTGCAGAAAGAACCCACGAATTATGGGATTCAAAATTCAGCTTGCTGTGGTAAAGAGTAATGAAGAAGCCAGGGAAGTTGGAATGTTCTTCCGCAGAAGGTTCCCCAATATGAAAGTGGAAATTGACGCATCCTTACGACCAAACTATAAGGTAATGGCTGGAAGTTATTTCTCGAGACAAAGTGCGGCGAGTGATCTATCCAGAATCAAACAACATTTTAAAGGGGCGATCGCTATTCAATATCGTGTCTTCTGTGTAGAAGCAAAATAAAGAACTTTAAATAGAAAACAAGCCACTTTCAAAAATGAAAGCGGCTTGTTTATAAATAGTTGCGAGCATTTTAAATTACTCGTATAAGTTTTCCTTAATTCTGCGTTTAGTTTTTAACTAATAAACGGAAACCTTCTCCATGCACGTTGATGATCTCTAAACCATCGTCTTCTCTTAGGAGCTTTCTTAGTTTAGCAATATAAACGTCCATACTTCTGGCGGTGAAATAATTTTCTTTTTTCCAGATTTTTCTTAGAGCCAGATCTCTCGGCATGAAATCATTTCTGTGCTGACAGAGTAATTTCAACAATTCATTTTCTTTTGGTGAAAGTTTGTATTCTACCTCACCAACTCTTAATTGTCTCAACATCGAGTCGAAGAAAATATTGCTGATCTTAAATTGTTCCTGTTCATCATTTTCCGCCGTAGCACTTCTTTGAAGAATCGCTTTTATTTTATATAATAAAAGCTCCGTATCAAAAGGTTTGGTGATATAATCATCTGCACCTAACTGATAGCCTTTTAATATATCTTCACGCATGTTTCTTGCAGTCAGGAATATAATTGGAATATTTTTATCAATTCTTTTCACATCTTCGGCCAAACTGAAACCGTCTTTTTTCGGCATCATCACATCGAAAATACAAATATCGAATTCGTTTTCTGTAAATTCTTTTAGACCTTGCTCACCATCTGTAGCCAAGGTTACTTCAAAATTATTTATCGATAAATAATCTTTTAAAACCGCCCCAAAACTTTGGTCGTCTTCTACTAATAAGATTCTGTTGCTCATAATTTTTTTATTTAAAGTTATTAGGCTTTCACCTTTATCTATTTTGTTGTTGCTGATACAATGCCAGGTATCTTATTTTTAAGCATTCATAGGTAATTTCACCGTAAACGTGCTGCCTTTATCTTTTTCAGATTCTACGATAACCAACCCTTTATGTAATTCTACGATCTTCTTCACGTACGACAATCCAAGTCCCTGCCCTTTCACATTATGAATATTCCCCGTTTCTTCCCGGAAGAACTTTTCGAAAATCTTCAACTTATTCTCAGTTTCCATGCCCATTCCTTTGTCGGAGATTTCAATCACATACCAATTCCCTTCATTTCTGGTGCTTACTGTTATATTAGGGGTGTCAGGCGAATATTTATTAGCATTATCTAATAAGTTGACCAAAGCGTTTGAAATATGAAATTCATCGATTTTAAAAACATACTTTTCAGTATTAAATTCTTGAGTTAAAATTCCGTGTCTTTGTGCTACGATCAAGCCAAATGCTTCCGTAGTTCTTTTAATTAAATCACGAACGTTGGTTTCCTTCAAAAATAAATCAACCTCATTTCGCTCCAGTTTCGACATGTTCAAAATATTCTCGACCTGCTTTTTCATTCGCAGATTTTCCTGTTTAATTAAACCAGAATAATACTTTACCTTTTCCGGATTGGTCGCAATTTTATCGTTCGCTAAGGAATCTGTCGCCACTGAGATCGTTGCCAAAGGTGTTTTAAACTCATGCGACATATTATTGATGAAGTCCGTTTTTACATCTGCAATTTTTTTCTGGCGCATCATATAATTAATGGAGATAATATAAATCCCCAAAATGGTGAGCAAAGACATGAATGTTCCCAGCAACATTGGCAAGTTGGTTTTTGCTAACGAGTAATCTTTCCGTGGAAAAACGAGTGCTAAAGTATATAAAGTTCGATCCTTGCTATCCGTAAATAATGGATAGGTGTAATTGATCTTATCTTTTTGATCAGCGTAAATATTGTTGGCGATCTTCGTTACGTCGTTCTTTTTATCCATGACTGCAAAACCGAACTTGGTATCTAAGCCACTTAACTTCAATTCTTTAGACAAAACAGAATCCAGCGTTTTCATATCAACTCTTTGTTCGATCGGTAAATTGGAAGCGCTCAGTTTTGCAAATTCCCGCAAAGCATACGTGTTATTACTAATATCCTTACTCATTTGCGCCGTGAGCGGTTCTGAAGAATTGGGAGCTTTTTTAATTTTTAAAATACCTTCGTCTGTGTAAAGCTTAGTTAGTATTAAACTATCTCCTTTCTGCGAAATCGGAAAATTCTGATTCTCAACGATACTTTTCTGAAAAGTTAAAGTTGATGTATTGGCAGAATCCCTGTTTTGCTGAATGTAAGTTTGAGTTGGCTGATTGCTGCTGTCGACAACATTTTTTCCAAAATTTTTAAAATCCTGATTCAGATATTTATCAACTTCTAACTGTGAAACTTTCAAAGCGGAAGATTCGAGAGAAGAATAAACTTTATTGGAAAAATCCTGATTTAGGGCGCTGTATAATTCCTTTATCCAATATAATTGTAAGGTTACGAAGACGATCATCGAAATGGTCATCAATACAGATATAAATGGAATAAACTTATTGCTCATTATTTCTTTTTAAAAATGATTTGTTAAAATTACTCATTTTAAGAATATAATAACAAAAGAAAGACCAAAATATTGTGTTTAATTTCTTAAAAGACTTTTTTTTAACGAATTATTGAGAATCCTCAACTTATTAACTCTAATTGGGAATATTCTATAGAAAAAATAATATATTTGATGAAAATCAAAGAATGGAAAGCAAGATCGTTTTTAATAAAGATGACAATTCGGTATCAGTTTATGTTATGAAAATTTATCATACAGATGTTGACGCAGTTTGGAGTCACTTTACACAAGCAGATTTAATCGATCAATGGTGGGCACCAAGCCCGTGGAAATGCGAAACTTTAAAAATGAATTTCGAGCCAGAAGGAATTTGGAATTACGAAATGGTCGATCCTGATGGTGAAAAATATTTCGCTGGCGTCCATTATCATGAAATCAATTTCCACCGTAGTTTTGACTGGACAGATTTTTTCACAGATGAAAATGGAATGATCAACACTGACTTACCAAGTGTAAATTGGCTAATCGGCTTTACCGGAGTCGAGGAAGGAATGAAACTAACGATCAATATTAATTTTCAATCCACGGAAGAAATGCTGCAACTTTTAGAAATGGGATTTGAAGAAAGTTTGAAAAGTGGACTTTCCCAACTCGAAGACCTATTAAATAAAAAAGACTGATTTTAAAATCAGTCTTTTATTTTCTTAAAAAAGCTCTTCATCCATAAAATATTGAATGATCGCTTTCTTCATCAAAATCTGTTGCTCATTCGGTTTTAACTCCGGAAGTGGCGCAACTTCATCGAAATGCGGATAGCCATCATCGTCATAATCTCTGAATTTATAGTAACCAAAAGGTTCTAGCAAACGACAAACTGCGATATGAAGAATATTCAACTTGTCATCTTTCGTATATTTTTGTTGTCCGCTTCCTAATTCCTGAACGCCGATTAAAAACAGAATCGTGTCAATCTGCGGATGTTTTTCGGTATCAAAAGTTTTTACAAAAAACGCTTCGACTTCCTCCCAAAGCTGGCTTTCTGATTTATTTTCCATCTATCTTATTTTCTAATTTCATTAAAAATGCATATTCCAAAGAATCCTCTTTTAAAGATTCAAATCTTCCGCTGGCTCCACCGTGACCAGAAGTCATATCGGTTTTGAAAACCAAAATATTAGAATCTGTTTTTAGTTCCCGCAACCTTGCCGTCCACTTTGCAGGTTCCCAGTATTGAACTTGAGAATCGTGCAAACCAGTGGTTATCAATATATGTGGATAATCTTTTGCTTCGATATTATCATAAGGAGAATAGGATTTTATGTAATCGTAATATTCTTTGTCTTTCGGATTTCCCCATTCATCAAATTCACCCGTTGTTAAAGGAATCGTTTCGTCTAACATCGTCGTCACCACATCCACAAAAGGAACTTGTGCCACAATTGCATTGAATAATTCTGGTTCATAATTAATGATCGCGCCCATCAAAAGTCCACCAGCGCTTCCGCCCATGGCATAAAGATGTTTTTCTGAAGTGTAATTTTCTTTCACTAAATACTTGGCAGCATCAATGAAATCAAAGAATGTATTTTTCTTAAAGAGCATTTTTCCATCTTCATACCATTCTCTTCCCATATATTCTCCACCACGAACGTGTGCAATCGCATAGATAAATCCACGATTTAAAAGAGAAAGTCTCACATTCGAAAAACTTGCATCAATCGTATGCCCATAACTTCCGTACCCATAAAGCAATAATGGAGTTTCGGCAGATTTTGGGGTGTCTTCATGATAAACTAAAGAGATCGGAACTTTTTTTCCATCTCTCGCGGTTGCCCAAATTCTTTCTGAAACATAATTTTCAGGTGAGAACTGTTCGCCCAGAACTTCCTGTTGCTTCAAAAGCGTGGTCGTCCTTTCTTTCATATCATATTCGAAAGTTGAACTTGGCTGCGCTAAAGACGTATAACCAAAACGCAATTTCTCGGTATCGAATTCTAAATTCAAGCCGATATAAGCGGTGTAAGTTGGATCAGAAAAAGGTAAATAATGGAAACTGTCGTCATTGGTATTGATGATCTTTAATTGTAAAAGTCCTTCCCTTCTTTCTTCTAAAACCAAATAGTTTTTGAAAATCTCGAAACCTTCTAACAAAACCTCTTCCAGATGCGGAATCACTTCAACCCAATTTTCAATTCCAGGATTGGCTACTTTAGTTTTTACAATTTTAAAGTTGGTAGCGTCATCTGCATTGGTGATGATATAAAATTCATCCTGATAATGCTCCACCGCATATTCCAAATTATCGATTCTTGGCTGAATGATCTTCCAGTCCGCCATTACATTATCGGCTGGAATAAATCTTTGCTCATCTGAAATCGTACTCGAACTTGAAATAAAAATATATTCCAGAGACTTGGTTTTGAAAACGTTGACATCAAAAGTGTCATCAGCTTCATGAAAGATCAAAACATCTTGCGACGAATCGGTTCCTAACTGATGTAGAAAAACCTGAAAAGCTCGCAAACTATCATCTTTCCGAATATAGAAAACATGTTCATTATCATTTGCCCAAACTGCTTTTCCGGTGGTGTTCCCAATTACATCCTGCAGAATTTCGCCCGTTTCTAAATTTTTAAAATTAATAGCATAAATCCTTCTGCCCATATTGTCAGAAGAATAACTCATTAATTTATTATTTGGAGAAACCGCCACACTTCCTACTTCGAAAAATTTCTGACCTTCTGCTAAAACATTAACATCCAATAATAGTTCTTCTTCATTTTCCAATGTTTGAAACTTTCTGGTAAATAAAGGATGTTCTTTTCCTTTTTCAAATCTTACGATATACCAATATTCATTAAAAAAATATGGCAGCGATTCATCATCTTTTTTGTAACGCGCTTTCATTTCATCAAAAAGAAGCTGCTGAAAATCTTCAGTATCTTTCATTACTGCTTCAGCATACGCATTTTCTTCTTCAAGATATTGTATAACTTCTGGGTTTTCTCTTTCCTTTAACCAAAAATATGGATCTTGTCTTTCGTCACCGTGGATTTCCAGAATCTTCGGTATTTTTTTGGCTTTTGGCGGAACTGTATTTTTATGGCTCATTAAGTGAGTATCTTTAAAATGAAAAAACCGACTTCATCTTAGAAAAAGGCGGTTTTTAAATGATCTTTATTTTGAGCTGAAGAAATTATTTCTCCAGATTTCTAATATATTTTTCAATCGCCATCGTCATTGATGGAGATTCTTTGCTTGGCGCCATCACATCTACTCTCCAGCCTGCATCTTTCGCAGCTTGTTCTGTAGTCGCTCCGAACACAGCAATTTTTACTTTCTCCTGTTTGAACTGTCCAAAGTTTTCACTCAAGGATTTAATTCCCTGGCGACTAAAGAAGACCAACATGTCATATTCTTCAATGTTAATTTCGCTCAAATCGCTACTGACAGTTTTGTACATGGTCGCTTTCGTCCAGTCAATACCTGAAGCATCTAAAACGCTTTGAATATCGGGACTTACAACATCTGAAGCTGGCAAGATGTATTTTTCAGACGGGAACTTCTTGAAAAGTGGAAGCAAGTCAGCAAAAGTTCGCTCACCGAAAGCAATTTTTCGCTTTCTATAAACGATGTGTTTTTGTAAATAATTAGCAATTGCCTCTGATTGACAAATGTATCTCATCGCATCGGGTACGGCAAAACGCATTTCTTCCGCTAAACGGAAATAATGGTCAATCGCGTTTTTACTGGTAAAAATAATACCAGTGTATTGCGCTAAATCAATTTTCTGCGTTCTAAGATCTTTAGCGTCTACCCCTTCTACATGAATAAAAGGTTTAAAATCTATTCTGATCTTTTCTTTTCGAGCAATTTCCAAATACGGCGAAGACTCGTTTGGCGCAGGCTGTGAAACCAATATAGATTTAATTTTCATCGTCATTATTTCTTATATATATAATACTCTCCACAGCACTAAAACAGGTGCAAATTGGAGGGTGCAAATATACAAAAATTTATAATACCACTTTTCGGGCAAAATGCTGTTTGGCGAAAACAGGAAAAAGAATATTTTAAATAAAAAAACAAATACAAAACCGAAAGCATAATAATCAAACAGCTGTAAATCATGAGCTTTAAAATTATTGATCAGCTGCAAATCGTTCACTTTGTAAAAATATTGGTAAACGCACAACACCATTAAAACCAGTGATAAAGTAAAATAAAATTTAGAAGAGGTAAATTGAAAGAGCGTCCATTTTTTGAGACTGCCAGTTCCGGCATAGAAAATATACGACAACATGCTTTTAAGACTGTAAAAAGTAATCAGCGAAAGTAAGGTAAAACCGAACTTATTCAATTCATACCCGAAAAAATGAAGATCATTGATTTTTTTAGGAACAATAGGAATAGATTGAGAGATTAACGTTGCAAGTAACAGAGTGGAAACAAAACTGATAATCAGCCAACTCAAAAGATTGTTAGAAGAATCTGCAAATTTTTGCATCAAAAAAACTCTCACCGACGAATCACGATGAAGATAAAGAAGCATAAAAACGTAAAGTAAAAGACAGCCGACAATGATAAAAACCACCCAATCGTTCTGCTGAACAATTCTAATCAAAAGTAAAATTTTTGCAAAAATAAGAATATTAAAAGAATATGTTAGGATATATTAAGCCCAATTAATTTGCAATGATGTTGACGCTCAAAATCAGTCCGTAAAAATAACGGTGGAAAAGTTTATCTTTGCACCTTAATTTCTAAGATGAAAAAACTCGTCATCATTCCAACTTATAATGAGAAGGAAAATATTGAAAACATAATTTCTACAGTTTTTGCACTGCAGGAAGATTTTCATGTTTTGGTCGTTGACGATTCATCACCAGACGGAACGGCAGAAATTGTAAAAAAACTTCAATCGATTTATCCGCATCAACTTCATTTACTTATTAGAAAGGTAAAAGACGGTTTGGGTAAAGCATACATACACGGATTCAAATGGGCATTGGAAAATAATTACGATTATATTTTCGAAATGGATGCTGATTTTTCGCACAATCCTGCAGATTTAAACAAACTATTTGAGGCCTGTGTAAAAGCTGACATGAGTATTGGTTCGCGATATTCCAAAGGAGTAAATGTAGTGAACTGGCCAATGGGACGAGTTCTACTTTCTTATTTTGCTTCGAAATATGTCCGCATGATTTTAGGAATTCCGATTCATGATACTACGGCCGGATTCGTTTGTTTCTCGCGAAAAGTATTAGAAGAAATTGGTTTAGATAAAATTAAATTAAAAGGCTACGGTTTTCAGATCGAAATGAAATTCCGGGCGATCAAGAAAGGTTTTAACGTCGTAGAAGTTCCCATCATTTTCACCAACAGAGAATTAGGCGAAAGCAAGATGAATGGTGGAATTATTCATGAAGCTGTTTTCGGCGTTTTAAATTTAAAATGGAAATCGATTATCGGTAAATTATGAGAAAAATAGCGTTTGTTCTTTTTTCATTTTTAATGATGGCTTGTACAGAACTCATTAACAAACCTAAAAATCTTGTTCCGAAAGAAACGATGTCAGAAGTGCTGGCAGAATTTGCGATGAACGAACAATTAACGGTAGTTGAACAAAGCCTTAATTTAGATAATGCAACCCGATACACGCTTCGACAAAAGAAAATCAATGGAAATGATTTTGTTGAAAGTTACAAATACTACACCGCCTCTGGCGAAATAGAACAGATATTAAATGATGCACAGGAGATTATTATTAATAAAGATCCGGCTGCAAAGATTTATATCGAAAAGAAACTAAAAGAAAATAAAAACGTACCTGCATTTGCAAGATAATATGAAGTCCACATTTTTTGAAATTAACAAAACCACGACTGGCAAAGCAAGAGCCGGTACTATTACTACAGACCACGGCACGATTGAAACACCGATTTTTATGCCGGTTGGAACCGTTGCCTCTGTAAAAACCGTTCACCAAAGAGAATTAAAAGACGATATCAAAGCGCAGATTATTTTAGGAAACACCTATCATTTGAATCTTCGTCCGAAAATGGATATCATGCAGCAAGCCGGCGGTTTGCATAAATTCATGAACTGGGATTTACCGATTCTTACTGATTCTGGTGGTTACCAGGTTTTCTCTTTGTCAAAGTCGAGAAAATTAAATGAAAAAGGAGTAAAATTCAAATCTCATATCGACGGAAGCACTCATTTTATTTCTCCCGAAATTTCCATGGACATCCAAAGAAAGATTGGTGCAGATATCTTCATGGCTTTTGATGAGTGTGTTGCTTATCCCGCAGAATACAATCAAGTAAAGAAATCGATGGACCTTACGCATCGTTGGTTAAAAAGATGTATAAAATGGAATGCTGAAAACCCGGAATTATATGGACATAAACAAGCCTTCTTCCCCATCGTTCAAGGATCTTGCTATGCTGATTTAAGAATAAAATCGGCAGAATTTATCTCAGAACAAAATGCAGTAGGCAATGCAATTGGTGGACTTTCTGTTGGGGAACCAGAGGAAGAAATGTATAGAATTACCGATATCGTGACGGATATTTTGCCAATAGAAAAACCAAGATATTTAATGGGCGTCGGAACTCCCTGGAATATTTTGGAAACTATCGGATTAGGAATTGATATGATGGATTGCGTAATGCCAACCAGAAACGCGCGAAACGCGATGTTATTTACCTGGCAAGGCGTTATGAATATGAAAAACAAAAAGTGGGAAAGTGATTTCTCCCCTTTGGATGAATTCGGAACGAGTTATGTAGATTCAGAATATTCGAAAGCGTATGTGCGACATTTATTTGTGGCGAAAGAATATTTGGCAAAACAGATTGCCTCAGTTCATAACCTCGCTTTCTATTTAGATCTAGTGCGGGTAGCCAGACAACACATTGTTGCGGGTGATTTTTATGAATGGAAAGACTCCATCGTGCCAGTTTTAAAACAACGACGTTAAAAATTTCAAAAGAAGTTATGAAAATAATTGACCTTTATATTATCAAGAAATACCTCGGAACTTTTGGGTTCATGTTGGGGTTATTGACGATTATAGTTTTGGTCATCGACGTACAGGCAAAAGCTCCCAGAATTGAGTCAAATGGTTTTACGGTAACTGAATTTTTAATTGATTTTTATCCATATTGGATTGTCAATTTGGTCATCACCTTCATGTCAATTTTGGTTTTTATTTCTGTAATTTTCTTTACTTCTAAAATCGCTAACAATACCGAAATTGTGGCGATCATTAGTTCTGGTGCAAGTTTTCACCGCTTTGCACGACCTTATTTCATCACGTCTGGACTCATTGCAGTTGCCGCTCTTTTGATCAATCACTTTGTCTTACCATTGGCAAACATTAAAAAAAATGAGTTAGAACCTTATACTTATAATGCAAAAAGTCGCGAAGAATTCACTGGAAATGTAGAAGTTGCAACTCAACTTTCTAAATCAGAATATATTTTTATTAAAAGTTATAATAAGAAGGAAAAACGCGGTTCTGGCTTTTTCTATCAGAAATTCGATAAAGACAGAAAATTGATATACCAATTGAATGTTGCCGATTTCTACTGGGAAAAAGACAAGAAGCATTTCGTAATGAGCAATTATTTAGAAAAAACCTTTTTAAAAAACGATACCGAAAAATTAGCGCAGGGAAGCTCTATGAACAAGAATTTCGGTCATCCACCAGAAGAGCTTTTTCCCGATGTATTGCTGGGTCAAAATAAAACCACTCCAGAACTTATAAAATTTATTGATCGAGAAAAGGAAAAAGGAAACGCCAATTTAAACAACTATCTGAACGAGCTTTATCAAAGAACGTCAATGCCTTTTTCCGTCATCATACTTACAATTTTAGGGTTAGCACTTGCTTCTCAAAAAAAACGCGGAGGCTTGGGAATGAACCTCGCGATAGGTATTGCGTTGGCTTTTGTTTTTGTATTCTCTTTTGAGGTTTTAAAAGTGGTGTCTGCCAATAAAACATTAACGCCATTTGTGGCGATGTGGATGCCCAACTTTATTTTTGGTCCACTCGCTTTGTACCTTTACTTTAAAAGAGCAAATCAATAAAGGAGCGTAATTTCTTTATGAAAGAATTTCTGTAATCCATTATTTTCTAGCTCTACCCAAAGATATCCGTCTTCGTCAACATTTTTAATAATGCCATTTTGTCTTAATTGACCAATCTCAAAAACCGAGATTAAATCCTTTCGGAATAAACGTTGATTAAGTCTTCCTAAAACCGAACTTTCAGAAATTGGCTTCAACAAATGCTCCACGAAATAATCATGAAGTGACTGAGTTACATTTTCGAGATCGAATCTAATTCCGGTTTGGGTAAGTAATGAACCCGCTTTTGGTAGGTTTTTAAAGTTTTCTTCTAGAACGTTGAGACCAATTCCGATTAAGAAATAGGTTCTTCCTTTAATCACTTTCTTTTCAATCAAAATTCCAGAAACTTTTTTATTATTGATAATGATATCATTTGGCCACTTAATTTCAGGCGTTTGATTTGTCAGAATGGCAAGAAAATCAGCCAAGAGTTCAGCGGTATGAAAATTGAACAAATGATTGGGTAATTTAACGAGTTCATTGGGAACTGCAACAGAATAAGCGAGACTTAAATTGTGACCAGAATCCCAGGAATTTCCATACTGACCTTTGCCTTTTGTTTGATTAAAAGTGTAAACGCCTTGTAATTCTAAGATGTCTTGCGATATAAATTTCTCAATTACATCGTGGGTTGAAGAACATTCTTTTAAGTAAAACAAGCGCATCATTTATGAAAACTTTAAGAGTTAGATTTGGTAAATTTGAGACTATTTAAATAAAAAAACAATAAATTTGCAGATTATACAAAATTTTTAATGAACAAAATCACAGAAAAGCAACTACTTATCGATAAAATAGTAGAAG
>NZ_JBGZYM010000061.1:0-21415 GCF_041824135.1 Kaistella sp. | reverse complement strand
TTCAAAACCTTCATTTAATAAATGATCAACCAACGTGCTATCTCCACCACCGATGTCAATAATCTTGGCAGATCTAGCTAATCCAAATGACTTGATAAAAGCCAAAGAAGTTTTTGGAATTTCTTGAGTCCAACTTACTTGTTCAGGGCTTTTAGTTTCGTACACGGTTTCCCAATGTTTCTTTCTGTCTAGATTCATTTGTTGTTTATCAATTTATTTCGAAATTTTAAATCCTAAATTCTCAACAGTCTTCTTAGCAATATTGTGATCATTTTCACCGCTTCCACCACCTGAAATACCAATACTTCCAACCAAGTCGCCATCTTTAAAAATAGGCATTCCACCACCCAGCAATAAAAGTTCTGGTAAAGTATTTAGGTTTTGAGCATCTTTGTTATTAGCAGCGTTATTCATGAGATCCCATGAGGCATTCTTCGTCGAAAATGACGTGTAGGCTTTTCGGCGCGACGCTTCTGTATTGTGAGGTCCCACATTATCACCTTTTAATAAAAGCAAAACAACACCAGAATTATTCAAAACGGCTATTGAAACTTTCTTGTCTAATTTTTGAGCCTCGGCATTCGCTTCTTTAGCAAATCGTAAAGCTCCTTCCTGATTGAGTGAACTTGACTTCTCAACATATTGAGCAGATAACATAAAGCTCACTACTAATAATAAGATACTGAAAATACTTCTTTTGATATTCATAATTTATATTTTAATTTGAAGCAACAAAACTACGTCATTACAGCAAAAATGAAATTGTAAAAGAAAAATTCTCATGATAGATAAAAAGAATATCAATCTTAAAACGTGATTAACCATTTTTGCGAGACAAGAAATCAGGTTTATCAGTCCCAAATTTCTTTTAAAATCACTACTTTTGTGCTTCATTAATTTTAAAATTAAAAATCAAATATAATGGCAGAAAAATCTAAAATCGTCTATACGCTGACAGACGAGGCGCCAATGCTGGCAACTCATTCTTTTTTACCTGTTGTACAAGCGTTTACCAAAAGTGCAGACATCGAAATTGTACCAAAAGACATTTCACTTGCTGGAAGAATCTTAGCCAATTTCTCAGAATATCTGAAAGACGATCAGAAAGTAGAAGATGCCTTGGCCGAATTGGGTCAACTGGCAACTACTCCAGATGCAAATATTATCAAACTTCCGAATATCTCAGCTTCCGTTCCACAATTAGATGAAGCTATTGCTGAATTGCAAAAGCACGGTTTCGCTTTACCTAATTATCCGGCAGAGCCAAAAAATGCAGAAGAGGAAAAAATTAAAAATACGTATGCTAAAGTTTTGGGCAGCGCTGTAAATCCTGTTCTTAGAGAAGGAAACTCAGACCGTAGAGCACCAAAAGCAGTTAAGAATTACGCAAAAACAAATCCTCACAGAATGGGCGATTGGTCAGCAGATTCTAAAACCACTGTAGCCAATATGAACGACGGAGATTTTTACGGTACTGAAAAATCAATCACTTTAGAAAACGATGCTCAATATAAAATAGAATTCTTTGGAAATGATAATTCTATAAAAGAACTGAAAGGACTTTCACCATTAAAAGCGGGAGAAATTATCGACTCTTCTGTGATGCATCTTTCTTCATTGAAGAATTTTGTTGCTAATGCGATGGCAGAAGCAAAAGAAGCAAATGTTCTTCTTTCTGGACACTTAAAAGCAACGATGATGAAGGTTTCTGATCCAATTATTTTTGGAGCCATTGTAGAAACTTATTTCAAAGACGTTTTCGCAAAATATAAAGACACTTTCAAAGAATTAGATATTAATCCGAACTTCGGATTAGCGACTCTTTTCGAAAAGATTTCTGGCAATGAAAAAGAAGCAGAAATTAAAGCGGATATTGCTAAAGCGATCGAAAACGGACCAAGGATCGCGATGGTTAATTCGGATAAAGGAATTACCAATTTCCATGTTTCATCTGATATTATTGTAGATGCTTCTATGGCTGCTTTAATTAGAGGCGGCGGTAAAATGTGGAATGCAGAAGGAAATGAAGAAGATACTGTTGCCATGATTCCAGACAGATGTTATGCAGGTTTCTACCAAGCGGCAATTGACGACATGAAGAAAAATGGCGCCCTTGATCCAAGAACAATGGGTTCTGTTCCTAATGTTGGATTGATGGCTCAGAAAGCTGAAGAATACGGTTCTCACGATAAAACTTTCCAGCTTACGGCAGACGGAACGGTAAAAGTGTCGGATGCGGATGGAAATGTATACATGGAACAATCCGTTCAAACAGGAGATGTTTTCAGAATGTGTCAGGCGAAAGATGCACCGATTCAGGATTGGGTAAAACTGGCAGTGAACAGAGCGAGATTATCTGATACTCCTGCTGTTTTCTGGTTAGACGACCAAAGAGCGCATGATCGGGAAATGATCAAGAAAGTGGAGAAATATTTGAAAGATTACGATACCACAGGTCTTGACATCCGCATCATGAATATTGAAGATGCGATGACTTTCACTTTAGAAAGAATCAGAAAAGGTTTAGATACTATTTCAGTTTCTGGAAATGTGTTGAGAGATTATTTAACTGACCTCTTCCCTATTTTAGAATTAGGAACATCGGCGAAAATGCTTTCTATCGTTCCATTGATGAACGGTGGTGGCTTATTCGAAACTGGAGCTGGAGGTTCT
The DNA here is from genome assembly GCF_041824135.1 of Kaistella sp. Lineage (GTDB taxonomy): Bacteria > Bacteroidota > Bacteroidia > Flavobacteriales > Weeksellaceae > Kaistella. The sequence continues at coordinate 18,742 of NZ_JBGZYM010000061.1, read as the reverse complement.
GCGCCGAAACATATCGAACAATTTATTCAAGAAGGATATTTACGTTGGGATTCTTTAGGAGAATTTATGGCGTTGCAAGCAAGTTTAGAACATTTGGCTCAAACTCAGAATAATGAAAAAGCACAGATTTTATCAGATGCGTTGGATGTTGCAAACGAAAAATTCTTAGCGAATGACAAATCACCAGCGAGAAAAATTGGTTCAATTGACAACAGAGGATCGCATTACTATTTGGCAATGTATTGGGCAGAAGCTTTAGCAGCACAAACCAAGAACACTGAGATGGCGGCTTTATTTACTCCCGTTGCCAAAGCAATGGAAACGAATGAGGCAAAAATCAATGAAGAGTTAATTGGCGCACAAGGAAAACCTCAGGATATCGGAGGTTATTACTATCCAAACTCTGAGAAGACCGATGCGGCAATGAGACCGTCATCAACTTTGAATACAATTATTGATGGAATTTAAGTAGTGAATTAAACTCACTTTTGCTCCTATAAAGTTACAACACTCTCCATTTTTGGGGAGTGTTTTTGTATTAAAAACCAAGTCTTTACGCTTAAATTAAATTTCTTAATTTTGTTTAAACTAAAAACTCAAACCATGAAAAAACTAATGATTGCAGCCGCAGCTCTAATGCTGGTCACGTGTTCCAAAGAAGAAAAAGTAAAAGAAGAAAAAACAGGCGGTTTATCTGATCTTGTTTCTACCGCAAAAACTTACGGTAAAATGGGCAGTTCCATGCAGGATGTTACAAAGAACATCGAAAACTTAAAGAATGTTCCACCTCTTACGAATGATGAACTAAAGGCCGTTCTACCAGAAATCCTTTTGGGTTTAAAAAGGAAAGAACTTTCCGTCGGTGACAATGCCATGATGAATTTATCGACTGCGGAAGCAAAATATGCAGATGATGAAAACAGACGCGTTAAAGTAGAAATCGTTGATGGCGCCGGAGAAACCGGCAGTGCTATGGTTTCCATTATGATGATGGGATTGAATGTAAACAAGGAAAAAACGACTGAATTTGGTTTTGAAAAAAGCACCGAAATCAATGGTGCAAAATCTATTGTTTCTGAATATAAAAATGGAGAAGACATTAATTCCGAAATTCAGACTGTTTTGAAAAATCGGTATCTGGTGACTTTAAAAGCAGATGGATTTACCTATGAAGAGTTGAAAAGTGCTTTAAGTACACTTAACAATTCTGCATTAAAATAAACTTTACCACAATATTTAACAAAACGTCCCGCAATTTGCGGGACGTTTTGTTACTTTAAATCATGAATCAGAGATTCGATCTGTTTGATATATTTACCGAAATTTTTTTTAAACCACCCTTTTCCTACAAAATATAAAGCAGCTAACCCTCCAATCCAGTTAGCGACAGAATACTAATAAATGTCAATCCGGAACGCTATTCGTAAATGTTATAAAATAATAAAGGGATTGCAAAAACTGACTTTAATTATCATTAAATCAAGAACTTATAACCACGATAAATCTTTCATTTTTTAATCATATCTATCTTACCACTAAAAATAATTATAGAAAAGTCGGGAAGCTTTTTGTATATTTCTTAATTAATTAAAAAAATACCGACATGAAAATCTTTAATTACCTATTGATGTCATTTTTTTTAAGCAGCTGCGTTGCTGCTCAAAACTTCCAATCAATCAAGGCTTCTCATAGCACCAGTTATGGCGGCGTAAAAGGAGCCCGAGCTGAAAAACTTGAGCTTGTGATTAAAGAAAATCCTCAGCTTCAGGTAAAATATTTATTAGTAGGAAATGTAAAAATAATTTTAATGAAAAAGAATGTTGGTAGAACAATTCAATTAAATGGAATTTATTTCCCGGAACAGCAACCAACGATCACTTCAAGTGGCGAGAATGTTAACAATAGAAATGACTTCAATCTAAAAGAAGTTTTCTTGATTTCAGAAGATTTAAAAAAGAAAAAAGAAATAGCCCAAAGAATTACTTTCACTTACAATTTAAATAACGAAGAATCGATACCAACAGATGATGTTCCCGAATAATTAGTATACAAAATTTCCTTAACTAGTATCAATATGTATATAAATATGATTTTTATTTATTAATTAATCAATTTATTGCGCATATAGATTTATATTTGTTATAAAACTAAATAACATTATTATGAATCTAAAATTAATTTTCGGGGTCACTTTTACGATCGCGTCAGTATATCTGAACGCACAGGTAAAAGAAAGCAGCACCACTACAGATACGCAGGTTAATAAGACGTATCTGAAGCATATCAAAGAAATTGTCAGCAACTATCAAAAGCGTGTTGAGTATGCAAAAGCCAATCATCAAAAACCCCCGACGAATATTACGTGCATGATTATATTGCCACCATGGATCCTGAAACAGGAACCGTAAGCAATCAAAATTATGTTAATCTGGAACAAGATGTAAAAGCAGGAAAATTTTTACCACAGAAGGATTTAAAAATCTTTAGCGGTGTTAAAGGGCCTGCCAATAAAGATGGCATTACAAAGCAATGGGCTGAAAGAGGTCCTTATTCCGTAGCCGGAAGAGTGAGAGCGATAATGTTTGATCCGAACGATACTACGGGTAAAAAAGTTTGGGCAGGAGGAGTTTCTGGTGGATTATGGTTTAATAATGATATCACGGATGCTAACACAGAGTGGACTTTAGTCGATGCATTCTGGTCCAACACAACTGTTTCATGCATAACCTCTGATCACAATAATTCTCAGATTTTTTATGTCGGTACAGGCGAGGTAGAAACAAGTGACTTCAGCGGCTTAGGCATTTGGAAAACCATCGATGGAGGAAGTACCTGGAACCAGATATTTGCTTTTGAAAATGGATATGCTGGAAACGGCGTAAAAAGAGGAAACTATAATGTCCCATCTATAAAAGTTGTCAATAATAACAGAGTTTCTGAAGTTTATGCTGGAGTTGCAGGATCCTATTTTGCCGATGCAGCTAATTTTGCAGGTTTAGACCAATCTGGTTTATATAAATCTACAGATGGAACTAACTTTACTTTATTAAATAGCTTGTTAGCTGGCCCTCGGGGTTATGACATTCAGGATATTGAAGTTGGCGCCGATAATGCAATTTGGGTCGCAACAAGAAGAAGAAGAAGTCTTTATGGTGGAACAACGTCTGGTGGCAAAATTTTTAAATCAACCAACAACGGAGTCTCTTTTACAAATGTGTATGATGTTGGCAACCCGGGTTCAAGAGTAATGGTTGAAGTTTCTGCGACAAATCCTTTAAAAGCTTACGCATTGATGCAGGGAGCGAATACCTCAGAGCCTATAAGAATGGCAAAGACCATCGATGGTGGCACCACTTGGATCTCAACCAATGTTGCAGCTTCAGGTATTACGTTACCAAATCCTATCGACACCGGACAACCTGATAATGATTTCACCAGAGGACAAGCTTTCTATGATTTGGTTCTTGAAACAGATCCAACCAATGATGAACAGGTATATGTAGGAGGAATCGATTCTTACAAATCAAATGATGGTGGCGCAACCTGGACTCAATATACCAAATGGTCTAATAATAATGTGATGGGATCGACCAGCATTTCTTTAGTTCATGCAGATCAACACGCACTTGTTTTTAATCCTAAAAATCCTGACCAATTTGTCATGGGAAATGATGGTGGTATTTTTTTTACCGCTAACAAAAATAATCTGGCCAATACCAGCGCTGTTGGAGTGCGAAACAAAAAGTTAAATATCACGCAATTTTATCACGGAACCTTAAATCCAACTGCTTCGTTTTCGAATGAACAGATGATTCTTGGTGCCCAGGATAACGGAACACAGCAGCTTGAAGGAGTTGCTTTAGCTAATAATTTCTATGCTAACTCTGAAGTGTACGGCGGCGATGGTGCTTATACTGCATTTGATGATCAAGATAAGTATTTGATTGCTTCGTATGTGTACAATTACCACATTATATTCAATGCACAAGGAAGTTACTACCTGCTTTCTACCAAAGCACAAAGAGATGCAGGACAGTTCATTAATCCGTTGGCGGTCGATAGAAACCTGGATATTGCTTACACCAATGCTTCAGCTAACAGTACTTCCGTAACTTTAAATAGAATTACAGGTTTATCAACATTACCTTTTGCGCCAACAAGAAGTCAGCTTTCCATTGCCTCAGTTGCCGCCGGTGAAAATATATCTGATATTTTAGTGTTACCGTATAATACTACAAGCTCTACTCTTTTTATTGGTCTTTCTTCAGGGAAATTATACAAAGTAAAGAATGCTGATACAACACCAGCTGTCTCTTTATACAGTTTTAATTTTGGAGGCTATATTTCTGATGTTAAATTAGGAATTTCGGAAAGTGAAATAATGGTCACGGTATCCAATTTTAATAAAACGAGTGTGTTTTACAGTACTGATGCTGGATCTACGTGGATTTCAAAAGAAGGAAATCTTCCCGACATTCCGGTTAAAGCGATATTCATGAATCCGGAAGATAATAACGAAGTAATTCTTGGAACTTATTTCGGAGTTTGGGGAACGGCAAACTTCCAGTCTGCAACGCCGACGTGGGCTTTGTATTCTAACGGTTTAGGAAAATTTAAAGTAAATCATTTCGATTACAGACCATCTGACAAAACGATTTTAGCCGTGACTTATGGACGAGGAGCGTTTACCACTAAAATAGATGACGATGGTTTAGCAACAGGAAACGCTCAACATAACCTTCTTAGTACGCAGGTATATCCAAATCCTACAAGAGGTCCGATTCATATTAAGTTTGAGGGAAAAAATGGTAAAGCAGCAGATGTAGAACTATTTGATACGAGTGGGAAATTAGTACTTACTAAAAAGAATGTTAAATCAGATGAAGAATTCAGTATCGAAAGTTTACCAAAAGGAACTTATGTTTTAAAAGCTTCCCAAAGTGGAACCATGATCTATTCGTCAGTAATCATTAGAAAGTAATTCAATTTTAACTAAAATAAAAGGTAAGGAATATCCTTACCTTTTTCTATTTTATGCAACACTAAATTTTTTATGAAAAGAAACCGTACACTTTTAATTCTTCTGTTTTCAACTGGTATGGCTAATGCGCAAGAGAATATAAAAAATATCGAAGAAGTAGAAATTCATGCCCGGGTAAAAGTTTCAAAAGAACGGGAAGAATTTAAAAGACATGCCCAGTCTACGGAGATCATTTCTGAGTACGAAATCAATAGAAACAATCCTGCTTTCCTGGAACAAAGTCTCAATACCATGGCTGGAGTTCAGGTCGAAAAAAGGACGCAGCTTGGTGGCCAAAGGATTATCTTACGCGGTTACGGGAATGACCAGAAATTCAACAACTGGGGAATTAAAATTTATCTGAACAATATTCCACTGACAGGTGCAGATGGCGTCACGATTTTGGATGATATCAATTTTGGTCTTATCAATCATATTGAGGTGATAAAAGGTCCAGCTGCGACTTTATATGGTGGCGGTTCTGGCGGTGCAGTTCGGCTGTATATCAGACCGGAAAACAAAAAAGGAACTTCTGTTTCAGAACAGTTTAATACTGGATCATTCGGCTTATTTCAATCTTCTACCTCTGTAACCAATACTGGTGACAACCACTCTATTACCGCCAATTATAGCCACATCGGTAGCGATGGATACCGACCGCATGGAAAAAGCATCAAGAATTTTTATACGATCAATGGAGAGTTTAAACTGAATACGAAACAGAAAATAACTTTACTCGCTTCCCACGGGAATTCATTGGAACAGGTTTCGGGACAGATTTCATATGATGATTATTACAACGGGATTGATAACGGAAACTTTTCCTACATCAGACGAGGAGCAAAAACAAAATTTGTAACTTCCAGAGTTGGTGTCGGACATATTTGGGATATTAGCAAAAACTTTAAAAACAGTACAACGGTATTTTACAGCGGAACAACGAGCGACAGAGTTGCGGCAGGAGCTTCTGAAACTTATTCTGCTCCGAACTACGGTTTCCGATCAGTTTTTAATTTCACTACAGAATTTAATGATTTCAAAAGTCAAACAGAATTTGGTTTAGAGATTCAGCAATCGCGATCGTTGATTTCTAACTACCGTTTCAAAAGTGTAAAAATTACCGAAGCACCGATTCTACGACCGATATATGAAGGTTCTTATTTCAAATATTTAAATAACCAATCCAATTATTTTGTTGTTGAAAAGCTTACATATAAACCATGGGATTTGATGTTTTTGGCAGGACTTAGTTTAAATCAGATCAGTTACACGAGAGATGATCTATTTGCGCTTCCAGGACTATTTGTCGTTAATGGTAAAGATCTTTATAACAAAAATCTGTCGTTCGCAAAGAAATTCGATTTGGTAGCAACTCCGCATTTCGCAGTTCAAAAAACCTGGAACAATCAAATTTTGAATTTAAGTTATAGTGAGGGATACAATGCACCAACTTCGGCAACTTCATTTATTTCTGGACTTAATCAAACCAGCGACAATTTGATCGCAGAGAAAGCGAAAATGTGGGATTTCAGCATTCAAGGATTGCTGGCGGACACTTCCATCGATTACCAGTTTTCGGTCTTCAGCATTGGGATCAAAGACAAGTTGAGCCAATTGCGAGGAACCATTAACAATGCTGAAAACACGCCATATTCCTATTGGGCAAACACCGGAAACCAAGAAAATAAAGGTTTAGAAATGAGCGTTGGTTATGTTTACAGACTTAAAAATTCTTTCCTGTCCAAAATTCAGCCTTTTGTAAGTTATACGTATAATGATTTTAAATATTCTCAATTCAGCACCTATTTGCAAGAAGCGGGTCAACCGGCAGCAGTCATGAATTATGATGGTAAAAATGTAGTGGGCGTTCCGAAAAATAAACTTTCAGCGGGAATTGATTTTGAAACTAAAATAGGAATCTACTGGCAGAATACTTATAATTATCTGGGAAGTGTTTACACTGATTTCGCGAATAAAAATGAGGTCAGAAGTTTTGGTTTATTGAATTCTAAATTGGGCTATAAACACCGTTTTAATAAAGTTGATGTTGATGTTTTCTTGGCGGGAAATAACTTGACCAATCAAATTAACTACACTTTCTTATTTTATGGTAACAGCATCAACGACAGTGACAAAGACAATCAATATCTTGATCCTTCAGTCTTTACGGACGTAAATCCGGGACCCAATAAAGCTTATTTCTTCACTGGTTTTAATGTGAAATATAATTTTTAACTTAGCTCCAATAAAGTAAAAACCCTTTCTGCCATAAAGCAAAAAGGGTTTTCTATTTTTAAAATTCTTTAATTCGAATCAAAGAAATTTAGATCATTTTCAAAGTGTTCACTTCTAATTCAGATAAAATCCTCCAGTGTCCACGTTTGATATTTTTCTTGGTTAATCCGGCAAACAATACGCGGTCAAGCAATTCAACTTCATATCCTAATTTTGTGAAGATACGACGCACTACTCTATTCCAACCGATACTCAATTCGATTCCGATTTCATTTTTTGGTTTTCCTTCGATGTAAGAAATACTGTCAACTTCAGCAATACCTTCTTCCAAACGAATTCCTTCCTGAATCATGTTTAGATCTGCTCTGTCTAATTTACGATCCAAAGTAACATGATAAATTTTCTTCATCGCAAAAGATGGATGCGTTAATTTCTTCGTCATGTGACCATCATTGGTCAACAAGATCACTCCAGTTGTAGAGCGGTCTAATCTTCCTACTGGAAATAATCGGTAAGGTGAGGCATTCGCTACCAGATCCAAAACTGTTTTTCTGGCCTTGTCGTCTTTGGTTGTAGAAATATATCCTTTTGGCTTATTCAATAAAACATAAACCGGTTTTTCTGGCGTAATTCCCTGTCCGTCGAAAACCACTCTGTCGGTTTTCTGAACCTGGTAACCCATTTCTGTCACTGGTTTTCCGTTCACTTCTACCAAACCTTGCGTGATCAAATCATCTGCTTCTCTACGAGAGCAAATTCCTGAATTGGCGATGTATTTATTTAAACGTATTGAATCTTTTGGAGTTTCTTTGGCTAATTTATCAAACCTTCTTTTTTGAACAAAAGAACGTGTTTTTTCAGCTTCATCAACTGGAACAAAAGGTTTTTTGTATGGTTTTGGGGCACCGGATTTTGCTGGACCTTTAACAAACTTGCTGCTGTTATCAAAAGACTTTCCGATTCTTTTTCCCATTTTTCGGGAAGCTGGCTTGTCAAAAGTTTTCTCGTAAGATTTCGCTTCTGCCTGAGACATTAATCTCGGTTCTCTTGGTGCTTTAGGTTCTTTCGGCTCTTTTCTTTCTTCTGGTTTTTCAGTTCGCGGACGAGCAGATTTTGTTCCACGTGGTTTTGGGGAACTTCCTGAATTAGAAATTTTGCTGATGCGAGGCTTCTTATTACCATTACTGTCTCTGCTCATGTTCTGAAAAATTTATCTGCAAAGATAAGGTATTTTTTGCTTGTTTAAATGCGACTAAACAATAAGATAGGCTCTAAAAAGTTAAATCTTAATAAAATTTAATATTGTTAAAAGCGGTATGGTTAAGAAATGATAGCCAAAGAATACAACGTTTAGAAGAAATAATGTTGATGAATTCCGTTGGCTAACATTGAGATAATCCCAATGAAAATCCAGCTTCTAAGCATATTCAAATTTGCGAATTTTGAATATCGAGCTTTATTTAAAACTAAGAATACCGATATAATCTGGACAAAAATACTGGCAGCAAAATAATAACTCATGATGCTGTTTAAGCCCATTTTCCAAATAATTAAGCCCGAACAAATCTGCGCTAGAATTAAAAGAATCACAATAATAGTACGTGACATTGTAGAACTAAAATAATTGGGAATCGTAAAATATCCAAAAACTTTGTCAGCATTTTTAGTTAAAGTATCTTTTAAAACATCAATAATTAGAAGCATTAAATAAATAAAAATGGACATTAAAAAAATGAGTACTGAGAAAGTTTTATAGTAAAAAAGCATCCCAAAAAACGGATACAATGATAGACTTACAAAAGTTAAATTATTAATGATTAACAACTTACTTAATTTATGACTGTAAAACCACATTAAAAATTGGTAAATCAGAAAGAAGAAAAACACTCTTATTGAAATCATTCCAGCGATTCCGAGAGAAAAAATATTTAAGGCGATATAAGCGTAGAGGAAATACTTCTGTTTCAAGAAATTTTGAACTCTGGTTCGAAAAGGCTTTGTGATTTGATCTTTTTCACGATCGTAAAACTGATTGATAATTCCACCTGCCAAAATACTAAGGATCGTACAAAATATAATCCCGTGAACTCTGAAATCGAAGACAAAATTTCTGAGGCTTTCTTCTTGATTAAATAGAAAAAAAGTAGAAACGTATAAAGCAAAAGTGAGGAGTAAAGTCACGAAAACCCGCGCGCCCATGATAAAAGCGATGAACTGTGAAAAACGGTAAAACAAGGGATTTTTCATGGAGCGTAAAGTCACAAACTGCTTAATTAAAATAAATTTGATTGGTGGCTTTTTACTTCAACAGATGATCTAAAACCTATAAATTACTTCTTTGTGGAAACCTTCGAGCATTTTTTCAGCTTTAGAATAGTCTTTGGTGAAACCTAGAATGTAGCCGCCACCTCCACTTCCGCAGAGTTTTAGGTAATAAGCATTGGTATCTAAACCTTTTTTCCAGGCCTTGTAAATACTTTCAGGAATCATTGGTTTGAAATGTTCGTAAGCCCAAACAGAAAGACTTTTTAAATTTCTAAAAAGCGGTGTCATTTCTTTTTTCAGGAAAGCATCGATGCAAGCGTTGTTGTAACGAATAAACTCCTCTTTCATGGTTTTACGGAAACCTTCGGTTTTCATTTTTTCAAAGAAGATCTGAACCATCGGTCCAGTTTCACCCGTCATCCCAGAATCGATTAAGAAAATCGCTCCTTTTCCCTCATGACTTGCCGGCACAGAAACTTTATCCACACTGTCTCTGCTTTCAATAAGAATCGGAAGATTCATATAGCAAATAAGAGGATCGATTCCTGAACTCTTTCCGTGGAAATAACTTTCCATTTGACCGAAAATTGTACGAAGATTTTTTAATTCATCTTTAGAAACCTGTTCTGGTTCGTAACTTTTTAATGAATATTTTTCAAAAATAGCCGCAACCAAAGCACCAGAGCTACCTACTCCATATCCTTGCGGAATATTCGAGTCAAAGAATAGTCCTTTTTTGATGTCTTTTTTGAACTTAGAAATATTGAGTTGAAAAGTTTCGGGAAGTTGTAAATCTTTTAAATATTCAGAATATTTTAAAAGCGAATCATTTGATTTTTTTTCAAAATCACTTTCTAAACCTGAAAATTTTAAGGTTCCTTTATAAAAACTATAAGGCAAAGTTAGTCCCTGCGAATCTTCGATAATACCGTATTCGCCGAACAAGAGGATCTTTGCGTAAAATAAAGGGTTGGTCATAATTTTAGATAATCCAGGGATTATTAACTGCAAATTTAATCATTTTTAATGATAAACCAGTTATTAATCATCAATTTATACCAATCTTCCGAATTAGCATTTTACTTAGCATCGATATTCTTGGCTTTTAAAAAACGGATTAAAACCAATCCAACCGCAAAGAAAACAGACATCAAAACAAAAGCGAAACGCATATTGTGAAATTTCTGAATTACAATACCAAAGATTAAAGATCCAAAGATGATCGCCAATTTTTCGAGAACGTCATAAAAACTAAAATACGTGGTATTATCCATCGAATCTTCCGGTAATAATTTTGAGTAAGTTGATCTTGACATCGCCTGTAAGCCACCCATCACCAAACCTATAAAAGCTGCCAAAACATAGAACTGCTTTTCAACATTGGGGTTTTCTTTATTTAAAAAGAAAGCAGACAGACAACAAATGATCCAAATAAAGACCGCGATACTGATCACGTTTTTATTGCCGATTGACCTGGATAACCTTGAAAATGCTAACGCTCCAAAAATAGCCACGATCTGGATTACCAAAATGGTGATGATCAATTTATACTGGTCTTCTTCTTTAGTGAAAATTTCTGAGGTTCCGAATAAAGTTGCCATCAAAAAGATCGTTTGCATTCCGATACTATAAAAGAAAAAAGAGGACAGAAAAAACTTTAAATTTCTATTCTTAAATAATTCGCTACCCACTTTAAATAATTCCCGGAAACTTTCTTTGGCCACATCGACGTAAAAGGCAATATTATCTTTTAAAACGACAAAGAAACCACCTTGCTCTTCATGAATTTTAAAGATATTTTTATAATTCAACAGCACGAGATCTTTTGGTAATTTATCTTTAATTAAACCAAACTGAGGAAGGTTTTTAAATGAATACTGTGAAAAGCCGAACCACCACGCTCCCGTTATCAAAAAGGTAATTCTGGTGTAGGTCTTGGTTTCTTCTGGAGTATTGGCGATGAACTTAATTAATAACAAGCAAATAATTAATAATATAACGGATCCAATGTAGCCGTAGACATATCCTTTAGCGGACAATGCATCATGCTTATCAGGCGTCGCAATGTCTGGTAAAAAAGAATTATAAAATACCAAACTTCCCCAAAATCCAACACTTGCAGTAATACTGAACAGCAAGCCCAGAAATACATTCTGCATCCCTGTAAACATCGCTAATCCCATACAAGAGGTCGCTCCCAAATAGCAGAAGAATTGTAAAAATGATTTTTTGTTACCGATCGTATCTGCCAATGAAGACAATATTGGTGAGATGATGACGACAATTAAAAAGGAGATCGTGAGTGAAAAACTAAAGATGGCAGCCGGTTCATAAGCAGTGCCAAATATATTGATCATGTGAGGCACCGGCACATCTCGCCACAAACCCGAACTTTCTATAAAGACTCTTTCGGTGTGAGAAGTCGTTAGATTCGTATAATAAATCGGAAAAATGGTTGACGTAATAACCAAAGAATAAACAGAATTGGCCCAATCATACAAAGCCCAGGCTTTCATCGTTTTGGGATTATTTTTAATATTTTGAGGTTGCGCAGATAAGTTTTCCGACATTTTGAAGTAATTAATTGAACAAAAATAACAAATCCATTAAGAATCTACTGAAAAAATCACTAGTTATTCCTAATGGATTGATTTAAAAGGCTTTAAATATTTTATAGATTCTCAATAACGATTGCTGAAGCGCCACCTCCACCGTTGCAAATCGCTGCTGCACCGTACTTACCGTTGTTTTGTTTCAAAATATTTATTAATGAAACAATGATTCTTGAACCTGAACTGCCAAGTGGATGACCTAAGGAAACTGCTCCACCGTTCACGTTCACTTTAGAACTGTCTAATCCTAAAATTTTGTTATTCGCTAAACCAACTACAGCGAAAGCTTCATTAAACTCAAAAAAGTCGATATCAGAAATCTCTAAGTTGGCTTTTTTCAAAGCGATAGGAAGTGCTTTTGAAGGTGCAGTTGTAAACCATTCCGGCTCATGAGAAGCATCAGCATAACCTACGATTTTCGCTAAAGGTTTCAATCCTAACTCTTCCATTTTTTCTTTCGACATTAAAATTAAAGCAGAGGCTCCATCATTTAAAGTAGAAGCATTTGCAGCAGTTACCGTTCCATTTTCTCTTTGGAAGACAGTTGGCAAAGTTCCGATTCTATCGAAGTTCACTGATTTATATTCTTCATCTTCGGAAAAAATAACTGGATCTCCTTTTCTTTGTGGAATTTCAACAGAAACAACTTCATCTTTAAATTTACCTTCGCTCCAGGCTTTTGCCGAACGCTTGTACGATTCGATCGCAAAATTATCTTGATCTTCTCTGGTTAAACCATATTCGGCTGCACATTTTTCGGCACAAACTCCCATGTGAACTTTATTGTAAACATCTGTTAAACCGTCGAGAACCATTCCGTCCTGCATTTTAACATCGCCTAATTTGGTAGCATTTCTTGCATTATAATAGTGAGGAACGGAAGACATATTTTCCATTCCACCCGCTACGATAACATCCTGATCTCCTGCTTTAATGGATTGTGCAGCCATCATCACTGCTTTCATTCCAGAAGCACACACTTTATTAATAGTAGTTGCTGGCGTATGATCAGATAATCCTGCACCCATTGCTGCCTGACGCGCTGGTGCCTGACCTTCTCCTGCTTGCAATACATTTCCCATGTAAACTTCCTGAACATGTTTCGGGTCTAGATTTATTTTGTCTAACGCACCTTTGATTGCAGTGGAACCTAACTTTGTAGCTGGAACTGTTGCCAAGCTTCCTAAAAAACTTCCCATTGGCGTTCTAACTGCTGATACGATAAATACTTCTTTCATTATGTAGATTTTATATTTTTTAAAGTACGCCAAATTACAAAAAAAAACACACTCTGAAAAAAGTGTGTTTTGTTATATTGAAAATGAATTTTATAAGTCAGCTACAACTTCTGGATCGTGCTTATGCTTAAACATCACCGCAAATAATACGGTAATTACTAACGCATAACCTGCAAAAACGAGCCAGATTTCATGCCACATTTTATCACCGTTTTCTAAGGTAAAGTATTGTTGAATCAACCAACCACTCAATAAACTTCCTCCGATGGCACCAAAACCATTGGTCATCATCATGAATAAACCTTGCGCAGAAGAACGGATTTTATAATCAGTTGTAGTTTCTACAAATAGCGATCCCGATATATTAAAGAAATCGAAGGCCATTCCGTAAACGATACAAGAAAGAATGATCAATCCTAAACCGAATCCTTGTGGTTCGCCGTAAGCGAAAAATCCAAAACGTAAAACCCAGGCAAACATGGATAAAAGCATCACATTTTTAATTCCATATTTCTTTAAAAAGAAAGGGATTGCCAGAATAAATAAAGTCTCTGAAATTTGAGAAATTGACATTATTAAAGTGGAACGCTCTACGACGAAACTATTCGCATATTCAGGAATTTTACCAAAATCTGACAGATAAGTATCGCCGTACATATTGGTTAATTGCAAAGCTGCACCTAAAAACATGGAGAACAAAAAGAACAAAGCCATCTTGTAATCTTTAAATAAAGAAAACGCATTAAGCCCTAACTTCTCTGATAAAGTGGCATTCGCCGGAATTAAATTCTGAGGTGGACATTTAGGTAAAAAGAAAGCATAAACTCCTAAAACCAAAGCGACGACAGCAGCGATATAAAACTGCACGCCAGAATCCTTATTTCCTGTAAGATTGGTCATCCACATTGCAACAATGAAACCTACTGTTCCCCAAACTCTAATTGGTGGAAACACTTTCACCACATCGTAATTGTTATTTTTAAGGATATAATAAGCAATGGAATTGGAAAGAGAAATCGTGGGCATATAGAACATCATCGCCAAAAGCATCACCCAAAAGAAATTTTCTGGCGTTGTGATCGAAGGCAAAAATAACATGGTGATCCCGTAAAGAATATGTAAAATACCAAACAGTCGTTCTGCATTCATCCATCTGTCGGCAATAATTCCTGTAAGAGCTGGCATGATAAGAGAAGCAATTCCTAAAGTCGCAAAAACTTTTCCGAATTCCTGACCTCCCCATTGTTTTGTTCCGAACCAGTAAACTCCTATCGTAATTAACCAAGCTCCCCAAACAAAAAACTGCAGGAAAGACAGAACGGTAAGTTTTAATTTTAAATTCATAATATTCTTAAATTATTAATCGATTTTCTTTTTTCTACGTTTTATTTCTTCCTGAATTTCTAAAGCAACATCGAAGTCTTCATCTTTCACGGCGTCTTCGAGCAATTTTGTTAAATCTTCATTACTAAGACTCGATAAATTTCCTTCTACTTCAATATCATCAGTAATGTCAATTTCCTTGGAAGGTACATCGAGTTCCAATAAAATCCCAGCTTCATTTAAAACTTGCTGAGTAGTATAAATCGGTGCATCAAAACGGACCGCCATCGCAACCGCATCAGAAGTTCTTGCATCCAGGATTAATTCTTCTTCCGTCGTTTTATTTTTAAAATTGATGTTCGAGAAAAATACGCCGTCGATGATTTGATAAATAATAACAGAGGTAATCTCAAAATGAGTTGCTAGAACAAATTTTGAAAACAAGTCATGCGTAAGAGGTCGCGGTGGATGAATATCTTTTTCTAAACCTAATGAAATAGATTGTGCTTCGAAATTACCAATTACAACTGGCAATTTAATATTAGTGTCTTCATGTTCCAAAAGCAAGGCATACGCGCCAGATTGCGTTTGGCTATAGGAAATTCCGCGAATGGTTAATTTTTTATAATCCATACGACAAATATAAATTATTTTTTAGAGAAGCGATTTGTTTTAGAAGGTTTTAAGGGAGATATTTTGTAAAAATGCCAAATATCATCTATGTTTTGTAAATATCATCTAAATTAATTGAAATGGTAAATAAAGTACCTTGTTTATGGCTGTCTTTTTTAATTTTCGCATTTAAAAATCGTATTCTAGAATCGATATTGCTAAGACCAATTCCATTGGAGGTTTGTTCCTCCGAAAATCCTCTTCCGTTATCTTGAACCGAAATTGTAATTTGAGGTTTTTTGTAATTAATGCTCACATCAGCTATCGACGCTTGTGAATGTTTTACTACGTTGTTAACCAGTTCCTGAATAATTCTGTAAATATGGGTTTCTACATTTTTATTAATGTTGATTTCATCGCCTGAAAAATTAAAATTCACTTTAATCTTATAAACCGATTCCATCTTTTTACATAAGTTCTCTACTGTTTGCAACAAGCCAAAATTGGTGATCGAACTAGGCGAAAGATTGTGGGAAATTTCTCTAATTTGGACACACGAATTATCAATAATTTGGGAAACTTCTTTCAGAACGCCAACATTCACAGGAGATTCCGTGGAAACATTGATATTGGAAAGATTAAATTTAATCGCCAGTAAATCGCCAGCAATACCATCGTGAAGTTCTTCTGCAATTCTCTTTCTTTCATTTTCTTCGCCTTCCATTAAACCTTCTAATTTACTGATCTCTTGCTCATGTTTATGAATGGTGATCAAATTTCGCACACGGTTTTTTTCATCATTGATGATCTTTATTTTATAGGCTAAACCGAGACTGAAAAAGATGGTTTCTATAATGATGCCAACATAGAAAAAGGAAATAGGATTTTTAATATTCAACGACGGAATGAAGGTACCTGTAAATGCTATAAGCGCACAACAAATATAAGAAGTAACTCCAAAAAGGAAAAAATCTTTGTGTTTACCCGATCGATTTACAGATTGTACTACCGAAATCAAAAATAAGGAGAGCATCACCGGTAAATAAATAAAGGTATATAGTAGAATATACAAGTCAGAATTTTTCAAAACATAAGACAGGACTGCGAAAAGAAAAAATAATACGCCCAAAATTCTCAATGTTAAAACTACTTTATTAAAATACTTTTTGACCCGCTTATCCAGATCAAGAAAGTACAGCGCAAACATCGAATACAAATTATAAAAGATGACTTGAATGAAAAAATTGAGGATTTCCGTAAAAACTTTAGAGTTGGTTGTACCGATAAATCCAGCAAGGAGATTTTCAAATCCGTAGTAAACAGAATCATATCGACTCAATAGATACATGATCAAGAAAATATTATAGAGAGCATAATATTTAAAACTTTTCTCCCGAAGATATATGAAAATGACGCTACTAATAATTATAAAAAGTAGCTGGAACGAAATCGCCATGTTCCAAATAAACATTTCCATTAACAAAAATTATTACATTAAAAATGGTCTATAAGTAAAATTAGTCATTTTATTACGACCGTAATTAATTTTGAAGATTTCTTTTCGTAAGGAATTACTGTAAAACGAAAAACGCCGAAGTGATTCGGCGTTTAATATGATGTTCTGAAAGATATTCTTATCCTTTCAAAGCTTTAATTTTCTGAGTTAATTCCGGAATAATCTGGAAGGCATCGCCTACTACTCCATAATCGGCAGATTTAAAGAAAGGAGCTTCTGGATCATTGTTGATTACCACAATCGTCTTAGAAGAATTCACTCCAGCCAAATGCTGAATCGCACCTGAAATCCCAATCGCGATGTACAGGTTTGGTGAGATTGCTTTACCAGTTTGCCCAACGTGTTCAGCGTGAGGTCTCCATCCAATATCAGAAACTGGTTTTGAACAAGCTGTAGCAGCACCTAAAAGGTTCGCTAAATCTTCAACCATTCCCCAGTTTTCAGGACCTTTCATTCCACGACCTGCAGACACAACGATTTCAGCTTCTTTCAAATCTAATTTCCCAGAGCTCTGTTCGTGCGAAAGAACTTTGGTATCTTCGTTAGCTACTGATAAATTTTTCACTTCTTCAGATCCTGCAACTGCATTTTCTTTAACGCCGTAAGCATTTTGAGAAACAGTTACGATAACTCCGGCTGCTTCTGCTTTCGCGTGCATCATTCCTTTGCCAGAAAAAGCTCTTCTTTTCACTTGGAAAGGAGTAATGCTTTCTGGAGTTTCAATTGCATTGGTGATTAAAGAATAATTCTTCATAATCGCCAACATAGGTGCAATTGAAGAAGCATCTGTGGTATGAGGGAATACGATGATATTTCCATCTGCTACTTCACTTACTGCTTGCGCATAAGCTTTTGCACTGAAACTTTTCAAACCTTCATCTTTAATATTAAGAACCTGGTTTGCACCATATTTATATAATAAGTCGGAAGAATCTGTTGGGTTTACGGAAATTGCGGTAACGGTATCTCCATTTTTGTCAGCGATTGCTTTGGCGTAAGAAACCGCCTCAAATGCTGCTTTTTTATAGATTCCGTTTATATTTTCTGCATATACGAATATTGCCATTTTGATTTTGTTTAAGGTTAGAATTAAATTACTTTGGCTTCTTCGTGAAGTAATCTTACCAATTCATCAAGGTTGTCTGGAGTTATCATTTTCACAGCAGCTCTGGCAGGAACAGAATCAAAAGAAACTGCATCTACTTTTACTTCGCTATTGATTGGTTCAGTCACCGTTAATGGTTTTGATCTGGCAGACATAATTCCACGCATGTTCGGGATAATTAAATCTTTCTCGTCGACCATTCCTTTTTGACCTGCGATTACCGCTGGAAGTTTGACTGAGATAGTTTCTTTACCACCTTCGATTTCTCTAACGGCAGTAGCTTCAGCTCCATTTACTTCTAAACCTACACAAGCATTTACAAAAGGTTGATTTAATAATTGCGCAACCATTCCTGGAACAGAGCCACCATTATAATCGATTGATTCTTTACCACAAAGGATCAGATCGTAGCCACCAGCTTGGGCGACATTCGCGATTTCTTTGGCGACAGAAAAACTGTCTTTTGGTTCAATATTAATTCTGATCGCATCATTTGCACCAATCGCTAATGATTTTCTGATCACTGGTTCGGTGGTTACATCACCAACATTAAGTACCGTAACGGTTGCTCCTGCTGATTCCTGCAATTTGATCGCTTTAGTTAAGCCGAATTCATCTAAAGGATTGATCACCCACTGAATTCCGTTTTTGTCGAAAGCAGATTTGTCTGCTGTAAAATTAATTTTGGACGTAGTATCTGGGACACTACTGATACAAACTAATATTTTCATGTGCTAATATTTATTGTTTTACTGTTTGCTAAGATAAAAAATTATTTACTATGCATGCATAGTATTTTGAAGAAATTTATATTTC
>NZ_JBGZYM010000060.1:0-5025 GCF_041824135.1 Kaistella sp. | reverse complement strand
ATGTTTTTCCAGAATAATCAACATTTTTAAATTCTTTGTTCTCGTGAGTTATTATTTCATTTGTCATTTTTATATTTTTCTAATTTTGAGTGAGTTTTTCTATGACGCACAACGGGAAACGCATTGGCGAAGTGGCGGATAAATTGGACAAAAAGTTCAATTTAGCGAGAACGTAGCCGATGTGTTTCCACAGAGCTAACTTACAAATAAAAAGCGAATGTGGAACACATTCGGCGGAATAAAATGCAGAAACTTTCAATTTAGCACTTAACCTGCCATTTTGCCAATGCGATGTTATGTGAAGGAATTTTTAGTATCTTTGTATTCAAATAATTCACATTTTATGTATTTCAGCAAGCCTTGGTAATTAAAAATTAAAGTAAATTATTAAATCGTCTTTTTGAGACGGTTGCTATTTGGTACGTTAATTTTTAATTTAAAATAAGGTAATAATGAAAAATATAAAACCCTTAACTTTTCCGTTTAATTCGGAAAATAATACATCCATAAAACAAAGTCTTTTTCGATTTCGAGAATATTTTGATTCTTCTACAATTGTTGGTTTAGGCGAAAACTCACATTTCATAAAAGAGTTTTTTACATTCAGGCATCAAGTTATTGAGTTTTTAGTAACTGAATGTGATTTTGACACCTTGGCATTTGAGTTTGGTTTTTCTGAAGGATTAGAAGTTGATAAGTGGATAAAATCACAAATTCCATTCGACGATTTGGATAAGTTACTGTCACACTTTTATTATCCAAATGAGTTTAAAGATACTTTGCTATGGCTTCGTCGGTATAATCAAGACAATAATAATCAAATTACCTTTTTAGGTGTGGATATTCCTAAAAATGGAGGTTCTTATTTTCCAAACTTTCGTATTGTATCTGATTATTTGCAAAGACTTTCAATCGTTTCTTCTGATGTCTTACAGAAGATTTTAAATCTTGCTGAGAAATTTGATTTCTATTCGACTTCTCAGCTTGCGTTAAATTTATCGCTTTTTGATGAAGCTGAACATAATGAATTAAAAGCATTGCTATTAAAAGTTTACATTCGTTTGATTACTCTTCAACCAAAATTAGAAAGTTTAGAATTTCAATCGATAGTTCATCAAGTTAAAGGCTTGATTTATATGAATTATAATGCTGATGCTATGGAAAGTTTCATTACTGAAAGGGGAATTGAAGGAGATATGGGAGCAAAAGACCAGTATATGGCAGAAAGCATTGATTGGTTTTTGAAAAATTCACTTGGTAAAAAGATTATTTTGGTTGCCCACAATGCTCACATTCAAAAAACTCCGGTAGATTTTGATGGATTTATTAGTTGTTATCCAATGGGGCAAAGACTTTCGATGACTTTTGGAGAAAAATATAAAGCATTTGCAATAACTAATCTACGTGGAGAAACTGCGGCATTGTATCCTGATAATGATTATCAATTTGGCTTTAGGGTTGATAAATTTCCACTTGATTTTCCAGAGTCGGATTCTGTTGAATTTATTATGCAAGAATTTGGAGGAAAAGAATGCTGTTTACTAATGAACAGAAGTACGGAATTAAAAAATTGTAATAAGATTCGATTTGATTCGATGTGCCTAAAAACTGAAATAGAAGAAGCTTTTGACGGAATTTTTCTAATAGAAAAATCAACTGTTTCAGAAGTAGTGGATTGAGAATTTATAAATTTAATTTCGAAACGGCACTTTCTTTTTGGAGGTGCCGTTTTATTCTTTCACATAACCGCGGCTTTGCGAGGGAGCGGATTTTAGCATAAGACTTCCAAGCGAAGACGGAACTTTAAATATAACGAAAATCTTTGAACGGAAACAATAACCCGCTCTCTTGCAAAACCGATGTTATCGGCTTTACTTCATTAATTCAATAGTTCGTTCAATATTTATTTCTTGTAAGAACGTTTTATCGTGGGAAATTACAATTAAAGTTCCTTCATATTCATTGATTGCATTGGTTAAAATTTCGATGTTTTGAAGGTCTAAATTATTGGTAGGTTCATCTAAGATAATAATGTCGGGAGATTGATTAGCAATGTTTAAACAACACAACATTAACCGCATTCTTTCTCCGCCACTCAATGTATGACAAGGCTTATCCCAATCATCTTTTGAAAATAAAAAACGGTCTAATCTGATTTTTACTTCGTGTTCCTGAAGGCCGGTTTGATTAAATTCTTGAGCTTGTTCATAAATCTGTAAATGATTATTGATTAAAGAATAATCTTGGTCAATATAAACAGAATGACTTTCAGCAATAAATATTTTTCCTTCCGTTGGTTTAAGTTTTCCGAGTATTATTTGGATAAGTGTGGTTTTTCCTGTTCCATTTTTTCCGTTGATAGCAATTCGTTCACCGCTGACAATTTGAATGTTTAGAGGTTTCTCCCATAATAAACCTCCTGTTCTATATGCGAAATTGATATTTTCTGCTATAAACAGATTTTTACCTTTATGAAGATTGGAAGAATCAAATTCAAATTTCATTTGTTCTATATCAGAAACGGAAAGCCTCAAATCTTGAAGTTCTTCTTTTATACCATTAATTTTATCTGAATGAACTCCGGCAATTTTTGCTGAGCTTCTTTCAGCATTATTCTTCCAAGCATCTGATACTATCTTGGGAAGTCCAGCTTTTCCTAAATTCTTTTTTGCTCGAACATCTAATTTTTGTTGTCGTTCAATTGTTTTTCGCTCCTTTTCTTTCGCCTTTCTAAGTGCTTTTTCTTTGCTCTGAATATCTTGACTTAAGGCGTTTTGTTCAATTTCTTTTTGCTCTTTATAAAATTCATAGTTTCCGCCATAAACTTTAATTTCATTTCTGTTGAGCTCACAAATAGGATTTAATAACTGAAGTAACTCTCGGTCGTGGCTAACGATTATAAAAGTTGCTCTTGAGGTTTGAATAAAATCGTATAGTAAGTCTCTACTGGATTTGTCAAGATGATTACTGGGTTCATCTAATAAAACAAATGATGGTTGATGAATAAATATACCTGCGAGAAAGACTTTTGTTTTTTGTCCTCCACTTAATTCGCTTAATTTTTGAGATAGTGATAAATCAGAAATATCCCAATAGCTTAGGGCTTCTTGACATTTTTCTTCTATCGTCCAATCGTCATTTAAAAGGCTATAATTCTTTTCATCTACACTTCCGTTTAAAATTTCGTGTAAAGCATTGAGTTTGGTTTCAACTTGTAAGGCTTGGGCAATTGTCAAATCATTAAACTGACCGAAAATTTGAGGAATATAATAGGGTTTGGTTTCGGAGGAAATTTGTCCGTCATCAGGTTCTAATTCCTTGGCTATAAGTTTGAGTAAAGTAGATTTTCCAACACCATTATTGCCAATTAATGCAATTTTATCGGAATGGTTTACTGTCATACTTAAATTAGTAAACAGCGTATTTTTATTGGGATGTGAATAGGATAAATTTTGAATCGTAAGCATAATTAATTTCTTTTTGAGTTTAACAAAAGTGGGAGCCCAATTTTTTGAGCTGATTGTTAGATTGTCTAAGAAATTAATTTTTACATTTTCTGCTTACTTTTTATTTATGTTGCAAATATAATATTTTTTCTGAACTACTTTATTTCGTATTGCCGATAACGTTTGACGGCTTTGCGAAGGAGCGGATTAGAAAGACTAAACTTTCAATTTTGAACTAACTTAAGCAAAACCATTTTTTCTATTTGCTAATTTACATTTTAAAAGCAAATAAAAAATGGTTTTGCGGATTAAATGCACAAACCTTGAATTAACCACTTAACCCGCTCTTTTGCAAAACCGATGTTGGCGGTAGTTTTTTTATCTTATTTTGTGTAGGATTTCTTTCAGTTTGGGTTCAATATTTAGTTCATCAAATAGTTTTTCCGATAAATTTAATGAGTTCTCAAAAGCCAAAATGATGTTTTTGGGATTTAAATCTGATGTTACTTTTTTATACGCTGAATACCAAATCGTGTCAATGTCCTTTTCGAGACTTTTAGTCGGACTTTCCCAATGTTGCGTTTTGCTTGTTCTTGCTCTTATAAGCCAAAGCAAGTATTTCTGCACATTTGATAAACTGTGATGAGCGTGAGCAAATTCTTCTCGTTTAATCAAGTTGCTTGTTGTCAGTACAACATTCAGTAATGATTGGCTTAACCACAAAATATTTTCATTTGTTATTCTTTCAGGCGATTTCGTTTTGATTTGATTAAGCGTTTTCCTTAAAAGTCCATCTTTGTCGGTTAGGTTCATTTGGTCAAAATCGCTAAATTCAACAATTCCGTCCCAAGATTTGATAATTTCAATTTCCTCCGTTTTTAAAAAATGGAATTCTCCTCTGACCATATTCTCGAAAATAGCAACTTCACTTCCATATTCGTTTGTAAAATATAAAGCCAAAGGATGAATTTGATTTACCCATTTTTCTGTCGAGAAATTTTCTTTATTTTTCAAGAAGATGTAAAATTCGATGTCAGAATATTTGTCTCCTTCGTTTTTGGTAAATGAACCATACATAAAAACGGCGGAAACATTTTCGTCTTGTTGAGCTATATATTTTGTTTTGTCAATCATTTGTAACTGTGTCATTTTTCTAATTTTTAAATGTTGATAATAGAAATTTTCACTACTTTTTGAAAGCAATGAAAAAGTTTTACGTTGTTTATTTTGGACAGTTACTTATAGCTTCATCGGATTATACTTTTTTATGTTCAACATTCTGTTTGGTAAAATTACCGCCAACGGGTCGGGGCTTTGCGAGGGAGCGGATTTTATGCACAAACGCTCAATCGAAGAACCGAACTACAAATTTAGCAAAAAGTTTCATACGAAGCACTTAACCCGCTCTCTTGCAAAACCCTTGTTACCTGCTGGCTGGCTTTTTGAAATGTATATATTTTTAGGTTGCTATTTTATCAACTTCTTCCCTTAAATAATTCAAATTGGTTTCATATTCTTCCAAATTAAGTTTATCAAATTGTAGTTGTTCAATGAATTCAAAAATATCTTGAAGTTTTCT
>NZ_JBGZYM010000059.1:0-5335 GCF_041824135.1 Kaistella sp. | reverse complement strand
CTCAGCTGGATAGAGCATCTGCCTTCTAAGCAGACGCTCACAGGTTCGAATCCTGTCGCGCTCACTGAAAAAGACCGAGAATTTTCTCAGTCTTTTTTTTGTTTAATTGTAGAAAAGAGTTTTTGATCTATTTCGGAATCTTTGGTAAAATTTCAAATTTTATTCTCTGCAGGTTTAGTTAAAAAAGTACTCGGGGCGTAGCGTAGTCCGGTCATCGCGCCTGGTTTGGGACCAGGAGGTCGCAGGTTCGAATCCTGCCGCCCCGACTTTATAGAAAACTCTTTCGGGAGTTTTCTTTTTTTTAAACTCATTTCCCAACGACAAGTTTAAAAATCCCAAAAATCGGATGAGTAGCTCTGCTGGATAGAGCATTCCTATATAATTCGGAACAATTACAGGTTCAAATTCTGTCACGCTCTCTGAAAAAGATTGAGAACTCTCTAATTCTTTTAATTAATATTCGATACTAAAATTCGATAGCTTGTACTACACCGCAGACTTCTTCCACTTTCTAACTAATTTCATTTTGAAATTTATTTTTCGTACCAGTCAAAATATAAATTCCTCCAAAACAGTTTACAAATTTCCTATTCAAATATATTTTAAATAAAAATTAAATTTTAACTTTAATAATTATTTGAAAATTTTCACAACAAACTGATTTCCTTCTAAATAGAGAGAACATTCCACAATCAATCTCTTAAAATTCTCGATGAAAGTGAAAACTATTTAGTATTAAAGAAAACTAAAAACTTTAAAAATGAAAACACTCCTATTTCTTCGGATGACTTTATTTCTGATGTTATTTTCATTACAAAATTTTTATGGACAAAAACATCGAATAGAATTACAGCAATTATTTGGTAAAGAAAACGTGACCTATATTGACAGCAGTGCATTTAAGGAATATTACCGGATCAATGTTCGCCAACCCATCAACCATACTAATACTCAGGGAGGTTTCTTTGATCAACAGGTACTTCTCGGAATTCAGGATCCAAAATCAATTACCATTTTACAAACCGCAGGTTACGCAATTCCTAAGCATTTTAACAATCCAAATTATAAAACTGAATTAACCACAATAGTTAATGGAAACCAAGTCTTAATAGAGCATCGGTATTTCGGTTCCTCGATCCCTGATTCGTTGACGAAAGAATTTCTGACTTATGAACAGGCAAGTAATGACGATCATTTCATTAAAGAAAAGCTTGCCCGTTTATTAACTGGTAAATGGGCTAGTACAGGATTAAGTAAAAGCGGAGATGCTGCCCTCGCCTACCGATTCTATTATCCAAATGATGTTGACGCTACAGTCGCATTCGGCATTAGCATTACGACCGAAGTTGAAGATCCACGATTTGAAACCTATATCAAAGAGCGGCGCAAAACTGAAGATGGCAAAAAGATCAATAAGGCGCAATTTTATTTATTAAAAAACAGAAAGAAATTACTGCCCCTATTCCGCAGAGCATTTGAGTTCGAAAACCAGGATTTTGCAAATTGGGATTTAGAAACACTTTACGATTATGGCGTACTCGATCTGGAAGTTTCGTTCTGGCAATATTATAAATCATTTGATGATTTTAAATTAGAGGTCAATACAATATTTGGGGAGGAATCCAAAAGAGAGGGATTTCCACTTACTCTGAAATTGGATACTTTTGAAGATCGTCTCGTTTTATTTGTCGCCTATTCATCTATAGGTCTTATTGATAAAAAAATGACCAGCCATTATTACCAAGCTTTTTCAGAGGGTGGCTATTACGGTTATGAAGAAACTCCTTTTTTGAAATATCTAAAACTTAAAGATTATCCACTCAGTATATTTGCAATGGACCCGACCATATTCAATGGAAAATTTCGTAAAGATGAAAAGAAATGGAGCGAAACAAAAATGGACAAGGTAATTTTCATCAATGGAGATAATGACCCATGGGCTGTGTATAAAATTAAGCCTGCAAAGAACTTAGACAATCTACAAGTCATGGTGCATAATGCGAATCATACGTTGAAACTGAAAGATCTTCCAAATGAAGATTATAAAAATGTAATTTTGAAGCTTAACAAATGGCTCGATTTGAATCTGGATGTAAATCGATCGCCAGATGAATCACAAAAATAAAAATTTAAAAAAATCCTTTAGAAAATTCAAAAAAAATGGTTCTTTCATTTCTAAATGATTTCAGTTTCGATTTCCTAAATTTGCGTTTCATTAAATAAAATTCATGTCCCTACAAATCATCAATCTTACCAAAAAATTCGTCGACCAAACCGCACTGAATAACATCAATATTGAAATTAACAATACCGAAATCATCGGGCTTCTTGGTCCGAATGGCGCTGGGAAATCGACCTTGATGAAGTCGATTGTTGGTGCCCTTAAAATTGATGAAGGTCAAATTATTTTTAACGGAAAAGATATTCGTGAAAATGAAATTGAATCCAAAAAAAACATTGGTTTTTTACCAGAGAACAATCCACTTTACGATGAAATGTATGTGAAGGAATATTTGAGTTTCGTGGCAGATATTCACAAGGTTTCAAAACATAGAATTGAAGAGGTTATAGAACTGGTTGGAATTACACCAGAAAAATCGAAAAAGATCTCGCAACTTTCAAAAGGATATCAACAAAGAGTTGGTCTTGCCCAAGCCATTTTACATGAACCAGATCTATTAATTTTAGATGAACCGACCAATGGGCTCGATCCTAATCAAATCATCGAAATTAGAAATGTAATTAAAGAAATAGGAAAAGAGAAAACGGTCATCCTTTCAACGCATATTATGCAGGAAGTAGAAGCGCTTTGTTCACGCGTTATTTTGATTCATCAGGGAAACATTATCCAAGATTCCACTATCGAGGAATTTAAAGGCAAATACAGCAGTTTAGAAGAAGCATTTGCAAGCTATACTCATTAAATAAAAAAGCCCCGAATCAACATTCAGGGCTTTTTCAATATATTTGATTTCTTAAATCTTTTCGATATTATCGGTCAAAGCGTCAATGAAGTTTTTCAAAGGTTTCTCAACCATCATTTTAATGAACGGATTAAATTTACCTTCAAATAATAATTGAACTTCAGTTTGATTGTCGCTGATTGGACTCATCATCCCTTTTAATGCAAAATCTAAACTTGAACTTGCAGATTTCAACGTGACTTGATTTTCTGTAACTTCGTCAATCACCAAAGCGATTTCTGGCATTCCTTTTAAACTGAATTTAAAACCTTGGTCACGAACTTCGAAACTCTGCAAAGAATCGGGCATCAATTCTCGGTATCCTTCTGGAGTGTTTAACATTTCAACCAGCTCTTTTCCCGATTTATTTACGATTATCTTTCGTCCTTCTAAATTCATTTTTATATTTTTGTATTAATTAAAACGTTGCAAATGTATAAAGTTTTTGTGAATGAAAAAAAATTATCGATTAGTAAATATCCTGAAGACATTGAAAAGAAATTTCGATATGAAGATTCCGCGACTTTAGAAATAGCAATTGATCTTTTGGAGAATACTTCTTGTCCAGAACTCAATATTTACGGTGATGATTTGAACGGGATCTGGAACGATTTTAATCAAATTTATAAAGTAATTGAAGCTGCAGGCGGTGTCGTCAGCAATCAAAATAAAGATATTTTATTTATTCGCCGTTTAGGAAAATGGGATTTGGCGAAAGGTAAAATAGAAAAGGGCGAATCTTTGGAAGATGCTGCTGTTAGAGAAATTGAAGAGGAAACTGGCCTTAAAGATCTTGTTTTAGAAAAATTCATCAACACCACTTTTCATATTTACACAGAAAGGAATGGAGAGAAAATACTAAAAACCACCCATTGGTTTAAAGTGAGCTATGTCGGAAATGCCGAACCAATACCACAAACTGAAGAAGGGATTTCTGAAGTTTCCTGGAAAAACGAGAAGGAAATAATAGACGTTGTTTTTCCGATGACTTTTGAAAACATCAAACTTATTTTAAACGATTTTTGGAATTTAAATTAATCGATAAATTCTAGAATTTCTTCTAAAGCAATCCCACGGGAACCTTTTAACAAAATATTCATGGATTCAATTTTATTGCTTTTTAAATAGTCTGAAAGCTCTTTAGAGTTTAGATAAGATTTTGATGTCGCATTGATCTTTCTAAATTCATTTCCCACAGTAATGATTTCATCGAAATTCAACGAAGTCGCCAAATCTAGAATAGATTGATGTTCTACTTCTGATTCCTCGCCCAATTCTAACATGTCACCGATAATAATCGTTTTAGCTCCATTAAAATTGGTGAAGTTTTTTAAAGATTCAGCCATCGAACTTGGATTGGCGTTATACGTATCGAGCACAAAAGTTTTCCCGTTTTTTTCCAGAACCTGTGAACGCATATTGGTAGGTAAATAATTTTCAATGGCCATTTTGATTTGCGCAAAATTTAAATCAAAATGTAAACCTAAGCTTGCGGCAGCACACAGATTAGTGTAATTATAATTTCCAGTTAATTTTGATAGAGCTTGATTTTCATTATAGACTAAGCCTACTAAATTATCTTTTACGAATTCAGAAAACTGATAATCCGCAGTTTCAGCACCGAAAGTTATTTTATTTTCATAGTCGTTTGTCTTTTCAACTTGAATTGGATCCTGCTCATTCACCAAAATAGTTTGTTTATTATTTTTCAGATAATCATATAATTCTGACTTTCCTTTGATAACACCTTCCACGCCTCCAAAACCTTCGAGATGTGCTTTTCCAAAATTGGTAATATATCCAATATGAGGTTGTGCGAGCTCGCAAAGCATTTCTATTTCTTTTTGATGATTGGCGCCCATTTCAATGACCGCAATTTCATGTTCCGGCTTTATCGAAAGTAAAGTAATTGGAACACCGATATGGTTATTTAGATTTCCAAAGGTATATTGAACCTTATACTTCTGTGAAAGCACCGCGTGAATGATCTCTTTCGTAGTGGTTTTACCATTACTTCCTGTCAAGCCAATAATTGGAATATTGAGTTGATTCCGATGATGCTTTGCTAAATCCTGCAAAAATTTTAAAGTGGAGGGAACATAGAAAATATTTTTCTGTTCATTTTCAAATTCTTTCTTTTCTACGATCACCGCCAGCGCACCTTTCTCAATAGCACCTTCTGCTAACGTTGCAGCATTAAAAGTTTCGCCAGAAAAAGCAAAAAATAAGTCGTCTTTTTCAATCTTCCGACTGTCGATGGTTACTTTTGCTGCTTTTAAAAAAAGTGGATAAAAGGAAATTACATTCAAGGGTCAAAAATAAAAAATGCTTCTGCAATTACAGAAGGATTTGGAAATATTTTAATAAAAAAT
>NZ_JBGZYM010000058.1:0-17773 GCF_041824135.1 Kaistella sp. | reverse complement strand
TTGTGGTAGTATCTGTTGATTAATCTTTTCTTTTCGCTTTGTCTGATTCTTTTCAGAGCTGATTTATGATTTGCCATATCTTCTTAAAAACTTGGGTGCAAAGATAATAATCTTTTTTTAATTACAAAATCTTTTTATAAAACTTTTCAAAAACTTTCATCTTTAGTAGCCTATAAGGGAATCGAACCCCTGTTGCAAGACTGAAAATCTTGAGTCCTTACCACTAGACGAATAGGCCTTTGCTTTGAGGACTGCAAAAATAGAAATTACTTTTTAATCCTGCAACACCTTTTCTTCTTTTATCTTGATTTTTTTTGAATGGTGGTATTTTTAATCCCTTTATCATCGAGTATCTTCTGCGCTTTCACAGCCTCTTCTAAGCTGGAGAACCTGCCATAAGTATAGTAATACTTACCCTTCACTTTTTCTCTGGCCACGTCTTTTAAAGCATTGAGCATAAAAGAGTTTGAGCTTAATTTCTGATCGCTTACCGCTACTTCTAAAGTGTAATAACCAGTACCTAATTTCTGATTAGGAACAAACGATATAGAGGTTGCATTTCTAAAGCCAGCATCTTTTGCAGTTTTTAAATTATTATCTCTCACAGAAGCCATATTCGTGACGCTGTAGTAATATTTATACATATCATTGTCCTTAAGAGGAAGAACGTAATTCAGACCTTTTAAAGCTGGATCACCCGCATTATACTTCACTGGTGAAGACATTAATAGAATTCTGAAATCATTCTTTAGAGCAACTTCTATTGGTTTTTCTGGTTCTTTGGGCAAGTTTACCATGCCTCCATTTCTTTCAATGCTCTTTTTATAATTAATGATGGCGTCATAAATACTCTCCGCTACTTGGTTCTGACCTCTATCAGACGCCAAATAAGAAGCGTCATCATAATTGCTGACAAATCCAGTTTCAACCAATACTGAAGGCATTGCATTTAACCTTAAAACATGAAGATTCTGTTGTTTCACCCCTCTTGAAAATCGCTTGTCCTTATTTACGAAATTCCCTTCAACATAACTTCCGAAGAGCAAACTTGTTTCCAGATATTTACTTTGCTGCATTTTCAAAGCGATCAAAGACTCTGGAGATTTCGGATCATAAGACGCGAAAGTTTCACGATCTCTTTCATCCAAATAAATCACATCGTTCTCTGCCTTTGCAACTTCAAGATTTGTTTTGTTTTGGTCAGGACCCTGCACGAAAGTTTCCGTACCGTAAGGTGATGTTTTTGTACTTGCGTTAACGTGAATGGAAATAAATAAGTCGGCCTTGCTGCGGTTGGCTAAAGTAGTCCGTTCTGTTAATGATGGGAATTCGTCGATTTTTCTGGTATAAATAACTTTATAGTCTTTATTCTTTTCCAGCATTCTTCCCAACTTCAGGGTAATGGCCAAGGTAACGTCTTTTTCCCTCACGGTTCCCAGGTCACTATAATGCCGGTTTGCGCCATGATCACTGCCGCCGTGACCGGCATCCAGAACAATGGTAAACTTTTTCTGAGCACTCGGAAGGATGAATATTAAAGAGAATAAAAGGAATAAGTACTTTTTAAAGGAAAAACTATTGGTAATCATCTTTAGATTTTAAAAATTGTATTAATTTTGACGCCAATATATATAACAGATAAAAGCGCTTTGGTCAAAACTGGCTTCAAAAATATACTACAAATCTTAATTATCCTAATTTTTAACAATTTTTTAGCACATCTGCATGCTCAAAATTTGGCTGGAAATAAGATAGTTAATGATACTATATCTAAATCTGATACGATTGTTCTAAAGAAAGAACAGCTAGACGCGGTGGTGAGAACCAAAGCCGACCGTAACAGAAACGATATCCAAAAAAGGATGACTTACCTGAACAAAAATGCGCAGGTGAAATATCAGGACATGACGATTGATGCGGATTATATTTCTATCGATTGGGACCAATCTTTAATTTTTGCCAGAGGCGAATTAGATTCTTTGGGGAAAATTAAAAAGCCCGCAGTCGCCGTTCAAGGAGGGAAAACTTACGAATACGACGAGTTTACGTACAACATCAAAACGCGTCAAGCGATCGCTTTTAATGCAAGAACAGAAGAAAGCGAAGGAGTGATCGTTGCTGAAAAAACGAAGAAATATAACGATTCGGTTTTCTTTATGCGAAGAGGAAAATATACCACCGATGAATATTTCATAAAGAAAAAAGACACCATCGCTGATTACTATTTGCTGGCTCCAAACATCAAATTAATTAAAGGAAAAAATAAATCGCAGGTCATAACCGGTCCGATTCAAATGTATATTGAACAAGTGCCGACGCCTTTGATTATGCCTTTTGCTATTTTGCCTTTCTCAGATAAAAGGAGCGCGGGAATTTTGATTCCGAGTTTTGGAGAACGGGAAGACGTTGGATTCTTTCTGAACGGATTAGGATACTACCAACCGATTGGCGATCATTTCGACCTAAAAATTCTGGCAGACATTTACACCAAAGGTAGCTGGAATCTAAAACCCGAAGTTAATTACAAGAAAAACTATAAATACAGCGGAAACTTTTCGGCCGACGTCGGTACGACCGTTCGTGGAATTAAAGGGCTTGATGATTATTCAAAAACAGGAACTTACCGAATCGCCTGGCGACATCAACAAGATGCTAAAGCCAATCCGTTTCTTACCTTTTCGGCTTCGGTAGATGTAGTGAGTAATAAATTCTATAATAACACGGTTAATAATAATTACGCATTCAATCAAAATAATCTTAACGCACAGCAGAATTCCACGGTGAGTGTGGTTAAGAGATTTCTGACGTTACCGATTACCATTACCGGAACTTCTTCTTATTCCCAGAATTTCTCCACAGGCTTGGCAGATTTAAAGCTTCCGTTGATGAACGTGGCGATAAATCAGTTTTATTTATTCAAACCAAAGACCGGAGTTAGACAAGGTTTACTGGAAAACATCACCGTAAACACAGGATTGAATTTGAACAATTATGTTCAGACCGATGAAGGCGAGCTTTTTACCAAAGCGATGTGGGAGAAAATGCAAACCGGACTTAAAAACAATATTGCGTTAGGAACCAACACTACGATCGCTAAATATTTTACGTTCTCGATTTCTGCGAATATTGACAATGCTTTAACCACGAAAACACTGACCCGTAATTACAATCCGATTACGAATAAAGTGGAAGATATTCTCAATAATAAAATTGCGGGATATTCTTCTTTCTCCACGAGTACAAGTTTACAAACCGTTTTGTACGGCATGTTAAATTTCAAAAAAACCTCGTCCATTCAGGCGATTCGTCACATGATGACCCCACAGATTGGGTTCAGTTATTCACCAGATTTCTCCGCACAGAGTTTCGGATATTATAAAAATTATTACAATGATCGTGGGGAAATGACGCCCTACTCTATTTTCGATCGTGGAATTATCGGTTCCCCAAATTCAGGTTTAGTGCAAGCTTTGAGTTTTTCCATCAATAATAACTTAGAGATGAAAGTGAAGTCTAAAAAAGATTCCACCGGAACTAAAAAACTCAAAATCTTTGAAAGTTTAAATTTCAATACCAATTATAATTTTGCAGCGCCAAAGTACAAATGGTCGATGTTTACGTTTAATGGTCAGACTACTTTATTTGAAAAATTAAATTTAAATACGAGTCTAACTTTAGAACCGTATCAAATTATTTTTGCGCCTGACAGTGATGTCGGAATCAGAACTGAAAACTTCGGACATTTCAGTGTGCAAGGTTTTAATGCACAACTTTCCTACCCGTTGAGTGATGCAATTTTTGGTGAAAAAGAAGAACTTGCTAAGAAGTATAAAACCAAAGGCGATATTCGAAACGAAGATTATTATTTTGATGAAGATAATTACTCACGATTCAAGCAACCGTGGAGTTTAAATATAAACGCCCAATATGGATACACCAGAAGTTTAACAAGATTTGGAAATAATGTAGCATCCTTAGGCCTTGATGGAAGTATTAAGTTATCTCCATTCTGGAATATCACTGGTAATTTGTATTATGATATCGTTAAAAAAGAAATCGCTACAACTCAATTAGGATTCTCCAGAGACCAGCGAAGTTTCACCATTAACTTTAACTGGATTCCTTACGGACAGTACAAAGTTTATGATTTCTTCATCGGGATAAAAGCCAATATCCTGCGGGATGCCGTGAAATATAAGGACCGAAGCTTCACCCAACCGAATGCACCGTTTTAAATTTTAAATAATAGAACTTAAGTTTTATATTTGCCAAATATCAAACCTATGAAATCTCCAATTTCAAAAACTGCAAACAAGCACAAATAGACACAGGCGATTCCGTATGACCTCAAAAAAATAATTAGATAGCTATGAAAAAGATCATCATCTCCACGTCGAAAGCACCTGCTGCAATTGGACCTTATGCACAAGCGAATTTTGCGAATGGAATCCTTTATATCTCCGGACAAATTCCTTTCAATTCAGAAACGGGTAAATTAGAGGAAACGATTGAAAAAGCCACGCATCAGGTGATGAAGAATTTAGAAGCGATTCTTACTGAAGCTGGATTAACTTTCAGCAATGTGGTGAAAGCGACGATCTTTTTAAAGAATATGGATGATTTTGCCGTGATGAATGACATCTACGCGTCTTACCTTACCGAGGGAAGCTATCCTGCGAGAGAAACGGTACAAGTATCTTGTTTACCGCGCAATGTTGACATCGAAATTTCTATGATCGCACATCAATTTTAAATGAATTTTTTAAGAAATACATTTGCAGTTCTCACAGGTTTGTTTGTGGCAGCACTTCTTATTTCATTGGGAGTAAGAATCAATTCGTCGTGGATTACCTACGAGGGATTTACGCCGTTTCAACGTTGGGAAACACTGCTGAAAGCAATGGAGCATAAACCCTACTTCTTCGTTGCGCTCTTAATTTCATCTGGGATTGCAGCAACCGTTGGTGGTGTGGTAACGGCGATTATTGTGAAATATGCGAAAGTAGCTTATGCCATTTTAATCGGTTTTATTCTTTTATTTATGGCGATGCTCGACATCATTATATTCCCGTATCATCCTACTTTTTATAAAATCTTAATCTTCCTTACGTTCTTCCCTTTTGCCTGGATCGGCGGAAAAATTACCGAAGTGATCTACGAAAGAAAGAAGAAAAGATTAAAAAAACTGCAAAGTAAAAATTAGAATTTCTTTTTTTTAGGAGCGTCACTATTTCGCATCCCTCCCGCTATACACTATGCCTGTTTGTTTATCTCGTTTTTAGACGAGATTTCGATCATGGCTACAATCACTTTCCGTTTTTTCATTCGAAGCGAATTTTAAATCTTAATATTAATCTGTCTAAATTTTAATATTCACTTGAAATAAAACAGAATGAAAAAACTACTCCTAATCTTTTAGATCACCTTATTTACTGCAACTTCCTTCGCTCAGAAGTTTGATAAGGAAAAGCTCGATCTTTATTTTCAGACTTTAGAAAATAATAACAAATTTATGGGAAGCGTTGCTCTTTCCGAAAATGGTAAAATAATCTACACCAAATCCATCGGCTTTTCTGATGTAGAATCGAAAACTAAACCCAACCAAACGACTAAATACAGAATCGGTTCTATTTCGAAATCGTTTACCAGCGCACTGGTTTTTAAAGCAGTTGAGGAAAATAAACTTTCGCTGGATACCAAAATTTCAAAATAATTTCCAAACATCAAAAACGCTGATAAAATAAGCATCAGCAATTTGCTCAATCACAGAAGTGGAATTCACAGTTTTACAGACAATGAAAATTATCTGTCTTGGAACACCCAAAAAAAATCTGAACAAGAATTACTGAAAATAATAGAAGATGGTGGCAGCGATTTTGAACCGGACACCAAAGCAGATTACAGCAATTCTAATTATGTTTTACTAAGTTTCATTTTAGAGAAGATTTATAAAAAATCATATTCAGAAGTCGTACAAGAAAAAATCATTAAACCAATCGGCTTAAAAAACACGTATGCAGGCGGGAAAATTAACCTAAAAAACAATGAAGCTCACTCTTACACCTTTGAGAATAACTGGATCAAAGAAACAGAAACCGATCTTTCCATTCCTCTTGGAGCAGGTGCAATCGTTTCTACGCCAAGTGATTTATTGCAATTTGCAGAGGCATTATTTAATGGGAAAATCATTTCAGAAAAAAGTTTAAACCTAATGGAAACCATCAAAGATGATTATGGTTCCGGACTTTTTCAAATGCCTTTTGGTGCGAAAAAAGCCTTTGGTCATACTGGCGGAATCGATGGCTTCAGTTCTAATTACGGTTATTTCCAAGAGGAGAAAGTCTCCTTCGCATTAACATCCAATGGAAGTAATTACACCAACAACAATATTGCGATCGCAGTTTTAAGTGCCGTCTTTAATCAACCGTACGAAATCCCAGCTTTTAAAACTCTCGAATTACCGTCAGCAGATCTAGATCAATATCTAGGAATTTATTCCAGTAAAGACATTCCTTTAAAAATTACGGTTACCAAAAATGACACAACATTGATGGCGCAAGCAACCGGACAATCTGCCTTTCCTCTTGACGCCAGCGATAAAAATATATTTAAGTTTGATCAGGCAGGAATTGTTTTAGAATTTATGCCCGCTAATAAAACGATGATTTTAAAACAAGGTGGCAAAAATTACAATTTCATCAAAGATTAAAAGAATGTTTGAACACAAAAAAACGCAACCTTAAAAAGTTGCGTTTTTCAATTTTGATAAATATTATCCTAAGGCATTTTAAATCCTCTGGTCGTCATTCTGCCGTATTCATCAACATATTTGATTTGAACATTTCCGCTGTAAGACTGCAATATCTTTTCAATATCTTTCTGCGAGTTCACTGGTTTCCCATTTACTTCAATGACAATATAATTATCAACGACTCCTATTTTTGAAATCTCGCTTCCTTCAATTACATTCTTAGCAATAACTCCACTGTTTAAACCATAATCCGTTTTGAATTTTTCACTTAAAGGCTCAAACTCAGATCCGATCTTTTCAGTTACAGAAAGGTCGGCTTTACTTCGTAATGATGTGCCACCTTTTTGATCTTTCAAAGTCACATTCACCGTATTTTGTTTTCCGTTTCGGGTGTACGTTACCGATACTTTATCACCAGGTCTTTTACTACCGACAGCAAATGAAAGATCGTAATAACTTGAAACAACGGTGTTGTCCACTTTAGTCACAATATCTCCATTTCTTAAACCTGCATCTTCAGCACCACCTTTTTCAGCAACTTCGATTAAGTAAACGCCGTCTCCTGCTTTAAGATTGGTTTTTTTCTGTTGATTGTAAGCCGCAACACTTCTTTCATCAGATAGATCTAAAGGAACTACGCCTAAAAATCCTCTTTGAACCAAACCAAACTGCTTGATGTCCTCCACAACTTTTCTGGCTAGATTGGCGGGAACGGCAAAACCGTATCCTTCATAATAACCAGTTTTAGAAGAAATCGCCGAGTTGATCCCAATCAATTCCCCATTGGTATTGACCAAAGCACCACCAGAATTTCCTGGATTAATGGCTGCATCAGTTTGTATAAAACTTTCAATTGGTGTTCTTGACTGTTGGCTGAGCAAATCAATGCTTCTTCCTTTTGCAGAAACAATCCCAGCTGTAACGGTAGAATTTAAGCCCATCGGATTTCCAACTGCTAAAACCCACTGACCTACTTCAGCGTTATCTGAATTGGCAAAATTAAGATAAGGCAATCCTTTTTCTTCAATTTTTAAAAGTGCGATATCTGTGGTTGGATCGGTTCCCACTAAATTGGCAACGTAAGATTTTTTATTAGAAAGAACGACTTCTAATTTCGTCGCTCCAGCAATTACGTGATTGTTCGAGATAATATAACCATCAGGAGAAATGATTACCCCAGAACCCATTCCCGTTGGCATATTGGGTGGCGGAGTTTGGTGCTGCTGTCTCGGGTTTCCTCCGAATGGATTTCCGAAGAACTGATCAAAAAGATCCTGCTCGGTTGTTCTGGTTTTCCTGTTAGAAAAGTTTTTGATACTCACTACCGCAGGAACGGTCATTTTGGCAGCCTTCACGAAGTCATCTCCAACTCCACTCATGTTGAAAGAGGCATATTTCGCATCACTATTCTTAGGTGCAAAATAATTAAAATCTGAATCTTTACTATTTACATTAAAGTAATTGATGGCTCCAAAGGTGGTAGCACCAGACATTACTCCTACAACTGCATACGGAATCAGTTTTTTCAAGGTATTTCTCATCGTCATAAATTATTTAAAACGTTATATTTAATTATCTACTAAACAAATTTAATGCTAAATGAGTATTCATAGAAAGAGGTTCGTTTCAATTTTAACTAAACATTAACGAGAAAGACCACATTTTAAACATTTTTTAATAAAATACGCAGTTTGACACGCTATTTTAACATTTTCGATGTCATAAAAACGGACAGGAAATTAATAAAAAAATGAGGATAGACAAAAAATCTTTGGTATATTTGAAATCAGATCTTTTTAAAGGTAAAAATCAAAGTTAATTCACGACTTTACATCAAATTCAAATCAGCGATATCGTATGAAACTCAATATAAAAAACGAAACAGGAAGACTTAAGTCTGTAGTTTTAGGTCAACCTAATTCATTGGGAGCCGTTCCCACTTTAGAGGAAAGTTACGATGCAAAATCTTATGATACTATTCAAAAAGGAATTTATCCTACCGAAGAAGATGTCATTTTTGAGATGAGCGAATTCGAAAAAATATTAAAAAAACATGATGTAAAAGTATTTCGTCCAGAGATCATCAAAGATTACAACCAGGTTTTTGCCAGAGATGTCGCCTTCGTTATTGAGGATAAAATGATTATCTCTAATGTTATTGCAGACCGTGCTGATGAGCAGGAAGCTTACCGAAAAATTTTCGAAGAAGTAAAATGGAGAGACATCATCAATCTTCCTGATACGGCTCACATTGAAGGTGGTGACGTGATTGTCTGGAATGACTTTATCTTTATCGGAACTTGCTTTTCTGAAGATTATCGGAATTTCAAAACTGCCAGGACGAACGAATACGCCATTAACATTCTTAAAGAATATTTTCCTAAAAAAAGAATCCTGGATTTTGAATTAAAGAAAAACGACCGCGAACCTTACGCAGGAATTCTTCATTTGGACTGTACTTTCAATCCTGTCGGAAAAGATAAATGTATTATTTATAAAAACGGATTTGTTGATGAAAGCGATTACCTTTTAATTCTGGATATTTTTGGTGAAGAAAATTGTTTCCACGTAACCGATGAAGAAATGTTTGAAATGAATCCAAATATTTTCTCGATCTCACCAGAGATTGTAGTTTCTGACAAAGCTTTTACAAGAATGAATGATCACCTGCGAAATGAATGGGGAATGACGGTGGAAGAAATTCCGTACCGCGAGATCTCTAAAATGGGTGGACTGTTAAGATGTTCTACTTTGCCTTTGGTAAGAGAATAAATTTAGATTTTACACGTGGTATTTTGACGCAAAGATTTTAAACAAAGATGCTTTTCAAATTACGAATCTAAAGGCGTTTCACTCAGCAAAGGACATTTGAATACTTTCCTTTATAAAAATATCTCTAATATCAAATAACGTTTGTGTTTTAATTGTTTAAAAAGAAGATTTTAAGAACACAACTTTTTAAGTTTCTTAATTTCATCATTCGTTACGAAAGTGTCGTATTTTAAGATTGCGGAGGAATGAAAACTGGTTCCGCCGGTGAACTTTTTCAGTTCTTCAATATTTTCCGAACGTACGCCACCACCAATAAGAATCTCTATTTTATCGGAATAATTCTGAACTAAAGATTGCAACGCTTCTTTTCCTTCCATGGCAGATTTTTTACCGCCAGAAGTTAGAACGGTTTTATAACCTAATTTAATCAAAGTTTGAATTGATTTTTCTAAATCTGCTGTTCGGTCAAAAGCCCGATGAAAAGTACACGGCGTTTCGCCAGCCAATTCAATTAATTCTTTATTTCTGGCTTCATCAATTTCATTATTCGACGTTAGAATTCCAAACACGAAACCATTAGCGCCGCCTTCTTTAAAAGTGATAATGCTGTTCTTCATTTCAATGAATTCGGCATCGGAATAAAAAAACGGACCGCCTTTCGGACGAATCATGACATAAATGGGAGTTTGATAATGTCTTTTCAGATGCATAAACTCGTAAAAGTCGGGAGTTGTTCCGCCTTTTTCAAAATCATCGCAGAATTCTATTCGATCAGCCATCGATTCACAGGCGATTTCTGCAGAAGTAATTTCAAAACAAGCAATTTCTAACATGATATTTTTATTATCTATAAATTTAAGTATTTTTGTGAGATAAAGGATTACTCCTCATTAAAACTTATTATTCATGCAAACAGCAAATACCGTTCTGATGGTAGAACCGATCGCTTTCGGTTACAACTCCCAAACTGCTCAAAACAACTATTTTCAGGTCGAACAAAAAGAAGCCGACATTCAGGAAAAAGCGCTTCAGGAATTCAACAATTTTGTAGAAAAACTGCGAGAGAAAGGAATTCAGGTGATCACTATAAAAGATACCTTGGAACCTCATTCTCCGGACTCTATTTTCCCAAATAACTGGGTTAGTTTTCACGAAGATGGAAGAGTTGCCTTGTACCCAATGTTTGCGCCGAACCGAAGAGTGGAGAGACGTTCAGACATTTTAGACACGCTTCGCGATGAAGGGTTTAACATCAATGAAGTTGAAGATCTATCTTCTGCTGAAACTGAAGATCAATTTTTAGAAGGAACGGGAAGTATGATTTTCGATCATGACTTTAAAATTGCATACGGATCTGTTTCGCTGCGTTTAGATGAAGGATTATTCCGCGATTTCTGTGAAAAGTTCGGTTACACGCCAGTCGTTTTTCATTCGTTTCAAAATGTAGGAAATCAAAGGTTGCCAATTTACCACACCAATGTAATGATGTGTGTTGCAGAACAGTTTGTAGTAATTTGCCTGGATTGTATTGATGACGAACTGGAAAGGGAAAAAGTTCAGGAAGTCATTAAATCAACGGATAAAGAAGTCATTGAAATTTCTGAAGAACAAATGCATCAGTTTGCCGGAAATATGCTGCAAGTTCAAAATGAAGAAGGATCTCAGTTTTTGGTCATGAGCCAAACCGCCTACAAATCTTTAACGAGGAAGCAGATTGAAAAAATTGAATCTTACTGCGAAATCATTTATGCAGATTTAAATACCATCGAAGTCAACGGCGGCGGAAGTGCGAGATGCATGCTGGCAGAAGTTTTCTTACCGAAGAATTAAAAACATATTTCACGGAAAAAACGGAAAGACTTTATTAGATTTAAAAAGAAATTAAAATGTACTTCTTTCCGTTTCCTTTGTGACTTCACGTGAAAAACGAAAACCCTTAGAGATTCTAAGGGTTTTTCTTTGAAAAAATAAAATATAATTAACCTGTATGAATATTATCTGGTTCTGTTTTTAATATCTTTATCAGCACTGTCGATATCCCGCACTTTTTTCACTTTCTGATTTCCGAAATTATAAACCATTGTTAATTTAACTCCTCTTATATATCGATTTTGATCAATGGTGTTAAAGTTGCCGTTATCCTGAATATCATTCACAATAATTTGCTGCGTATTTAAAACATCATCTAAATCGAGCGAGAACGTCCATTGATTCCAAACCTTTTTAATGTTAAGATCTAAACTCATCAATTGATTCAACTGGCCCAATTCGATCTGTTGTTTATCGACATAGAAATAGTTCACGCCTAAAAACCAAGTCTTGTTTTTATCAAGTCGAATGTTATTGTTGGTCTGGATTAATAAACTGTTTGATGATTTCTTGTTCTCGTAAACTGGAAAGATATCTCCTGTTATTGGATCTTCGTTTAAACTTGCATTATTTACATTTCTTTGCATACCAATATTAAAATTGGATGTTAAATACCCTTTAAAGAAACTTTTCTGCATTCCTATCATGGCACTCATTTCCTGGTTGTTTCCGAAATTGGTTCTAATGTAGCGCAACTGATTTTTACCGTCGATCACTCCCTGCAAAGGAACTTCTGTAATTGCATCTTTAATGAAACTGTGGTTAAGGATTAAGAAATAAGAGCTTTTATACATATATGTCAACTCGTGAGAATAGATCGAGGATGCTTTAACAAAAGGATTATTTTGAGTATAATTAAATTCTGTCAGTAAGGTTTTTACTGGATTCAATTCCCAGAAAGAAGGTCTTTTCATACGGCTCGAAAAAGCGTATGAAATATTATTATTGTCGTTTATGGCATAGTTTGCACTTAAGAAAGGCAATAATTTATTGTAATTTCTTTTGATGTTTCTGAGCCTTTCATCTTGAGCATAATCAGAATTGCCTTCGCTTTGCGTGTACTCAAAACGAGTTCCGATCTTTCCTGAGAATTTTGGAGAGAACACCTTTTCAACCGTCACATAAGTACCAAGAATATTTTCTTCATAAAGGAAATGATTTGGATTCGCTTCCGAAAGTTGGGTACGAAAGTCGAACGCGTTATACTGGGTGTCGTTATCGGTATTCGTTCTATTAAAATTTCCACCTAATGCAACCGTGAACTCATTTTTGAATTTTTTAATATAATCAGCTGTTGCCGAAAAATTATTGATGATTTGAGGTTGATTCTGTTCAATCAGTAAAGTTTGATTCAATTGATTTTGATTACGATCAGCAATAAACGTCGAATTATTAGAAGTTTGAAATCTTTTATACAACAATCCCGCAACATTCAAATTGAGTTTACTTCCCAAAGTATCCGTTTTCAATTCATAATTTAAGTTGACTGAATTATTATAAGATCTCGCATCTTCTTTACTTCTGGTCCAGGAATACTGCACCTCATTTGTTAAATTATTTTTGGTCGTATTGAAAAAATTGATCGTCGAATTATTGCTCTTATTGGCTCTAGAATTATACGTTAACGCTAAACTACTTTTATCGTTGAGTTGATAATCAATATTTAAATAACCGCCTAAATTTTTATTAGGGTCGGTCATATTTCCTTCAGAACGGTTGCTTGCATTTTGGTTACCATTCGTAAGAATGAAATATTTTTCGTCAATATTTTCGCTGGTATTAACATTCGCACTGACTCCTAATTTATCTCTTCTATAGTTGAGACTTACGCCAGCTCCGGTAGCATTATAATAATTTTGTTCGTTCGTCAATCTTAAATTTCCATTCAAACCATCGGTGGCTTTCTTTTTAAGAACGATATTAATAATTCCGTCTGTGGATTCCACATTGAATTCACTTCCGGGCATGGTGATCACTTCTATTTTTTGAATATTTTCTGCCGGCATATTTTTCAAAAATTCTACCAGACCGTCAGCATCCATTTGCGTCACACGACCGTTGATGTAAATAACTGCATTTGATTTTCCCGCAATTCTTAAAGTCCTATCATCGGTAGAAGAAACCAGTGGCGTTTCTTTCAAAAGTCCGAAAGCGGTATTTCCCTTTGCAACCGGTGAGGCAGCAACATCATAAACAAATCGGTCGCTCTCTTTTTTGAAAACCTTTTTGGTCATCACAACTTCTTGAATATCTTTCACTTTTGCTGAATCATATTTTGGTCCTTTCTGAGCGAATGCGACGAAACAGGTAAGGAGAGATAGAGAAATCAATAGTTTTTTCATGGCGTAGAGTTTTAAAAAAAGAAGGAAGTTGAGTTATTAGTTTTTGATTTGGTTATCAGTTCTGGTTTTTAGTTTTTACTTCCTCCCTTTATTTTAGTTTTTAGTTTTTTAGAATCTTACTATGCAAAGATATATAATCTTTTTAGTATTATGCAATACAAAGTACTAAAAACTATATTCTTTTTAATTTAAATCGTTGATAATCAGTGATAAAAATTTATAAATATCTAAAGACTTACATAGTATACAACTCAGAAAGCTAAAGTATTACATCATTTAACAAAAAAAGAGCAGAAAAATCTGCTCTTAATTGATGGTCTTTTTTGTAGAAAATTATTCTTCCCGATTGAAACGTGCTAACTTTTTATCAACCCAAATAGTGGCGAAAGGGAAAAAGGCAGAAAGTAAAGCAAAGACGGTATCTTCTTCATCCCATTCGTAAATCTTTTTCGCATTGAAAAGCAACAGTAAATAAAGGGAAAAAAATAAGCCGTGGATATTACCGATAATGATAATGTAAATTGTGGGTAAAAGTCCTTCGCGATCATATCGGATCCAAACCATGGCGCTGAACAGAAATAACCAAGAGATGGCTTCTGCTACACAAATTTGTTTAAACCATTTGTGGATTTGATCTTGGCTATATTTGGCGAAAAAATTTTCGATAAAATTCATAGATGTAATTTATAAACTCGCTATAGCAAGTCAATAGGCAAATTTAAGGATTAAAACATGGGATTAAAAATATTTTCTATTTATAAAAATTACTTCCATCTAGATAGTCGAAAACTTCTGGTGGCAACATCGGTCGTACGTTCTTTCCTTCTTTAATCATGTTGCGAATTTCGGTAGCAGAAAGTTCGATGATGGGCGCTTT
Source organism: Kaistella sp. (assembly GCF_041824135.1). GTDB lineage: Bacteria > Bacteroidota > Bacteroidia > Flavobacteriales > Weeksellaceae > Kaistella. The sequence continues at coordinate 3,162 of NZ_JBGZYM010000058.1, read as the reverse complement.
AATTAAAGAAATATTTTCATGTTGTAAATATTCACTTTCTTTTTTTGCTTCATCAAAAACTCTTGGATAAACGATGATGTGGTGATTTTTAATTAAAGTATCTGCATTCTTCCATTTTGAAAGTCCATTTAAATTATCTTCGCCCATTATTAAAGAGAAAGAATAATCTGGATGTTTTTCATGCAGATAAGTCAATGTATCAATGGTGTAACTAGGAACTGGCAAAGAAAATTCAACATTAGAAGCACGTAGTTTTGGATAATTTTTCAACGCATGCTGAACCATATCTAAACGGTTATGATCTTTCAGTAAAGATTTTTTATCTTTAAACGGATTTTGCGGACTAACGACAAACCACAGTTCATCCATATCCGTATTTTCAATTATGTAATTCGCCAAAATCAGATGACCAATGTGAATGGGATTAAAACTCCCGAAAAATAAACCAATTTTTTTCATAGATAAAAAGTAATGAATAGCCGTCATTCTTTTGAAAACGATTAATTTTATAAAGGTAAAAAAATATTGCTAAACGTATAATAAACGCCGATATATTGAGTTCAAACAGAGAAATAATTTCATTGAAAATCTTACTTCCACTTTTCCTGCTTTTCACCTGTGTTTTTTTGAAAGCACAAGCGAAAGAATATTGGCTCATCGATATCCAAACCGATAAAAAAACGTTGGCAAAAGATTCTACCGCTGCGGTGAAATTTCTGGATTCCTTAACTCAGAATTATTATTATTTTACTGAAGTTAAAAAGGTGAACAAAGATGGGAATCTCACTCAAATCTTCTTTGACAAAGGTAAAAATTATAATCAAGCTGAAGTTCGACTTGATGAGGAAACGATAAGGAACTTTAAATATCAACCACAGTTTTTCACCAAAAATTTAGACTCCTTAAAAAAGGAAATAAGCGAGAAATACAGAAATCAAGGTTTTGTTTTTAATCGTGTAAGATCTCAATTTAAAGGAATGAAAGGTGATATTCCACAAGTAGAACTTTCAGTCATTAAAAGTGATCAACGGAAAATCGACGGGATTGTTTTTAAAGGATATGAAAAAGTCCCAAAACGTTTTATCAAAAATTTAGAAAAAGAATATCTGGGTAAAAATTACCAGGAAAATACTTTATCGAAGTTGAATCAGTCGTTACAGAATCATCCTTTTATACTTTTGGATAAAGCACCGCAAACTTTATTTACAAAAGATTCTACTAATGTGTTCCTTTTTGCCCAGAAGAAAAAATCGAATTCGTTTGATGGCGTGATCGGTTTTGGAAATGATAAAACAGAGAAGTTTACTTTTAATGGAAGCTTGAATCTGAACTTCAGGAATATGTTTAATGGTTTTGAAACCGTGAATATTTTCTGGCAGCGAAATCCAGATAAAGGACAAACTTTCGATTTGCAAACCGACATTCCTTATTTATTTAAATCAAATATTGGAGGTAATTTTAAAATTAATATTTTCCGACAGGATTCTACTTATGCCAATGTAAAACTCACACCAGCATTTTATCTTCATTTAAACAGTAAGCAGAAAATTGGACTACGTGGTACGTTCGAAACTTCAACTGTTCTTGATTCTCTTTATGTTCAAGGAAGAGATTACAACAAGAAAGGAGTTGGATTGTGGTATGACTATTCCGAACCTTCGGAGGTTGAATTATTTTTATATAAAACGAGAATCAGAGCAGAGGCGGATTATATCACCACCAATTATTCTGCAGAAAACATCACCGCAAACCAGACTAATTTCTTCATTTCTGGTGAGCGAAATTTTCATATCAAAGGAAATAACTATTTAAACTTAAGAGCAGAAAGCGCGCTATTAAACTCCAAAAGTAACTTTGCAATCAACGAACTACTGCGCTTTGGAGGATGGAATTCTTTACGTGGATTTAATGAAAACGCTCTTTACGCAGATTTCTATTACTATGGAACTGCCGAGTATCGTTACTTAGTTGGCAACCAAGCATTCTTCGATGTATTTGCGCAATACGGAGAATTACAAAATAAAAGCCTAGGATTAAAACCAAAACTTTACAGTTTCGGGTTGGGCTTTAATTTTATTTTACCAATCGGCTTAATGAGTTTTCAGATATCCAACGGAAATGAATTCGGAAATCCAATAAAATTTGGAGATACTAAAATTCATTGGGGGATATTGAGTAGATTTTAAAAATCTACATTCAGAGAATGAACAGTTGAATATCCCATCCATCTTGTTACAATCTTCTTCTTGAGAATTCGATCCGACATGTTTTATTGTAGAAACAAGTTAAAAAAGAGGCGTATATCGTATAGATGATCGTACGTAGTATTTAAAAATTTTTTCCGCAAAATAATTGGTTAGATACAGGCCGATTAAGTATAAAAGCAAAATCACATTCTCAATTAAGGAGCATCAAGACTTTGGCTTCTTACCAGTCCAGTCCCGCTGTCCGCTGTATCTTTTTTGCTTTCGACTAAATTCATCCAAAATAAAAACGTTGCCAGCAAAAAAGGATGTCGCTACCATCGCGGCTATAACCTCCGGCGGTTTTTCTTTTCACTGGAACTTCAATGGTTTACCAAAACAACTTGGACAGGCTATTTCTGCAAACTCGCATCGTAGATCTATTTCATAGACTTGGATTGGAGTGAACGCCTTGCTTTACTGAAAGACATATGTTGATTTAAAAATCATAATTACAGTCAAAAGTTTTACTATTAATTTTTACTACAATCTTGGAAAACTTAACTACTCAACTACTTCAATAAAAATATTATGATAAAAAACTCATGAAAACTAGGATCATCTTCGGAAACGATAATACAAGATATTTAGTATCTCCTATTTTAGTCGATCGTCGATTTGCATTTTGTCTTTTCACATTATTCTTTTTACTTATTCGTATTCTCTTTATTCTGTTATATCTCTGTCTATTATCTATTCGTCTGTTATCTTTTAGTCTTTAATCTTCTCTCAATATTTTGGCCACAAAAAAACCTCAATCATTTCTGATTGAGGTTAAAAAAAAGACTGGCGGCGACCTACTCTCCCGCGTTAGCAGTACCATCGGCGCTAGAGGGCTTAACTTCTGTGTTCGGAATGGGAACAGGTGAGCCCCTCTGCTAAAACCACCCTAAAGGTTGTTTTGTACAAAAGGATGTAC
>NZ_JBGZYM010000057.1:0-13569 GCF_041824135.1 Kaistella sp. | reverse complement strand
TTCTTAATCAAACAATATGAAACAGATCCCAAGTGTGGATTTGCGTGATTTCCTTTCGGGTGAACCGGAACGCAAACAAAAATTTGTAAATGAAATCGGAAAAGCATACGAAGAAATTGGCTTCGTTGCGCTAAAAGGTCACTTCTTGAATGACCAATTGGTTGATGAACTTTATGGCGAAGTAAAACAATTCTTTGATCTTCCAGTAGAAACCAAACAAACCTACGAAATTCCCGGAATTGGCGGACAACGTGGTTATGTCGGTTTCGGAAAAGAGACTGCAAAAGGTTTCAAAAAAGGAGATCTTAAAGAATTTTGGCATTTCGGACAGTATCTTGAAGAAGGTTCAAAATACGCGACTGAATATCCGGATAATGTAGAAGTTGCAGAAAATCCTAAATTCAACATGGTTGGAAAAGAAGCTTACCAAATGTTGGAGAAAACCGGAATTTATGTGTTGAGAGCTTTGGCATTGTATCTTAATTTAGATGAGTTTTACTTTGACAAATACGTCGCTGAAGGAAATTCTATTTTGAGACCAATTCATTATCCACCGATTACGCAGGAGCCAGACAATGCAGTTCGCGCGGCTGCACACGGCGACATCAATTTAATTACGCTTTTGATGGGTGCTCAGGGGAAAGGTCTTCAGGTAATGAATCATGATGGAGAATGGATCGATGCAATTGCACAACCAGACGAATTGATGATCAACGTGGGCGATATGTTGTCGAGACATACCAATAACAAATTGAAATCTACAATTCACCAGGTTGTTAATCCGCCAAGAGAATTGTGGGGAACTTCGAGATATTCAATTCCTTTTTTTATGCATCCCGTGAGCGAAATGCCATTGAATGCTTTAGAAAACTGTGTGGATGAAAATCATCCGAAATTGTATGAAGATACAACTGCGGGAGAATTTCTTTACGAAAGATTGGTTGAACTTGGTTTGATCAAAAAATAAAATTAATCTTTTAAGATGATGAGAGCGGGCAATTGGTCCGCTCTTTTTTGTTTAAAATAATACCTGCCATTTCTATTATGTTATTTATCATCTCTTTATGATGTCAATATCAACACAATCAATTTAAATCTTTTGTAACTTTAGATTCCTAAAAATCAAGTGCTGGTCATTTCCTTTTTAGTATTACCCTTAAATTATTAAAATCAAATACTATGAGTGCTAATACCAAAAATTTACGAAATGTGGTTTTGCTCGGACATTCCGACAGTGGTAAAACTACATTAATTGAAACCATGTTGTACGAAGGCGGAGCGATCAAGCGCCGTGGTAGTGTAGAAGGTCAAAACACGGTGAGCGACAATACTGATTTAGAACATGAAAAAGGGAAAACACTTTTCTCTCACCAAATGTTCGTCAACTGGCGAAATAATAAAATCAACATTATTGATACGCCAGGATTTGATGATTTTATTGGCGAAGTAGTATCTTCTTTAAAAGTGGCAGACACCGCGATTATTGTTTTAAATGCAGCCAATGGTGTCGAAGTAGGAACCGAACTTGTTTGGGAATATGTAGAAAAAAATCAAACGCCCACCATTTTCGTGATCAACCAAATGGATCATCCGAAAGCTGACTTCGATAAAACTTTAGAACAGGCAAAAGAACGGTTTGGTAACAAGCTTCTTCCCATTCAATATCCTTATAATTCAGGCGCCAATTTCAATGCTATCATTGATGCTTTAAGAATGGTAATGTATGAATTTCCAGCAGATGGCGGAAAACCTGAGAAAAAACCTATTCCTGATAGCGAGATCGACAGAGTGAATGAAATGCACAATGCTTTGGTAGAAATTGCGGCGGAAAATGAAGAAGGTTTAATGGAAAAATATTTTGATGAAGGTTATCTTTCTGAAGAAGAACTGGCCCACGGAATTACCCTCGCCTTAGCAAAACAACAGTTCTTCCCGGTATTTGTAACCAGTGGTTTAAAAGATATGGGAAGTGGAAGATTGATGGGTTTCTTAGATGATATTGCTCCTTCACCTGCTGAAAGACCAGCCAGAAAATTAGAAAATGGCGATGAAGTTTCTTATGATTCTAACGATAAAACGACGATCTTTATTTACAAAACGATCTCTGAACCGCAAGTCGGATTGATTTCCTATTTCAAAGTTTTAAGTGGGAAAATAAAACCCGGCCATGAGTTGATCAATGCTGAAAATGGCGAAACCGAAAGGATCTCTCAACTATTTGTAGCAGAAGGAAAAGACCGCATTCCAGTTGAAGAATTGGTTGCCGGAGATTTAGGTGTTACTGTAAAATTAAAATCTGCGCGTTCAAACCACACTTTAAACACTAAAGGAATAGACCGAAAAGTCCGTCCAATGGAATTCCCGGAAAGCCGCATTAGAAAAGCTATTTTCACCGATGCTGCAGCAGATATGGAAAAACTGGTAACGGCTTTACATAAGATTCAAGATGAAGATCCAACCTTGCAACTGGAGCAGTCTGCAGAATTGAAACAAACGATTCTACACGGTCAGGGACAATTGCACCTGGATCTGGTAAAAGAAAGGTTAGCTGATGACTTTGGCGTGAAAATGAATTTCGCGGAACCAAAAATTTCTTACCGCGAAACCATTACCGGAAATGCCGATGCTCATTATCGCCACAAAAAACAATCTGGTGGCAATGGTCAGTTTGGTGAGATCCACATGCGCGTTGAAAATTTTTATGACGGAATGGATGAACCAACAGGAGTTAACATTCGACAAAAAGATATTGAAGAATTACCTTGGGGTGGAAAACTGGCTTTTTATTGGTGTATCGTTGGTGGTGCTATCGACAACCGTTATATCGGCGCCATTAAAAAAGGAATTATGCAGCAAATGAACGATGGTCCGCTAACAGGTTCCCGTTGTCAAAATATTCGGGTTACGATCTATGACGGAAAAATGCACAGTGTAGATTCTAATGATATTTCTTTCCAATTGGCAGCAGCTGGTGCATTTAAAGAAGCGTTCAATCAGGCAAAACCTCAGCTTTTAGAACCGATGTACGCTGTGGAAGTTCTTTGTCCGGATGAAGATACTGGCGATGTGATGGGAGATTTACAAACCCGACGTGCCATTATTTCAGGAATAGATTCTGAAGGTCATTATCAAAAGATATTAGCAGACGTTCCATTGGCAGAATTGCACGATTACGGTTCTACGTTACGTTCCATTACTGGTGGCCGAGCGAAATTCGCCATGAAGTTTAATGATTATCAATTGGTTCCATCGAATGTTCAACAGAATTTAATCAAAAAACATTCTCAGTTAGAAGAAGCCTAGGGTAAGAGCCAAGGAAAAAGCAAAAAGAGCCAAGTGAATTGATGAATAACAGGACTAAAAAAACCTCGACGAAAGCCGAGGTTTTTCTATATCAAATTACGAAGATTATTTCTTTGAGATTTTATACAGTTTCCCACTGTCCGTAATGCCGTACAGGTTTCCATCTTGTCCATTGAGTACATCACGAAAACGCTCTTTTTGATCTTCCAACAACCATTCTTCACCAACAACTTTATTACTTTCAATTACTAAGCGTATAATTTTCTCACCACTCAAGCAACCAAGTATCAGATTGTTTTTCCATTCATCTATATTTCCGGTATAGAAAGTAATTCCACTCATCGAAATCGACGGGTCCCAATAATACACTGGCTGCTCTGTTCCTTCCTTCTGCGTTGTGCCCGCATTAATTTTTTTACCGCTGTATTCTAGTCCGTAAGTGACATCACCCCAACCGTAATTTTTTCCAGGCTGAATCAAATTAACTTCGTCACCACCTTTCGGTCCCATCTCCGCTTCCCAGAGTTGACCTTTCTCATCCATCGCCAAACCTTGCGGATTTCGGTGACCATAAGAATAGATTTCAGGTTTGTATTTTGAATTTCCGAGGAAAGGATTTCCCGCTGCAGGTTTCCCTTCTTTGGTCATTTTTAAAACTTTACCCAAATAAGCCATTGTATTTAATGCTAAAGGTCTGGTTTCAAGGTCAGAACGCTCACCAGTGCTGACAAATAAATTTCCATCTTTGTCAAAAACCAATCGACTTCCGTAATGGAGTTTACCATCGTAAGTTGGAGTGGCTCTAAAAATAACCTGAGGATTTTCAATGGTCTTTTCATCTCCAGAAAGCTTGCCTTTTCCAACGGCGGTATGATTTCCGCCAGAGACAGGTTCAGAGAAAGTCCAGTAAATCATTCTGTTGTTTTTAAAGTCAGGATCGAGAGCTACATCTAATAATCCACCTTGCGCTTTTGAATCTACGGCAGGGAAACCTTCAACTGTAGACATTGTTTGTCCGTCTGCAGAAAGAATATTCATAAAGCCTGATTTTTCTGTAATTAAAAATCGTCCGTCAGGTAAATTGACAATTCCCCATGGTTTTCCCAAATCTGAGTTCATGACTTCAACGTTATATGCCGTTTTTGTCTTAACGCCTTCCACTCTTGTTTGTCCTTCAAAAGCAGACTTAAAGGTCGGGGAATTTTTATCCGATGTTTCTGGATTTGGTACCATTCCGTGTACTGGGACGGAATTATTTGTTGAAGATGTTGTTTGAGAATTTCCGGAGCACGAAGCCAATAAGGAAAAAGCAACAACTGCTGAGATTGAATTAATTGAATATTTCATTGTTAATTGAATTTGATAAGTAGCTATTGACAACAAAAAACATTCCTTGTTATCAATTTCAATAAATATACAAAAATATAACGTGTATTTAAAAAAGTTATTCTACATTTGTAGAGTCAAATATAAACTTGTAGAGATGAAACAAAAATTAACCGAAGCTGAAAAGCAGATCATGGATATTTTATGGGATCAAAAAACAGCCTTCATGAAAGATATTCTCGAAATTTATCCTGACCCAAAACCTGCTTCCACTACCATAGCGACGCTGCTAAAAAGAATGCAGACCAAGAATTTAGTTGGCTATAAAACCTTTGGCAATTCCAGAGAGTATTTTCCTAAAGTTGATAAAGAAACCTACTTCAATCATGAGATGAATTCGATGATTGACCGTTTTTTCAATAGTTCTGTATCTCAGTTTGCTTCTTTTTTCGCTTCCAACAAAAAGCTTTCACAAAGCCAGTTGAAAGACCTACGAGATCTTATTGATCATCAAATAAAAGAATAAAAACATGGAAACAATCATCTTAAAAATCGTCCTTTCTTCCTGTTTGCTTATTGGTTTCTACTATTTACTTTTAGAACGCGAGCGGATTTTCAAATTCAACCGAATTTTTCTTTTGTCGGCTTTAGTTTTTGCTTATGCGATTCCTTTCATTCCTTTTAATATTCCCTTTAAAACAGCAGGCGAAACAAGTTTAATCATCGGAGAACCACTTCAAAATTTTCAACAAATAAATACAGCGCAAGCTTCAAGTATCGATTGGATAAAAATTATATTAATTGTTTACGCTGCAGTTTCTATTTTCTTTCTGATGAAATTTATCTATTCGATTCTTAGACTTCAATTTTTAAAAGGAGAAAAGAGAAGCTATCAAAATCAAAAAATTCTGATCATCGATCAAATTTATGCGCCGTTCAGTTTTCTTAATACCATTTATTTCAGCAGAAAATATTTAGTTAATGATCAAATTGATGAACGCATATTCCTCCACGAAAAATGCCACATCGAAGAAAAACATAGCGCTGACATTCTGTTCATTGAATTCCTAAAAATATTTTCCTGGTTTAATCCTGCCTTATTCTTTTTCAAAAAGGCCATGATCACCAATCATGAATTTCTGGCTGATGAATATGTATTGCAAAACAATTATGACGTCGGCAACTACCAGCATTTGATTCTAAATAAAATTAAGATTTCGCAAAATTTTAATCTTACGCACCAATTCGATTTTAATAACACCAAAAAACGATTTATTATGATGACTTCTAAAAACTCCAGATTCGCATGGTTGAAGAAATTAACTCTTCTTCCCGTACTTGCCATTTTATTTGTGTTTTTTACTAAGAAAGTTAATGCACAGACTGAAACATCTGCTATCGTAGAGGCAACTCTTCCTCAAAATCAAAAGCAAGATGTAATGTCATTTGAGAAAAAGAACGCTACAAAATTTGAGAAAAAAATTATTACGTTTTCAAAGAAAACAAGAGATGATATTGAAGTGAAGATGGATACCATCAAGAAAAAACAAAATGTATCGGCACCAGTTCCACCTCCGCCACCGCCACCACCAAGTGAATTTGAACAAGTTCCTGCAGAATTTCCGGGAGGCGCAAATGCTCTAAGAAGTTTAGTTTCAAACTCCTTTGACACTTCCATTTTTAAAGGAGATGAAGGCTTAATCAAAACAACCGTCTATCTAAGCATTGATGAAAAAGGAAAAATTTCTAATATTTTCGCAGAAGGTGACAACAAAGTTTTTAATGCAGAGGCAGTTAGGGCAATAACCGTAGCGAATGATGGAAAAATATGGAAACCAGCTACAGAAGATAGCAATCCTGTAAAAACAGTTTTCAAATTGCCATTAACAATGCAGTTCGCTGGACCTGCCATCAAAAAATAGATGTTAATTAAAATTTTATATTTGACGAAATTTAAAAGAATGTTGAAGCAATATTTAAGTCTTTTTTTACTATTTGCATTTAGTTTCGTTTTCGCCCAAAATAAAAGTTTTGTGTATGAAATGAAGTTTAAATCGGATCCGAATAAAGACAGTATTTCCAAAGGAAAATATGTGTTGGATATTAATGACGGGAAATCGATATTTCGTACCGTGCGAGATAAACAGACCGATTCAACTTTTCATGCTACAAAACGATTCAGTTTTATGACAACTTCTTTTAAGGATTTTAATAGTGTTTCCAAAGACTTGACAGCAAAAGAAACAAAGAAATTCATCAATAACTTTCAGAAACTTTTTACAATCAAAATTGAGGAAGTCTTAGCCTGGAAAATTGAAAACGACACCAAGGAAACTTTAGGGATGAAATCTCAAAAAGCAGTTACCACTTATGGCGGTCGAAATTGGGTTGCTTGGTTCACCAATGAAATTCCGTTGCAAGAAGGACCTTATGTTTTTCAAGGATTACCAGGATTAATCACGGAGATTTACGATACCAAAAATGAGTATACTTTTACTTTAGTTCAAATCAAAAACTCAGACGGAAAATTATACGAAAAAGAAAAGGCTCTGCCAATATCATGGAAACAGTATGAAAAATTAGCGCTTGATTATTATTCTGATCCAACAAGAGAGATCAATGGTAAAAACGCTGGAAGTACCGTAATGATAACGAAATGGCAGGATGAAAATGGAAATGAATTCACACCCAATTTCAAAGAATGGAATGAAAGAGAGAAGAAAGAAATTCGAGAAAACAATAATCCTGTTGAACTCAATCATAAGATAGATTATCTATAAAAATTTCACTAATTTTCATAAATTGGTTACTGAGCATTAACGGAAATTGCTAAAATTCACTCTATTTATTTCCGTATTTTTGCACCATGAAATTTGAACTTCAATCAGAATATAAACCAACAGGTGATCAGCCAACTGCGATAAAGAAATTGACCGAAGGCATTGAAATCGGTGAGAAATACCAAACACTCCTTGGAGTTACTGGTTCTGGAAAAACTTTTACGATAGCCAACGTGGTGAATGATACGCAGAAACCAACTTTGGTTTTGGCGCATAACAAAACTTTGGCGGCGCAATTATTTATGGAATTCAAAGAGTTTTTTCCAAATAATGCGGTCGAGTATTTTGTTTCTTATTACGACTATTATCAGCCAGAAGCCTTTATTGCTTCCACCAATACTTACATTGAGAAGGATTTATCCATCAATGAAGAGGTAGAAAAACTACGTCTTTCGGCAACGGCAAGTTTACTTTCCGGTAGAAGAGACGTTCTCATTGTCGCTTCGGTTTCCTGTATTTACGGAGTTGGAAATCCTGCAGAATTCGAAAAGTCATTAATCTCCATTGAGAAAAATCAAAAAATAACGAGAACCACTTTACTTCACTCTTTGGTTAACGCTTTATATGCGAGAACTTTAAATGAATTTACGCGGGGAACATTTCGCGTTAAAGGAGATGTGGTTGATGTATTTCCGGCGTATGCAGATAATGCGATTCGGATTCAGTTTTTTGGTGATGAGATTGAAACCATTCAAAGTTTTGATCCTTTGTCTGGCAATGTAATGGATAATTTTGATGATATTAAAATTTATCCAGCAAACCTTTTTGTAACGTCGAAAGAAACCCAAGTTAGTGCCATCCGCGAAATTCAGGATGATATGGTAAAGCAGGTTGATTTCTTTAATGATATTGAAAAACCTTACGAAGCAAAACGTTTACAGGAACGTACCGAACTCGATTTAGAAATGATGAAAGAGCTCGGTTATTGCAGTGGAATTGAAAACTACTCCCGCTATTTTGACGGAAGATTGCCAGGTTCCCGACCGTTCTGTTTACTGGATTATTTCCCTAAAGATTATTTAATGGTGGTTGATGAAAGTCACGTGACCATTCCACAAGTTCACGCTATGTACGGTGGCGACCGAAGCCGAAAAGAAGTTTTGGTAGAACATGGATTCCGTCTTCCGGCGGCGATGGATAACAGACCGTTGAAGTTTGAAGAATTTGAAGGTATTCAGAATCAAGTGATTTATGTTTCGGCCACGCCGGCGGATTACGAGTTGGAAAAATCGGGTGGTGAGTATATTGAACAACTGATTAGGCCGACCGGTTTGCTAGATCCGGTGATTGAAATTCGACCTTCTTTAAATCAGATTGATGATTTGATGGAAGAAATTCAAAAGCGCGCTGAAGTTGACGAACGGACTTTGGTAACAACGCTGACCAAGAAAATGGCTGAGGAATTAACCAAGTATTTTACGAAGTTCGGAATAAGAACGCGATATATTCACTCTGATGTGGAAACATTGGACCGTATTCAGATTATGCAGGATTTACGCGTTGGTTTATTCGATGTTTTGGTGGGAGTCAACTTATTGAGAGAAGGTTTAGATTTACCCGAAGTTTCCCTGGTCGCCATCTTAGACGCTGATAAAGAAGGAATGCTTCGTTCCCGAAGATCGATGACTCAAACGGTTGGTAGAGCTGCGAGAAACCTTAATGGAAAAGCAATTTTGTACGCAGATAAAATGACGAAATCAATGCAATCCACTATTGATGAAACCCTTTACAGAAGACAAAAACAGATCGAGTACAATGAGAAACACGGACAAGTTCCGACGGCGTTAAATAAGAAAATATCTGAAGTCTTAGTCGGAAGAAGTAAAGATTTCCCAGATGAAAAATACACTCAGAAAGAAATTTTAAAACAAGTTGCCGAACAGAAAGCACAATATGGCGGCGAAGGAATAGAGCAACTCATTGGTGAAAAACAGAAAGCAATGGAGTCTGCGGCGAAAAACTTAGACTTTATAAAAGCAGCTAAACTGAGAGATGAAATTAACGCTTTGAAAGCCTAATGAGCTAAACAAACCTTATCAACTTGATACAAAAAAAGGAGTGAATTGTAATAATTCACTCCTTTTTCTATTTTTAAAATCTTGCTTAAATCGGTACAAATATAACCGCAGCAATCGCAGCTACAGCAATCGCTACCGAAGAAAATAAATCTAATTTTTTAGCTTCACGAACATCGCTTTTTTTTATGACGATATCTTCACCAGATTTTAGTTTTCCATAAATGTTCTCGTCATCAACTTTTAAAACTTCAAGTTTGATCACTTTAGCATCATTCGTTTGAATGGTGTATTTTTGGTACAATTCCAAAGAGTTATTTTGCATGGGCTTCTGCATACTCACCACACGTGTTTGACAGGCGGTTAGCATTAAAAGAAATAAGACTACAGCAAATATATTTTTCATTCTATTTTTAATTTGTCCAAATTTAATAAAATTAAAGTTTACGCACTCCAAAAATTGACTTTAGGTGCTAAGATTTAAATCTTGCGCAATCAACCAAGCTTCACTCCAGCACGCCTGAAAATTAAATCCACCGGTAACGGCATCGATATTTAAAACTTCTCCAGCAATATAAAAATTGGACAACACTTTTGATTTCATGGTTTTAAAATCAATTTCTTTTAAATCGATTCCGCCAGCGGTTACGAATTCATCTTTATAAGTTGACTTTCCATTGACCTTCATTTTGTTCTCACATAGATGTTGAAGAATTTTTAAAAGTTCCTGTCCAGAAATGTTAGATATATTTTTGTCTAAATCTACTTTTGACAGCCACAGAATTCGATGCCAGAAGCGGGTTGTAACATCGAATATTTTTGAACTTCCGATGGTTTTCTTGGGATGATCCTGACGGAAGGTTTTAAAGGTTTCTTCAGCAGTTTCTGAATCGATTCCTAAAAAGTTAACAATGATTTCGAAGTTGTATTTCAAATCTGCCAATTCTCGGGCTTTCCAGGCAGATAGTTTTAAAATGGCTGGTCCAGAAAGTCCCCAATGCGTAATCAACATCGGTCCGGATTCATCCATTTTTAATTGTGGGATAGAAACTTCAGCATAAGGAAAACTCGTTCCCATTAAATCCTTTAAAGTATCGTTTTTAATATTAAAAGTAAATAATGAAGGCACAGGTTCTACTATTTTATGACCAAGACCTTGAACCATTTTCAAAGACTTGGGTGAACTTCCAGTTGTGTAAACCACATAATCAGCTAGATATGAATTCGTGCTCGTTGTAATTAAATATTGATGCTCTTTCTGTACAATTTCTAAAACAACAGATTTGGTATGAGTTTGAAAATTCTTATTTGAAACTTCTTCGACCATCGCATTAATGATCGTTTGTGACGAATTACTTTCCGGAAAGATTCGATTGTCATTCTCTATCTTCACCGGAACATTTCGTTGTTCAAACCACTCCATCGTATCGACAGGTTGAAATTTATGAAAGACACTGAGTAACTCTTTATTTCCTCTTGGATAAAACTGCACCAATTCTTTGGGATCAAAACAGGCATGCGCTACATTACATCTTCCACCACCAGAAATCTTTACTTTTTGCAGAACATCTGAGTTTTGCTCCAGAATAATAACGTCAAATTTATTTCCATCAAGGTTTGCAGCACAGAAAAATCCTGCTGCACCACCACCGATAATAATGATTTTCTTTTTTGTCATAATTTATTAATAAAACCAACTGCATTAAACGATAACCTAATTGGTTGGCTTTTAGGAATGAGGTGCAAAAATACAATTTTTCTAACCCATCATTAATGCTTATTTTTGCAAATTATAATTAAGCTTGGATCGAAGCGCTATCTGCGCCCCGACTTGAGTGGAGCTCATTTTTTTTAACGTTGGAAATTGCGTTGGCAAAAAAATAGCGGGAAAGGAAGGCGGATTAAGGCGCCCAAATAAAAAAATTAAATAAAATGTCAGATTATCATTATAAATTCGAAGTGCGCTGGAGCGATATTGATGCTAACAAACACTTGGCGAATTCATCTTATGTGATGTATTGCGCGCAAACCAGAATGGCCTTTATGAACACTCATAAAATGGGTCTTAAAGAACTAAGTTATTGGGGAATTGGACCCGTAATTTTACACGAACGTTATTCTTTTTTCAAGGAGATCTATGCTGATCAAACGGTTTTTGTTTCTCTAGAAATTGCGGGAATGTCTGATGACGCGAGTATTTATCAGTTTGTTCACAAGTTCTACTTGCCGGATGGAACCCATTGTGCAACAGCGGAAGCAACTGGAGTTTGGATTGATACCATGTTGAGAAAATCAACCACGCCACCTGATGATGTGCTGGAAGTGATGAACGAATTTAAAAGCGAACACGTGAAAATCTTGACCAAACAAGACCTGAAAGATCTGCCTTTCAAACCAGAAAATGTAGAGGCGTTTCACAAAAAGAATACCTTCAGCTGGAAAAAGGATAAAGACCAACCATCGGGAGAATAATTCATAGATCTCGTAAAAACACCTCATCTAATTTAAAATAATAAAATGCTAGAAGATAAAAATCCTGAATTAACTCCAATCTCCGCTTATGGTGAATTTGGATTGATCAAACACCTGACCGAAAACTTTAGTTTTGAAAATTCCTCTACGGAAGTTTCCATTGGTGATGACTGTGCTGTGATTAATCCGGAAGGTCAAAAAGTAGTCGTTACGACCGATGTTTTGGCAGAAGGAGTCCATTTCAATTTGGGATATGTGCCGTTGAAACATTTGGGTTATAAAGCAGTTGTGGTGAACCTCAGCGATATTGCTGCAATGAATGCGAAGCCAACTCAAATCTTAGTTTCATTAGCAATTTCCAGCCGTTTCCCGGTAGAAGCATTGGAAGAAATTTATGCGGGAATTGCAATGGCCTGCAACCATTATAAAGTTGATTTAGTTGGCGGCGATACTACGAGTTCTACGTCTGGATTGGTGATTACGATTACCGCAATTGGACTTGAAAATTCTGAAAACCTCATCAAAAGAACCGGCGCGAAACCAAATGATCTGCTGGTTGTAACCGGCGATTTAGGCGGAGCTTACATGGGTTTGCAAATTTTGGAAAGAGAACATTCTGTGTTTCTAGCGAATCCGAATATGCAGCCTGAAATGGAAGGTTATGATTATATTTTAGAAAGACAATTGAAGCCGGAAGCAAGAACTGACATTAAGAAAGCTTTGAAGGAATTGGATATTCATCCAACTTCGATGATTGATGTTTCTGATGGTTTATCGTCTGAGACCTTACATTTATCAGATCAAAGTAAGGTTGGCTTTAGAATCTACGAAGAAAAAATTCCGATGGATTCTTTAACGATCTCTACCGCTGAAGAACTCAACTTAAATCCGGTTATGTGTGCATTAAGCGGCGGCGAAGATTACGAATTGTTATTCACCATCGCACCAGCTGATTTTGAGAAAATTAAAAACCATCCGGACTTTACCATTATCGGTCATGCAGTGGATTTTGACCAAGGAAATTACTTAGTAGCGAGAGGAAGCAGCGAATTGATTCCGTTGAATGCTCAAGGTTGGGATGCTTTCTTAAATAAGGACAGCAACGAAAGACAATAAGAATTTTAACTATTAAGTTTCTGGCTAAGAAATTAAGAACAAGAAGATTTCCTTCGGAAATTAAAATACATACATTAGAACTTATTAAAAGCCTATTTGTTTAAAAGCATTTAGGCTTTTTTTTAAATCTTTGTTGATCGAAATTATTTCGAAATACTCACTCACAAAAAAGTCCCGATCTTGCGACTGGGACTTTTTATATTTAAAACGCTGTTAATTATGCGTTTACTTCACTTGGTTCAATAGATACGAATGATCTGTTGTTTTGTTTCTTTCTGAAAACTACTTTACCAGCGATCAAAGCATGCAATGTGTGGTCTTTACCCATTCCCACGTTTTCACCTGGGTGGTGTGTAGTACCTCTTTGTCTCACGATGATGTTACCAGCGATAGCTTCTTGTCCTCCGAAAATCTTTACACCTAATCTCTTAGAATGCGATTCTCTACCATTTTTGGAACTACCAACTCCTTTCTTATGTGCCATTTTATTTTAAGGT
>NZ_JBGZYM010000056.1:0-7220 GCF_041824135.1 Kaistella sp. | reverse complement strand
CATAAAAACGGCGGAAACATTTTCGTCTTGTTGAGCTATATATTTTGTTTTGTCAATCATTTGTAACTGTGTCATTTTTCTAATTTTTAAATGTTGATAATAGAAATTTTCACTACTTTTCGAAAGCAATGAAAAAGTTTTACGTTGTTTATTTTGGACAGTTACTTATAGCTTCATCGGATTATACTTTTTTATGTTCAACATTCTGTTTGGTAAAATTACCGCCAACGGTTTTCGGCTTTGCGTAGTGGCGGATTTTTAGCACTAATGTTGATGCGAAGACGAAAGCTCAAACTTACGAAAAAGTGTCATACGAAGCACTGAACCCGCCATTACGCAAAACCGATGTTACCTGCTGTATTTTTTCAGAGTTCAATTGTTCGTTCTATATTTATCTGCTCCAAAAACATTTCATCGTGCGACACAACAATTAGTGTTCCTTTATATTCGTTTATTGCCATTGTCAAAATTTCCACATTTTGAATATCTAAATTGTTCGTTGGTTCGTCAAGAATAATGATGTCGGGCGATTTACTGTTAATGGTCAAACAACACAATAATAAACGCATTCTTTCGCCACCGCTCAACGTAATACAAGGTTTGTCCCAATCATCTTTTGTAAACAAAAAACGGTTTAAACGGACTTTAATTTCGTGTTCTTGCAATGCCGAAGTGTTGAATTGTTGGGCTTGTTCGTAAACTTTCAGATGGTTGTTGAGCAAAGAGTAATCTTGGTCAATGTAAACCGATTTGTTTTCTGCCTGATAAATTCTTCCTGTTTGCGGTTTAATGTTACCCAAAATGAGTTTTATCAAAGTGGTTTTTCCCGAACCGTTTTTCCCTTTCAATGCAATGCGTTCGCCACTTGTAATTTGAAAATTTAGATTGTCTTGCCAAAGTGGTCTGTTGTCGTAACCAAAATTGATGTATGTTGCGGTAAACAAAACTTTTCCTTTATGCAACGCTGAATTGTCAAAGCCGAATTTCATTTTGTCAATGTCGGGCAACGAAGAGCGAAGTTCTTGTAAGTCCTGCGAAAGTCCACCGATTTTTTCTGCGTGAATACTTTTCAATTTTGAAGTGCTGTTTTCAGCATTGTTTCGCAAAGTATTCATCATTATTCGGGCAACACCCGATTTTTCTTGTTTGCCTTTGCCACGACTGTCTAATTTTTGTTGTCGTTCCAAAGTTTCCCGTTCTTTTTCTTTGGCTTTTCGCAACGCCTTTTCTTTGCTTTGAATGTCTTGGCTCAAAGCATTGTTTTCTATTTGCTTTTGTTCTTTGTAAAAGTCGTAATTACCGCCATAAACTTTAATTCCATTTTTGCTCAACTCACAAACGCTGTTCAAAAGATTGAGTAATTTTCTGTCGTGGCTTACGATTATTAAAGTGCTTTTTGTGTTCTGAACGAAGTCATACAAAAGTTGTCGGCTTGCGCTGTCCAAATGATTACTTGGTTCGTCCAACAAAATCAATTCGGGTTGATGAATGGAAATACCTGCAAGGAAAACTTTGGTTTTTTGTCCACCACTCAACGCTTCCATTTTTTGCGACAAGCTCAAATCATTGAGTTGCCAATAGTTTAACGCTTCGGTGCAACGGTCTTCGATTGTCCAATCGTCATTCAGTAAATTGAAATTTTCTTCACTTGTATTTCCGTTCAAAATTTCTTTCAAAGCGTTTAATTTATCTTCAATCCGCAATGCTTGTGCGATAGTTAAATGATTGAATTGCCCGAAAATTTGCGGAACATAATACGGTTGAGTTTCAACGCTTATTTGTCCGTTTGACGGTTGAAGTTCGCCTGCAATAATTTTAAGCAAAGTAGATTTTCCTACTCCGTTGTTGCCGATCAACGCTGTCTTTTCGTGATTGTTTACTGTCAGATTAATGTCGCTAAACAGTAAATCTTTGTTTGGGTGTGTATATGAAATGTTTTGTAAAGTAAGCATAATTCCTTTCTTTAAAGATTAAACAATACAGCAACCGCTTTGCGGTTGTTGTTCTGATTTGTCTGAAAGAAATTATTTTTTACATTTTGTCTTACTTAAATTTTTGTGTCTGCAAATATACGACTTTTCTTTTAACACGGTCGGTCGTAATATAGCAGGTAACGGTTACGTATTGGCGATGGTGGGGCATTTGAAAAACGTCAGCCCAACATTTGCACTAATGCCCGATAGAAGCACAAATGTTGAATTTATAACTATCAGCCCCACTATTGCCAATACGATGTTGGTGGCTGGGCTTCTTTCAAAAGAACTCGTCTAATAATATATAAAACTCTATTTTATTTTTGTTTGGCTTATCAAGTCCATATACCTTGTAAAATATGTCAACCATTTCTGGTCTAAAATTATCTCGTATGTTTCTAACAGCAAGTGCAATATCTTGATATTTATCTGTTATACCTCCATTGCCAATGTCTATAAAACCACTTAAGTTATGATTGTCAAAAATTAAGTTGTCAAAACAGTAATCTCCGTGTGTAAACACTAATTCATAGTCTGATGGCTTTATGCTTAATAATTTCACAAATAGTTCTTCGGGGCTGTAAGTTTGATTTTCGGGTTGTAAGTCTGTAAAATCAATTAACCCACTATCTAAATTAAATCTTGCTTTTGAAATTTTCAAGTCAAGGTGTTGAACCAACGCAGTATTGTCAATTTTCAAAGAATGAAGTTTTTTCAATGATATTGCATATTGCTTAATAATTTCTTCAGTTTCTATTTTATCAAAATAATATTCAAGAGGTTTTCCTTGCAGTTCCGTCATACATAACAATTCAAAGTCGCTTAATTGTTCATAAAAAATAATCTTAGGAACTGGAATTTTTCCGTCAAGCCATAAATAATTTTGATAATCGTATTTGAGGTTTACATTATGGTTACTATAAATTTGTTTTTTGAGAATAAAACTCTTTGATTCATCTGTCGTAACCCTGAACAATTCAGCATTTGTTGAACCACCTGAAATTTGTGTGGTAGTATAATTTCCAAAATATTTGTCAAGTTGATTTTTTACGTCTTTACTGATGTCCATTTGCTGTGTCTTTTAGCCTTGCCACCAACGGAAAAAGTATTGGCGAAGAACGGGCTACCTTGCAGACAATTTCAAAGGAAAACCGTACTTGAGCAAAAATTTTTTCCTTTTGCTAATATACGAAAAAAGTAAAAGGAAAAATTTTTTGCGGATACTGCTAAATGAGTCCTCAAAGACAGTATTCACCCCGTTTTTTGCCAATACACTGTTACCTGCAGTGTTTTTTATGCTTTTTCTTTTACAGTTCGCTTTTTGGAATTCGTTTTTTTAATTTTTCTTTCTTTCAAGAATTTACTGAACGCCAAATCTTGTTCTTTAGTTGTCTTTTCATTTACAAAAACAACCTCCTTTTCTTCCAATTTCTTTATATTAATCATAATTTGAAATCTTTATAATATTGTTTAACCAAAATTTTTGCTTCTTTTGTATCAATGAACATTCGATTTCCTGCGAATCTTTTTGCTCCCAAAGTTTGTTCATAATGCGAAATCAATTGCGTTTTTGCAATGAACGAAACAATTCCGTCGTAACTTTTTTCAAAAGAAACTTTACAAGCAAAAGCCACCAAATTTCCTGCCACACCATTGTAAAGTTTGTTCTTGCCTTTATTGAATTTTGCACTTTCAATCAAGTCCATAAAAATATGGTCTCCTTTATCAGTTAGAGAAATCAAACCTTGAATAATTTTTGGATTTTCAACTGTATTTAGTTTAAAAACAGATTTTGTTTTTTCTCCAATTTCAGATTTCCAATCGAAAACCCAATCAGCATTTTTAATTATTCCTTTTTCAGTGCTAGTAATTTCAGTGATTTCAGTCAAAAAACTTTCGCCTGAAATAGCATTCTCAATTGACTTTGTTAGTTTGTCAATTTCAAAATCAAGTTGTATTTCAGTTTGTTTTTTCATACCTCCAAAATACAAAATTTATTTGAAAATCAATCGAAAATCTAGTTTTTAGCACGGTCTTTCTAACATTGCAGGTAACGGTTGGGTATTTCTGTTGGCGGGGATTTTTATAACTAATCTTTGTAAATATAACAAAAAGAACAATTAGCGAAAATCTTCATGATGTAAACTTCAACCCCGCTAATAGAAATAGCATGTTAGGCGATGTATTTTTTATTATTCTTTACCCCAGATAATGATATTTGCTAAGTTATCAACTTTGAATTTTTCAGAAAGTTTATTTAAATTATTTGAGTAAATCTCCAATTCTTTCAAAAGTAGATTAAATGCTACAACCGTTTTATTGTAGTTTAAACGTATTTCTTTTTGGGTTGATACTGGAATAAAAGTTTCATATTCATCTTCACAGATAATTATAATTTCATTTGCTCTTTTAGTTATTAAAGGACTTGGATGACATTCTGTTAAATAAAAATCGGTGAAATTTTCATTTAAGATGTTTTTCCAAAGTTGAATTTCTTCAAGTAATCCACAACATTGTGGAAATAATTCAATTTCGCTATTAATCGATAATGCATAACCACCAAAAAGAGAAATAGAATCTTCGATATCAGTATCTCCAATATGTAAATCGATTATTTTTTCCATATCATCTAATGAAATTTCAAACAAATTGTATTGATAAATTCCAGATTGAATAGGTTCAGGAAAATTTGAATAATTTTTTTCTATTTCTTTTTTTTGATAAATATCCCATTCCTTTTGATTAGTAAAAGGAAAACCTTCAGGTTTTAATTCGCTGTTTTCGTCTTTTAAAGTAGGAGGTTCAATTAAAGGAATAAATTTAATTTCGTTCATTTACGTGATTTTGGGGAATATATCGCCTAACACTCAAATATATGAATATTTATGAATCAAGCATCATAAAATCGTAATTTTTTTTGAATCTTTATTAAGTATTTGTATATTAATATTTTATAGCTATATTTGGATTGCGTATTTTAAATTATTGGCGGCGGATAACATCCAACGCCATCTGATTTTAGCTTTTTTTAATATATAAAAAATACGCAGTGGTGGTATGGATTTTTCAGACAAAAGATTTCAGTTTTCCTCCGGAACTCACAACGGCTCCAACGTTATTTGGGTGCAGTTTGAAAAAGACCGGCAGCTCATTTCCTTTCTGCGCGAACACACAAAAGCACGGTGGTCCGCCTCACAAAAAAAATGGTATGTTACCGATAACAGGCACTACCGCAAACTTTTTGGGCTGCCCGAGAAAATAACCGGCAAGGCAGTACTCTCCAAAATTCACCTTGTCAATTTGCCGGAGTTCCAGCGTTTCCAGGAACATCTCCTGCTGAAGCGGTACAGTCAAAATACCTTACGCACTTACAGCATAGAATTTGCACAGTTGCTCTACATCCTAAAAAGTTATCCCGTGCAGGAGCTTTCTCCCGAACGTTTGCGGTCTTATTTCCTCTACTGCCACGAAAAACTGAAACTCTCGGAAAGCGAAATCCACAGCCGCATGAATGCCGTAAAGTTTTATTTTGAGCAAGTGCTCCACCGCCAAAAAATGTTTTTCGACATTCCGCGCCCAAAGAAAAAGCTGCTGCTTCCCAAAATGCTCAGCAAAGCTGAAATCAAGAAAATAATAGCTGCCACACTAAATCTCAAACATTCACTTGTTCTGAAAGTGTGTTACGGCATGGGGCTCCGTGTGAGTGAAGTGGTAGCGTTAAAACTTTCCGATATCGACAGTGCGGAAATGCTGGTGCGCATCGAACAGGGGAAAGGTAAAAAAGACCGCATCGCCGTACTTCCCCAAAGCTTACTGCCCGAATTGCGGGAATATTACCTGAGCTACCGCCCAAAGGTTTACCTTTTCGAGGGTAAAGAAGGCGAGGCATATTCTGTACGGTCTGCGCAGGCGGTATTTAGGAAGGCGATGGAAAAGGCAGGCATTCGCAAGAAAGTCGGTATTCACGGATTGCGCCACAGTTTTGCCACTCACTTAATGGAAACAGGAACCGATATCCGCTTTATTCAGGAGCTCCTTGGGCATAATTCCATTAAAACCACCCAAATCTACACGCATGTGACAGACCTTTCAAAGTCCAGGATAAAAAGTCCGCTGGATTCTTTATAATTTTTTTCTAAAACGGCTGTTCTTTCCTGTTTAAAAGTGTTTCTCCATTTTGATATTTGCTCTTTCGTAAACTCCACTTTCAAGTTCAACTTCTTCAAACCCATATTTTCTAAATAAATGAATAGCCGATTGCAACGTTGTGTTTGAGTATAAAATAAGTATCGTTATTTGTTTTTGTTTGGCAATATTTAAGCAATGTTCAATCAATATTGTCCCAATACCGTGTCCCTGTGCTTTGTCGCTGACAGCCAATTTACCTAATTCGTAAACCGTTTCACTTTTCTTTAACAGTGAGGCTGTACCAACAATTTCACCATTGAGTTTAGCATAATAAATATGGCCGCCTTTGTCTATGATATGCTTTTGGGGATCTGAAAGTGATGCAACATCACCTTCTTCTATACGAAAATATTTTTCAAGCCACTCGTAATTCAGTGTCTTAATTGGTTCAGATAACTCTTCTGAAAATTCTATGATATCAACCAAGTTTTTTTTACTCATTTGCCGGACAATTACATTTATAGATTTTTTTAAATCGACTGTTCTTCCCTGCTTACATCACTTCTTCCACAGTATAGATCCAATTTAAAACCAAAAATAAATTGGAGAAATAACAGATTTATTATAGATTTTTCTATTTTTTTAAAGAAATTAATAACTTAAAGATCCGCTGAACTAAAGCTTCGGCAGCTTTAACAACCGCCTAAATCTGTAACTTTGTAAAATTAACTAAAAACGGGTAAACCGCCCAAAAAAGAGACTCTTTCAGAAATCCCCTGTAAATCTCTAAAATCCTTCGCCGATAAACCCATAATGCTGAAAAAAAACTCCCGAAGCTTCCGTTAAATAGGGTATCACTGTTCGTTATTCGCACGCAACAAGAACTTAGCTGTTGAACTAAACCTCCGGTAGCTTTTCCCATTTGCCGTTTAGTAACTTTGTTTTTATTAACCTTTTAAAAACTCATGAAATGGCTAAAAAAAAAAATCTACGGAGGATTTAAGGACCAACTATATAGCTCCAACAGATAATTGTATTCATGATGGCTCCACAGTTAATACAAAGAGTTTGGATATTGTTATGACGTATTTGGGACATTTTAAAATTTAATAATAAATT
>NZ_JBGZYM010000055.1:0-11557 GCF_041824135.1 Kaistella sp. | reverse complement strand
ATAAATTTTATTTTTCATTTCTTGATATTCGTCGGCAAAATTACTCAAATGAGTGATGCCACCACCACTTTTAAAATAAAGTTTTCCACTTTCTTTTTCGATAAATCTTATCATTACGCAAGAATCGAGATTCTCACCATCGAACCAGCCGGAAATGCCCGTGTAGAAACCTCTGTCGTGATTTTCTGCTTCCTTAATTATTTCTAAGGTTTTTGTCTTTGGAGCACCAAGAATAGATCCCGCTGGAAGTAAACTTTTCATGATGCTTCCAATTTTGTTTTGAAATTCAGGTTTCAGTTTTCCCGAAATTTCAGAGCTCATGGCGTAGAGGTTTTTCTTGTTGGTTTTAAGGAAATCGATTCGTTGAAATTCATTGACTTTCACTTCATCAGCGACCATGCTCAGATCATTTCGAAGCAAATCAACCACCGTATAATGTTCGGCTTTCTCTTTAACATCATTTTTTAAAACTTCAATCGCATTTTCCTTTGCCGCGTCAATCGTTCCTTTCATGGGATGCGTAAATATTTCATTGTCAGTGATTTCAATGAAGGTTTCCGGAGAAAAGAATACGAATTCATCTTTGTAAAGAACCTTATATTTTGCTTTCGATAAATAGAAAATTTCTTCTAGAGTTAGGTTGATTTCAATTTCAGTTTTGCACGTATAATTGGTGAGGTAAGAATTACCTAATTTGAGATTTTCCTGAACGATGTCAAACCCTTTTCTATACTCTTCTTTACTTTCTGGAAATGATTGTAATTGAATATCTTTTGTTTCCGCTTCGTGAAGGTTTGTGTTTTTAAAGGTTTGAAAATCAATGAGTATGCTATTTTCTTTCAGTTCACTTTCGGTATAAACCAAAACATTTTCGACTAAAAAATCAACCATAAAAAAGAACGGAACTTTCTGATCTGAAAGTTCATCAATTTTATCAAAGTTGAAATGAGGAGATTTTAGCATTGGGCAAAAATACTCTTTTTAGGAATTAATCTTTAGGTTTTCCCTATTTTTGCAGAATGGAAAAAAATTACCCTCAAAAGGTCAGCATACAGGAGATTTTAAAAACTGCATTTTCGTACTGGAACAAGACTTTATTTTATCAATTGTCTTTCAGTTTACTTTACTTTTCTTTATTTTTTCTGGGATATTTCTTTTTGTACAAATATTGCGGATTGTGGGATGAAATGAGTCAACACAGTGAGTTGCTAAAAACAGACTTCGAAGCTTTTAATAAAAAGATGGCAGAAGTTTCAAAATTGCCACAGACTCAAAGTTTTCTGCTAGGAATTTTCTTCCTATTTGCTTTTTTAAATCCATTGAACGTAGGATTCTACAAGATCTATCGAAAGATGGATCTGAATGAAAAAATAACAATGAATGATTTATTTGCGGGTTATATTGGATTTGCTTTCTTTAAATTTTTTGGCTTCTACCTTTTCTGGATGATTATCTTCTCTTACGCCAATTCATTTCTATTGTTAGGAGTCGTCTGGGTGATGCTAACCCTATTTTCAGTTCCGCTCATGTTTTTTATGAATGTGAATACCATTGAAGGGATAAAGCTTACGGTAAAAGGATTGAAACAGGATTTTACCACAGTACTCATTTCTGTAGTGATCGCAACACTCTTTAGTCTGTCAGGGCTTTTACTTTTTGGATTTGGTTTTCTCTTTACTTTTCCTTTTTGGCATGCGATGATTTATACGTTATATCAGCAATTCTTTAAAGAAAATGATTAAAAAGTAAGAATTAATTGTTGCCCTTCTTAATTTTTAATGATAAATTTGAGAACATTAAAAATTAAACTATGGATACTTTCGAAGAATTTGATCAACCAATCGGACCGGAAAAGTCGGCCGGTGCTATTATCGCTCACGCATTTGAAATTTACAAGGGAATTTTCATGTATGGGATTGCAGCGGTACTTCTTACTTCACTAATATCATTTTTGGTGCAACCGATTTCAGGTTTCAATTCAGGAGATCTTATGGAAGAGATGAAGGATAACGGCGACACTTTCCCCAGTTTGTGGCAAGTTCCTGGGTTTACTCTTTATGCTGGACTGTCAGGTTTGATAAGTTTACTTTTGACACCTATTTATGTTGGATTAATTTACATTGCCAAAAAATATAATTTACAGGAAAAAATAAGTTTTGGTGACCTGTTTATTGGTTTTAAACAAAATTTTGTAAATATTATTATCTATGCTCTAATATCAAGTATTATTATTGCCCTCTCTGTCGCGATGTGTGTAATCCCGGTGTTTTTTGTTTTCCCTCTTTTATTGTTGGGTTATCCAATTTTACTATTTGAGAACGCGACGTTCTCAGAAGCTTTGAGCAAATCATTTTCTATTGCCAAAGATAATTACGGAACGTTTTTAGGAGCAGCGTTGCTGGGCTTTTTAATTAGTATCGCGGGTGCTGCACTGTGTGGAATTGGGATTATATTTACCTTCTCATTCTATTTGATCGTAATGTATTCTGCTTACTGCGCGTTCTGTGGAAGACCACGACCGATCATCCTTAAATAATAAATTAAAGACTTCGATATTTTAAAGAATATCTGTACATTTGAAAGCAATGGTTTTATAGCCATTGCTTTTTTTTAATACTTAATTATGCCGAATATAAAAGACCAGATCAGTGAAGTGAAAATCAAGCAATTTTTTCTGCTTGTAGTGATTATCGTGATGGCAGCTCTGATCTGTTTTCATTTATCACTTTTTGTACCATCCCTTTTAGGGGCAATAACGCTTTATGTGATCACCAGAAAGTATAATCTGTATTTACAGGAAGAGAAGAATTGGAAATCCTGGGCCTCGTCTTTGGTGATTATTGTCGGCACTTTGATCCTATTAATTTTACCCATCTATTTTATCGTCGATCTGCTGATAGAAAAGTTAGGAAATGCATCTGTTTACATGCAGAAATTTAATATTTTCATTGATAAGATCCACGATTACATTTATTCTAAAACCAATATTGATATTTTAAGTAAAGAAAACCTCACAAAGTTGAAAGATACTGTTGGGAAATTCTCTACGTCGGCGCTTAGTGGAACATTCAATACTTTAACGGTGGTGGCTTCCATGTATTTCATTTTATACTTTATGCTGGAAAAACCACGTTTATTTGAACGCTTGATGCAAAGTTCAGCACCTTTAAAGAAAGCTAACGTGAATTTATTGGGAGAAAAAATTCGCAAAATGGTCATGGCTAATGCAATCGGGATACCGGTGGTTGCGATAGGTCAAGGAATTATTGCTTTGATTGGTTATTTCATTTTCGGAGCTCCGAGCGCAATTTTATTATTTGCTTTAACTTGTGTAGGTGCTATGTTGCCTATTGTAGGGGCGGCAATTGTTTATCTTCCGGTTTGTATTTTTATGATTGCCGAAGGAAATGTAGGACCAGGTTTAGGCTTGGCGGCTTACTGTGTGATCGTGGTTGGCTTAACCGATAATCTGTTAAGATTTACGTTATTAAAGAAACTGGAAAATATTCATCCACTCAATACCGTTTTCGGAATTATTATGGGAATCAACCTTTTTGGATTTATGGGTTTAATTTTCGGGCCAATCTTAATTTCGATTACCATTTTATTAATTCAGGTTTACCGCGATGAATTTGCTAATGATGATCGAGAACTGATCATGCCTGAACCTAAAGAGATCGAAGAGAAAATCGATTTAAGTATCTAAAAAATTCTATTGTAAAAGAAACTGTATGATTCCTGAACTTCGTCCTGAAATATTAAAAGAGATCTGTACGACCGAAATGCCTTTTGGAAAGCACAAAGGCTTACTTTTAGTTGATTTACCGATCAATTATTTAGAATGGTTTCAGCGCCAAGGCATGCCTGCCGGAAAATTAGGAATGCAGCTCTCTACTATTTATGAAATCAAAATGAATGGTTTAATGGATTTATTGACGCCGTTAAGAGATAAAATTCCGCAGACACCAACGAAGAAAAAGGTTTATAAGTTTTAGATTTTTTATTGCTTTTACTTAAATAATTTCCCCACAATTTTTCCGATTTCTACAAAGTCATTTGCGTTGCCAATGTCTCGTGTATCTTTTCTATATTGCGTTTCCGGCTGATGAACCGGGAAAATCAGTAAGAAATTTCGG
Organism: Kaistella sp.; assembly: GCF_041824135.1. Classification (GTDB taxonomy): domain Bacteria; phylum Bacteroidota; class Bacteroidia; order Flavobacteriales; family Weeksellaceae; genus Kaistella. The sequence goes on along the minus strand of NZ_JBGZYM010000055.1, from coordinate 7,421 downwards.
TCGCGAAGATTTTCGTTAAGATAATCTGGTGCATTTTGCATTTGAGGCAGATAGGAAACCATAGACCGATGCGCCATGAATAAAATCAGGGCATCATTATCTTTCATTTTTTCTATGACTTTCGTAAGCTCACTCCAGTTATTAAAAATGATGAAACTTGCATCGATATTCACCTTTTTGCGAATGCTTTCTATCATTGCAATGGTCTTATCAGTTCCATAGAACTCTATTTTAGACCCAGAGTTACGGGCAATATTCCAGATCTTTAATAAAGAGTGGAAAAAGCGAGATTCTTTTTCTGCATTCTCGGGTAGAATCACCAGATACTTCTGAACGGTTGAAGCAGGCTGAGCCGCGTGATAGACCAAAATATTAGCCGTGTTATTATTTAAATAGCCGCTGTATAAATTGTAAACAAAACTTGGCGAGAATCTTTTCTCCTGATCGATACCAATCATTAAATCGGTAATATCGTACTCTTTGATAACGTTATTAATTCCTTCAATAATATCAGTGTCATAGCGAGTTACGGGAGTGATTTTAACATCAGCAGAAGCACCGATTTCAACAACCTGATTTAGTAAAGTTTCCGCATTTTTTTTGGATGAATCATTCGTTTCCTCATTAATGATATTTAAAGCAAAAAGATTTTCAGTTGCATTTTTAGATTTTATCAACAAGGCTAAATTCGTCATTGGATCCACCGTATTGATGTGATTCACCGCTAATAAGATGTTTTCTGCTTCTGGATTGCTCTCCGCGATTGTATTTTCATTATCAGCTTTTACCAACAACTCCGCATTTTTTTGAGTAACAAAAGACGAGATGGTACAAGAGATCAGAATCAAAAGAATACTTCCATTCAGAACACTTTCATCCAGCAACCTGATTGGTTCGCCTAAGTCGGTTTCACCTAAAATAATGTTATATCCAACCGTCACTGTTGCTAAGGTCGCCGCTGCAGATGCTGAACTCAAACCGAAAATAATTCCACCTTCCGGTTTGGTATATTTGAAAGTTTTTTGTGTAGCAATAGAAGCCAGATATTTTCCACCAATGGAAATAGAAATCATCAACAAGGCCACTTTGATGGTTTCAAAATCTTTAAAGAACACTTTAAAGTCGATCAACATTCCAACACTGATCAAGAAGAACGGAATAAAGATCGCATTTCCCACAAATTCTACCCGATTCATTAATGAGGAAGTGTGCGGAATCAATTTATTTAAGGCCAGTCCAGCGAGAAAGGCGCCGATAATCGCTTCAATTCCGGCTAACTCAGCCAGAAGTGCCGCAAAGTAAATCATAACAAGTACGAAGATGTATTGCGATATTTTATCACTCACTTTTTTGAAGAACCATCTGCCAATAATTGGAAAACCTATTAAAACGATTAACGCAAAAATGATAATTCCGACAGAAAGCTTGATCCAAAAAGCCGTATTTACTTCGCCAGTGGTCATCCCGACGACGATTGCTAAAACTAATAGGGCAAGAATATCGGTGATCACTGTTCCACCAACAGTCACATTTACCGCACGATTTTTAACCACACCTAATTTACTGACTAAAGGATAGGAGATAAGGGTATGAGAAGAGAAGATGCTGGCAAATAGGAAAGAGGTCAGCCAGTTGTATTCCAGGATGAAATGTGCGGCAGCAATCCCAAATATAAATGGAATGACGAAAGTATAAGCACCGAAGCCCATACTTTTATATTTATTTTTTTTAAACTCCGCCAGATCAATTTCAAGTCCAGCCAGAAACATAATGTAGAGTAGGCCTGTTGTTCCCGTAACCACGATACTGCTGTCACGCGTAAGCACATTAAAACCATTCGGGCCAACAACTGCTCCCGCAATAATGAGTCCCAATAAATGGGGAACTTTAATTTTATTAAGTAAAAGTGGTGCCGAAAGAATGATAATTAAAACTACCAAAAACTTAAGCACCGGATCCTCCAAAGGAAGATCAAACTGTGACACTTTTAAAATGGTGAGCATAATTTAGTTTTTGATTTTTTCTAAATCTACAGAGAATTTCGCGTTACAATTATTGCCTGTAAATTCGCGCATGCCTTTGATTCTGGTAGTATTTTCTATGGGCATCTGCAAGGTAATTACAGATTGCGTAGATGTTGTTGAATTCAGTTCTGACGTCAATTTGATTTCAGTACTGCTGTAACTTGCTTGGTATACCTTTTCACCACCGTTTTTATTTGTAATTTTCACCCCTTCCGGAGAAACTTCCCAAATGTCACTTCTAGAGTCGCCAATAACATGTTCCGAGCAATTAGATTCTGTACAAATCATTTTTCCATTATATTTCCCGATAATGTTTTCAGGTATTTTTGACACGATTACAGTATCAATAGTATATACACGTTCTTGCAGGCTATCGCGCATCGCTATCAGTGATTCGTAATCTTTCTCTTTTGCTGAGAATTCTTTTTCTTTAATTAAAAGTACTTCTTCCCGTTTTTTTAATTGTTCTTCTTTATCCTGATCAGTGCAGGAAGTGAGCATTAAAATAAAACCTAAGAAGAATGTTAAAAGAAATTTCATAGAGCAAAAGTTTGTGATTGACTTTAAAAGTATAAAAAAAATCCCGGAATTAAAAATTTCGGGATTGTGGTGGTATAATTTAGATGTTACTTACTCGATCATTTTAGCGATAATATCGATTCCGCCTTTTGTTTTATCACCAATCTTGCAATTGATTTCTGTGTCTAGCGGTAAAAATATATCCATTCGCGAACCAAATTTGATGAACCCAAATTCATGTCCAGCTTTTGCGTCATCACCTTCGTTGCATTTAAAGACGATTCTTCTGGCAACATATCCAGCAATCTGGCGGAAAACTACTTTGTGATTGGTTAAACTGTCGATTGCTACAGTAGTTCTCTCATTAAGAGTCGAAGACTTCTCATGCCACGCTACCAAATATTTTCCTGGATGGTACTTTTTGTAAATAACTTTTCCTGAAACTGGATATCGGCAAATGTGAACATTCAACGGGGACATAAATATTGAAATCTGGATCGCTTTTCCTTTGATGAATTCATCTTCATCAACTTCTTTGATCATAACCACTTTACCATCAACCGGAGCGATTACGTTTTCCTTATGATCTAGAACATCTCGATTTGGAACCCGGAAAAACCAAAATACCAATCCGAAAATAATTAATAAAGGAACGATGATTAATAATCCCCACATTTCTAAAAAATGAACGGATAGAAAACTGATGACTGCAAATACGATACTTGCAACAATGATGGTTCCTTTTGACTCTTTATGAAGCTTCATGTTTATATTAATTTATCTAAAATAAAGTACAAATATACGACAGGCACGCAGATAATAAAACTATCCAGGCGATCTAATATTCCGCCATGTCCTGGAATTACGTTTCCTGAATCTTTAACACCAAAATTTCGCTTTAACTGGCTTTCAACTAAATCTCCAAATGGTCCAAATACGGAAACCAATAAGCCGACGATGATATAATTTCCACGCAAATCAGGATAATACATTTCAATAAAATAACCAAGTATGATGGTGAAGAAAACGCCGCCTGCAAAACCTTCCCAAGTTTTTTTTGGTGAAATCTTGGGAGCCATTTTATGCTTACCCAGAAATTTCCCCGTGAAGTAAGCAAAAGAGTCGCTGCTCCAAATCAAGATAAACAGGAAAAACACTTCTAGGGTAAAGCTTTGCTCAGATGCAGAAAACTTTGGTAAACCTAAGGCAAATCCAAATGGAAGTGCGGTGTAAATAACGGTGAAAATAAGTTTACCGCTATCATAATAGAGTTCTTTTGGAAAACGAAACAAAGTAATTACTGCGATTACAATCAAGGAAAGACCCAGTAATTCAGATATATTAAAATCAAAATTAAAACTGTGATTGAAATATCTTTTAGAAAATAATTGATAGAATACGAAAAGGATCAACGGGAAAACCAGCCATTTCTCCCAGCTTTTCTGATCGAACTTCATCATCTTGATGCATTCCCAAGCACCCATGAAGAGGAAAAAGGTAATTAAACCATAGTAAAGATTTTGTTGCTGTACAAGACCTGGTGAAATACTGTTGATGAATTGAGCACCCAAATTGGTGGTGCAAAGAACAACGACCAAACCATATAACAGACCACCGAAAATTCGTAGAACTAAATTTTTATCCAAAATTGTATGATTAAATATTTAAGAAATAGATTCTTTAAGATTACTTATCAAGAGAAATTAATCCTCGAGCAAAAGTAAGAAAAGTTTTGTGTTATCTTTATTTGGAGTGTCCAATTTAGAATTACTTCCACTGATAGAAGTAAGGTTACGAATATTCCCGTAGCGTTTGATTTTGCTCATCGCATCGTTAAGGTTCGTCACAATCTGGGAAACATTGGCCATAATGATTATTTTCTCTGGCAAACGCGAGGAATGATAATGCAAAATGCTGTTGTGGGAAAGCATGATTCTGCCATCATAAGCGATTAAGTATTCGCAAGTGATAAATGCGCAGTCATTAAAAAGTTCGAGTTCAGTGGTGTAAGGAACGTTCACTACATTAAGAAAGTTTTTCAAATCGTGATCCCAACAGAAGATTGATTTCACGTCTTCGATTTTCAAGATGTGATTGAGAGTTTGAAGTGCTTCAGCTTCATCTGCGCAATAATTAAAAAATCCACCAGAATGAGTGAACAATTGGGCAAACTTATAATCAAGGTCAGCATTTTTCAACTGATCCCCAAGTTTTACCAAATCTTGCTCTTCATCCTCGTCAGGTTGATTTAATATTTTCCCGACTAATTTTTTAAATAAACTCAATTCCCTTTCCTTTATGCGATTGTTATACAAAAATAGAAAATATTTGTTTAAACAATCAATTAAATACAAAAATCCTGATTATTTACATGAATATAAATAATCAGGATTAAATTTATTAAAGTTGCGTATTGGATTCTGGCGCTAAAATCTCTGCTTCTTCTACCGGAGTTTCCCCTTTGTGGCTATTCGAAACAGGATGTTCAGTTAACTCAGGATCCCATGCTCTCTTACCAAACACTACTTCTAAGTCTTCTCGGAAGATGACTTCTTTTTCCAGAAGTTTCGCTGCAAGCGCATCTAACTTATCTTTATTGTCTGCTAAGATCTGTAATGCTCTTTTATATTGAGTTTCAATGATATTAGAAATTTCTTCATCAATCATTTTTGCAGTTTGCTCAGAGTAAGGTTTTCCGAAACTGTATTCAGACTGTCCCGTGCTGTCATAGTAAGAAACGTTACCTACTTTTTCATTGAGACCGTAAATGGTTACCATTGCCTGTGCTTGCTTAGTTACTCTTTCTAAATCAGAAAGTGCTCCCGTAGAAATATTTCCAAAGATGATTTGCTCTGCAGCTCTACCACCTAAAGTAGCACACAATTCGTCATACATTTGTTCTGTAGTCGTCAACTGTCTTTCTTCTGGAAGATACCATGCTGCTCCTAACGATCGGCCTCTCGGCACGATGGTTACTTTTAATAAAGGTGCTGCATGTTCTACCAACCAAGAAATAGTTGCGTGGCCAGCTTCATGATAAGCAACTCTTCTTTTTTCTGAAGGTTTAATGGCTTTATTTTTCTTTTCAAGACCACCGATAATTCTATCAACTGCATCTAAAAAATCTTGTGTCGTAACTGATTCGTGAGAATTTCTAGCTGCAATTAACGCTGCTTCATTACAAAGATTTGCGATATCCGCTCCACTAAATCCTGGAGTTTGCTTGGCTAAGAAATCACGGTCGATGTTTGGTTCCATTTTAATTTTCGCCAAGTGCACATCAAAGATTTCTCTTCTCTCGTGTAATTCCGGCAAGTCAACATAAATTGAACGGTCAAAACGACCTGCTCTCATCAGTGCTTTATCTAAAATATCTGCTCTGTTGGTCGCCGCCATAATGATCACATTCGTGTCGGTGCCAAAACCATCCATTTCGGTAAGTAGTTGATTCAAAGTATTTTCTCTTTCATCATTTCCACCCGTCATATTTCCTTTTCCTCTGGCTCTACCAATGGCGTCGATCTCATCAATGAAAATAATCGCTGGTGATTTTGCCTTCGCCTGAGCAAATAAATCTCTTACCCTTGATGCTCCAACTCCCACAAACATTTCCACAAAATCAGAACCTGATAGGGAGAAGAAAGGAACTTTAGCTTCACCTGCAACAGCTTTTGCTAATAAAGTTTTACCTGTTCCCGGAGGACCAACTAGCAATACTCCTTTTGGAATTTTACCTCCCAGTTTGGTATATTTTTCAGAGTTTTTAAGGAAATCTACCACTTCCTGAACTTCTTCTTTTGCGCCTTCCAGACCGGCAACATCTTTAAATGAAATTTGAATTTTATCTTTTTCGTCAAACAGTTTTGCTTTAGATTTACCGATGGAGAAGATTTGGCCTCCGCCACCACCGCCACCGCCGCCCATCATTTTGCGGAAAATCACAAAATAGAATAGCGCCATAATCGCGATCCAAAATATAGCTGTAAATAATAATTCGGTCATTGGGTTTTTACCGATACCGTAATCTTTTTTAGTCACAACTGTCGGATTCTCTGCTTTGATCTGATCAAATTTTTGCAGAAAAAGAGTTTTGTCACCGTAGCTTAAATTATAGTCAGGTTTTGGTGAAAAGTCGAAAGCTGAAAAAGGGCTTCTCTCTTTATTGACTTGCTTGTTAGCTAATTCTGTTTTTGCGGCTTGCGTCAAAAAAACGTCAGCCTTTTCGGTATCTTTATAGATGAGGACGTCCTCCACTTTCCCTTGCTCCATCATTTTATAAAATGCTTCCTCATCTATTTGATTAGAAGAAGAGTCACCGCTCATATTAGAAAAGAAAAAGAGCAAAATGGCTCCGATTGCTATCGGGAAGAACCAATTAAATCCTTTATTGTTGTTCATATCTTGGTATAAAAATTTTGACGAAAATTGTTTTCGTCAACGATCAGTAATTAATTTTCGATTTTGGTAATGTTGGCATCGCCCCAAAGTTCCTCAATGTCATAATATTCACGAGTTTCTCTTTGGAAAACGTGCACGACTACAGAAACGTAATCTAATAAAACCCAAAGTGAATTTTCACTTCCTTCTACATGCCAAGGACGATCCTGTAATTCATTACGAACCTTTTTTTGAATGTTCCCGGAAATAGCCGAAACTTGAGTGTTTGAGTTACCAGTGCAGATTACGAATGTTTGTGCTACTGAGTTTTCGATGGTCGATAGGTCGAAGATCATAATGTCTTCCCCTTTGGTATCTTGTATTGCTTCTACTATTTTATCGATAAGTAGTTGCTTTTCTGTGATTTTGTTCATTAAAAATTTTGTATAATCTGCAAATTTATTGTTTTTTTATTTAAATAGTCTCAAATTTACCAAATCT
>NZ_JBGZYM010000054.1:0-2624 GCF_041824135.1 Kaistella sp. | reverse complement strand
TTCTACAAAAGATTTGAAAATGAAGAAATTCAATTGTCTTACGCTATGGATACGGAAGTCGGAATTGGATATCGGCAAGACTTGTCAACCCTAGGAGTTCATCCGTACGTTGAAGATTTGATTATTCCATCGTTAAAACAGAAACAAAAGTTGGAAATTAAACTAAATTCTTTCCAAATTCTTTTGAATCAAAAATTACAGGGAGCATTATTGGAGAAATGTACGTTGATAAATCTTGTGGATGAAGATCTTGAAGATTTTGATGAAAACTGGGATGATTTGCAAGAAACAATGTCTTTTATGACAGAAATTATTTCCGAAGGTGGACATGAGAAATTATATCTGAATCATGGCAGCGGGAATGCTGGCAAATTATTGGGAAGATTCTGTTCAGAAAAATCAGACATTAGAAATTTTGTGAAAGAAATTTCATTAAAAGAACAGGAGTTACATTCTAACAAAATTTTAGCAGAAATTATACATCTTCCTGAATCCAGAATTGGAAATATTTTGAGAAGACCACAAATAAGAAATTATGAAATACCTTATTTGGGTAATTCTACAGTTCCTAAAGAAAGTCAAATTTCTATTGATGACCTCTATTTATCAATCAGAAATAATAAGCTGATTTTACGCTCAAAGAGACTAAACAAAGAAATTGTTCCTTGTCTTACTAATGCTCATAACTACTCCACCAATTCACTACCAACTTATCATTTTTTATGTGATTTTAGTACTCAAGATACTCGCTCCAGTCTTCTTTTTCATTGGGGAGGATTAATCCATATTTATAATTTCTTTCCCAGAGTAGAATACAGAAATATTATACTTTCCAAAGCGAAATGGAAAATTACTTTGAAAGAAATTAATCATTTCGCTTCTCTAATGAATAATAGAAAGCAATTGATGTACGAAATAAAAAAATGGAGGAAAAAGCGGCAGATTCCAGAATGGATTCAATGGATAAAATCTGATAATACTTTGCTTATAAATTTAGAAAACAGCGGTTTGGTCACGATGTTTTTGTCTTCTATTACAAATGAAAAGACAGTGCTAATTGAAGAATTTTTGAAATATGAAAAGAGCGATTTTACAAATCAATTTGTTTTTTCAATCTTTAAAAGTTCTTCAAAATGACAATTAGAAAGTTTAACCTCGGTACAGAATGGATTTTTATATAAATCTACTCCGGAATCAAAACTTCTGATATTGTTTTGGAAGAAGCAATAATTCCATTGGTTCAATATTTAGATGAAAATAATTTAATCCATAAATGGTTTTTCATTCGGTATTATGATCCCAAATCTCATTTGAGACTACGACTTCATCTGAAAGACACCAATCAATACGGTTCAGTTGTTAAAGTTATTAATGACAAAATAAAAGTTCTTATTGATTCTGGAGAGATTTCCGAAATAAATATCGATTCTTACAAACGTGAAATTGAACGATATGGACAAAGAACGATTGAGTTTGCAGAAGAATTATTTCATCAAAGCAGTAAACTAATTTTAAACTTTTTAGATTATGATGACGAAGAAAAAATCATGGTTACCATGTTTTATATTGATCAAATTCTATCTAAAATAAAACTGCCTGCTGAAAGAAAGTTGGAATGGATTGAACAGTATAATAATTCGTTTAAGAAAGAGTTCAATTCGGACAAGAGCTTAAACAGCCAATTGTCTAAAAAGTTCAGGGATTTTAGACCTAACTATCATAATTTCATCCATACAAATGAATTTGAGGAAGTGAAGGATCATATTATATTAAATATTCGTCAAAGTCATGAGTCATTGCTTAATATAGTTAATATACAGAAAGGAATAAAATTAGAAGATTTTTTCCAAAGTATATTTCACATGCACATCAATCGAATTTTCACTTCTAATCAACGTCTTTTCGAAATGGTTATTTATGATCATTTGTGGCGATATTATAAAGTTAGCAAAAATGAAATTATAAGACTTTAAAAATATGTGAAGTTAATATCATTATTCAACTCATTTGTATTTTTACTACCTATATAATAGATTTCGAACTTATAAAGATTGGTACCGCATTAAATTTTACTTTCTTTTACTTTCTTTTACTTTCTTTTACTTTCAAGCCAATTTTCATACTTCTCAGTCAAATTATTTTCTTTTAAATATTCATTTCTTCGGAATGCTTCTTTTGAATAGAATTTCATTTCCTTTTCAGCATCTTTTTTTTCATGATATTGATCAATCCCATAAGAAAGAAATGAGGCACACAAAAACAAAAGAATAGTTAAAGCACCATAAAAGTAAAATTGATATTTGCTTTCTTTTTTAGAAACATTTTTCATCGTGGAAATCTGTTTTTCAAATATATTTAATAATTCACTTCTGTGATCCTTCAACATTTTATCATTTTCTACAACAACTTTACCCAGTGGTTCATATTCAATCTTAAGATATGAATTTTTAATCTGTTCCAATTTCTTATCAAGTGTGGAAATAATTTCTTTATTCAAATCGAATTTTAGATTTACTTCATTGAGATTCTTATTGAAAACCTCCATTAAATCTTGTGTTTTTAATTTCTGCGCCATTTTTATCTTTTGAATATTTTTTTTCGTTTTCTTTTTAGTTCATCTGCAG
>NZ_JBGZYM010000053.1:0-55074 GCF_041824135.1 Kaistella sp. | reverse complement strand
ATTGCTTGAACCAATCACATTCACTGCGGGAAGTGCAAATTTATTTTCCTTTGCGTATTGGAAAATGTCTGTAACCATTTGCCCTGTGGCAACTCCTGCTGGAAATTTCTTGCTCATAACTGATATTTTTATAGATTTATTATTTGCTGTTTTAGGAACAGTAAAGTTAAGGATTTTAAGTGAAATATTTAATTTCTTTTATCATTACCCCAAAGCAGTTTTTGACGGATTGTTTCGTAGAAACTCAGGTTAGTCGGATGAATGAGGAGTATTTTAAAATGGGCTTTGCGCAAGATGATTTGTACATCTGTTTCCATGTGAAACAGTCTGGAATCCAGCGAAAGCGAATATTGTGGAACGCGACTCTTTACCTTTAAATGAATTTCTACATCATCATTGACAATGAGTGGACGAACATTTAAATTGTGTGGTGCAATTGGCGTAATAACGAACGTATTGTTACTTGGTGTGATAATCGGACCGCCGCAACTAAGAGAATAAGCGGTAGAACCAGTCGGGGTAGAAATGATAATTCCGTCGCCCCAGAAAGTATTTAAAAATTCACCATTAATATAGGACTCCACCGTAATCATCGCGGTTGTTTCCTTTCTGGAAATGGTGAGGTCATTTAAAGCAAAAGGAAAAAACATCGAATTGTTCGGCGAGATAATTTCAATCACCGATCGTTCACTAATTTTCATGTCTCCTTTAATAATTCCATCGAGTTCTAAAAAAACTTCATCTTTCGTAAAACTTGCTAAGAAACCAAGTCTTCCCGTATTTACACCGACCACAGGAATTTGTAAATCCTGAACAAAAAGCAGGGAATTAACAATCGTTCCATCGCCACCGAAGGTGAAAAACAAATCTACTTTCATTTCGCGCAAATCTTCTTTATGCGCAAAGGTTTCGAAGTTTTTCGAGAACTGCATTGCATTGGCCATTTCCTCATACAACACTGCCTGAACTCCTCTTTTCTCGAGTTCGGAAACAAATTTACTTAGATACAAAAAGGTATCTAAATCATTTTTTTGAGAGTAAATGGCTGCCTTCATCTTTATTAAAATTCCATATATTTTTGAAAAAATCCAAAACGATCTTTCAATAATTCTTCTTTTTCGTCGTCATAATATTTTAGAACGACGTTGTAACCGTATCTTTCAAAGGTTTCATCAATTGAACTTAGGTTTTCGCTGCTTATTTTTAAAGTAATCTGTACATCATCTTCAACAAAAGCACTGATATAACATCCGTAAATCTTTCCATTATTTGACTCGACAATCTTACAGACATCGGTCATCGAATAACTTCTTTTATTAATCTGAACAACCAACAACGCTCCGTTTTCTGAGAACAAAGGATATTTCGCAAACTCGCAGAAAACATCATCGCAGGAAAGATATCCCTGGTATTTTTCCAGTTTAGTAATAATCGGAACGACGTTGCTGTTGAAAGTATGAAAGAGTTTGATTGAATCTAAAATATTTCCATCATCCAGCAAAGCGAATTTTTCAAAATGATGTTCTAAGGTTGCCAAAGTTCCTTCAGCACTTTCCTCTAAGAATTGCTGACTTAACGCGCCCAGATAAAAACCTTTCTTTTTGATAAAGATATGAGAATAACCAAATTCTTTAGCTACCTCATTTGCCTCTTCAATGGAAGCACTGGTATTGAACGCCGGATAGTCTTTAGAAATGTAATCTTTGATAAACATTAGCCAAATTTAGCAAAATATTAAAAGAGAAAGGGTCTTTTTAAAATAAAATAAGATTTACGAAAATAAATTTGGAAACTATAATATTAATTATATATCTTTGTCGCCTTTCATTTTTACTTTTTATTAGATTTATTTAAAACCGCACGACTTTCGGGTCTTGCGGTTTTTCTTTTTTCTCCACTTTCGCTCTTAAGAAAATCAGTCCTGCAAGAATGACAAATGCGCCTACAAACTGCATCGGCGTCAAGGTTTCACCATCTAACATCCCCCAGATTACTGCAACAACAGGCATTAATAAAGTTACCGTAGATGCAAACAATGGCGTAGATATATTAAGCAACCGATAATTCAATATCATCGCTAAGCCAGTTCCGAAGATCGAAAGTAAACTCACAAAGCCTAATCCAATGAATAAATCTTTGTTAGGTTGTAGATCATTAAAGAATCCTGCGATCACCAAAGAGATGAGCGACGGGACAATTAAAACAAATGAAAATACGAAAGCAGAAAGTATTTTTGCAGGAATATCACTGAGTTTAGACTTTACAGTCGTCATTGAAATCGCATAGCCTAAAGTTGCCACGAGAAGTAAAACGATTGGAATTAACTTTAGGTCTCCACCTTCACCACCAGAAAGCGCCAAGATGCAGGCACCCGAAAAACTGATCGCTACGCCGATCAATTGTCTTTTTGTAGTTGAAAATTTCCAAAATAAAAATCCGACAATAATAACAAAAATCGGCATCATCGAATTGACGATACCTGCAATACTACTGCTAACGGCAGTTTCGGCAATCGGAAACAAAAACATCGGAATAAAATTACCGGTGATTGCCGCGAGAATAAGCCACTTCAAATGTTTTTTAGGAAATTTTTTAATGTTACTGATTGCCAGTGGAAGTAAAAGAATTCCGGCAATTAAAACGCGCAAAGCACCCACTTCGTAAGGATTAAAGTGCTCCAGTGATTTTTTAATAAGTATAAATGAAGAACCCCAAATAATGGAGAGCGTTATCAGCAAAACCCATTTTTCTTTTTCAGGATTCATGATTGTTATTGTTTTTTAATCGGTTTAAGTAGTCCTTTTTTGAAATCATGGTTGCCCCTAAACTTTCTAAATGTTCGGAGTGAATCTGACAATCTATTAATTCTAAATTTTCTGTTTGACTTTGGATAAAATGAATAAATCCAGCTTTGGAAGCGTTGCTCACCTTTGCAAACATACTTTCGCCACAAAATATTTTTCCTATTTGAATGCCGTAGAATCCACCAACCAGTTTATTATTTTGCCAAACCTCAATGCTTTTTGCGATTCCTGCTTCGTTAAGTTTTACAATTGAATTTACTAGTTCTTCAGAAAGCCAGGTTCCGTCCTGATCTTTTCGAAACATATCTTTGCATTCTTCGATGACTTCCCGGAAACATTTATTTTCGGTAAAAGTAAAAACCTCATCCCGCATAATTTTCCGCATTGACTTAGAGATTTTTAAATGTTTAGGGAAAAGAACGAATCTGGGATCGGGACACCACCAAAGAATTTCTTCGCCCGGATTATACCATGGAAATAATCCCAGTCGATAAGCGAAATATAATCTTTCGGGTGACAAATCGCCACCAATCGCCATAATGCCCGATTCTGACTCTAACAGATTGGGATCAGGAAAAGAAATTTCGTTGGAGTCCAGCAGTATCATGTGAAAATTAAATCCCGCCGTAAAAGCAGGATTTTATTAATTTTAAATTTCAATATTAGAAAGGTAAATCATCTTCGTCTTCTTCAAAAACATTAGATCCTTGCGCAGGAGCTGCAGTTGAAGATGAAGGAGTGGCTTGAGTTGGCTCATGACCAGTCATTGAATCTACTTTTTCTATTTTCCAACCTGTGATTGAGTTGAAATACTTCACATCTCCTTGTGGAGAAGTCCATTCTCTACCCCCAATATTGATTGAAACCTTCACTTTATCACCTTCATTAAGTTGATTTAGCAAATCTCCTTTATCTTTTAAAAACTCGATGCTAATCGGTTGAGGATACTGTTCTTCGGTCACAATAACCATTTCTCTTTTTTGAAAACCGCTCGGAAACGTCTGAACCTCACCTACTTTCTTTATTATTCCTTGTAATTCCATATATAAATTCGTTAAAGGTGTAAAAGTAATAAAAAGGAACTTAAAAAGAAAGTTCTGGGTCTATTTTTGAAAAATTAAAAAAATTAAAAAAAATAGTTGCTTTAGAAAGAAATTTTCTTTTATATTTGCACTCACAAAAAAAGAGAAGAAGTTCAGTTAGCGGATGTGATGTAATTGGTAGCCATGCCAGACTTAGGATCTGGTGCTGTGAGGCGTGGGGGTTCGAGTCCCTTCATCCGCACCATTTTTTAGAAATATTTGTAGCTTTTACCAGCACGTTTCTAAAAAATATTATTGCGAAAATAGCTCAGCTGGTAGAGCACGACCTTGCCAAGGTCGGGGTCGCGGGTTCGAATCCCGTTTTTCGCTCCACTTTTGCCTTGGTGGTGGAATTGGTAGACACGCAGGACTTAAAATCCTGTGTCCGTAAGGATGTACGGGTTCAAGTCCCGTCCGAGGTACTTTAAACGCTGTTAATCATTTGATTAGCAGCGTTTTTTTTGTTTAATACTTCCGATTTTATTTCAAATTTTATTTTCTTTAAATCTTTTCAGGAAATACAATCATCTTGCTGTAAAGTCCTTTCAATAAATCGATGGTCCTTTTTTTGTTACTCTATTTTCAAATATACTATCATGGACAATCACAATTTAAAGACTTTATCTCAAGTTCTAAACACTTTAATTAAAAGAGGTATTACCAAGGAAATTTGTATGAATGACCAAAATCAGATGATTCTGGGAGACGGTGAGAAAATATATCAGCCAGATGATTTGATTATTGTAAAATCTTATCGTTTTGAAGGAGACAGCAATCCTGACGATAATGCTGTCCTTTATTTATTGCAAGATAAGGATGGAGAATTGGCAACAATTTTAGATTCGTACGGTGCAGAAAGTAATTACAGCGGCGAGGAGTTCGATTTATTTCTGCGTAAAATACCCATACAGGAGAACGACGAACATAATATAGACTAATTCAAAATCCGACTCCTATTAAATGGAGTCGGATTTTTTCTTAAAAAGATTTCTAAAAATCCCTTTCTCTTTTACAACCTCTTTCTTTTCCTGAATTTTCCCCTTCACTGTTTTCACTTTTTCTTTCACTTCGGACTTGGTTTGCTGCAATTCCACTTTGTTTTGTTCCAAGGCAGACTTGGTATTTTCTACAGTGTTTTTAATGGATTGTTCCGTTTTCGGCGCATTCTTTCCAATGAGCGTTTTCTTCAAACCTTGCTCAATTCCTTTCCAAAATAAATTAAAGAATGATTTTGTTTTATCGCGCTGCACTTCTTCAACGATAACTGACTCTGGATAATTCCCCGAATCTGTTTTGACAAATATATTAGCAACTGCTGACAGAATTTTATCTTTTTCGCCCGTTTGTTTCAGAATAGCGATTTTTAGATTTTGATGAACCATTTTCAAAGTTCCATTGATTCCGTGCTGCGTTCCTTTAAAATTGAAAATCAAATCAGATATTAATCCAGTAGCCTGAATTTTTAAATAAGGTTCTATAAAAGGATTAATCCTCGAGGCTGGCAAATCGGCAATATTTCCTGAGATCGTGAATGCATCATTCCTATTCGCTGTATCAAAACTCCATTTAACATTCATGGGTGATGCGTTCATAAATTTACACGTTATCGAAATCGGAACGACCGTTGGTTTGCCTTTCATCTTTCCGGAATTGACATTTTTTACATTCATATTCAAATCGTTGAAGATGAGTTTTCCTGGACCATCACTTTTCTTAGTATCTTCTTCATACTCTAAAACTGAATTCTTAATATCTAAATTCCGGACATACATTGGAAACTTGATGGACCTCAACAATTGAGAATACATCGGCTTATCTGTCAAATCATCTTTAGGAATTTTACTACGGAAAACATTCGCTTCCACATTATTTAAAGTAACATTTTCAACCTCCAGAAATTTCTTTTCCGAAACCAGATCCCATTTACCAGTGGCATTTACCTGATTAATTTTTAAATCATATAAATCCTTTTCCGACGGAATCATTCGAATATATTGTGCTCGTGAAACAGTTGGCTTCATCGCAAAATTAGAGATATGAACCGTATTTTTATTCAATTTTAAAAGCGAGGCGGAGAGATTGTAAAATTTAGTTTTATAATTAAAATTTCTGGTGGTTAAACTATAATTACCGGTTTTGAATGGAATTCCATCTTTGATGGTTTGGTCGTTCATTTCGATTTGCTGAATATTCGCATTCAAATCTTTAAAAACCAAGGGTTGATTTTTACTGTCGATTTCTATATTGGAATTTTTAACAACTACATTTTTTATCTTCAACGGAAATTGAATTCCCTCAAAAGTTGGTTTCTTTTTCTTTGGATTATTAGCGCTTTTAATCTTTCCATTTAACTGATTCACTAAAACCGTTTCAATATCTAAGTTCAATTTATTCTTGAGAAACTCCCATTTATTAATGTTGAGTTGAAGCCGTTGGGCCGTTACATCCAAACTCGTTTTTCCTGGATGAATTGATGTTGGTTTTACCGAAACATTCAGCAAATCTGCAGATTTTGGATTAATTGTTAAACTGGCTACTTTTACATGTTGACTTGCCGAACCATAATTAATATTCTTTCCCTGAATGTCGAAATTTTCATACTGGAAAGGAATATTTCCCTTCGCTGTTTCATCATTCATCACCAACCGCGTAATTTTCATTGTCAGCTGCTCCGCGCCAAACAATGATGTTCCATTGGATTTTAAAATATTGATCTTCGCATTATTAAGTAGTACATTTTCCAGATTGACATCGTAAGTGAAACTCTTTTTCTTTTCATCTGATTTCACATCAGTCGTAAACATCTTAATTTCTGGATTCTCAAATTTTACGTTGGTGAGTGATAGCTTATTTTTTTTAATAAGAATATCTTTAAAGCTCATTTCAGTCGCCTTTACATCAAACAGATTTCGCTTTTTCGGATAATATTTTAGAAAATTCTGATAGGATAAAAGTGGGATCATTGCGAAATTCTTCACGCTCATTTGTCCATCTTCAGTGTAGATCGACTGAGCCGTGAACGCGTAAACATTATCTGGACGGAAAAAGAAATTATTGCCTTTCAGATGATACTTTTCAAAAGCGATTGGCAACTGATCATTCAGAGAATTTTCTTTCATTTGAAGATTTTCAACCGACAAATCCAGGGCTTTCACTGACAAAATTTTCTGTTGCGTATGACGAAATATTTGAATATTTCCGTTGGTGATTACAATGCTTTTAAATTTGGGTGGATCTGCTTTTTTGCCCGTTTTTGTATCAATTGGTTTGGCGAGAATTACATTAAGGTTTGGATTCTTAAGCGTTACATCATCTGTTGTAATGCTTTTTGAAAAAATCAAATCATAAATTCCCAACCTGGAAATAGAGAGCGTATCAACCGTTCCCTGCAAACCTAATTTATCCGTACGATCTGGATTTTGATTATTAACCGTAACGCCTGTCGAGATAATGTTTCCCGTTCCAGCATCTACGTCCAGGGTTTTGTAAGTAATAATATATTCAGAATTATTCTTAATGTATCGTGGCAAGTTACTTTTCAACCAAAAATTAAGGCCAAAATTAACAAGGAGAAAAAGCAACAGCAGAATCCCAAAAATTATTGAAAATAAGCGGATATATTTTTTCTTCATCTATTGTAAAAATTGTATTTCTATCTATTCTTTTGGCGGTGGAGGAGGCGGTATATTTTGACGATTCTCTATCACGAATCTTTCAGATAAACCTGATTTTAAAACTTTTCCTTTGGCATCGATCTGAAAATAAGAATTTCCCTTTCTTGCATAAATTCTGGGTTCATTTTTAGCATATCCATAAAAATCAGTTTCATTAGGATAAACTTCATCATAATAAAATCACAGAGAACCTTTCCGTCTTCAGTTATAATTCCAACCTTATCATTTCTCTTAGCGAAAATCAAACCATTTAAATATCTGAATTGATCATAAATAGGTGGAATTGTGATCTTAAAAGATTCATGGTCAATTAATCCAGTTTTTCCATTCTTTACGATAAATTTAGAATGTCTTGGTCCATATTCTGTCCAGTTTGAAATTTCATCGTATTCTACTGGAAGAATAATCTTATTTTTTAAATCTACAATTCCGAATTTTTTGTTTTTCTGAACGATAAGTTTAAAATGGTCATTAAAAATAGGATCAATTGATTCGTAACCCGACAGCATTGTTTTGTTATTAAGGTCTAAAATTTTTGCTCCATATTCAGTTTTTGCAACAAAGTAATTGGGTGAACTTTTTGGCTTTTCATCCCACTGATCAAAAACAGGATCTAGGGACTGATAAATTATTGGTACTAATTCTACATTATTGAGGTTAATAATCCCAAATCGGTTATTTTTCTTCGCAATTGAATAATCATCTCTATCAAAGTATAAACCTTCATCATAAATAAATGGAATTTTCTCATCTCCTTCTGCGTCAATTAAACCATACTTTCCTTTAAAATTCTGCGACGAAATATAATCTCCCTGAAGAGAAAATGAACTGGAATAATCATCTCTTTTAGCTTCGGCGATCTTCTTCAAATTCTTATTAAATAATCCCTCGATATTTCCTTTTTCAAAAAAATAAAATTCCGGATTAGGATTTCCATTAGAATTAAAATTTTCAATTAAATCATATTGAAGCGAAACACTATATTGACCATCATCTTTGATCATTCCAAATTTCCCCTTATTCATTACAATAGCATTTCTGTTAGAATCAAAAGAAGTTGCAGAATCAAAAACCACATTCGAAAAAGCAGGCTTTAAATCTCTGTTGAGGAAAGAATATTTCCCATTTTGTTTTACAGACGCGGGACCATTTTCAAAAAAAGTAGTTCGGTCATTTTTCCAGGCACGTTGAACGTCGTGATATAAAAAGTCAGAAAGCTGTTTTCCTTTTTTGTCGAAAAAAGCCCATTTATAATTTTTGCGAACAATGACTAAATCATCAAGCTGTTCGCTTTTTACCATTTCATAAATTATCGGAATCACTTCCTGACCTTGCTGGTTAATGAAACCATATTTTTTACCGAGAGAAACTTCGGCTAATCCATTTTTATTAAAATATCCGCCAGTGTCATATTTCAATGGAATTATTAATTCTCCTTTCGGATTGATGTAACCAACTTTATTATTCTTTTCAACACTTGCTAATCCGTTTGAGAAAATATCCATCTTGTAGTAATCACCTTTGATGACGATCTCATTTTTAGAATTGACAAAGAATTCATTATTCCCATTTTTAGAATATGCAATTCCATTCTCAAACGGATTTATAAAATCATAAACAAACGGAATTTTTATTTCTCCTTTATCATCAATGAAGCCCCATTTATTTGGTTGGATCAGTAATACTCTTTTCCAACCGGTTTCTTTATCAATTTCCTGGTATGAAATATTTGCTTTCGACAAATCAACTTTAGATTCCTGCGATTTGGACTCGCAAGAAATCATTAGAAAAGTTAATAAGCACAACAAGTATTTCATCCGATTTCCAATTCAACTACATAACCTTCATGTCCTCTTACATTAATAAAGTTTCCACCTTCGAAAGAAAGGTACTGCCCTTTAATACCATTTAGTATTCCTTCGAATTCAGGTTTCTTATCTAAAGTAAAAGAAGTTATTTTTTCTGGTGCTTCATAAGGATAATCTAACCTTGTAACGTCAGCATTTTCTGAATAGAAATTTTTGAAATCATCTGGAAAATAATTTTTTACTTTTTCCCGAAAATCGGCCAGATCCAAATCATCTTCGAAATCGTCTTCCAGCATTTTTCGCCAGTTGGTTTTATCGTTAAGATGCTCTTTCATGGCAACTTCAATCATTCCGGCTTCATAGCGATTTTCAGTTCTGGCAATTGGCAGCGCAAAAGTGGCTCCTTGGTCGATCCATCTGGTCGGGATTTGAGATTCTCTGGTTACCCCCACTTTTACATCACCAGTGTAAGCAAGATAAACGATATGTGGTTTTAATTGTATGGATTCTTCTACTGCCAGGTCACGTTCACCTACACCTAAATGAGCCGTTGACAATTCCGGGCGAATAATCGATTCACTGGCAAAAGGACTTTCGAAAAAGCATTTTTTGCAAAAACCCATTCGGTAGATCTTCTCATCATTACTGCAACTTACGCACTCGTAGCCAATATGCTTTAATTTAATATTTTTACCAATTAACTGATTCATATTAATTAAATCGTGTGAAAGGTTAAGAAAGTATTGAATAGGCTGCCCGTTTTGCGTCGCCATTTTAAGAATTTGTCCCGTGAATTTCATGCGTAAATATTTGAGTCAAATATAGAAAAAACATCCTGGATGAGGATGTTTTTAAGATGATAAAAGAAAAAATGCTACTTCATCATTTCTTTGTCTTTATTCAGTTTTTCAGCATCTGCTTTTTCAGCTTTGATGGCATTTTGCTCTTCGTCCTGAACTCCAACGGCTGTTTTTACGGTAGCAGAATCATAGCTTAAGTTGGTAGAATCATTCTCTAATAATGGATCTGGAGTTGTCAAACCACTTCGGGATTATCCATTTGGGGCGTTTCAGTTTCGTTCTTACTACATGATGTAATCATAAGAACTGTAGCGGTAATAGCTAGCGCATAATTGATGATTTGGTGTTTCATAACTTTGGTTTTTAGGATAACAAAATTACAAAAAAAACAAACAGAAATAGTATTTAAGTCTATTATAATGAATGACTTAGTTTAATTTAATATCATTCTATCTCGGTATTAAAAGATCAATTTTGATTTTAAAAAAACAGAAAAGATTTAAAAGTTGTACGAACAGATTTTTTATTAAATCCATACCTTAGCGTTTTAAATATACAGAATGAATTATCTTGTCACAGGCGGGTCGGGTTTTATAGGTTCCCATTTGGTAGAACACTTATTGAAAAATGGACATTCTGTCATTAACATTGACAATTTTGATGATTTTTACGATTATCAAATTAAAATTAAGAACACTTTAGAATCTGTTGGTAAAACGCTTGAGTTTTCTTTCCACGAGAAAGAGTTGGATATCCAGAAACTCATCTTTGAAACCTCCTCAAAAAAATACCAACTTTATTACCAGGACATTAGAGATAAAGAGGGTTTACAGACGATTTTTCAAAAACATAAGATCGATTTAATCATTCACCTGGCTGCTTTAGCGGGCGTACGTCCTTCCATTGAGCGTCCCTTAGAATACGAGGAAGTGAATATCAAAGGAACCATGAATCTTTGGGAATTGTGTAAAGATTTTGAAGTTAAAAAATTCATCAACGCTTCCAGCTCCAGCGTGTATGGCAATAATGAGAAAACGCCTTTTTCAGAAGATGATTCCGTCGACCAACCCATCTCACCTTACGCTGCTACAAAGAAATGCGGCGAAATTCTCGGACATGTTTATCATCATTTATATGGAGTTGACATGATCCATTTACGTTTTTTCACTGTTTACGGACCACGACAAAGACCCGATTTAGCGATCCATAAATTCACGAAACTCATTTCTTCAAAACAGGAAATTCCATTTTACGGCGATGGTTCTACGGCGAGAGATTACACTTTCATCGATGATATTATTGAGGGAATGCATAAATCGATCTGCTATATTGAAACTCATGACCAGGTTTATGAAATTATCAATTTAGGCGAAAATGAAGTCATCAATTTGAATGAAATGGTAATGGTTATTGAAAATGAATTAGAAAAAAAATCAGTCAAAAAAAATCTGCCACTCCAAGCCGGGGATGTCCAGAAAACCAATGCAAACATCCACAAAGCCAAAACGTTAATCGGTTATCAGCCACGAACCCATTTCCAAAATGGCATAAAAAAGTTTGTGGAATGGTTTTTGAGAAATGGTTCATGAAAAAAAATTAACAATTAATCAAAGTTTGTTGAAAATCAAAGACAAAAACATCTTTTATGTCGTTGATTTTTATATTTTTGCAAAAAATTATATTATATGTATTGGACATTAGAATTAGCTTCTTACTTAAGCGACGCACCTTGGCCTATGACGAAGGCGGAACTTATTGATTACGCAATTAGAACAGGTGCACCAATGGAGGTGGTAGAAAATCTTCAAGCCATCGAAGACGAAGGAGAGATCTATGAGTCTATTGAAGAGGTTTGGAGTGATTATCCAACCGATGATGATTTCCTCTGGAATGAAGATGAATATTAAAAAACACAGTCGATCGTCGTTTCGACAATCGACTTTTACATTTTAGAAAAATTCTAAAAATTTAAATTTAAAAATGGCCGCATGCTCCCGCGCATAAAGCCTAAAGCAAATACTATGGGATTTATAGACAATGTTCTTAAAGGCTTCCTTGGTGACAAAAATGTAACCGACCTCAAGGAAACAAAAAAAGTTTTAAATAAAATAAAAGCAGTAGAACCGAAAATTGGAGAATTATCCGACGATGGACTAAGGGCTAAGACTGCTGAGTTTAAAGAGAAATTAAAAACTGCAACTGCGAGTATTACGTCACAGATAGAGGAAACCAAAGAACAGATCAAGAATTCTACGAACGTTGATGAGAAAGAAACACTCTTTACAAAAATTGAAGCTTTGAAAAAAGACTCTTATCAAATTGAAGAGAAAGTTCTGAATGAAATTCTCCCTGAAGCATTTGCGCTGATCAAAGAAACCGCTCGCAGACTTGCACAAAACGGAGAAATTCGTGTTACCGCAACTGAGTTAGACCGGGAATTTGCAGCAACCAAAGATTTTATTGAATTAGATGGTGATACTGCCGTTTGGAAAAACCATTGGGATGCAGCTGGAACACCAATTAAATGGGACATGGTTCACTACGATGTTCAGTTCATTGGTGGTGTAGTTTTGCACAGCGGTAAAATTGCGGAGATGGCAACTGGTGAAGGTAAAACTTTAGTAGGAACCTTACCAATTTATTTGAACGCTCTTCCGGGAAGAGGTGTTCACGTAGTAACCGTAAATGATTATCTGGCAAAACGTGACTCCCTTTGGATGGGTCCAATTTATCAGTTTCATGGGATGACGATCGATTGTATTGATAATCACCAACCGAATTCTGACGCCAGAAGAAAAGCATACCAGTCAAGCATTACTTACGGAACCAACAACGAATTTGGTTTTGATTACCTGAGAGACAATATGGTTACTTCACCTTCTGAATTGGTTCAGGGTGAATTAAACTTTGCCATTGTCGATGAGGTAGATTCAGTTTTAGTAGATGATGCAAGAACACCGTTGATTATTTCTGGTCCGGTTCCGCAAGGAGACCGTCAGGAATTTGATACGTTGAAACCTTCCATTGACCGAATTGTAGAAATTCAGAAAAAGACCGTAAGTGCAATTTTCCATGAAGCGAAAAAACTGATCACCAACGGAAATACAAAAGAAGGAGGATTCAAACTTCTTCAAGCATATAGAGGTTTGCCGAAAAACAGACAGCTCATTAAATTCCTTTCTGAAAGTGGGCACAAAGCACTTCTTCAAAAAGTGGAGGGACAATATATGCAGGACAATAACAAAGACATGCCCCTTGCTGACAAGGATCTGTATTTTGTTATTGATGAAAAAAACAATCAGATTGAACTGACCGATAAAGGAGTAGAGTACATGTCTGCTGGAAATGAAGATAAAGATTTCTTCGTTTTAAACGATATCGGAACAGAGATCGCAGAAATAGAAAGACAGAACTTATCGAAAGAAGAAGAGTTCGAAGCGAAAGAAAAAATCTTCAGTGATTTCGCTGTTAAATCAGAACGAATTCATACGCTTAGTCAGTTGTTAAAAGCCTATACATTATTTGAGAAAGATGACGAATATGTAGTGATCGATGGTGAAGTGAAGATCGTAGACGAGCAAACCGGTCGTATCATGGAAGGAAGACGTTATTCTGACGGACTTCACCAGGCGATCGAAGCGAAAGAAAATGTAAAAATTGAAGCTGCTACCCAAACTTTTGCAACCGTTACCCTACAGAACTATTTCCGTATGTATAACAAGTTGGCAGGGATGACAGGTACGGCAGAAACTGAAGCAGGTGAGCTTTGGGAAATTTATAAATTGGATGTAGTGGTAATTCCTACCAACAGACCGATTAGTAGAGATGACAGACAGGATTTAGTTTACAAAACGAATCGTGAAAAATATAACGCAGTTATCGAAGAAGTTGAAAGATTAACCTCTGCCGGAAGACCAGTTTTAGTGGGAACAACCTCAGTAGAAATTTCTCAACTATTATCGAAAGCATTACAGTTGAGAAAAATTCAGCATAATGTATTGAATGCGAAACTTCACGCAAGAGAGGCAGAAATCGTAGCAATGGCTGGTGGTCCTGGAGTGGTAACCATTGCAACCAATATGGCTGGTCGTGGTACGGATATTAAATTGCAAGGAGAAGTTAAGAAAAACGGAGGTTTGGCAATTGTTGGTACAGAAAGACATGACTCGAGACGTGTTGACAGACAGTTAAGAGGTCGTGCCGGAAGACAGGGAGATCCAGGAAGCTCACAGTTCTATGTTTCATTGGAAGACAACTTGATGCGTCTTTTCGGTTCGGAAAGAATCGCGAAAATGATGGACAGAATGGGTCATAAAGAAGGTGAAGTAATTCAACACGGAATGATCTCTAAGTCTATCGAAAGAGCACAGAAAAAAGTTGAGGAGAATAACTTCGGGATCAGAAAAAAATTGTTGGAATATGACGATGTGATGAACAAACAGCGTGATGTTATCTACAAAAGAAGAAAAAACGCCTTGTTCGGTGATCACTTGAAGTATGATATTTCAAATATGATTTTTGACGTATCGGAATCATTGGTTACGAGAGGAAAATTAGAAGGAGACTTTAAAGATTTCGAACATGAGATCATTAAATATTTCACCATGGAAGCTCCGTTTACTGAAAGTGAGTTCAAAACCAAACAGGTTCCAGAATTAACGGATATTCTTTTCAAAGCAGCAACTGAAGATTACAAAATGAAGTTGAATCTCTTGAAAGAAAAGTCATTCCCAATTATAGAGAATGTATTCCAAAACCAAGGTTCAATGTTTAAAATGATTCAGGTTCCTTTCACCGATGGAATTAAAACCATGACCATCGTTACTGACTTGAAAGAAGCTCACGATACTCAATGTGATTCATTGATCAATGATTTCGAGAAAAATATTTCTCTGGCAATTATCGATGAAAACTGGAAATTACACTTACGAGAAATGGATGATCTAAGACGTTCTTCTCAAGGTGCAGTTTACGAGCAGAAAGATCCATTGGTTATTTACAAGCAAGAATCTTTTTACCTTTTCACCGAAATGGTAGAAAAAGTGAACAAAGAAATTATTTCATTCTTGTACAAAGGAGAAATCCCAGCGTAAGAATTCACAAATTATATTTTAAACTTCTTCAATTCGATTGAAGAAGTTTTTTTATTTTATTCCTTATATTTTTTGTAATTTTAGTGACTAAATAATTTCATTAATGGCATTAATAGACCTATCCAAGCAAGTAGCACTCGGCGTTGATATTGGTGGAACCAATACCAAATACGGACTCGTAAATCACCGTGGCGAAATTTTAGAAAAAGGAAAACTCAAAACTGATGATTATCCTCTTGTAGATGATTTTATAAATGCATTGTACGATGAAGTCTCTCCTTTGATCATGAAGCATTGCGGCCAAAGACAATTCGATGGAATTGGAGTCGGTGCACCCAATGCTAATTACTATACAGGAACTATTGAACAAGCTCCAAACCTTCACTGGAAAGGAATTATACCGTTTGCAAAGCTAATGACGGAGAAGTTTGAAGTTCCTTGTAAAATGACCAATGACGCCAATGCTGCAGCTTTAGGAGAAATGATGTTTGGCGCCGCCAGAGGAATGAAAGATTTTATCATGATCACTTTAGGAACCGGCGTTGGTAGTGGAATCATCGCTAACGGCCAATTAATTTACGGACATGATGGCTTTGCTGGAGAGTTGGGCCATACCATCGTAAAACCTGGTGGTAGAAAACATTGGAGCACAGGCTCAGAAGGTTCTTTAGAAGCTTACGCCTCAGCCACTGGAATCACGATCACGGCAAAAAAGATGCGTGCAGAATTTCCGCATTCAATGCTGAACGATTATCCAGAACCAGAGATCGATTCGAAGGTGGTTTATGAATGTGCCATGAAAGGAGATCCTACGGCGATAGAAGTTTTCAGATATACAGGTCAGAAATTAGGAGAAGCTTTGGCCAATTTCGTGATGTTCTCTTCACCTGAAGCGATCTTGCTTTTCGGCGGCGTCATCAAAGCTGGCGATCTTATCATGAAACCAACTAAGCTTCACATGGAAAGAAATCTTTTACCCATCTTTCGAGATAAGGTTAAATTGGTCTTCAGCGAACTCGATGAAGCTGATGCTGCAATTCTCGGAGCAAGCGCTTTGGTTTGGGAAAAGTGACTGGCTTGGTATTCCTAAAAATATAGAACTAAGAAATATTTTTAATCGTCAATGATTTTAAATATAATTTAGTTTTAATCAATTAAAAAGTATTAATTCTTACTCTCATAAATTGATCAATTTCAAGAGAGAAAACTTTAATTAAATATAAAAAATGGACAATCAAAATTTAGAATATATGACTTTCGGTGGCGGATGCTTTTGGTGCGTTGACAGCGTACTTGATCTATTGAAAGGCGTAGAATCGACGACGTCAGGATACGCCGGTGGACATAAAGACAATCCAACTTACGAGGAGGTTTGCACCGGAGAAACAGGTCACGCAGAAGTCGTACAAATGGCTTACGACCCCAAGATCATTTCTTACGAGCAGATGATGGACGTCTTTTATTTCTTACACGATCCGACGCAATTAAACAGACAGGGAAATGATATCGGAACTCAGTATCGCTCAGCTATTTTTTACAAAGATGAAGCTGAAAAAAAGAGAGCCGAAGAAGCGCTGAAACTTTCTGAAGCTTCTGGAAAATACAGTGGGAAATACGTAACTGAAATCACAAAACTGGAGAAATTCTGGCCTGCTGAACAATATCACCAAGGATATTTCGAGGCGAATCCTTCTCAGCCTTTCTGCAGCGCAGTTGTAGGACCGAAGGTTGCCAAATTCAAAAAACATTTTGGAGATTTGGGAATGCTCAGACCCGAAGTTAACTAACATAAAAGCGAAGATTTAACTTCGCTTTATTTTTTTCTAAAAATATAATAACCGGCTTCCGACGGATGATCCTGAACATAATCTTCAGGATTTTCTTTCTTAATAAGCAGGTAAATCATAAGATCTCCGGCTGCTGCGGCGGAAAATATAATTCCCAGTACTAGTAAAAATAAATTACCATTCATCAAACTGATAACCGCAGGAACAATTCCTAAGATAAGTAATGGAGCAAGCAAGGCAATGATGTAATGCTTGATTTTCAAAGGCTCTTTACAGTGACAGTAAGGCGTCAACGTCTTCCAGAGAATCCCAAACTTTATGGGCTTCATTCCTGTGGAAGCATACAGCGCAAAGAAAAACCCATGGATCAGTTCGTGAACGATAATTCCAACCAGCAATGCAAACAAAGGAGTCAACGCTTGTAGAATTAAATTTTCCGAGTCTAATTCTGGAATTTTAAAACCCCAGATCAAAAAATAAGGCACGGCGAAAATCACTAGAAAAAACACCAAATATTTCAAGGCATCAACATTTGCTTTCGCTAAGTCTATTGTTTTTTTCTCCTTAATAAAATCATCAAATTCCATGAATCACTTTAAGTATTTGTTATTACAATCTAATTATGAATAATATAAATCACTTTTAATAAAGATGAAAAAAGGCCGCTGAAAAACTTCAGCGGCCTTTACAATTCTTAATTGAATTATTTTACCAAAACCATTTCACTGATTAAGTGACCTGCATTTCCGTATTTTTCAATAGTCCAAAGAACCATTCTTACATCTACGTTAATTGTTTTCTGCAATTTCGGATCAAAAATAATATCACCGCTCAAAGCTTCGCTATTTCCGTCGAATGCTAATCCTAATAAGTTTCCGTCACCATCAAGAACTGGCGAACCAGAATTTCCTCCTGTGATGTCATTATCAGACAAGAAGTTGACAGGCATGAAGCCTTTTTTATCTTTGTATTGTCCGAAATCTTTTTTCTTAACTAAGTCAAGAAATCTTTGAGGCAATTCAAATTCCTCATCACCTTTTTTATGCTTCGCTACCATTCCGTTGATTTCGGTATAGTAATTATCCTTTTCTTTGATTCCAGCATAATTTCTATCTGTTCTCTCCGGAAGTGTCGTAATCTTACCCGTAGTCAATCTCATGGTAGAGTTTGCATCTGGATAAAACATTGTTTCTGGCTGAGATTTTCTAAGACCATCTAAAAAGATTCTGCTATTTTTAGCTAAAGCGTCATCAATTTTTGAATATTTCTCACCGCTCAATTTCTGATCTTCAACAAAAGCATTGGCCATTTTCATTAAAGGATCTGCATCAATTTTCAATCGGTCAGGATTGTTTACAAAATTCATTACAGATTCTTTGTTAGCAAAAATAGATGCGAACGCCATCGTTGAAAGATTTTTGGCATCTGCAGCAAGTAAGGTTGGAGACCCAACATCTTTACCCACTCTTTGCTGATAAAGCTGAACCATAGAATTCAACATTTCGCCTTCCAGTTTAACGTTTAATTTATCATATACTCTATCAATTTGGTCAGTTACTTTGGTTTTCATTGCAACTTTTCCTGCATCATCCTGATCAGCATACGTTTTCAAAACAGAACCTAATTGATAAGCAATCGGGATATATTTTGCATTTCTCTGCAATTGAGAAGAATAATTTCTTTCTTTATTTCGCTCAGAAGTCTGGCTGATATTCGATTTGATCTCTTGCAAGACCGCTCCGTACATTGCTTCGTTCTCTGGCAATAAAGCCCAGGTTTCAAATTTTCCTTCCAGTTTTCTCTTGTCAGCGATTGTTCCGTTCTTGTTCACGGCATCAATTGTTCCTTGTCTGTTTTTCCAGTAGTTGGCTACTGAAGCGTACTGTGAAGCATAATCAATCTTGGTAGCTTGATCTTTGTCCATGTATTTCTTCATCACATCCATCGCCATTTTTGAAGCTTCTACCCAAGCCGGATAATCCTTAGTAACCATTTGCTCAATTCCGTAAGAAGTTAAAAAACGGTTTGTTCTTCCTGGAAATCCTAAAATCATTGCAAAGTCTCCCGGTTTGTAACCTTTTAAAGAAATAGGAAGAGAATGCTTAGGTTTCATTGGAACGTTGCTTGGGGAATATTCTGCTGGATTACCATTGGCATCTGCGTATACTCTGAACACAGAAAAATCTACAGTATGTCTTGGCCATTCCCAGTTATCTGTATCGCCACCAAATTTCCCTAATGCGTTTGGAGGAGTACCTACCAATCTTACATCTTTAAAATCCTGATATACAAAATAGTAAAATTCATTTCCGTTATAGAAATCTCTTACTACGACCGTATATTTTCCGTTCTCTGAATTTTCAGCCTGGATCAATTTATATTCTGCACTGATGATGTCATTTCTTTCTTCAGCAAACATGTTGTTGTTCAGTTTGGCGTTGATTCTTTTAGAAACATCATCCATTCTCACCATAAATCTTACAGAAAGTCCTTTTGAAGGAAGTTCTTCACTTTTTTTCATTGCCCAGAAACCATTGGTTAAATGATCTTTTTCTGGAGTAGAAAGTGCTGCAATATTACCGTAACCACAGTGGTGGTTGGTGAATAACAAACCTTCTTTAGAAACCATTTCTGCCGTACAGCCGCCACCGAATTGTACGATCGCATCTTTTAAACTGGAATTGTTGACCGAGTAGATTTCTTCGGGTGTTAATTTTAAACCGTCTTTTTTAAGATCGACGCCGTTCAATCTTTTAATCATGCTTAAAAGCCACATTCCCTCATCTGCTTTCAATTGCAGGAAACTCAACATAAACGTGAGTAATAAAAAAATTCTTTTCATTTAATAATTTATTTAAGTTGCTAATTTAAGAAATTCATTTTACTTCTGTCATATCAAAAAAAAATGGATGAGAAAGTTCTCATCCATTCAATAGAAAATAATATGAAGATTATTTTTTCATTAATTTAGTATTCTCAACAGATCCATTTGTATAAAGAACCTGTACGATATAAGTTCCTTTTGCTAAAGAAGATACATTGATTTGTTTTGCTGGTTTTAAGCTCTGCACTCTTTTACCAGAAAGGTCGATAATAGTAATCGCTTGGATTTCTTGTTTAGCAGAAATATTTACAACGTCGCCCGCAGGGTTTGGATAAATTTGTAATCCGGCTTTTACTGCATTGTTTGAAACGCCTAAACTTAGATTACCATTGAATTTTAAAATTCCTTCCAGTCCTGAAGGTCCATCGCTAAACTGTCCTGCCCAACCTGTGGTAGCATTTAAAAAAGCAACTTTTCCTCTTTGCTGTCCAGCGTCGATTGCAGTCCAGGTTAATCCACCATCAGTAGAATATGATGATCCCATCCATTCAGGTTTTCCTGAATTAATACCTGTAGACACGTAGGTATTTGCTGTTCCGGGAACATAAGTGATATCACCAAAATACCAAGGTCCAGTTGGAGTTATTGGATCGAAAGTTGCACCACCATCAGATGTTGAATACAAAGCTGCCTGTGTAGTTAAAACGGCATCTGCACCGTCTACTGTAACTAGAAGACCATTTGTTCCATTCTTAAAGGCAAACGCGCCAGAAGAACCTGAAGTAATTACCCCACCAAAGTCTAACGCTGGACTATAACTTGCTGTCCAGGATGTTCCTCTATCGGTAGAACGTAAAATTTTCCCTAAACTCGTTCCAACCCAAATATTATCACCCACTACTTCTTTCAAACCTACGTAAGTAAAGTCATCGCCATTGTCAGGCGCTGGTGCTCCTGGAACCAATGTCCAAGAACTTCCACCATTGCTGGTTTTATACATTTCGAATTTCCCGTTTAAAGGATCTCCACTTGTCCAGCCATTGTTTGCATCCCAGAAATAAACATGGTTTGCAAATGATCCGGCAACATAACCAATAGTTTGCTGTGTCCATGTAGAACCGCCGTTGGTTGTTTTCCACATTCTATTTGCATTCGTTCCAGCTGCAAATGGTGCAGTTACAACCCAAGCCGTATTTGCATCAAGTGCATCAAGATCTGAAATTAAAGCATTTGATCCAGGACCATTAATTGTAGAAGCGGTCCAGCTTGTCCCACCGTTTGTTGTTCTGGAAACAATCTTCGGATAAGTGCCACCACCTGATCCGTCATAAGCAAATGTCCAAACTGTATTTGCATCCACTAAAGAAATCTCATCAACACCAAAATTTTCAGGAAAATTTGTAGCTTGATCCACCCATGTTTGCGCTTGAGACACCATTGAAACCAGTGCAAAACCCGTTAGTAAAATTTTTTTCATAATATTAAAAGTTAATTGATTTTTTGTAAAAGTATATAATTTACAAATGAAAACCAAAAATAATTGACACTTTTTTAATGAAACGAAGAAAACAATAGGGATCTAGTATTTGAAAGTTTGGAGTTTTTAAAGGAAATTGAGCGATTAATCAGCAGAGCATATTAACGACCTCAGCATTTCAGAATGAGGGATTTCATCCTCCAGATAACTTTTTCCTGTTGCGACAAAACCCAATTCAGTATAAAAGGATAGAAGATAATCTTGCGCGGATATTCTTATAGAATTTGTTCGAAATCTTGCCTCGACTGTAGCGATGGCAAATTTCATCAAGGTTTTTCCTAAATTGATATTTCGGTATTTTTGAGTAGTTAAAACTCTACCGATAGAACTTTCATCATATTTAATTCCTGGCTGAAATATTCTGCAATAAGCTGCAACATTACCATTATGTTCCGCCCATAGATGAACAGCTTTTGGATCATCACCATCAACTTCTGGATAAGGACAGTTTTGCTCTACCACAAAAACATCAATTCTTGCTTTTAGAACAGCGTGCAATTCGTGAGCTGACTGTTCATCAAAGGTTTTAATTTTCCAAATGAAATTTTCCATTTTTAAAAAAGATAAAGAAGGTGCGTTAGAATTTAACGTGATTGTGCATTAAGAATTCATTGGTCTTGGTAATAAAGTCCAGAATTCCCTCGCCCCCGGTTTTCTTCTCGGCAGAAGTAACATAGATTTCAGGTAGATCTTCCCATGTTTTCAAAAGTTCTGTTTTGTAATTTTCAACGTTTGCCGCAATGACAGTAGGCTTCAACTTATCTGCTTTGGTAAACACAATTGAAAAAGGAATACCGTTTTCACCACACCATTCAATAAATTCAATATCGATGGTTTGTGGTGTGTGGCGCGAATCAATTAAAATAAAAAGATTGACCAGGTTTTTTCTGTTGAGAATATAGTTGGTAATTAACTTTTCAAAATCGCGACGCATTGTTTTTGAAACTCTTGCATATCCGTAACCTGGTAAATCGGTTAGAGACCAACTTCCATTAATAACGAAATTATTGATCAATTGGGTTTTCCCAGGAGTTCCAGAAGTTTTCGCCAAATATTTATGATTCATCAAAGCATTGATCAATGATGATTTCCCAACATTTGATCTTCCTATAAATGCATATTCTGGCATCGTTGGTTCAGGACAATCCTGCCATTTATCACTGCTTTTTACAAATTCTGCTGTCTTGATAACCATAATCGGTGTCTTTTTAAAAATATAATTAAATGAAAAATGGAAGGTTAAACTTCCACTCCACTATTTTTTCTGTTTCTTCAGCCAAGAATATAAGAGATCATTAAATTCGGCTGGCTTTTCCATCATCGCTGCATGACCACAATTTTCAATCCAGAACAATTCTGAGTTAGGCAAAGATTTATGCATATCAACGGCTACTTCTGGAGGCGTTACATTATCCTGCTTTCCCCAAATCAAACAAACTGGAATGGTAATTTTAGGTAAATCATTCAACATATTATGTTTAATGGCGCTTCTCGCTAACATTACCGTTTTAATTCCTTTCATTCTATCATTCACCACCGCGAAAACTTCTTCCACCAATTCGTTGGTTGCCACTTTCGGATCAAAGAAAACCTCTTCTGTTTTCTTTCTGATATATTCTTTATCGCTTTTTCTTGGGAAACTGTCGCCAAAAGATTTTTCGTATAAACCGGAGCTACCGGTGAGACATAAATTCGTAACCAAATCAGGTCTTGCCAGTGTGAGAATTAAACCAACATGACCGCCCATAGAATTTCCTACGATCGTTGAAGGTCCACCAACTTTTTCCTCAATAAACTTTGCAACATATTTTGCAATGGTAGTAAGATTGGTGTTTAGGACTGGTAAATCATATATAGGAAGCACAGGAACAAAAACCTTAAATCCTTTTTCTGCAAAGTAATTAACGGTATCATCAAAATTACTTAAACCACCCATTAAACCATGCAATAAAATCACAGGGTTACCTTCTCCAGCTTCTATATAAGCGAACTTCTTGTCCTTTTTTGTTTTAAATATCATAAATAATACGCGATAAGCGTTTGCAAAAATACAAATTAAACGCCAAATGAAATTGATTCGGCATCTTTTATAAAATAAATTTAGGTTTTTTCAACCGAACTACCAACTTCTCTAGCTTAAAATTAAATTCAATTTTTAACTACTTTTTAATCAATACTTTAATATAAAATTCAAAACTTATTAACATTAAGTCAAAAAGTGGGAAAAAGTGGGAGCTTTTGGAAATTTTTATATAAATTTGTCCCAAATGAAGAATTTCATCGGGACATACGAATGCAGAATAGACGATAAAGGTCGGCTGAAACTCCCCTCATCTTTGGTAAAACAGATGGGAGATTTCGGCGATGAATCTTTTGTAGTTAAACGTGCTGTGTTTCAACCATGTCTGGAGGTTTACCCAATGCAAGCGTGGGAACAGTTGATGAGTAAACTCAATAGGCTCAACCGTTTCATCAAGAAAAATGCAGATTTCATTCGAATGTTTACGGCGGGCGTTAAGATCGTAGAACCTGATAATGCAGGACGATTACAAATATCGAAAGACCTTACGCTTTTTGCTCATCTTCGAAAAGAAGTGGTGATCACCAGCGCTGGAGAACTTTTTGAGATTTGGAATAAAGACGAATATGAGAAGGTTATCGCAACCTCCGAAGAGGATTTCGCGAAACTTGCTGAAGAAGTGATGGGTTCCATCAGCTTTGATGAAGAGGAATTATAGACCGTTCGAAGAAATTTAAAACAATATACTAGTACTAATAAAAATGTATCACAATCCTGTTTTGCTGAAGAAGAGTGTCGATGATTTGGTGACAAATCCAGACGGAATCTACATCGACTGTACTTTCGGAGGTGGCGGTCACTCTCGTGAAATACTGAGCAGACTTTCTGAAAAAGGAAAACTGTATGGTTTCGATCAAGATCTGGATGCACTGAAAAATAATATTGACGACCCAAGATTTACGCTTATCAATCAAAACTTTAGATTTTTAGAAAATGCGTTGATGATGTACGGAGTTTCTAAAGCTGATGGAGTCTTAGCTGATTTCGGAGTTTCTTCTCATCAGTTCGATGAAGCAGCACGTGGTTTTTCAACAAGAAGCAATGCGCCGTTAGATATGAGAATGAACGTGATGCAAATGTTGGATGCGAAAAAAGTCATCAATGAATATGAAGAAGATCATATCGCAGATATTTTGTTTCAATATGGTGAAATCAGAGAGTCAAGAAAATTAGCAAGAGAAATCGTTGCTCACAGAAAAGACAAACCAATTGAGACTACTGAAGATCTGAAAAAACTGTTCAGCTACATACCGCAGTTTAAGCAGAATAAAGTCTACGCGCAAATTTTTCAGGCGATTAGAATTGAGGTTAATCAGGAATTAGAAGTGATCAAAGAACTATTAGTTCAGGCACATCGAATCTTAAAACCAGGTGGACGATTGGTTGCCATTTCTTACCATTCTTTAGAAGACCGATTGGTCAAAAGATTTTTAAAAAATGGCATGTTTGAAGGCGAACCAGCAAGAGACATCTATGGAAATTACGCCAAGACATTTGACCTTTTACAAACAAAAGCAGTAGTTCCGGATGGTGAAGAAATAAAAGAAAACTCCCGAGCCAGAAGTGCAAAATTAAGAACAGGAATAAAATTATAAAGGACTGGTAATAAGCAATCAGCAATATAATTACCCATTGCTAATTATTTATTACTCATTTAGAATTTATGGCAAAAAGACCAGCAAACCGCCCACAAAAGAGACTTACTTTTATTGATATTATAAAAGGAAATTTCTTGAATCGTGATGAAGTAAAAATTCATTACCGGTATTTTGTGTTGGTGTTCTTTTTATTAATGATCATGATTTACAGCAACCACTTGGTGAGTACAAAAATCGAACATGTTAATGTTTTAAAAGAACAGACCGAAGAGTTTAAATCCAGAAATGCGTATGCTCAAAGCAGACTCATTAAAGTAAAATTAGAATCAGAATTAGGAAAAGAAATGGTACAGGATTCACTGCTATCATTAGAAAATCATCCACACAAAATATTGATAAAATTAGATAGTTTAGATGGCAGTACAAAATGAATTTGAAAAAAAACGCTCAAACACATTGAGATGGGGCTACCTTTTTACAGGGTTTGCCTTTATTTTGTTTGTGGTGTTTTTGGGTAGAATTCTGGTTTTACAAAACACCAATGTACAGGAAATAAAAGACGATTACATCAATAAAAATTACCGCGAAGCAACTTTAAAAGCCGCGAGAGGAAACCTTTATGCATCAGACGGTTCAATTTTAGCGACCACTGTAATGCGTTACGATGTTTATCTGGATTTTAAAATTATTAAAGACACCGTTTACTCTAACAATATTGGTGCTTTAACCGATTCATTATCTACCATGTTCGGAAAGCCTAGAAGCTATTTCAGAGACCGGTTTGATCAGCAGAAAAAAGCTAAAAACCAATATTACTCTTTGGTAAAAGGTCTTGACTTTGACGATTACGACCGTATTCGCCAGTTTCCGATTTTCAAAAAAGGAAAAAACAGAGGTGGATTTATCGTCGACAGAAACTACAAAAGAGAATTGGCAACCACTCAAATTGGAGCCGGAACCATCGGGATGGATAATGAAATCGCCAAATCTGGTCTGGAAGGAGCTTTTTCAAAATTTCTTACAGGAACTGATGGAACCCGACTCGAACAACGAGTTAACTCCAGCCAATGGAAACCTATCGATTACTGGAAAGTGAACGAACCTATCGATGGTCAGGATGTTTACACCACCATCGACTTAAGAATTCAGGATATTGCTCATTCAGCTTTAGAAAAGCAACTCGTTCATTTCGATGCTGATCACGGATCTGTAGTGGTAATGGAAGTTTCCACCGGAAAGGTAAAAGCGATGGTCAACTTAAGAAGAACAGAACCTGGATTATACGCGGATGCTTACAACTACGCTCTGAAAGATGCTACCGAACCTGGTTCCACCTTCAAAACCGTTTCACTGCTTGCTGCAATGGACGATGGATTTATTGATGAAAACACGACCGTAAATGTTGGGAATGGCGTTTGGACTTACGCTAAACAAAGAATTTCCGATGGTCACGGTGGCGGCACTTATGAAATCTCTGATGTACTGGCGAAATCAAGCAACGTAGGTTCAGCCAAGTTGATTACCAAATTTTATGCAGATAAGCCTCAAGTATTTTTAGATCATTTAAGACGTTGGAAAATGTTCGATAAAATGGATATTGAACTTCCGGGAATCACGAAACCTTACATCGTTACACCAGACGATAAAAGATGGAATGCCGCTACTTTAGCCTCTTTGGCTTACGGATATTCTTCCCGATTCAACCTTTTACAACTGACCACTTTTTACAATGGAATTGCTAACAACGGCGTAATGCTAAAACCGCTTTTCATTGAAAAGATTCTGAAAGACGGACGAACATTATACGAAGCAAAACCACAGGTGATGGTAAAGAAAATGGCTTCTCAGAAATCCATTACTTTAATGACAAATGCTCTGACAAAAGCAGTGGAGAAAGGAACGGCAAAGAGTATTTTCACACCGAATTTAAAAATGGCGGGAAAAACAGGAACAGCCAGATTTGAATATTGGAAACCGGGACCTGCAAAATATCAAGCTAGTTTTGCTGGCTTTTATCCTTCTGACAATCCGAAATATACTTGCATCGTAATGATTAACCAACCGGATAACTCCAAAGGTTTTTATGGTTCAACCGTTTCGGCACCAGTATTTAAAGAGATTGCCGGAAAAACATTTTTGAAAACTCCGCAAAACATTGAAGAATCGATGTTGGTTGACAAAAAAGTCGATTTAAGCAAAATGATTCACGCACCTGTGAAAATTGCGGTTAAACAGAATCAGATGCCTAACGTAACAGGCTTGATTGGTAAAAATATTATTCCACAATTGGAAAATCAAGGCTATCGCGTTGATTATAAAGGGGTAGGGAAAATAAAAGAACAGTTTCCTTTAGAAGGAACTATTATGAATAAAGACCAAAGAATCTATCTGCAATTGCAGAATTAATTGGAAACACAATTGGAGACTTGTCAAGACTTGTCCATACAGAAATGAGCAAAATGAATTTAGAACATATATTAAACAGAATCCCAGTCCTTGAAATTATCGGAAATAAAGACCGAATGATCTCAGAACTGATTTTCGACAGCCGCAGAGCAGTTGAAGACGCACTTTATGTTGCAGTAAAAGGAACTGTTTCTGATGGTCATGATTTTATCGCTTCTTCTATTGAAAAGGGAGCGACTATAATTGTTTGCGAGAATTTACCTATTAAAATATTAGAGGGAATCACTTATGTAAAAGTGAAAGATGCGACAAAAACTTTAGGACATCTTGCTTCTAATTTTTATGGAAATCCTTCTGATGAACTGAACCTCATCGGGATAACCGGAACGAACGGCAAGACTTCGACCACTACTCTTTTGTTTGATATTTTTAAAACTCTGGGTTTTAAATCAGCTTTAATTTCCACCGTAGAATATCGAATTGGTGACGAAGTTATTCCGTCAACACATACAACACCAGATGTTATCCGTTTGAATCAAATTTTAGCACAGGCCGTTGAAGCTGGGTGCGAATATGCTTTCATGGAAGTTTCTTCCCACGGAATTCATCAGCACAGAACGGAAGGTTTGCAATTTAAGGTCGCAGGCTTCACCAATATTACGCACGATCATTTAGATTATCATAAAACGTTTGAGGAATATCTCAAAACCAAAAAGAGATTCTTTGATGACTTGAATTCCGACGCCATCGCCATTACTAACGTTGATGATAAAAACGGAAACGTAATGCTTCAAAACACCAAAGCAAAGAAAAAAACCTACGCTTTGAAAACGATGGCAGATTTTCACGGTAAAATCATAGAAGTTGATTTTAACGGAATGCTGCTCAACTTTAATGGAAAAGAATTCTGGACGACCTTGACGGGGAAATTCAACGCATATAATTTACTTCTTGCTTACTCAGTTGCCGTAGAATGTGGCTTTCATGAAGACGATATTTTACCCGCAATGTCACAATTAACAAGAGTGAATGGACGATTTGAAACTTTAAAATCGGACGGTGGAATTTTCTTCGTGGTCGATTATGCTCATACGCCAGATGCTTTAGAAAATGTGCTTGATTCAATTAATGAGATCAGAACCAAAAACGAAAGATTAATTACTGTATTTGGTTGTGGCGGCGATAGAGACACTACAAAACGTCCCGAAATGGGAAAAATTGCCACCCGTAAATCAACATTAGCAATCATTACTTCTGATAATCCAAGGACGGAAAACCCTGGAGATATTATTAAAGAAATTGAAGCGGGTGTAGAACCACAAAACTTCAGCAAATACACTTCAATTCCAGACCGAAGAGAAGCGATTAAAATGGCCATTAAATTTGCTGAACCAAAAGACATCATTGTGGTAGCAGGCAAAGGACACGAAACGTATCAGGAAATTAATGGCGTGAAAAATCATTTTGATGATAAAGAAACCATTATTGAACTCGCGAGATTGATGTCAAAATAATTAGAATTGAAGCTTAAATAAAACACTATGTTATATTACCTATTTGAATATTTAAACAGCCACGGGATTCACGTTCCGGGAATGGGCATGTTTAAATTTATCTCCTTCCGTGCTGGGATGGCGGTTTTATTGTCGCTCCTGATTGCGTTGGTTTTTGGTAAAAAAATCATCAACTATCTGCGAAATAAACAGATGGGTGAATTGGTACGGGACTTAGGTCTTGATGGGCAAAAACAAAAAGAAGGTACGCCGACGATGGGTGGTTTAATTATCATTTTGGCAACCTTAATCCCTGTTTTATTATTTACAAGAATTTTAAATATTTATATTATTCTATT
Organism: Kaistella sp.; assembly: GCF_041824135.1. Classification (GTDB taxonomy): domain Bacteria; phylum Bacteroidota; class Bacteroidia; order Flavobacteriales; family Weeksellaceae; genus Kaistella. The sequence goes on along the minus strand of NZ_JBGZYM010000053.1, from coordinate 25,729 downwards.
GATCATTTCTGTTGTTTGGATGGGCGCCATCGGATTTATTGATGATTACTTAAAGAAAATTAAAAAGAACAAAGACGGTCTTAGCGGGAAGTTTAAAGTGATCGGACAAGTTGGTTTAGGCTTGATCGTTGGTGTTACCATGTATTTTCATCCGGACATCACTGTGAAAAGAAAATATGCAGATGCCAAAGAGATCAACCGGAATAACGTAGAAGCTAATTTTATGAAAACGGAGAAATCTACGGTTTCTACGGTTCCTTTTGTAAAGAATAATGAATTCGATTATAGCGGAATCTTATTTTGGATGAGTCCAGAAGATGCGCAAGAATGGGCCTGGATCATCTTTATTCCTATGGTCATTTTTATTGTTACAGCCGTTTCAAATGGTGCAAATATCACCGATGGTCTCGACGGTCTCACCGCCGGCACGAGCGTCGTCATACTCTTAACCTTATCGCTTTTTGCCTATCTCTCGGGGAATATCATTTTTGCCGATTATCTGAATATCATGTTCTTACCCAATATGGGTGAGACAACCATTTTCGCGCTCGCGTTGGTTGGGGCTGTAATTGGGTTTTTCTGGTACAATACGTATCCGGCGCAAGTGTTCATGGGAGATACAGGAAGTTTGATGTTGGGTGGGGTCATCGCCGTTTTGGCAATTATCCTTCGAAAAGAATTACTGATTCCGGTACTGTGCGGGATTTTCCTGATTGAAAATCTATCGGTAATGCTGCAAGTGGGGACTTTTAAATATAGAAAGAGAAAACATGGTTTAGAGTACGCACAGAACAACCGTTTGTTCAAAATGTCGCCTCTTCATCATCATTATCAAAAAGAAGGTTATCACGAAAGTAAAATTGTCAACCGAATGATCATCATAGGAGTATTGTTCGCAATCATTTGTTTAATCACTTTAAAGGTAAGATAAAACCGTTTCGTGAGCGGGATATCATCAAATTGAAATTAAATTTCAAGGCAAAAATAAGAAGGAATTTGTTCTTATTTAATTAAAAACACAATATGAAAATAGTTGTTTTAGGTGGCGGAGAAAGCGGCGTTGGTGCAGCATATTTAGCGAAGAAGAAAGGCTTGAATGTTTTTCTTTCAGATAAAAGTGCGATCAAGTCTGAATATAAAAATCAGCTGATTGAAGCCGAAATTGAATTTGAAGAAGGACAACATGATGAAGCGAGAATTCTGGAGGCTGACTGGGTGATAAAATCTCCTGGGATTCCCAAGAAAGCTGATATTATTTTTAAAATTAATCAGAAAGGAATTCGACTTTCCTCAGAGATTGAATTTGCCGCTGAATTTACCCAGGCGAAAATTATAGCGATCACAGGAAGTAACGGAAAAACGACAACCACTTCTCTTATTTACCATATTTTAAAAAATGACGATCGCAACGTCGGTTTGGCAGGAAATATCGGAACGAGTTTCGCAAAACAGGTCGCCGATGATGATTTCGATTTTTATGTTTTGGAAGTAAGCTCTTTCCAGTTAGATGATATTCAAAATTTTCGTCCGTATATCTCCTTATTGTTGAATTTGAGCCAGGATCATTTAGATCAGTACAACTACAATTATGAAGAATATGCAATGGCAAAATTCAGAATTGCAGAAAATCAGGAGAACGATAATTTTTTCATCTACAATAAAGATGATGAAATGAGTATGAATCTGTTGGAACAACTAGCCATTCGAGCTAAGAAAATCCCTTTTTCATTGAAAGAGAAATTAGGTGAAGGTGGTTACCTTAATAATGATAAAATCACGGTAAAGGTTGAAGACGAGTTTTCGATGAAGATCGCAGAACTTTCTTTGGTCGGGAACCACAACATCGCCAACAGTTTAGCTGCTTCTATCGCCAGTAAAATATTAAAGATCAGTAATGAAAGTATTCGTAATTCATTGATGACCTTTCAGGCAGTGGAACATCGTTTAGAGCAAGTTGCGCAAATTCACGGAGTTACTTATATTAATGATAGTAAGGCGACCAATGTTAATGCAGCCTATTTCGCTTTAGAAAGCATGAATCAGCCAACCGTTTGGATCGTAGGCGGCGTTGACAAAGGAAATGACTATACCGAAATAGAAAATTTAGTAAAGAGAAAAGTTAAAGCCATCGTTTGTTTAGGATTGGACAATCAAAAAATCATCGATTTCTTTAAAGATAAAAAAGACGCAATTTATAGCACGTCAAGTATGGACGAAGCAGTTCGGATTTCAAAATCCCTGGCGGAAGAAGGCAATACCGTTTTGCTTTCACCGTGTTGTGCAAGTTTCGACCTATTCGATAATTATGAAGACCGCGGAAATCAATTTAAAAACCAAGTATTAAAAAAAGCAATCGACTAATCGTAGATTAAAATGCAGGAAAGAGAAACCAAATTTGAATTATTAAAAGGCGACAAAGTCTTGTGGAGCGTGATCTTATTGATTTCGTTCTTCTCGGTATTCCCCGTGTATTCTGCGAGTTCTAATCTGGAATATATCGTGAACAGTGGGACGACGACTTCTCACTTGATGAAGCACACCTTTTTCGTCGTGCTCGGTTTAGCTGTAATGCGTGGTGTCGGTGTTTTCAAATATGAATACCTCGGAAAACTGAGCAGTATTCTTTTAGCAATTACCGTAATACTTCTGGGTTTAACAATGGTTACCGGGCAAACAATTGACGGTGCATCTGCCTCGCGTTGGTTAAAAATCCCTGGCACACCGATATCTTTCCAACCCTCTTCTTTCGCTTATTTAATGCTGGTCATTTACCTCTGCAGATATTTAACAAAGACGATTAAAAGAGAAAGATTGCCGATTGAAAATATATTTTACATTTTCGGACCGGTTCTACTGGTGTTTGGATTGGTGGCAAAAGACAATGGTTCTACGGCTTTAATGATATTAATGGTTTCATTGATTGTCATGGTTATTGGTCAACTCAACAAAAAATATATCGTTGGATTCATGGCGCTTTCATCTGTGGTGATCGGACTTTTCATGTTTGTCGCTTTAAAAACTGATCTCATAGAAAACAACCGTGTTCACACTTGGATGAGTCGTGTAGAAACTTTTACGAAAAAAGAAAGCCAGGTTGAAGATGAAGTAGATAAGGCAAAAAACTATCAGGTGATGCAAGCCAAAGCAGCGATCGTTCACGGTGGAATTACCGGAATGGGTCCTGGAAAAAGTGCTTTAAAACAAATGCTGCCTCAATCTGCCTCGGATTTTATCTTTGCCATTATTGTTGAAGAATACGGCTTTATTGGAGCAACAGTATTAATCGCTCTTTATTTAATAATGATCATTCGAATTGTAATGATCGCCAGTAAGATGCCGGCCTTCTTTGGGAGTTTGCTGGTACTGAGTCTCGGGACCATGATCTTTGTGCAGCTCTCCGTTAATATTGCGGTCGCCATTAATCTGATTCCAGTGACGGGACAACCTTTGCCTTTGATCAGTTACGGTGGAACATCGATGTTGGTCACCTATATTCAGTTGGGATTGATCTTAAACGTAAGCTCGAGGATCCAGGTGTATGATGAAGAAGGAATGGGCAAAAAACAAAGTATTGAAGAAATAAATGATATCGCATAAAGTCCTGAAGGGACGATTTAACGAAGCATAGGATTTCAACCCTATGGAAATAATAAAGATGAGTAAAAAATTAAAAATTCTAATGAGCGGCGGCGGAACCGGAGGACATATCTTCCCGGCAATTGCCATTGCGCAGGAAATTCAAAAGAGATTCCCGCACGCAGAATTTTTGTTCATCGGAGCCAATGGTAAAATGGAAATGGAAAAAGTTCCACAATCAGGCTTCAAAATTATGGGTTTAAATATCGCCGGATTCGACCGTGGGAATTTGTTGAAAAATTTCAAGTTGCCCTTTAAATTACTATCGAGTCTTACAAAAGCGAGAACGACAATTAAAGAATTCCAACCGGATTTCGCTATCGGAACGGGAGGATTCGCAAGCGGACCTGCGCTTTACATGGCTGCCAACTTAGGAGTTCCAATCTTTGTTCAGGAACAGAATTCTTTGCCCGGAAAAACCAATACTTTCTTGTCCAGAAAAGCGAAAGCAGTTTTCACGGCATATCCGAATATGGACCATTTCTTTCCGAAAACGAAAACTTTCTTTTTAGGAAACCCGATTCGCAAGACGATTATTACTGATTTAATTGAAAAGGATTCAGCAAAAGAACAGTTAGGTTTAGATAAAAATAAACTAACCATTCTTTCAGTTGGTGGCTCTTTAGGTTCACGTACATTGAACAATGGTTGGAAAGAAAACATAGAAAAATTAGCAGCAAAAGATTTCCAGTTGATTTGGCAAACCGGTAAACTGGATTATAAAAGTTTGAATGAAGATGTTAAAATCTCAGGTCAGCCTCAGATTCAATTAAAGGAATTTATTGCCGATATGGCTTTGGCTTACTCCGCGGCAGATGTTATTGTGTCAAGAGCTGGGGCAATTGCGATTTCAGAATTAACAATGGCGCAGAAACCGGTTTTATTGGTTCCATTTCCTTTTGCAGCAGAAGATCATCAAACAAAAAATGCGATGGCTTTGGTAGAGAAGAACGCAGCCAGAATGGTAAAAGACACCGAAATGTCAGAGAAATTTTGGACTACTTTAATGGAAATTTGTGAAAGCGAAAAATTGAGAGATGAAATGAGCGAGAATTTAAAATACTTCGCAAAACCTTCAGCCACAGAACAAATTGTAGATGAAATTTTATCATCCTTAAATATCAAAGCATAAGATGAAAGCTTTAACAACATATCAAAACTTCTACTTCGTAGGAATCGGCGGCATCGGAATGAGTGCATTAGCACGTTATTTCAACGCGTCTGGGAAAAGTGTTTTGGGTTATGATAAAATGCACACCAAGTTGACGAAAGCTTTGGTAGAAGAAGGAATTGATATTCAGTTTGAAGACATCGTTAATGATAAAATTAAAAATTTAACGCCGGAAAATACTTTGGTGATTTATACGCCAGCGATTAAAAAACTGGATATTCTTAATCACTTTAATGATCAAAATTTTGATGTTTTAAAGAGAGCGAAAGTTCTTGGAATGATTACCGAAAATACCGATTGTATCGCGATTGCAGGAACTCACGGAAAAACGACCACCTCATCTCTGGTAGCGCATTTGTGTGAAGAAGCGAATCTTCCTTTCTCTTGTTTCTTGGGTGGAATCGCGGAGAACTTTAAATCGAATTTCCATTTTAATGGAAATGATATTTCAGTGGTTGAAGCCGATGAATATGACAGAAGTTTCCTTACGCTTTCTCCAGACTGGGCGGTGATCACGTCTACCGACGCTGATCATTTGGATATATATGGTGATGATGCGACGATTCAAAAAGGATTTCGTGATTTTGCAGATCTCGTTCCAGAAGGTCAACAGCTTTTTGTGCGAAAAGGAATCAACATCGGACGGGAAACAAAAACCTACGCGGTGAATGAAGAAGCTGATTATTACTCCGATAACATTAGAGAAATTGGCGATAAAATTCATTTTGATTTCCACACACCAACGGAAGAATTTGATGATTTCGTTTGGGAAATCCCAGGAATACACAATGTTGAGAATGCGACCGCAGCAATTGCGTTATTAAATAATTTCGGCGTTGATTTCGAAACTTTGAAAAGAGGAATTGCCAGTTTTAAAGGAATTAAAAGACGATACACGAAACATAATTTCGACAGCGGAAAAATTTATATCGATGATTATGCACATCATCCGACGGAACTAAATGCTGTGATCGGATCGATCAAAACTTTTTATCCACACAAGAAATTGTTGGTAGTTTTTCAACCTCATCTTTTCAGCAGAACAAAAGATTTTGCGGACGGATTTGTAGAAAGTTTAGATAAAGCTGATGAATTAATTCTGTTGGATATTTATCCGGCCCGAGAATTACAGGAAAATTTTGAAGGGATCACATCAGAGTGGTTAGCAGAAAAAATAAAATTAGATCAAAAGGTAGTTTCCACTTTGGATGACGCCTTTAATAAAATTAAAGAAAAAGACTTCGATGTATTATTGACTGTTGGTGCAGGAAACATCGACACTTTATATGACGGAATTGTAGAATGGCTCTCAGATAAGAAATGAAAAATAAATTCAGAATATTAAAAATTTTAAGCACTGTAATTATCTTCGGATTTCTGCTGAGTTTCTCCTTGAAAAGATTTAACGAGAAGCCGATGGAAAAAGTGACGATCAAATTGGCTCAGACGAAAGATCCGGTCTATTTCATCGACGAGAAAGATGTAAAGGAAATGGTAAAAAAGTCGAATCCAACCAAAAAGATTGGAGACATCAATATTCCTGAATTAGAAAAAAAATTAAATCAACTTCCAGCCGTTGACAGCGCAAACGTTTATTTAAACTTGAATGGAAATCTGAATTTAGATATAAAGCAAAGAGTTCCGGCTTTTCGTTTAAATAAAGACGATCGCGATTTTTATGTAGATGAAAAAGGAACTGAATTTCCGATTTCTAAAAACTATTCTTTCCCGTGCATGTTGGTGATGGGAAATGTGAAAAAATCAGAATATGTGAAGTTAGCAGAATTGATTTCAAAAATAAATAAGGATGAATTCAGTAAAAAATATTTCATCGGCATTGCTAAAAAGCAAGGCAACTACGAACTTCTCACCAGCGAAGGATATTTCAAAGTTGAAATTGGTGATTTAGAAAAAATAGATCTTAAAGTAAAAGGATTTAAAGCTTTCGTTGAAAAATATTTGATTCACCAGAATCCAGAAAAGTACACTAAGGTTTCTGTGAAGTACGACAATCAGATCGTCACCACTCTGAATCCTCACTTTAAAGAAAATGACAGCATCATTGCAGTGGGTAAAAAGGAATTGGCAAAGTTGCCAGCTATTAATCAAAGAAAAGAAGAAGCGCTGAAAAAAGCCTCATCACAGCTGAAAGCAGAACCTAAAAAGGTGGTGAAAAAAGTAGAGCCAAAGAAACCAGCTAAGGCAAAGACCGTTGAAAAGCCAGCTCCAAAAAAGCCGGAAAGCAAAGCAAAGGCAAAAGTAAAAATAGAATAAAGCACAGGATTTAATCCTTTGAAAATGATAAAAAATCAAATCGACATATAATGGAAAATAACGAGTACTCAGTAGGCCTCGACATCGGTACCACGAAAATTGTGGCCATTGTCGGACGGCGAAACACCCACGGAAAAATTGAAATTCTCGGCGTAGGAACTGCAAAAAGTTTAGGAGTTCACAAAGGTATTGTGAACAATATTTCCCAAACCATTCAGTCCATCAAAGCTGCCGTATCACAAGCACAGTCAAGTTCTGGCGTTCCCATTCACAAAGTAACGGTGGGAATCGCTGGCAAACATATTCGTTCGCTGCAACACTCCGATTATATTATGCGGGAAAATCCGGATCAATATATTACGGATGACGATATCGAAAAATTAAAAGATCAGGTTAAGCAATTGGTCATGCTGCCTGGTGAAGAAATCATTCATGTTCTTCCGCAAGAATATAAAGTAGATTCTCAGGGCGAAATTCAGGAACCAGTTGGAATGCACGGAACCCGCTTAGAAGCTAACTTCCATGTGGTCGTTGGTCAAATGGGAAGCATTAGAAATATTGCAAGATGCGTTCGTGAGGCTGGCTTAGAAATGGAAGCTTTGACTCTTGAACCATTGGCATCATCTGAAGCAGTTTTAACTAAAGAAGAAAAAGAAGCTGGTGTTGCGATCATCGATATCGGTGGTGGTACAACAGATATCGCTATTTTCAAAGACAATATTATTCGCCACACTTGCGTCATTCCTTACGGTGGCGGAATCATTACTGACGATATTAAAGAAGGCTGTTCTATTATTGAAAAGCATGCAGAAAAACTGAAAGTGAATTTCGGATCTGCCGTTCCCGAATTGGAGAAAGATACCACATTCGTGACCATTCCAGGTTTACACGGAAGACCAGATAAAGAAATTTCATTAAAAACTTTAGCGCAAATCGTAAGTGCCAGAGTGGAGGAGATTTTGGAAATGGTGAATACAGAATTGAAAGCGTACGGCGCCTTTGAACAAAAGAAAAAATTAATTGCAGGAATCGTTTTGACAGGTGGAGGTTCAAATCTTCGTCATCTTCGTCAGTTGGCCAATTACACCACAGGATTCGACAGCAGAATTGGTTTTGCCAATGAATATGTGACCAACGATAAAAGCCAGCATTTAAAAGGCCCGGAATATGCAACTGCTATTGGTTTGCTCATGGAAAGTTTGAAAATCCGCGATAAAAAAACTACACCTGAGCATGTAGCCGAAAAACCTGAAGTTCTACAGAAGTCCAACGATGTTTTGACCGGAGATGAAATGGTAGCCAAAGATGAAGTGGTTATTAAAGAAGCTTTGATGGAAGAAGCGGCAGAAAAAAGACGGAACAAACTGACCATTGGTCAAAAAATAATGGAAAGCGTAAAAAAATTCTTTGAAGAAGTTGAATAATTAAAAAACCAAGACTATGGAAAATATAAACACCCCTGGATTTTCATTTGATCTACCAAAAGGAAATTCATCAATAATTAAAGTAATCGGCGTAGGAGGCGGTGGAAACAACGCACTGAAGCACATGTATGAAAGAGGGATCTATGGTGTAGATTTCGTGATCTGCAACACCGATTCTCAAACCTTAGATAATAACCCTGTTGCCAATAAAGTACAATTGGGCTTAACCATTACAGAAGGACTTGGCGCTGGAGCTGATCCTGAAGTTGGCGAAAAAGCCGCCATCGAAAGTATTGAAGATATTAAAGCGGCGATGGGACAAAATACCAAAATGGTTTTCATTACTGCCGGAATGGGCGGTGGAACCGGAACTGGTGCTGCTCCTGTAATTGCCAAAGTGGCGAAAGATATGGGAATCCTTACCGTAGGAATCGTTACCGTACCTTTTAGTTTTGAAGGAAAAAGAAGATTGGATCAAGCGGAATTAGGTTTAGACAAGCTTAGAAATAACGTAGATTCACTCATTGTTATTAATAATGATAAATTACGTCAGCAATACGGAAATCTTGGTTTTAAATCAGGCTTTTCTAAAGCGGATGAAGTATTAACCAATGCTGCCAAAGGAATGGCAGAAGTTATTACCGGATATTTCGATGTGAATATTGACTTCCGTGATGCGAAATCTGTTTTGGCAAATTCTGGAACAGCACTAATGTCGAACGGAGTTGCTTCAGGTGAAAATAAAGCCGAAGAAGCAGTGAAAAAAGCTTTGGATTCGCCATTGTTAAATGACAACAAAATTACAGGAGCGAAAAATGTACTATTGCTGATCAGAAGTGGTAACGAAGAAGTGACCATGGATGAAATCGGAGTGATCATGGATCATATCCAACAGGAAGCGGGTAATACTGCAGATATTATTTTCGGAGTTGGAACTGATGAAGAGTTAGGCGATGCAGTAAGTGTATTGGTTATCGCAACTGGCTTCTCAAAAGATTACCAAAAAAGCACCGGCATAACTGAAAAAGTAAATTTCACTTTGTCAGATTCAATCGAGCCAGCTAAGAAAAGAGAAAACATTTTTAAATCTAATGTTGAAAATCAGGAGACTCCAAAAAGTCATTCTCCGTCGAAAAATCTTTTTATTTTAGATGATGAAGATGATTTTCCTACAAACGAATTTCAGGTTAAGACCGTAGAGAAAAAACGGGTTATCGAGAGAGAAACTCCAACTGAAAATCATCGGTTTGTAGAAGAAACTCCATCTTTTGAAAGTTTCCATCAGGAAGAAGAAACACCAGAATTTGATCTGTTTACTTACGACGATGATCTTAGTGAAGAACCAACTTCACAATCTTTTACGTTTGAAACAGAACATAAAAAAGAAGAATTTCCGATTAGCAACAAACCAACCTTTACGGAAGAAAAACCAATGGAATTCAGTTTTTTCGTAAACGAACCGATTGAGGAGCCGAAAGTTGAAATACCGCAACCCAAAGCAATCATCAAAGAAGAACCGGTTCAACAACCCGTAGCCAAGGTAGAAGAGAAAGTTGCAGAACCAAAAGCATTCGACATAGAAGATGATTTTACTTTCATCAATAAAACGCCAACCAGCGACAAAGTGGTAGAGAGAAGAAATAAATTGAAACAGTTTAATTCAAGATATCAAAACTTCGAACCGGAAAACGAGTTTGAATCAATTCCAGCATTCCGTAGAAAAAACATTTCCATCGGACATGAAAATGCTTCAGACCAAAAAATCAGTAATTACCTTACCGAAAGCGATGGGAAAATGCAGGTTCGAGAAAACCGTTTTTTGAATAAAGACGTAGATTAAAATTAATGTGACGATGCGATGATTTGCTAATCTTCAATGAGCCAATCGTCAAATCATTTAATCACCAAATCAAAATTATGAGTTTAGAAATTATCATCAGCGACGCGATCAAAGACGCGATGCGAGCGAAAGATAAAGTAGCCTTAGATGCGTTGCGTGCAGTAAAGTCTCAAATTTTATTGTTGAAAACAGAGGCAAAAGGAGCCGAAGTTTCTGCAGAACAGGAAATTGCAATTTTGCAAAGAATGATCAAACAGCGAAAAGATTCTTACGACCAGTTTACCGCTCAAAACCGAAGCGATTTAGCTGAAGTGGAAGAAGCACAAAGTAAAGTGATTGAGAAGTATTTGCCGCAGCAAATGACCAGCGAAGAACTGGAAGAAGCGATGAAAAACATCATCGCAGAAACTGGTGCAACCAGCGCCAAAGATTTAGGAAAAGTAATGGGAATGGCTGGAAAAGCCCTTGCCGGAAAAAGCGACGGAAAGAGTATTTCTGATATGGCGAAAAAATTACTTTCTTAAATTATTAGTTAGGATATACAACCTTTGCATATCGATTTGATTGAAACCCGGAATATTTAATATTTCGGGTTTTTTATTTTCCTACATTTGACTAAATTTTTTATATGCAGATTTATCATTACTTCACGGTCATCATCATTCTGGCTGCCGCTTTTGGATATTTCAACAAGAGATTTCTGAAACTTCCCAGGACCATCGGCGTAATGATTATTGCGCTTTTAACTTCTTTGGGAATCGTTTTGACAGCCTCTTCTTTCCCCGACTTATTTGTGCAGACCAAAGAAATGATCTTGTCGATCGACTTCTACACAATTTTGATGGAAATCATGTTGAGCTTCTTATTATTCGCTGGATCTATTCATATCAGGCTGAATGACATTAAGTCTGAACGCGTTCCGATTATCGCTTTTTCAACAATTGGGGTTTTGCTCTCGACTTTCATCGTGGGTGGTTTAATGTATTTACTTTTACAGGCGTTCGGCTTAGATATTCCTTTCATTAACTGCTTACTCTTTGGAGCGTTAATTTCTCCTACAGATCCTATTGCGGTAATGGGAATTTTAAAAACCGCCAATATTCCAAAATCTTTAGAGACAAAAATTTCGGGCGAGAGTTTATTTAATGATGGAGTTGCCGTTGTTTTATTTGTGGCTATTTTTGAGATCTCTAAAGTAGGTCTTGAGAATATGGGCTTTGCAGATATTACCCTGCTTTTTCTTCGAGAAGCAGGTGGCGGTATCATATTAGGAACTATTCTCGGTAGCGTTGGAACTTATATTTTAAAAACCATTGATGATTATTCTGTAGAGGTGATGGTTACTTTAGCCATGGTGATGGGTGGATATTGGCTGGCTTCATCACTTCACATTAGCGGACCATTAGCAATGGTCGTAGCTGGTATCTTTATCGGAAATCGCGGTCGAGAAGTTGGGATGAGTAGTATTACAGAAGAATATATCGACAAGTTTTGGGAAATGCTGGATGAAATTTTAAATGCCGTTTTATTCCTTTTAATTGGTTTAGAATTACTCGTTATTAATTTTGAAAATATTTACATTCTCATTGGCGTGATCGCAATATTTGTAGTTCTTTTTGCGCGCTTTGTTTCGGTTGGTATTCCCTTCTTTTTACTAAAACGGCGGGTAAAGTTTGAAACCAATTCTTTTCCAATTCTAGTTTGGGGCGGACTCCGCGGTGGTATTTCAGTCGCCTTGGCTTTGGCTTTACCTCGGGAAAGTTCCGGTGATATGTTTGTTGCAATTACCTACATTATCGTTCTGTTCTCTATTATTTTTCAGGGATTAACCATTGGCAATCTTGCCAAAAAACTGACAATAAAGTCAGCCAATAAGTCTCAATAGATAATTGGTATTGTTTTGATAGCTTTAATAGGAAAGAGGTTTGTTTTAAAAGAATTAATTTTGCAAATCTATAGTTTAACTCATAAAATAAAAAAATATGTATCCAGATGATCTAGTAATGCCAATGAAGCATGAACTAACCGATAAAGGTTTTCAAGATTTAACTTCTGCTGAAGCGGTAAACACAGCCATCAAAAAAGAAGGAACTACTCTTTTGATGATTAACTCTGTTTGTGGATGTGCAGCCGGAGCAGCAAGACCAGGCGCGGTTTTCTCTTTGACAGGAGATAAGAAACCAACAAATCTTGTAACTGTTTTTGCAGGTTACGATAAAGAAGCGGTTGACGAAGCGCGTAAGCATTTGGCACCTTTCCCACCAAGTTCTCCATGTATCGCTCTTTTCAAAGACGGTGAATTGGTTCACATGCTAGAAAGACACCACATCGAAGGAAATCCTGCTGGAGCAATTGCTGCAAACTTGCAAGGAGCTTACGAAGAATATTGCTAAGATCTAGATTTTAGTAAAAATAGAAATTCCGCTTTTCAGAAGGCGGAATTTTTTTGTGATCCATAGCATAATACCTTTCAGTAGAAAAATATTATATTTGTGTCTATGGCAACGAAAGCACTTTTCAATACGGTAGTCAATTGGTTTATCAAACAAAGGATTGATCAGATTCAGAATTTTATGGACCATCCGATTGAAACCCAAAACGGGGTGCTCTTTTCTCAACTCTACTACGCGGAGAATACAGATTACGGTAAGATCCACGGTTTCAGTTCTATCTCAAGTTATGAAGATTTTACCAAAAACGTTCCCATCGTTACTTACGAAGATTTCGAACCTTATATTGAAAAAGCAAGACAGGGACAACGTGACGTTTCGTGGCCGGGTTTGGTTAAGAATTTTGCAAAGTCTTCTGGAACTACCAACGCAAAAAGTAAATTCATTCCTATAACTGATGAAAGTTTGGAGTTATGCCACATGAAAGCGGGTAAAGACCTCATCTCTATTTACGCCAATAATCATCCTGACAATCAACTCTTTATTAATAAAAATTTACGATTGGGTGGAAGCGCTGATTTCTATGAAAATTTTAATACAAAGTTTGGAGACTTATCTGCGATCTTAATTGATAATCTTCCGTTTTGGGTAGAAATTACAACGACGCCAAGTAAAAAAGTTTCGCTCATGTCAGAATGGGAAACCAAACTTAATGCGATAATTTCCGAAGTTACCAATGAAGAAGTAGGCAGTTTAACTGGAGTCCCAAGTTGGATGATGGTTCTTTTACAAAGAGTTTTAACCGAAAAGGGACATGATAGTATATCTGAATTATGGCCTAATTTGGAAGTGTTCTTCCATGGCGGAATCAGTTTTAAACCTTATCGCGAACAGTATAAAAAAATCATCGGAAAAGATATTAATTACTACGAAATCTATAACGCTTCCGAAGGTTTCTTTGCAATTCAGGACCAACATCGAAGTGAAGAAATGCTTTTAATGTTGGATTATGGAATTTTCTATGAATTTATTCCGATGGATAAATTTGACCCAGATAACCTGGAGGCAATTTCTTTGGAAGAAGTAGAGATCGGTAAAAACTACGCGATGGTGATTACCACAAACAGCGGGCTTTGGCGATATCTAATTGGTGATACGGTTCGATTCACGTCATTGCAACCGTTCCGGATTAAAGTTTCTGGACGCACGAAACATTACATCAATGCATTTGGCGAAGAATTGATGATTGACAATGTAGAAACTGCGCTTTCAAAAGCTTGTGAAGCAACCGATTGCTCTATTCTGGATTTTACCGGCGCACCTGTTTTTATGCAGCAGGGACAAAGTGGCGCCCATGAATGGATCATCGAATTTACCGAAGAGCCAACAGACTTAGAAAGATTTGCCGAAGTTTTTGATAACCATTTGAAATCTGTGAACTCAGATTATGAGGCAAAAAGATATAATAATATGACGTTGAAAAAACCAATTATTCACGTTGCGAAACCTCAGCTTTTTTATCAATGGATGTCGGAAAGAGGCAAGCTTGGTGGTCAGAATAAGGTCCCAAGATTGAGCAACGATCGCGAATACATTGAGCCTTTACTACAAATGAATGCCTAAAAAAATCTGCTGAATGTCAGCAGATTCTTATTTACTTTTTCTCTAGATCTTCTTTTAATTTCTCCGCGCCTTTCTCTACTTTGTCCGCTCCTTTGGCGGCAGCATCTTTTACGTCTTCGCCTGCCTGCTTAAAAGTTTGACCCGCATCTTTCGCGGCGGCATCCAGTTTTTCTTTCGCATCATCCACCGTCGCATTAATTCTCACCGAATCCAAAGTGGTCGTGCGTTCTTTTTCCGTCGTTGTGGTAGTTACTGTTCCATCGGGATTTTCAACCTTTTGTACGTTCACTTCTGATTTCGTACAGCTCATCAATCCTAAAGAGATCACTGCTGCTCCTAAAAAATATTGTTTCATAATTTTGTATTTAAAGATATCTCAAATTTAGAATAAAATTAAGGATTTACGGTAGGTTCTGTTTTAGGACTAACCGATTTTTCCTTCGCTTTATCTAATGCTGCTTTGGCTTTTTCCGCTGCTTTATTTTCCTCAGTCAGCTTTTCTGTTTTAGCTTTATTAAGCAAATTCTCTTCCTCCGTTTTTAATTTAATCTTATTTAAAGAATCCTGATATCTTAGGGAAGACATTTTAATTTTTCTGGCAATGTCAACAGATGTTGCGCCTTGAGAAAAGGAATCAATGGCGGTCGTATCGTATGGAGTGCCAATATTACTTTCTTCTGCAGCAAAACTTTGTTTGGGTATTTTCTTGCCACAGGAAATAACGAGCAAAAGAATCAATAAGAAAGAAGTTGTTCTCATTTTAATCAATTTTAAATTCAGCGACTACCGGAAAGTGATCAGATAGTTTTACAGAGCGATCCACCCGATAACTGATGGGTTTTATTTCCTTTGAAGTAAAGATATAATCAATCCTGATCGGAAATTTATAATCATGAAAACTGGTTGAACTTCCACGACCGACTTCTAAAAAGGGATCAATTAAACCTCTTCTCAGTTCATAATATTCATAAGAATTAGGAACAGAATTGAAATCTCCCGCAAGAATCACAGGATAGGGTGAATCATCGATGGCTTTTCGAATATCGACAATTTCCTTCTGATGTATTTTAAAAGTAGGCACCAGCTTACGAAGCACATCCTTCACTTTAGCTTTATTCTCTTGAAAATCCTCTACTGGTTTGACCTCCTGTTTATCGAAGGAAAAAGGATTGAGATAAATATTGACCACCCGAATTATTTGTCCATTAAATTTAATATCAGCATAGAAAGCATTGCCGTTACTGAAGGTCGCTAATTTTTCTTTCTTAACGATTTCCGTTTTTGAATTAAGAGTCAGGATCGCAAATTCATCAATTTTATGCGGATATCCCTCAATATCTAAATTCCTGATTGCCTCTTGTCCAAGAATAATATCGGCGTCCGTCTTTTGTAAATAATCAATCACTTTTTGTTTTCCATAACTGCCAAAATGCATATTCATGGCAACAATTTTTAGATTGGGTTTCTCAGCAACTTTAGCATTATAATTAATCCATCTTTTGATCGGTGTGAACATCATTAAAGTCATCACGATGAACAACACCGCTCTCTTTTTCCACGCTATCACCCACAAAAGACACAGCATAAAATTCAAAATCATCAATACCGGAAAGGCTAAAGACAGTAAATTTAAATACGGAAAAACGCTCGGCGATACATAATCATTTAACAAAGTCGCGCTAAGTAAAACAATGATGCATAAATGAATTAGGACTAAAGCAAATCTGAAAAGTTTCACAAAAAGGATATTTTAATTAATTCGATACTGATCTTTTTTCCAATATTTCGCAAGTAGAAAACCAATCAACGCTCCACCAACGTGAGCAAGATGTGCGATACCGCCACCTCCTACTTTACCGGTAACACCAAGAACTATAGATCCAATGACAATGACGGGCAAAACATACTTTACTTTTACGGGAATTGGGATAAACATAATGCCAATTTCAGCATTCGGGTATAAAGTCGCAAAGGCAGCAATAACGCCAAATATTGCTCCAGATGCTCCGACCATTGGCGTGGTGAGTATGGATTGAAATTCTTGTAAAAGTCCTTGTTGAGCAACAATTGCCGAGGCACTTCCTTTAAAAGATGCACTGGCTCCCGATAAATAGGCATTAGTATTAAATCCGAAACCTTCCAATGCGGACTGAATCTGCTGAACTTCAACAAAATTCCAGAGATTATAGAGAAAGAAAGCACCGAGACCGCTGACGAAATACAGAATGATATATTTCTTGTCTCCTAATGTTCTTTCCAGGACCGGCCCGAAACTATAAAGCGTAAACATGTTGAACAAGATATGCATGTAACCACCGTGCATAAACATGTGGGTAACAATTTGCCAAGACTTAAAATAGGGTGAAAAAGGATAAAAGGCAGCAAATTTCATAAAAATTGCGTCGTTGTTCAGCAGAAGCATGATACCAAAGACTACCACATTAATGATGATAATATTTCTGGTGATCGGTGTTATATTTTGAAACATATTTTAAAATTTATTTTTTAAGTCGTCTAAGGGAATTTCGATGAAGCATCTTTTCCCTGATGGTAAGAATTCTGGAAAACCCAACCCGGTGAAATCTTTGATCACCAACTCAGCATCCATTTTATAGAGGAAATCAAAACGCGATTTGCTTTGAATTTTACTCCATTGATTATTATAAAAACCGAGGAATTCATCTTCGGTTCGATATTCTAATATTTCAAAAAGATTTTCAAGGAATTTGATCACTTGCGTTTCTTTCAACCCTTGAGGTACAGCATCAATTCTCAAAACATTATCATTGGCGATCACCATTTCAAAACCGAGTTCGGGCAAGTATTTTTTGATGGACCGAAATTTATTTTTCTCAATCTCATTCATGTGATATTCTAATGAAAAAAGAAGCGTATGCTTTTCATTGGTTCGTTTTTTCTTACCGTTTCTTTCACTAACAATCAAGCGATGCATCCTGCCTAAGTCGAGCATCAGCGTTTTTCCGTTTTTATTGAAGAGCCAATATCCATTTGGCAAACGCATTAAATCTTCATCAAAATCTTCCTCTTCAAAAAGGTTTATTTTAGAAGGTTCAGCTTGAATATTTTGCTGATACATTTCGGTCATCGCCACCTTTTCGCCAGCGGAAACCGTTTCTTCCCGGAAAGGATTATAATCGCGATCGACTACAATCTCTGGTACTTTAAAACTGCCACTTGTGCTTTTCTGATTTAAAAAAGCGTCCATTCCAGAATCGCGATCGAAATCTAAACTCGGGGAAACATTGTAAATTCCTAAAGACCTTTTAATCGTGGACCGAACCAAAGCAAAAATTAAGTTTTCATCTTCAAATTTAACTTCCGTTTTTTGCGGGTGAATATTGACATCGATTTTTTCTGCATCTAATTCTAAAAAGAGAAAGAACGTCGGAATATATCCTGGTAAAAGCAATCCTTCGAACGCTTCCTGAACGGCTTTATTGAAATAAGGACTTCTAAAAAATCTTCCATTCACAAAGAAAAATTGTTCGCCTCTGGTTTTTTTTGCGCCTTCTGGTTTTGCGACAAATCCGTTCAGTTGAATCCAACCTAAATCTTCTTTAATTGGAATTAAAAGTGGTTGTAATTTTCGTCCGAAAACATCTACAATTCTTTGTAAGATACTGGCTTTTCTCAATCTAAAGATAATATCATCATTGTGGAAAAGTTCGAAATCTACATTTTCATGAGCTAAGGCAATTCGCTGAAATTCATCAATAATATGACGAAATTCTATATTGTTATTTTTTAAAAATTTTCTTCTGGCAGGAACATTATAGAATAAATTCTTCACCGAAAAGTTAGAACCCTCTGCCGTTTGAATCGGCTCCTGAAATTGAAATCCACCACCTTCAATGTAGATATTAGTTCCAATTTTGGCATCATGCGTTTTGGTTTTCAATTCTACTTCTGCCACGGCCGCGATGGAAGCCAAAGCCTCACCACGAAATCCTTTGGTAGAAATTCTAAAAATATCTTCGGTTGTACTGATCTTTGAAGTGGCATGGCGTTCGAAAGCGAATCTGGCGTCGGTGTCACTCATGCCGCTGCCATTGTCAACCACCTGAATTAAGTTTCGTCCAGCATCCCGAATAATTAACTCAATTTTTGTAGCACCAGCATCGATGGAGTTTTCTACCAATTCTTTAACAATAGAGGCAGGCCGCTGCACCACTTCACCGGCGGCGATTTGGTTGGCAACATGATCTGGCAAAAGTTTTATAATGTCTGACATTTTAATAATATAGTCAAATAAAGGGTTGTTTAGCAATTATTGATATTTAATTGCATCGATTTTAGAGGTTACTTTTTTCAAGACTTTTTCTGAAAGATTTCGCTGATCAGAAAGATGGCTGAGTTTAAATTCTCTTTTTTTACGTACCACCATAAAGTGATAATCTTCTACTTCCCAAATACCATACTTTTCAAAAAAGACCAATTCCAAATGATGCTTCTCAAAATGCTGTAACAAAGGAAACAAATGGACTTCCTGATCGATGACCTGCAAACTTTCGGGATGATTCATTCTCGCGTAACCAATATATTGAGGATTAGGAATATTAATAGCAATCACCGTTTTGTCTGTACAAATTTGCGCCAGATTTTCAAATAATACATCGTGTTGGTCTAACGGAATATGTTCAATAACATCCATTAAAATGATAAAATCAAAATCTGAATTTCTGGGTTGGTATGATACGACGTCTGCTACTTGAAACTGAATGTTTTCTTTCGATTTCAATTCATTTTGAGCAATTGCGATACTTTTTTCACTTAAATCTACGGCTTCAATTAATCCAATGGAAACTTGTTTTGACAGTAGCTTTGTGAAGATGCCTACCCCACAACCTAATTCCAAGATTTTTGAATTTGATTGTAAGCCTAATTTACTAAGTCTTTTATATAAAGAAATCAAACGTTCATTGGCGCCGGTTTTAACTTGTTTCGTCGAAAATTCATCGTAAAAGTCAGCAATCTCGTCTTTTTTCATGCTGTAAAATTAGTGAAATTATTCTTTGCCTCAAATGAAAATAACCTCTAGAAATTCCGGAGGTTATTTTAGTTAAATCGTTAAATTATGGTTTATTGGTCAGGAAATAATCAACCTCGCCTCTTCCCCAATTTGGATCTAAAGTGGTTTTCGGTTGGTACGCTGCGAACTGATCTTTTGCTTTTAGAAACAACTCGAGACCTCTTGTTTTACTGCCACCAAATTGCTCTGGCGTGTAGTAAGCGTCTTCGGCCTGCAATAAAGTAATTCTTGGGTTTTTAGGATCTAATTTAGCAGCTTTTGACAGGGCATCTGCACCCAACATTCCTTCGCTCATAAATCTGGCTTGTGGATCGACCATCATTTTTAAACCATGAATCATTTTTTGTAAAATCAGTATTTCAGCATTGTCTTTACTGAGCTCAGAAGCTTTGTCTAAAGAAGTCTGCGCCTCCATGGCAATCGCATCAAGTTGATCAAGTTTTCCGGTACGCATTAAGTTTCTGCCTTTCTCTATCGAAGTATGCGCAGCGTAATAATAAGGAAGCCATTGTGTTTTTTCCTTGTCACCAATTCTGGTGAAATCATTGGACAAAGCAGTGAAGTCTTCTGGCGTTTTCAATTGATCGATTTGCGTAATCTTTTCAGTCATTACTTTATCAAAAGTGGTTTGAGCGAAGATGCTAACGGTTGCTAGTAAGAGCATTGTTAAAAATAATTTTTTCATGATTTTAAATTGTATGAGTTGGTTTTCTAATTTGATGATTCAAAGATAATTCGGAAAAAAAGGGAATGAAATTTTTTCTGACTGAAAGGTCAGTTCTGTTTTCTGAACCGTCTTAAAGATTACTATTAATTGCATCCTGCGTTCTGTCGATCCCGAAATTGATGAAGCAGCCGATGAAGACAAAAGTACTGGCAGACGGCAAAATCGGCTGACTTCTTAAGCCATCATTTGAAAATTGATAACCGTAAATATTCTTTTGTCCTAATATATTGTTAACTGATAAGACGAGAATCGTAAATGCCTTTGCATCTTTCTTACCCAGGTGTGGAAGGTAATTTAAACTAAAATTTAAGGCATTATAATCTTTCAGTTTTCCTTGATTGTTTAAGTAATAATCTCCGTTGCTATTGGTCATGAAATTATAATACGGCCTTCCAGAAGCATAAGTGTAAGAAAGATTAAAGCCTGTTTTCCAATCGGTTACGAATTTTTTAGCAACGACAGAAAGCGTATGTTTAGCAGCAAAATTGGGAAATAAGCTCTGATCATAGTTTTGAAAATTCCTTTTTGAATCTAAGTAGGAATAAGAAATCCAGTAGTCGATATCTTTAATTGATTTTTTATCTCGCCAAAACACCTCGATACCTTTTGCATAACCATCGCCATTATTATTAATCGCAACTGGACGATAATCTAAAACTTTGGTTTTAATTAAATCACTGTAGTTTTTGTAAAATGCTTCGAGTCGAAAACTTCTTCCTTCCTCGGATTTTTGAACTTGCAGGATATATTGTTCGGCTTTTTGATAATTTAAAGGATTGGTACCGAAATATTTCTGTTCTGGATTTTGGTAAAAAGTTCCGTACGCCATGGAACTGGTCCAGCTTTTTGAGATTCGATAAGCCATGGCAAATCTTGGCGCAAAGTTCCACCGATTGATTTCAGAGGAATATTCTGATCGTAAACCAATTTTAGCAGAGAGATGATTGCTAAATCCTAGATCGGTTTCACCAAAGACCGACGTAACTTTATCTTTGGATTCATAAGGATTAGTGGAAAATGCAAGATCTGTTTTTTCAGTTGCCTGGTTAAATTCAATTCCGGCTCTAACTGCGGAAATCCGATTGATTTTTCTTTCCAGAATTCCTTTTGCATTAAAGTAATTTCCCTTAATGTTGATTGAATTAGGATTAATTTCTACATCTTGAAAAGTATCACTGAGATCGATAAAATTTGAATTAAAAGTGTAAGAACTTCCAATATTTAAAAGATATTCTCCAAACTTCTGTCTGAAAGATAAGTTGTGAAAAGTGTTTTTTCCCTTTAAAGAAGTATTGTCAAAATCGATATTGGGTTCTAAACTTTCTGATTGCAAACCGATTTTGTTGGTGTCGAAACTTCCATAATATTTAAGAATTCCACCCTTTTTATTTTTAATTCTAAAGTTAAAGTTAGTGCCGAAACTTTCGGGAGCTTTGGTAAAATCATTATTAAACTTTATTAATTTCGTCATCCACCCCAGATTTGAATAAGATCCAAAAATTCCGAAAGACTTTGATTTCTCCTCATTTACATTTTGAAATCCAGCGGTTAAAAACAAGGGTGAAATTCCGATATCAATTGAATTTCTCTCGGGAAAGTCGATGCTTTCTAAAACCAAAACCGAGGACAAAGCCTGCCCGTAAACTGCAGAATATCCACCACTTGAAAATACATTCCCTTTAAATAAAGAGGTATTCAACCGATCCATCGATTTAATTCCAGGAATAGAATTTCCGAAAAAATTGTTGACCAGATTTCCATCCATGAAAAATTTCGTTTCATCGCCAGTTCCGCCACGAACAAATAAACCTTCGGTCTCGCCGATTTTCTGAACTCCGGGTAGCGTTTCTAAAGCGGCGGAAACTTGTCCGTTCGCGCCCGCAGTCGTGTAAATATCAATAGGAGTTAAAAGTGTTGTTGCTCTTTTTCTATCACTGGCTTCAATAGAACCTGCAGAAATAACAACGGCATCAATTTCTGAGATCTGTTCTTTCAAAGTTGAATTGACCGTGAGATTTTCGTTTCCAATAATTATTGATTTCTCAATTTCCACAAACTTTGGATTTGAAAAAACCAAGATCTGTGTGTTTTTCTCAGAGGTTTTAAAGGAATAATTTCCATTCTCATCAGTTGTGGCGCCGTCATAGGAATCTTTTAAAGTGACTGAAATATCTTTAGTTCCTTTATTTTTAAAGTTAACTTTACCAGAAATAGTGATCTGAGCATTAGAAAAAATACCGATCAGAAACAATACCAGAAGAAGTACTTTAGAAATAATGAAAGTTTGCATGGTGATAATTTTTACACCACAAATGTATTACGGAATGAGATTTGCTGAAATTTAAATTACCTGAACGGTAAAAATTCACGACTGAACTGTTAAAATGCAGAAAGTGAAATTTTCTTAACTTTACAATTACATTAATTAAAATAAAATTATTATGAAAATCGCAACCCTTTCTATGTTGGTATGCAGCGCTCTTTTTGCTGTATCATGTACCACAACAAAGTCATACGTCGTTAACGCTAAAAGTGGAACCAACACTCAAGGAACTGCTCAGTTTACGCAAAGTGGCAAAACAGTTTCGATGGATTTAAATGTTTACAAACTAACTCCAGGAATTCACGCTGTTCATATACATGAAAAAGGAGATTGCTCCGCAGCCGACGGAAGTTCAGCTGGTGGACACTGGAATCCTACCGCAGAAAAACACGGAAAATGGGAACATGGTGAGTTTCATATGGGAGATATCGGTAATTTAGTAGCAGACAAAGACGGAACAGCTAGACTGGTTTTCAAAACCGATAACTGGAAAATGGGCGGAAATGATGCTACCAAAAATATTATGGGAAAATCGATTATCATTCATGCTGATGCAGATGATTTCAAGACGCAACCAACCGGAAATGCTGGAGGTAGAGTTGGATGTATTGAGATCAAATAAGCTTACTATTCTTTTACTAAAAATAAAAACCGTCCCGTCAATATTTGACGGGACGGTTTTGTTATAAATTGTGTTGAAAGATTATTTCGCTTTCGCTTTCGCTTTAACGGGTTCGCCTTCCAGACCGTCCTTGGCTTCGTTGAGTTTTAAAACTACGGTGCCGCCTTCGGTTAAAATTTTGTTCACTAACATTTCTGCCAGTAAATCTTCAATGTATTTTTGAATCGCGCGTTTCAGAGGTCTCGCTCCAAAATCTTTATCCCAACCTTTCTCAGCAATAAATTCTTTGGCTTCATCGGTAAGCTCCACTTTGTAGTTTAACTTTTCAAGTCTGCTGTATAATTTAGCCAATTCAAGATCGATGATTTTCGCAATATCTTCTTTTTCTAAATTATTAAAGATCACGATGTCATCAATTCTATTTAAAAATTCTGGTGCAAAGGCTTTCTTCAAGGCATTTTCAATCGTGCTTCGCGCTCTTGCATCCGTATTGGTTTTTTTGGCAGTAGTGCCAAATCCAACACCGTCACCGAAATCTTTTAAATCACGCGTTCCGATATTCGAGGTTAAAATGATGATCGTATTTCTAAAATCAATTTTTCTACCTAAAGAATCGGTTACAAAACCTTCATCTAAAATTTGCAGTAAGATATTGAAAACATCCGGATGCGCTTTTTCGATTTCATCTAAAAGAACTACTGCATAAGGTTTTCTTCGCACTGCTTCGGTTAACTGACCACCTTCTTCATAACCAACATATCCTGGAGGCGCGCCGACTAATCGGGAAACTGCAAATTTCTCCATGTATTCACTCATGTCAATTCTAATCAAGGCTTCATCAGAATCAAAAAGTTCACGAGCCATTACTTTCGCAAGCTCTGTTTTACCAACACCAGTTGTTCCTAAGAAAATAAAAGTACCGATTGGTCGGTTTGGATCTTTCAATCCTGCTCTATTTCTTTGGATGGCTTTCACCACTTTTTTCACAGCCTCTTTTTGACCAACAACTTTTCCGTTCAGCATTTCGTCCATTAGAGCTAATTTGTCCAGCTCATTTTTACCTACTTTGGTAACCGGAATTCCACTCATCATGGAAACTACTTCGGCAACGCTTTCTTCAGAAACGATTTCTTTTTTCTCTTTAACTTCCTTATCCCATTCCGTTTGCGCTACATTTAATTCCATTTGCAAGCGCTCTTCTTCATCTTTCAATTTACGGGCTTCCAGATAATCCTGCTTTTTAACAGCGGCCTGTTTCAATTCCTTAATTTCTTCGATGCTTTTTTCATGCTCAATGATCTCTGTCGGAACTTTCATGTTTTTAATGTATACTCTTGATCCAGCTTCATCCATTGCATCGATTGCTTTATCTGGTAAGAAACGATCGGTAATATATCTTGCAGTTAAATTAACACAAGCTAAAATGGCTTCGTCGGTGTAAGTTACATTATGGTGATCTTCGTATTTGTCTTTAATCTGATTTAGAATTTGTACGGTTTCTTCCACGGTAGTTGGTTCAACCATTACCTTTTGAAACCGTCTTTCTAGCGCTCCATCTTTTTCGATATACTGTCTGTATTCATCAAGAGTTGTGGCACCAATACATTGAATTTCACCTCTCGCTAATGCTGGTTTGAACATATTGGAAGCATCTAAACTTCCAGTTGAACTTCCCGCGCCTACAATCGTATGTAATTCATCGATGAATAAAATGACATCTCGGTTTTTCTCCAGTTCAGTCATGATGGCTTTCATTCGCTCTTCAAACTGACCACGGTATTTGGTTCCGGCCACCAAACTCGCCAGATCTAAAGTAATCACTCGCTTTCCGTAAAGAACGCGCGATACTTTTTTCTGTTGAATTCTTAAAGCCAAACCTTCCGCAATCGCTGATTTACCAACACCTGGCTCCCCAATTAAAAGTGGATTATTTTTCTTTCTTCTCGATAAAATTTGCGAAACGCGTTCGATTTCTTTTTCACGACCAATCACTGGATCGAGTTTCCCTTCGCGAGCAAGCGTCGTAAGATCACGTCCGAAATTATCTAAGGTCGGAGTTTTACTTTTTCCAGTCCCGATATTTCCAGTTGGCTTTCTCATCTGACCGAATTCTTCACGTTCTTCATCATCGTCGTACGCACTCATTTTCGGATCTTGCCCCGAATTTTTAAGCATCGTTTGATATTCCTTGGTCACTCTTTCATAGTCGATTTCGTACGAACTAAGGATACTCGTCGTAGGATCTTCTGATTTATAAAGAATACCGAGCAATAGATGTACGGTGTTGACCTCTGAACTTTGATATTGTCTGCATTCTAATTCTGATCTTTTAATGGCCTGATCAGCCATTTTGGTAAAAGATATTTTTTCACTTTCTACAGAAAATGGATTTAGACTGGCTACGGACATTGTTTCGATTTTTCTTTTGATTTGGGTTAAATCGGCTCCCAAATTATGCATGATCTCCTTGGCAGAGTTATCTGTTTTAATCATTCCCAACAGGAAATGTTCTGTATTTAGAAACTCACTGTGCAAGCGTCTTGCTTCGTTCTTACTGTGTTTGAAAACTTGGTCCAAACCATTTGAAAATTGACTATCCATATTGTTGTTTCTCGTCGTTTAATTAAAGATATATAAAAATCTTTGAAT
>NZ_JBGZYM010000052.1:0-4724 GCF_041824135.1 Kaistella sp. | reverse complement strand
ATCGTTCTTGCACCAATCTTTAATATTGACCAATGTATAATGAAGCGGCGTTCCATCTTCCCGTAAAAAATAATTTTTCTGTCGAAGTAATTTCGATGCTGCGAAAACATCTGGAGTAATAATTTCATCACGCAAACGTGCGAACTCCGAATTAGATAAAGAAACTTTATTCAAGGATTCGAACTTCTCTTTAAAATTTTTCTCCAGAGATATGCGATCTCTGATATCTTTTCGATAAGTATATTTTAATTCAATTAGTTTTTGAACTAGATCGTTTTCAATTTGGTTTTCCTTGCTCATTAAGGTGTTCTTCAAGTTTCTCCCAAAAATAGTGTTAATTACTCAAATTATAATATTGAAATCCATTTATGTTTG
Organism: Kaistella sp.; assembly: GCF_041824135.1. Taxonomy (GTDB): domain Bacteria; phylum Bacteroidota; class Bacteroidia; order Flavobacteriales; family Weeksellaceae; genus Kaistella. The sequence continues at coordinate 4,349 of NZ_JBGZYM010000052.1, read as the reverse complement.
GTGTCAAAAGTAATGTTAAAAATTGCGGTATTTTCTTTTTTACAATCTAACTGAATAGGGATTAATTTTAGAAAATTTAAATCGATCGGGTTTACTTAATTTCCCAGTAACCATTAGTCTTCCCTACTCTCTCTATAACTTTTTTTTCTTTTAAGTTATTGATATGTTTTTGAATCGCTGATTCATTAATCTTTAGATTTTCCGCTAATTCTCTTCGACTTATTTTGGGATTTTCAACGATCAAACGAAAAACCTGATTTTGTGTAGGAGTCAATTCTATTTTAGAAAGATTAACTTGACCACCAACTTGACCACCTTCTTGACCACCAACATGACCACCTTCTTGAACACCTTTTTCATCAACATTTCTAGGCAGAACAATTCTTAAAAAATTCTCTGAAAACTGAAATGATTCTTTCTTGTAAAATTGTAAAATACGAGGAATGCCAGAACCGAGTTGCTCTACTAAGTCCAGGTCTTTAAAAATCCGCATGATTTCTTTATTTCGAGGTACAGAAAAACCTTCAAAAAACTCTTCTTTTGAAAGCCCTTCGGGTAAACCTCCATTAGAAGTTATTTCTAAACGATCATCAAAGAGTTCAAATTTAGGAGCCAATTCTCTGGAGTAATCATTGTGAACAAAAGCATTCACAACGGCTTCACGAAGAGAAATCTCATTCCATATTCGTATTTCTTCGCGCTCTTTGGAAGTGATTCTTGTAAGCGTTTTATTTTCCAGATTTAATTTATCTAAAACTTGTTGGGTTGCTTTCACCAAAGATTCAAAACCGTACTCATTACTCTCTACTAAATTTACCCTGTCGATACCCTCATATTTGGCTACTTTAATGGAAATGGTATTTGTATCATTCATCAAATATCCCACATAATTGTAGGTATTATCTTCAGTAAGTAATTCTAAATTTTTGGCAAATTGCGGAGATAAAATTTTACCTACTCCCTGGTAATAAATATGCAACTGCTGAAATTGCAAATCTTGTTTCGCTGATTTTATATTACTAATAGAATGGCGAGTACGCTTGGTAAATAATCGTTCTATTTCTCTAGTGGGCATCGGTTCGGAAGAACTACCAATGCGAATAAAAGCACCTTTTTCAGACATCCCATATTTCCTGATGTAATAAGGTTTTTCATATCCTCCAGCTACAATTATTTTCAGAACATTTTTATCTTGCTGCTTTTCAGTCACCAAATCGAAAAGCCCCATACAAGAAGGAAGTATATTATTTTTCAGGCGATCTTTGAAGTGCAATTGAACCTGATCAATATCTTCAATACCCACAATATTTCCAGCATTATCAATTCCCACATATATAATTCCTCCTTCGTTTGAGTTTAGAAAGGCAACGACCTCCTTTTCTATTTCGGGAGTTACTTGCTGTTTGTATTCTGTATGTTTATTTTCAATCATGAGTAATTTCTAGCGACAATATGGTTAATAGCGGTTTAACCATTAATTTTGGCAAATCTTTCAAAAATACAAAAATAGACGGATATTAACTAAATGAATATTTAAATAAAATAGAACTAGGAATATAATAGTCGGAAAAAACATTATTATGATGGAACAGTTACTGAAATCCAAATTATAGTGGATACGTACAAAGACTAACAATAAAAGAAGTGTAATTTTCTAAATTTTAAGTTCTTTTTTTAATAACCTATAAATCGTCGCTTGATGCACATTAAATAATTGAGAGAGTTCGGGTGCGGATTTTCCTGCAGCATGTAGTTGAATAATTTCTTGAACCTGAATTGTTTTCAATTTTGGCTTGCGACCACCAACTCTACCCTGTCCTTTTGCATATTCTAAACCTTTCTGTGTTCGTTCTTTCAGCATATTTCTTTCGAATTCTGCAAATACACCTACCATTTGCATCATCATTTTTCCTGCAGAAGTTGTTGTATCAATAGATTCTGTCAAACTTTTAAAACCAGCTTCTTTAGTTTCAATCTGCTCCATAATAAATAGCAGATCTTTCAGTGATCTTGATAAACGATCAAGTTTCCATACAACAATGGTATCCCCTTTTCTAATATAATTTAAAAGTTCCTGAAGTTTAGGTCGATCCCATCTACCTCCAGAAATAACTTCTTCAAAAATCATTTCGCAACCTGATTTTTTTAATGCATCAATTTGAATTGCATTATCCTGAATCTGAGTTGAAACTCTCGCATAACCTATGAGCATATTTAATTATTAAATTTATGTAAAAGCTAATTTACAATATAATATCACGAAGTTTATTAATTCGCACAAATATATCGCATAATTATTTTATTTTGCGATACAATTATGCGACCCTAGAATGAGTAATTTTCTTGTTACTCCGAAATTATTGCACAATTGAACGTTTGTGCGACGAAAATTCTGCTCATTTTCTTTTTTTCGCAACTTTTTCTTTTAAATTTACAGACGTCCATAAATTTTAATGTTTTTTCCGACTATAAAAATAAAATTAAGATCAAATAAAAGGTCTATTAGCCAGGGGCTAACTCCTTATTTTTAATTAATAAATAAGAATATTAAATACATTATAATATTAGTAAGCCTTAGAAACCGCTTAAAAAGCTTTCAAATACTGAGTATTCTGATGTATTTCGGGAAACCCAGTGGGGGTAATGGACATATTGAGTGGGGGTAGTAAGGAAAACAAGTGGGGGTAACAGAACATTGAGTGGGAGTAATAGTACATTCGGTGGGGGTAATAAGGAAATTCGATGGGGGTAATAAGCGTGAGGTACATTCAGTGGGGGTATCATTGTTAGGAACATTGGATGGGGGTAGTAGCATTGGGATTCAACTTCTTCAACACTATTATTTCTACTCTTGTTTCCCTATTAATAGGCTTTTATAACTGTCATTCGTTCGAATGACTATTACTTTGTCTCACGAAATTGAATTTGATGCTCCATTATTAACTTCTATTTTTGACATCTTCGTCTAACTCCATCATTTTAGTTTTCTTTTTATCAGAGTATTCAACTGATCCTGTCTACCATTCATCTACTTTTTTCTTTATAACATTTAAAAAACGGAACATCTAGTGGGGGTAATAAAAACAATTCCCTATTGATAATGGTTTCATTAATGCAGATATAACTCATATCAAGTAGGAACATTCAGTGGGGGTAACTCTGCTAATTATATTTGAAGTTCATTACATTTATCTACAAACCATTTTAAATAATCATTTCCTGTAATATTCTTGTCTAAGCGAGATCTGGTTACTTCACTCATTTTCTCATAACTGTGCTCTTTAAACTTGCCTTCAATATATACTAATTGCTTATCATTTAATTTCCTTGATTTCTTAATATATTTTATGGCATTTTTTGAACGGTAATCATCTGCTGAAGGGTATTCGATGAAAACAGTATTTTTTGTTTCATATAGAGAAAAAGTTAGAGTATCATCTGTAATTTTATATCCAAAAGAAATATTTCCAATCTCATTTAATTTTTTCTGAATACCATCCAAAAAAATAGTCAACTTCGATTTTTTTAAATAGTGACTTGCAAGAGACAGGTCTTCTACGAATTTTGAAATTTTTATATTACCCCCATTCATTTTCCCAAACTTTTTCTTTAGATAGAGGTATATATTTAAAGGCATCGTTGAAGGAGTAGAAAAAAGAATACTTCTATAAACTTTAGAATATCCGTCAATGTTATTAAGCAACATCCGAGAAGTAGCTTTAGAAATATAGAAACGAATATAATTCTGTCCTTTATTAAAAATTGGTGTTTCTATAAAATTAGTAATTAAAAACTCTCCACCTGTGTTCGATTTCACCGTATGGTTTCCCAAGGTTTTCAGAATCTTTAATTGCTCATGAAAAACACTGTTATCTTTTACCTTTATATTACCATTATCATTGAGAGCTTGCGTAGGAATAATCATTTGAAGCATACTGAAATTATCTGCAAAAAAACTTTCTTCTATTACCGCCAGTTTCTTTCCAGATTCCAAGAGTCTTCTCTTTTCAATGTGATCTGCTTTAATATCTTCCAAAGATGTAATTCTACCGTCCTTGTAAACCATATCGTTTGAAATGATCTCTTTGGTTTCATCAATACTTATTTTATGCACTTGCGCAGACTTCATCATTTCCATCATCACAAAAATAATACGATGCCCGAAGATATTAATTTTCTTAAGGGGTTCTACTCCACCTAAAAAATCTATTAATTCATTTGGATAAAGCGTTACTAATTGCGCTTCATATGAATCAAGGGTTTTGGTTACGCTGTTCTTATTATCTTTCGCTTTCATTAAGATTGTTTTAAAAATGGTCGGAAGGAAAATTCAGTTACCGGATTATTTT